>NZ_JBBOQQ010000001.1:0-12500 GCF_038004325.1 Aeribacillus sp. FSL K6-2848
TTGCTGAATCCAAAATATACTTTTGATACGTTTGTTATCGGCTCAGGAAATCGATTTGCCCATGCTGCATCCCTGGCTGTTGCGGAAGCGCCGGCAAAAGCATACAACCCGCTGTTTATTTATGGTGGCGTCGGTCTCGGAAAAACTCATTTAATGCATGCAATCGGCCATTATGTATTAGAACATAATCCTTCCGCAAGAGTCGTCTATTTGTCATCAGAAAAATTTACGAATGAATTTATTAACTCAATCCGTGACAATAAAGCCGATGAATTTCGCAATAAATACCGGAATGTTGATGTTCTGCTAATAGATGATATTCAATTTCTTGCGGGAAAAGAACAAACGCAAGAGGAATTTTTCCATACGTTCAACACACTACATGAGGAAAGTAAGCAAATAGTCATTTCGAGCGATAGGCCGCCAAAAGAGATTCCTACTCTTGAAGACCGACTGAGATCACGTTTTGAATGGGGGCTTATAACAGATATTACTCCTCCTGACCTCGAAACAAGAATTGCCATTTTAAGAAAAAAGGCGAAAGCTGACGGATTAGATATTCCAAACGAAGTCATGCTTTATATTGCCAATCAAATTGATACAAATATTCGTGAGCTAGAAGGTGCCCTTATACGCGTAGTAGCTTATTCTTCTCTCATCAATAAAGATATTAACGCGGATCTTGCGGCAGAAGCATTAAAAGACATTATACCGAGCTCCAAGCCAAAAATTATTACCATTCAAGAAATTCAACGTGTAGTTGGACAGCATTTTAATGTTAAATTGGAAGATTTCAAAGCAAAAAAGAGGACAAAATCTGTTGCATTTCCAAGACAGATTGCCATGTACTTATCAAGAGAATTAACCGACTCTTCCTTGCCGAAAATTGGAGAAGAATTTGGAGGAAGAGACCATACAACAGTCATTCATGCTCATGAAAAAATTTCAAAGTTATTAGAAGAAGACCCACAGCTGCAAAATCAAATAAATGAGATAATAGAACAGTTAAAGCATTCCATTCATCATTAGTTGAGGACATTGTGAATAATTTTGACGTTGGTACGCACAGTTTATCCACATGTGGATAGACTGTGCTTCCTTTCATTAACATTGTTATCAACATATCCACAAGCCCTATTACTACTTATACTATATTTTTTAATTAAAAAATAATAATAATATAAAATGTATTTGTTTGATAGATGGCAGTGCAGCCTTAGAAGGAGGATTTACATGCAAGTTATTGTCCAAAAAAATAAGCTTGTTGAAAGCGTCCAAGATGTCATGAAGGCCGTCTCCTCTAGAACAACCATACCTATATTGACCGGAATAAAAATTGTCGCAACAGAAGAGGGCATTTCATTAACAGGCAGTGATTCAGACATTTCGATTGAGTCCTTTATACCTGCAGAAGAAAATGGAACGATTCAAGCGGAAATTATCGAGCCCGGAAGCATTGTTTTGCAAGCTCGTTTTTTTAGTGATATTGTGAGGAAGCTTCCGCAGGATAAAGTGGAAATGAAAGTGGAAAACCACTTTCTAACTATTATTCGATCAGGAAGTGCGGAATTTAATCTGCATGGTTTGGATGCAGAAGAATATCCAAGATTGCCGGAAATTGAGGAGCAAAACGTTTTTAAAATTCCATCAGATCTATTAAAAACCTTAATTCGACAAACAGTTTTTGCTGTTTCGGTTTCAGAAACAAGACCAATTTTAACCGGTGTAAACTGGCGTTTAGAAACTGGCGAATTAACATGTATTGCAACGGACAGCCATCGATTAGCTTTACGGAAAGCAAAAGTGGAAACCAATATTTCTGAAGCGCATAATGTCGTTATTCCGGGAAAAAGCTTAAATGAGCTGAATAAAATTCTTGATGAAAACGATGATCTTGTCGAAATTGTCATTACAGAAAATCAAGTTTTGTTTAAGACGAAAAACATATTATTCTTTTCACGTCTCTTAGACGGAAATTACCCTGATACGAGCAGACTTATTCCAATGGAAAGTAAAACGGATATTGTTCTTGACGCAAAAGATTTTTTACAAGCTATAGACCGCGCATCTCTTCTTGCAAGAGAAGGACGCAATAACGTCGTCAAGTTGACAACATTTCCTAACGGGAAGGTTGAAATCTTGTCAAATTCACCGGAAATTGGGAAGGTTGTCGAAGAAATTCATGCCAAAGATGTTCAGGGAGAAGATTTAAAAATTTCCTTTAGTGCAAAATATATGATAGATGCATTAAAAGCAGTGGAAGGATCAGAAATTCACATCAGCTTTACAGGGGCGATGAGGCCGTTTTTAATTCGTGTTCCCGAAGATGAAACAGTTTTGCAGCTGATTCTTCCTGTTCGAACATATTAAACAGCTGTCGTCGGATTCTTCACGATAAATTCCACTATTTTATAGTGCTGGAAATAAAAAGAAAGCTACTAGTAATCAAAAAAGCTAGTAGCTTTCTTTTCGAATTGGGAAATATTTAGTAAAATAAAAAGTTAGAGACTATTTTGAGAAAGCGGATGAAAATCAGATGAAGCGTATTGTTCAAATTAAAGGTGAATATATTACACTCGGACAATTTTTAAAATTGGCGGATGTCATCCAAACTGGCGGAATGGCAAAATGGTTTCTCCAGGAGCATGAAGTGCTCGTAAATTCTGAGAGGGAACAGCGCCGGGGGAGAAAACTGAGAGACGGAGACATCGTAGAAGTAAAAGAGACTGGAACCTTTATTGTAAAAAACTGAAGTTGGTGACCTTCATTGTATTTAAAAGAATTCAGTTTAAAGAACTACCGTAATTATGAGTCCCTTCATATACAATTTGAAAACAAAGTCAATGTGATAATTGGAGAAAATGCCCAAGGGAAAACAAATATGATGGAGGGCATCTATGTTTTGGCGATGGCGAAATCCCATCGAACCAGCAATGATAAAGAGCTCATTCAATGGGAGAAGGAATATGCTAAAATAGAAGGGAGAATAGAAAAACAAAATCGTTTTTCTACGGTTGAATTAATTATTTCCAACAAAGGGAAAAAAGCTAAATTAAATTATTTAGAACAAAAAAAATTAAGCGAGTATGTCGGTCACGTCAATGTGATTATGTTTGCTCCGGAAGATTTGAATTTAGTAAAAGGAAGTCCGCAAATTCGCAGGCGTTTTATCAATATGGAAATTGGACAAGTTTCTCCCGTTTATTTGCACCAACTGAACAAATATCAAAAAATCATTCAGCAGAGAAATCATTATTTAAAGCTCCTCCAGACGAGAAAGCAAACGGATGAAAAAATGTTGGATGTGCTTACACTTCAGCTGTGTGAAACAGCAAGCAGCATCATTAAAAAAAGATATTTGTTTGTTAAGCAGCTTGAAAAATGGGCACAACCGATTCATTCCAGCATTTCTAGGGGAATGGAGGAATTAAGAATTCAGTATAAGCCTTCTGTTGATGTATCAGAAGAAGCAGACTTGTCGAAAATAGTAGAAGTATACTATGACAGGTTTGCTAAAATAAGAGAAAAGGAAATAGAACGTGGAACGACGTTAGCCGGTCCCCACAGAGATGACCTTATTTTTTATGTGAACGGCCGGGATGTTCAAACATTTGGATCGCAAGGCCAGCAGCGCACAACAGCTCTTTCGCTGAAATTGGCTGAAATCGATTTGATCCATGAAGAAATTGGCGATTATCCCGTATTATTGTTGGACGACGTTTTATCAGAATTAGATGATTTTAGGCAATCTCATTTATTAAATGCTATTCAAGGAAAAGTGCAAACCTTTGTGACAACAACAAGCGTAGATGGAATTGATCACAAAACCTTGAAGGAAGCGGCTATCTATCGTGTATCTTCCGGACAATTAATATAAATTATTTTTTTTTGAAACAGATCATGATGCTATTAAGAATTTTAACATCTGCAGCTTGTTTTTTACTCATGCATAGATCGTGTCATTACTTTGAAAAAAGCGGATCAATCTATTTAGATTTTTTTGTGGAAAAAAGATTTTTTATCTATTCAATCGATTTTATGTTTATAAAAGTGTAGGTGATCATTGTGGCGATGGAACAAAATCATGAGGAACAAACAACATATGATGAAAACCAGATTCAAGTGCTGGAAGGGTTGGAAGCTGTTCGAAAAAGACCTGGAATGTATATTGGATCTACCAGTTCTAAGGGTCTTCATCATCTCGTTTGGGAAATTGTCGATAATAGTATAGATGAGGCTTTAGCGGGTTTTTGTACAGAAATTAATGTGACGATCGAACAAGACAATAGTATAACAGTAAAAGATAACGGGCGAGGAATACCCGTCGGAATACATGAGAAAATGGGAAGACCAGCCGTTGAAGTCATCATGACTGTCCTTCATGCAGGAGGAAAATTCGGAGGCGGAGGCTATAAAGTTTCCGGTGGACTCCACGGTGTAGGAGCTTCAGTTGTGAATGCACTGTCAACTGAACTGGAGGTTTTTGTTCATCGCGATGGAAATATTTACTACCAGAAATATCGCCGAGGTGTGCCTTGTGAAGATTTGAAAATTGTTGGAAAAACTGAAACGACGGGAACCATTGTGCATTTCAAGCCTGATCCTGAAATTTTTAAAGAAACAACCGAATATGATTATGATACGTTGGCGTCGCGGTTGCGAGAACTTGCTTTTTTAAACCGTGGAATCAAGATTACATTAGAAGATAAGCGGGACGAAAAAGGACGGCAAAATTTATATTACTATGAAGGCGGCATTATCTCCTATGTAAAGCATCTCAACCGTACAAAAGAGGTTCTTCATGAAGAACCGATTTATATTGAAGGAGATAAAGATGGAATAAAAATAGAAATCGCTCTTCAATACAATGATGGATATACAAGTAATATTTACTCTTTTGCTAATAATATTCACACATATGAGGGTGGCACTCACGAATCCGGCTTTAAAACTGCCTTAACTCGAGTTATTAATGATTACGCTAGAAAAACAGGAGCTATTAAAGAAAACGATCAAAATTTATCAGGAGAAGATGTTCGTGAGGGGTTAACCGCGATCATTTCTGTCAAACATCCTAATCCCCAATTTGAGGGACAAACGAAAACAAAGCTTGGAAATTCCGAAGTAAGAACAATTACGGATTCCATTTTCTCGGAAATGTTTGAAACGTTTCTTTTCGAACATCCGCAAACAGCCAAAAAAATTGTGGAAAAAGGTTTGATGGCGGCAAGAGCCCGTTTAGCTGCCAAAAAAGCAAGGGAATTAACGAGAAGAAAAAGCGCATTAGATGTTTCGAATTTGCCTGGAAAATTAGCAGATTGTTCGTCAAAAGATCCATCCATCTCAGAATTGTTTGTTGTTGAGGGTGATTCTGCCGGTGGTTCTGCTAAGCAGGGCCGGGACAGACATTTCCAAGCTATTTTGCCGTTGAGAGGAAAAATTTTAAATGTTGAGAAAGCACGTCTTGACAAAATATTATCCAACAATGAAGTGCGTGCCATAATCACAGCCATTGGAACAGGGATTGGCGAAGATTTCGATGTTTCGAAAGCGAGATACCATAAAGTTGTGATTATGACGGATGCCGATGTGGACGGAGCGCATATTCGTACACTGCTGCTTACCTTTTTCTATCGGTACATGAGAGGAATTATCGAAAAAGGATATGTTTATATTGCGCAGCCTCCTTTATATAGAATTCAACAAGGGAAAAGGGTTGAATATGCGTACAATGATCGGCAGCTCGATAAAATTTTGTCCAATCTTCCAAGCCAACCGAAGCCAAGCATTCAACGCTACAAAGGACTTGGAGAAATGAATGCTGAGCAGCTTTGGGAAACAACAATGAATCCATCAACTAGAACGCTGCTTCAAGTAACATTGCAGGATGCGATTGATGCGGATGAAACGTTTGAAATTTTAATGGGAGACAAAGTGGAGCCTCGCCGCCAGTTTATTGAAGAAAACGCCCGTTATGTAAAAAATTTGGATATTTAATCGATTTGTTCACCCCATTCTCATTTTGTTTTTCTCCATAAAGTGAGGTTTGGGAATTGATTTTTACGGAGGTAATAAAAAATGGCTGAAAACAAAGAATCGCAAATACAGGAAGTCAATATAAGCCAAGAAATGCGTTCATCCTTCCTTGATTATGCGATGAGCGTCATCGTGTCGCGCGCCTTGCCTGATGTCCGTGACGGACTTAAGCCTGTTCACCGGAGAATTCTTTATGCCATGCATGACCTTGGCATGACTCCGGATAAACCGCATAAAAAATCTGCAAGGATTGTAGGAGATGTGATCGGTAAGTACCATCCACACGGAGATTCAGCTGTTTACGAGACGATGGTGAGAATGGCCCAAGATTTTAACTATCGCTATATGCTGGTGGATGGTCACGGAAACTTTGGATCCGTTGATGGAGACGCCGCAGCTGCGATGCGTTATACAGAGGCGAGAATGTCAAAAATTTCAATGGAACTTTTGCGTGACATTAATAAAGACACCATTGATTATCAAGATAATTATGACGGATCGGAAAAGGAGCCTGTCGTTCTTCCTTCCCGTTTCCCGCACTTGCTCGTAAATGGCGCATCCGGAATTGCAGTAGGAATGGCGACCAACATTCCTCCACATCAAATCGGCGAAGTAATCGACGGTGTTCTGGCATTAAGTAAAAATCCAGACATCACCATTGGAGAGCTAATGGAAATCATTCCTGGACCGGACTTTCCGACGGCAGGACAAATAATGGGGAAAAGCGGCATTCGAAAAGCTTATGAGACCGGACGAGGATCGATCACGCTCCGGGCAAAGGTTGAAATTGAAGAAAGAGAAAACGGGAAACAGGCAATTATAGTGACTGAGATTCCGTACCAAGTAAATAAAGCAAAACTTATTGAAAAGATTGCAGAGCTTGTCCGTGAGAAAAAAATTGACGGTATCTCCGATTTAAGAGATGAATCTGATAGAAAAGGTATGCGCATAGTCATCGAAGTTCGGAGAGATGCAAATGTCAACGTACTTTTGAATAATTTATATAAACAGACGGCATTACAAACAAGCTTTGGAATTAATATGCTTGCTTTAGTAGACGGAGAACCGAAAGTATTAAATTTAAAACAAATTTTAGAGCATTATTTAGATCATCAAAAAGTCGTTATTAGAAGACGTACTGCTTTTGAATTAAGAAAGGCTGAAGCGCGAGCGCATATTTTGGAAGGGTTAAGAATTGCATTAGATCATATCGATGAAGTGATTAACCTGATTCGAAGCTCCAAAACAACAGATATTGCCCGCGAAGGATTAATGGAAAAATTCAGCTTAACGGAAAAGCAGGCACAGGCCATCTTGGATATGCGGCTCCAGCGCCTGACAGGCCTTGAACGAGAAAAAATAGAAGAGGAATATAATGAGCTTATAAAGCTAATTGAAGAGTTAAAAGGTATATTAGCCAACGAAGAAAAGGTTTTAGACATTATTCGTGAGGAATTGGAAGAAATAAAAGAGCGTTTTAATGATGAACGCCGTACAGAAATAATCGCAACTGGTTTAGAAGCTTTTGAAGACGAAGATTTGATTCCAAAAGAGAATATTGTCATTACGCTTACCCATAAAGGCTATATTAAGCGCCTCCCTGTTTCTACTTACCGCAGTCAAAAGCGTGGCGGAAGAGGCATTCAAGGAATGGGAACTAATGCTGACGACTTTGTTGAGCATCTTTTAACAACTTGTACACACGATACTATTTTATTTTTTACAAATAAAGGAAAAGTTTATCGAGCAAAAGGATATGAAATCCCTGAATATGGACGAACAGCTAAAGGGCTTCCGATCATTAATTTATTGGAAATAGACCAAGATGAATGGATCAATGCCATCATCCCTGTTCCAGGATTTGTTGATGATTGGTTTTTATTTTTTGCGACAAAAGAAGGAATATGTAAACGATCACCGCTTTCTCAATTTTCCAATATACGTAACAGCGGTTTAATTGCGCTGCACTTACGCGAAGGGGACGAGCTTATCTCCGTACATTTGACAGATGGTACAAAAGATATTGTAATTGGAACAAAAAATGGAATGTTAATTCGTTTTCATGAACAAGATGTCCGGTCAATGGGCCGCACAGCTACGGGCGTAAAGGGAATTACGTTGGAAAAAAATGATGAAGTTGTCGGCATGGAAGTGCTGGACCCAGGTGTCGATGTATTAGTCGTAACTGAAAATGGGTACGGAAAACGTACGCACGAAAGCGAGTACCGAATCCAAACCCGGGGCGGCAAAGGTTTAAAAACATGCAACATTACACCTAAAAATGGATCGGTAGTTTCTGTAAAAGCTGTTCGCGGTGACGAAGATTTAATGATCATTACTGGGAACGGCGTTCTGATTCGCATGGATGTCAATGATATTTCTTCAATGGGACGTAATACAGTCGGTGTAAAGCTTATTAAACTTGATGAAAATGAACATGTTTCAACGGTTGCGCTCGTTGAAAAAGAAGAACAAGAGGAACAGCAGGAAGAAGAATAAAAGGTGCTCTTTTTTGAAGGGTGATATCTGTTGAAACATATTCTGCCAACGTAAGGAAAAAGTACTAATTTTAGGTCTACCACAGCTTTTAAAGCTGTGGTATTGTTAATTTATGGAGATCAAACGAATATTTCCTAATCTTTATCCTGTGAAAAAAAAGGTATTTTTCGTTTTTAGGTTTATTTACGTTCCTAAATGAGTGGGTGCCAATTGATTTTTATTTAAAGGAGGGGGTTCATTTGCGGATTCATGTCAAAAAATTGAAGCCGGGATTTGTCTTAGCAGAAGATGTTTATTCTTTGTCACCAAAACCAATTGCGAAAAAAGGCACTGTTATTAATGAGGAACATATTGAATTTTTTCGTGCATTTTTAATTAAAGAAGTTCAAGTCCGGACTTCTACTACTACAGGAGTAAAAGAAGCGAAAGAAGATATTTCCACTGATCAACCTCAAAAAAATGAGGCTGACGTTCAAAAAACGGAAAGTTCATCCAAAACTGCTTTTGAAGAAATTTTTGTACATTCAGTAGAACAGCTCCAAAAGTATTTTTTATCTTGGCAGTCGGGTGCTTCAGTAGATATTTATAAAATTAGAACATTACTCCTCCCAGTATTAAAAGCTGGGTTTGATCAAACAAGCAAAATAATGGAGACTTATACAACATGTGATGCAAAAAATTATATTTGCCATCATTCTGTTTCTGTCTCTTTATTAAGCGCTTTAATTGCAAAAAAAATGGGATTTTTAACTGGTGAAGTAAATCAAATTGCTCTTGCAGGTCTGTTAAGTGATTGTGGGATGGCAAAAATTACGCCGGCAATTTTAACAAAAAAAGAAGCGCTGACAGAAAAAGAGTTCCTCGAGGTTAGAGAACATCCTATTCACAGCTATAAATTATTAAAAGATTTACCAGCTTTAACAGAAGGTGCGAAAGTTGCAGTCTTGCAGCATCATGAACGATTTGATGGATCAGGTTATCCTTTAGGAATTAAAGGCGTTCAAATTCATCCTTTTGCCAAAATCATTTCGTTTGCAGACGCATATCAAGCAATGATTTCTCCTCGTCCATATCGCAATGGACAATCGCCTTTTCACGTATTGGATCAAATAGAAAAAGACCAATTTGGAAAATTTGATTTATCGGTTGTTCAAGCTTTCAAAAAAATATTTATAAAAGATATGGTAGGACGAACAGTAAAGCTTTCTAATGGAGCTTATGGGAAAATCGTTTTTATAAATGAAAAATTGGTTACAAAGCCGATGGTACAAGCAGAAGATTCCGATCAAATTATATCTTTGGAAAAGAGCAAGGATTTGTCGATTATAAAGGTTTTTTAGTTTTTTCGAAGATATAAAATAATGCTTGTCAAAAACGATTGAAACTGCTATAATCACTGAAGTCAGCAATTAAAATAAAAAAAGTGTTGACAACCATAAAGTATGATTTTATAATGTAAAAGTCGCTGTTTTTGATATATGATCTTTGAAAACTGAACAAAACGAAAAGCGTGCCTGTTGATTCTGACAAGAGCATTTGGTGACAAACTTTTTTTGGAGAGTTTGATCCTGGCTCAGGACGAACGCTGGCGGCGTGCCTAATACATGCAAGTCGAGCGGACCGAAGGGAGCTTGCTCCTTTAGGTTAGCGGCGGACGGGTGAGTAACACGTGGGCAACCTGCCCTGCAGACTGGGATAACTTCGGGAAACCGGAGCTAATACCGGATAACACCGAAAACCGCATGGTTTTCGGTTGAAAGGCGGCTTTTAGCTGTCACTGCAGGATGGGCCCGCGGCGCATTAGCTAGTTGGTGAGGTAACGGCTCACCAAGGCGACGATGCGTAGCCGACCTGAGAGGGTGACCGGCCACACTGGGACTGAGACACGGCCCAGACTCCTACGGGAGGCAGCAGTAGGGAATCTTCCGCAATGGACGAAAGTCTGACGGAGCAACGCCGCGTGAGCGAAGAAGGTCTTCGGATCGTAAAGCTCTGTTGTCAGGGAAGAACAAGTACCGTTCGAACAGGGCGGTACCTTGACGGTACCTGACGAGGAAGCCACGGCTAACTACGTGCCAGCAGCCGCGGTAATACGTAGGTGGCAAGCGTTGTCCGGAATTATTGGGCGTAAAGCGCGCGCAGGCGGTTCCTTAAGTCTGATGTGAAATCTCGCGGCTCAACCGCGAGCGGCCATTGGAAACTGGGGAACTTGAGTGCAGGAGAGGGGAGCGGAATTCCACGTGTAGCGGTGAAATGCGTAGAGATGTGGAGGAACACCAGTGGCGAAGGCGGCTCTCTGGCCTGTAACTGACGCTGAGGCGCGAAAGCGTGGGGAGCGAACAGGATTAGATACCCTGGTAGTCCACGCCGTAAACGATGAGTGCTAAGTGTTAGAGGGTATCCACCCTTTAGTGCTGCAGCAAACGCATTAAGCACTCCGCCTGGGGAGTACGGCCGCAAGGCTGAAACTCAAAGGAATTGACGGGGACCCGCACAAGCGGTGGAGCATGTGGTTTAATTCGAAGCAACGCGAAGAACCTTACCAGGTCTTGACATCCCCTGACAACCCTAGAGATAGGGCGTTCCCCTTTCGGGGACAGGGTGACAGGTGGTGCATGGTTGTCGTCAGCTCGTGTCGTGAGATGTTGGGTTAAGTCCCGCAACGAGCGCAACCCTTGACCTTAGTTGCCAGCATTCAGTTGGGCACTCTAAGGTGACTGCCGGCTAAAAGTCGGAGGAAGGTGGGGATGACGTCAAATCATCATGCCCCTTATGACCTGGGCTACACACGTGCTACAATGGGTGGTACAAAGGGCAGCGAAACCGCGAGGTGGAGCGAATCCCAAAAAACCACTCTCAGTTCGGATTGCAGGCTGCAACTCGCCTGCATGAAGCCGGAATCGCTAGTAATCGCGGATCAGCATGCCGCGGTGAATACGTTCCCGGGTCTTGTACACACCGCCCGTCACACCACGAGAGTTTGTAACACCCGAAGTCGGTGGGGTAACCCTTACGGGAGCCAGCCGCCGAAGGTGGGACAAATGATTGGGGTGAAGTCGTAACAAGGTAGCCGTATCGGAAGGTGCGGCTGGATCACCTCCTTTCTAAGGATATATACATTGAAAAAGGTACGCTTTTCCGTTTTGTTTAGTTTTGAAGGATCACATCCTTCCCCGTTTGCTGGTGAATTCGCAAAGTCGATTTCCCAGCGAATAGAAGCTGAATAAAAAAATACAGGATGGGCCTGTAGCTCAGCCGGTTAGAGCGCACGCCTGATAAGCGTGAGGTCGGTGGTTCAAGTCCACTCAGGCCCACCATAAATAAGACCATCCTGGGGCCTTAGCTCAGCTGGGAGAGCGCCTGCTTTGCACGCAGGAGGTCAGCGGTTCGATCCCGCTAGGCTCCACCATAAGTTTGATGAATATTGGAAGCATTGCTCCTATGCGAGAGCCCATTCGAAGGATCGGATGTTCGGCTAAAAGCAATTCAAGCAGCAAGGGAGCTCATTGAGAAAAAGCATTGTTCTTTGAAAACTGGATAACGGAAAGACATTCACGAATAGATCGCTCATGTTAGGAAGAAACGGTTAAGTTAGAAAGGGCGCACGGTGGATGCCTTGGCACTAGGAGCCGATGAAGGACGGGACAAACACCGAAATGCTTCGGGGAGCTGTAAGTAAGCGTCGATCCGGAGATGTCCGAATGGGGGAACCCACTGTCCGTAATGGGGCAGTATCCATACCTGAATCCATAGGGTATGGAGGGCAACCCGGGGAACTGAAACATCTAAGTACCCGGAGGAAGAGAAAGCAACAGCGATTCCCTGAGTAGCGGCGAGCGAAACGGGAACAGCCCAAACCAAGAGGCGTGCCTCTTGGGGTTGTAGGACACTCGATTAAGGAGTGACAAAGGAACGGGGTAGACGAAGAGGTCTGGAAAGGCCCGTCAGAGAAGGTAACAACCCTG
>NZ_JBBOQQ010000001.1:17500-92500 GCF_038004325.1 Aeribacillus sp. FSL K6-2848
GGAGATATTGTAAAAGCATTGGCTGCAGGTGGACATGCCGTCATGTTAGGAAGTTTGCTTGCAGGTACATCTGAAAGCCCGGGAGAAACAGAAATTTACCAAGGGCGTCGATTTAAAGTATATCGCGGCATGGGTTCAGTTGCAGCGATGGAAAAAGGTAGCAAAGACCGTTATTTCCAAGAGGACAACAAAAAATTTGTTCCAGAAGGAATTGAAGGCCGCATCCCATATAAAGGACCGTTGGCAGAGACAATTTACCAACTTGTCGGCGGTGTGAGATCAGGTATGGGATATTGCGGAGCAAAAAATTTATATGAGCTCCGTGAGCATTCACAATTTATCCGGATGACTGGTGCAGGATTAAGAGAAAGCCATCCGCATGATGTTCAAATTACAAAAGAGGCTCCTAATTATTCCATTTCTTAACAACTGACAGTTCAATAGTCTTATTTAAAAAATTACGACTTTTAGACAGAGTAGAGACTCTGTCTATTTTTTTTATAAGATGTATGTTAAAATCAATTTTGTTGTGTTAACTATTAATTATTTTTTAAAATAGATATTTTCAAATAAATGGAGGTAATCATGGTGCACTTCACGAAAAAATTCATCTCGGCTCTCGTCATCACGTTTTTATTGATGACGGCATTTTCCCCTTTGTCTCCCAAAATAAATGCTGAAGAAAATGACCCATTGGGCATCAATGCCTCTGCAGCCATTGCCGTTGAAGCCTCTACAGGGAAAATTGTGTACGGAAAAAATATTGATAAAACTCTTGGAGTTGCAAGTATGACAAAAATGATGACTGAATACTTGCTGCTGGAAGCGATCCATGAAAAGAAAGTTTCTTGGGATCAAACATATCGTCCAAGTGATTATGTTTACAAAATTTCCCAAAATCGCAGTTTATCCAATGTCCCTTTAAGAAAAGATGGAAGTTATACAATAAAAGAGTTATATGAAGCAATGGCCATTTATTCTGCAAATGGTGCGGCGATTGCAGTGGCAGAAGTGATCGGTGGATCGGAAACAAATTTTGTGAAAATGATGAATGAAAAAGCGAAAGAACTAGGCTTGAAGCATACGAAGTTTGTAAATGCGACAGGTTTAAACAATAGAGACTTAATGGGGATGCATCCGGAAGGAACAGGTGAGGAAGAAGAAAATGTAATGTCTGCGAGAGACGTTGCCAGCCTTGCGTACCATCTTTTAAAGGAGTATCCTGAGATTTTAGAAACGGCCAAAATTACGAGAAAAGCTTTTCGAGAAGGTACGGATGATGAGATTAAAATGGAAAACTGGAACTGGATGCTGCCTGGATTAGTTTATGGTACAGAAGGTGTAGACGGGTTAAAAACAGGATATACCGATTTTGCGGGCTCCTGCTTTACGGGAACAGCCGAACGGAACGGAATGCGAATCATCACAGTTGTTATGAATGCGAAAGGTAAAGGGAGCAACAATTACGTACATCGTTTTAGTGAAACTAGAAAACTAATGGACTATGTTTTCAGCAATTTTTCCATTGAGGAATTATTTCCTGCGCAATATCAAATAAAAAATAAATCAACTGTATCTGTTGTAAAAGGAAAAGAGAAAAAAGTAGAAATAGAAACAAAAGATTCTTTAAAGCTCCCTATTAAACGTGGGGAAAAAGACCAGTATGAGCCGAAATATGTTTTAGATAAAAAGCTTTTAACTGCGAACGGAGAGCTGACTGCACCAATTAAAAAGGGCGCCAAGGTCGGGTATATGTCCGTAGAATATAAAGGGAACAGCCAGGATTACGGATTTGTAACAGGTGAATCCGAAGCGAAAGTTGATGTAGTGACAAAAACAAAAGTCGAAAAAGCTAACTGGTTTGTATTATCAATGAGAGGCATTGGTAGTTTTTTTGGTGATGTATGGAACGGAGCAGCAAACATGGTAAAAAGCTGGTTTTAATGCATAACTCCTAACATTTTGTTGGGGGTTTTTACTATATTTAAAATAAAAGAAATCCTTGAAATTTGATAGGAATTTTATAAAAATTAGGATAAAATAGACGTATGCATTTGAATGTATCATTAAGGAGGAACTATAGAAATGGCAATTACAGGTACTGATCGAGTAAAAAGGGGAATGGCCGAAATGCAAAAAGGCGGCGTCATCATGGATGTGGTCAATGCAGAACAGGCCAAAATTGCTGAAGAAGCAGGTGCGGTTGCCGTCATGGCGCTGGAAAGAGTTCCTGCTGACATTCGTGCGGCAGGCGGGGTTGCCCGCATGGCTGATCCGACGATTATTGAAGAGGTCATGAACGCGGTTACGATTCCAGTAATGGCAAAATGCCGTATTGGACATATTGTAGAAGCTCGAGTATTAGAAGCGCTCGGTGTTGATTATATTGATGAAAGTGAAGTGTTGACACCGGCTGATGAAGAGTTTCATATAAATAAGCGGGAATTTACGGTTCCATTTGTTTGTGGCTGCCGTGATTTAGGAGAAGCAGCTCGCCGAATTGGAGAAGGTGCTTCCATGCTCAGAACGAAGGGCGAACCGGGAACTGGCAACATTGTAGAAGCAGTTCGTCACATGCGGAAAGTGAATGCACAGGTTCGGAAAATTGTCGGTATGAGCGAAGATGAGCTAATGACGGAAGCAAAAAATTTAGGAGCCCCGTATGAAGTGCTGCTACAAATTAAAAAGGAAGGACGACTCCCTGTCGTGAATTTTGCTGCTGGCGGCGTTGCAACACCTGCTGACGCAGCGTTGATGATGCAGCTTGGTGCAGATGGTGTGTTTGTCGGCTCAGGTATTTTTAAATCTGAAAATCCAGGAAAGTATGCCCGGGCAATTGTGGAAGCGACCACACACTATGAGGATTATGAATTAATCGCTCATTTATCGAAAGATCTTGGAACTGCGATGAAAGGGATCGATATTTCTTCATTGCTTCCGGAACATCGTATGCAAGAACGTGGCTGGTAAAGGAGAATACAAAATGAAAGTAGGAGTTTTGGCACTCCAAGGTGCTGTGAGGGAGCATATTCAGTCAATCGAAGCTTGTGGTGCAGAAGGCGTAAAAATTAAAAAATCCGAACAATTGCAAAATATCGATGGACTTATTTTACCAGGCGGCGAAAGCACGACAATGAGAAGATTGATTGAAAAGTATGGGTTGATGGACCCTTTGAAAGAATTTATAAAGGGAGGAAAACCTGTTTTCGGTACATGTGCTGGTCTTATTTTGCTGGCGAAGCAAATTGTTGGACAAGATGAGCCGCACCTTGGTGTATTGGATGTGGTCGTTGAACGGAATTCTTTCGGCCGCCAGCGTGAAAGTTTTGAAGCGGAATTAACCATTGCAGGAGTTGGGGACGATTTTATAGGTGTGTTTATTCGCGCTCCGCATATTGTAGAAGCAGGAGAAAATGTTGAAATTTTAGCAAAACATGAGGATCGAATTGTTGCTGTTCGACAAGGCCACATTCTTGGATGTTCATTCCATCCGGAATTGACGGATGATCATCGATTTGTGCAATATTTTTTAAATATGGTGAAGGAATCAAACGAGAAAGTTCATGCATAAAAAAGTTGAACAAACCCTAAACTTATAGTAAATTTATGAATATAAATAGATCTAAAGCAATGAGAGGAACTAGTAGCAAGTTGTTTTTCTTAAGAGAGCTGGTGGTTGGTGGAAACCAGTGAAAAACGCTTGTGAATCCGTCCTTGAGTGAAATGCTGAATGCAAGTTTTTGTTAGTAAGCATTTACGGAAAAAACCGTTACCTTTGTAAGTGGAAGGCTGATGCCTTCAAGCAGGGTGGCAACGCGGGTATACTCTCGTCCCTTTTTGGACGGGAGTTTTTATTTTGAATATAAAAACGAAAGGAGTGTCCATGATGCTTGATATGAAATTTTTACGGTCAAATTTTGAAGAAATAAAAAAGAAGCTTGAACACCGTGGAGAGGATTTAACTGATTTTGATCAATTTGTTGACTTGGATAAAAAGCGTCGTGAACTAATTGTTACGACGGAAGAATTAAAAAGCAAAAGAAATGAAGTATCTTCTAAAATCGCCGAATTGAAAAGAGAAAAGAAAGACACAGATCATTTAATTCAAGAAATGCGTCAAGTAGGAGAACGCATCAAAACACTTGATGAGGAATTAAAAGAGATTGAAGAAAAGTTAGAAACCTTGATTTTGTCGATTCCAAACATTCCGCATGAGAGCGTTCCAGTCGGCGATTCAGAGGAAGATAATGTAGAAGTCCGCAAATGGGGAGAAATCCCGACCTTTCGTTTTGAACCAAAACCTCATTGGGAAATTGCCGACCAATTAGGAATTCTCGATTTTGAAAGAGCCGGCAAGGTGACCGGCAGCCGCTTTGTATTTTATAAAGGTTTGGGCGCAAGATTAGAAAGGGCGCTTATCAGTTTTATGATAGATTTGCATGTTGAAGAACATGGCTATGAGGAAGTTTTGCCTCCGTATATAGTGAACCGTACAAGCATGATCGGAACAGGACAGCTTCCGAAGTTTGAGGGAGACGCTTTTAAAATTCAAGGTGAGGATTATTTCTTAATACCAACAGCGGAAGTTCCTGTCACAAATTTGCACCGTGATGAAATTTTACAGGAGAAGCAGCTTCCAATCAATTATGTAGCGTACAGCGCTTGCTTCCGTTCTGAGGCAGGGGCGGCCGGAAGAGATACGCGCGGCCTTATTCGCCAGCATCAATTTAACAAAGTGGAGCTTGTGAAAATTGTAAAGCCTGAAGATTCTTATGAGGAATTAGAAAAATTAACAAGTCATGCTGAAAACGTATTGAAGCTGTTAGGACTTCCATATCGAGTTATGAGCATGTGTACAGCTGATTTAGGCTTTACGGCAGCAAAAAAATATGATCTTGAAGTATGGCTTCCAAGCTATCAAACATATCGTGAAATTTCTTCTTGCAGCAACTTTGAAGCGTTTCAGGCTCGCCGGGCGAATATACGGTTCCGACGGGATCCGAAAGCAAAGCCTGAGCATGTGCATACGTTAAATGGTTCTGGGCTTGCAATAGGTCGTACAGTAGCAGCCATTTTGGAAAATTACCAGCAAGAAGACGGATCTGTCGTCATTCCGGAAGTGCTGCGTCCATATATGGGAAATAAAACAGTAATTAGTAAAAAGTAATTCTTACTGAATAGAAAAAATGAAAGGGGGTAGGAGGGGTTCCTCCATATCCCCCTTTTATGTACAAATGTATTTTATATAGGCTGCCGTTGTATCATTTTTTTGGCAATTGTTCTTCCTATTTCAATGGATGCTGTCGCTGCAGGAGATGGAGCGTTCAGCACATGAATGGACCGTTTCGTTGGTACAATATAAAAATCATCGATTAAAGCCCCGTCTTTACTTAAAGCTTGAGCTCGGACACCAGATGGTCCAGGCAGCAAATCTTCTTCTGTAATATCGGGCATGAGTTTTTGAACATTTTCGACAAACTTTTTCTTTGACATCGATCGAATCATTTCTTCGAGTCCTTCTTTCATATATTGACCTGCTAATTTCCAAAAACCGGGGAACGTTAATACTTCAAACAAATCTTTCATATTTGCGTCGCTTTTTTTATACCCTTCTCTTTTCAAGCTTAAAACAGCATTTGGACCTATATCTATAGATCCGTCAATCATTCTAGTAAAGTGAACGCCTAAAAATGGAAAATTAGGATTTGGTACAGGATAGATTAAGTTTTTAACTAAATATGATTTTTGCGGATTTAACATATAATATTCTCCACGGAATGGAACAATTTTCACATCCGTATACAGATTTGCTATTTTAGCAATACGATCGCTGTTAAGTCCTGCACAATTTATAAAAAATCGGCTTTGAAAGGTTTTGTTTGCTGTTTCAACGATAACTTCTTGTTTTTTTTCATGAATCACTTCTACTTTTTCGTTTAAAAAGATCTCCCCGCCCTTTTCGAGGATTAAATCTGCCATCCGTTCACTAACAAGACGGAAATTTACAATACCTGTTGATGGAACATGAATGGCTTCTATTCCATTCACATAAGGTTCAAATTCATGAAGCTCCTCCTTTGAAATTTTCCGGATATTGAGGCCGTTTTTTAATCCGCGTTGGAACAGCTTCTCAAGCTCCTCCCGCTCATGTTCATTGCTGGCAACGATTACTTTGCCACAGACTTCATAAGGGATATCGTATTTTTGGCAAAACATGATCATTGCCTGATTACCTTTTTTTGCAAGCTGCGCCTTATAGCTCCCGGGCTTGTAATATATACCGGAATGGATCACCCCGCTGTTATGACCCGTTTGATGGGAGGCAACTTTATTTTCTTTTTCGATTATTGCCACTTTTGCGTTTGGGTGTTGTTCATATATTGCCAATGCAGTGGATAAGCCGACTATTCCTCCACCGACAATTACATAATCATACATATTTTTCTCCGTCCTCCTCTAGTCATCCGCAAGCTTCTCACTCTCATTTTTTAAGGGATTTACGTTTTGCACTAGGCTTCAGTTGTTTTTATACATGCTGTTTTAAAAGCGCGGCAAATCAATGCAAAGATAGCAGCCGATTGCGGGGAAAAGATGCATTTGTTCATGTCCCGAAAAAACTAGTGTCCATTTGTGAGCGCTTTAAATTAACTTGCAATACAAGTTTATAACATGATGAATGAAATACAATCGATTTTTTTCGAATTTTTTAATTTTTTCTATTTGAGCATTTTGCAAAATTAGATTTTTTGGATAAAAGTATAAAAAATAAAGCACTCGGCAAATAGCTACCAGCATGTTATTTTACAAAATATTACAATAATCTTGTTTTCGGGCATACCTACAGAATTTTTCACATTGAATTTTTTTAAGCGGCTTTCTTCCCTTTATTTTCCTTTGCCATCGCTAGCGCTGAAACAAGTAATACAATAGCGTTCAGGTAAATATGGGTCTTTACTTTTTCAATTCCCCATACATGTAGGGAGTTCGCCGTAAGGTAGCTTTTCATTCTTGAATTACAGCGTTCTACACTTGTCCTCTCGTTGTAAAGCTCTTTCCAACGTTTTGTATCACGGTGCGGATTGGAATATCGGCGCACATCCTTTTTGATGTCGACTTTTACCACCATTCCATAGTTGGAAGATGAACAGGCTGCCATTCCTAATGGGCAATCCACTTTGCCGGTTGCGTGAGGACATCTGAACTTGAGCTGGTCCTTATCAGCTCCCCAATAAGTCATTTCATAACCCATGGAACAACGCGGAGTTCCATTGGAAGAAATCCCTTCAGGAGGCTCTTTTTCGTTGCGCAAATTGAGCGGGATAATGGCTTGCGCTCCAATGTTTTTGGCTGATTCATAGTTTTTTAGTTGGTCATATCCGCCATCCATGATCAGAAATTCAATTTTGGATTTGGTACGCTCTGCCACTTGCTCTATTAATTCTGGTGCGACTTCTCCATCGTTCACATGGGCAGGGGTTACTTTTATGGCTATTGGCAGTTCGCTTGCGGTATCGACTGAAAGATGCATCTTATAGCCAAACCAGGTAATTTTATTGCCGAAGGAATCATATTTTGCGCCCCAATTGGCATTACCCGTTTGTTCACTACGCTTTTTGGGCTGTTTCTTTTCATAGGCATCAATGGCGGCACTGTCGATGGCCTGGTGGCTGCCGTCAATTATTCCTTCCTCCTGAGCTAACTGTACCAAGTCAAGGAAGATCTTTTCAGCCAGCTTTTTTTTGGTAAGTGCCGCAAAAACCCGGCTGAGAGTGGAGATAGACGGTGCGGGGCGATCAATCGATAAACCGCATTGATAACGGAAACGAAGGTCTTTATCCAATCGATGATGAAGGGCGGTAAAGGTGTCGATGCCTTCGAGTGGGGCAGCGATGAGAGCTCTTAGAATCCCTTCTCTGGAATGACCGTCAGCCCCTCGGGGTGAAGAACTTCTCAACTGTTTAGCATAAGGGCGTAAATCAAGCGAGCTAAAAAAGATAGGTAATTTCTCTTTTGACTCTAATTTTTGCAGTTCTTCAAAGGAAAATAGGCTTTCTTGTAGAATATACAAAGTGACTTCCTCCTTTTGAATTTTTGTGGTTTCGTCACTTCAAAAATTCTACATTTTAGGGGTGAAGTCCTTTTTTATGTCTTTGAAATCCTTATGGCTCTTGGGTCAAAAAATATGCAAAATGCTCATTTAAAAAAATAAGCTTCTTTGTAAAGAAGCGTTTAAGGAAAAAAATTATTTGATAACTTTTATGAGTTTATTGACATACATTTTATACTGTGCTATATTAGTCCATGTCATATGGAGGAGTACCCAAGTCTGGCTGAAGGGGTCGGTCTTGAAAACCGAGAGGCGGGTCAAACCGCGCGGGGGTTCGAATCCCTCCTCCTCCGCCATTATTTACCGAGTGCGCATAAATTGGAGATTGGCTAAATTCGTTACGGGCTGTAACGAATTTTTTATTTTTTAAAACAAAATGGCTAATCCTCATGGAAAACAAAAATCATCGATATAAACGTTAAAGGGGCGTCTATAAGCTGAAAAGCAACTTATTAGGCGCCTCTTTTATTTTTTTGAAAAACAAAACAGAAATTCCTCATATTTAAGATCATTTGATCAATAGTTGTTTATAAAGAAGTATTTATTTTTTTACGACTTGAAAATTATCGATAATCAACAGCCAATTTTGCGGAAACGAAATTCCTAGTTTCCAATAGCTGACACCTCGCAAATGCAGCTCTTTTACAAGATCGAATTTGGCTTGTATGGAACGGGCATCTTCAAACCAAACTTCATGAACCTTTTGGTTTTCATCCGTATATCGAAAAGTAGGGGCTTGGGCTTCTTCATCAAATTTGATTTCTGCATTGTATTTTGATGCAAGCTGAATCGCCTGCTGCGGACTTATCGCTTTTGCGTAAGGCCCGCCTTGCACAAAGGGAAGAGTCCAGTCATAACCGTATAAATTTTGTCCCATCATAATTTTCTGTGGAGGAATCTCCGTAACGGCATATTCGAGTACATCACGGACTGGGCCGATAGGAGAAACAGCCATTGGCGGTCCGCCGCTGTACCCCCATTCATATGTCATAATGACGACCCAATCCACAATTTCTCCATGTGCTTTATAGTCGTGGGCCTCGTACCATTGTCCTTTTTGCTCTGCGCTTGTTTTGGGGGCTAATGCAGAGGAAATGAACCACCCTTCACTGTGAATCCTGTCTCTCGCCCTTCGCAAAAATTGATTATAGGCTTCCCGGTCGGCAGGAAACAAATATTCAAAATCAAAGTGAATATCTCGAAACTGATATTTTTTTGCTGTGGCAATAATATTATTTAAAAATTTAGTTTGTACATCATCGTCTGTCAGCAATATATGCCCTAACTCTGCACTAAATTGATTGTTCTCCAAATTTGTGACAGCCATTGAAAACACTAAATTTTGTTCATTAGCAATAGTTTGCAAGTTCCCAATCGGTGGCTCTTTTAAAGAACCGTCACGTTGTGCTTGAAAGCTAAAATGGGTAAGGTAGGTTAAATAAGGGGCAGTCTCTCTTGCGCTGTCTTCGAGATTTTGGCTGACTTGAGCACCAAGCGGTTCTAAATATACATTAAATTCTGCTTGCCGTTTAGGCCGTTCTGGGATATATAATCGAAGGCCAATAGGCAATAATTGATTTATATTCAGTCCATTTACTGCTGCAAGCTCAAATACAGACGTACCAAATTTTCTTGAAATGCTCCAAAGGCTGTCTCCCCGTTGAACGGTGTAAAATTGTCCGATGATTGGAATAACAATTGCTTGACCTACAACAAGCTGATCAGGATTAGGAATTTCATTTGCTTCAACGATGGCTGTTATAGATGTTCCATATGTTTGTGCAATGGAATAAAGCGTTTGCCCAGATTGAACAACATGAATTAGCAAAATCATGACCTCCTGTAAAAACTGTTTGTAAATTTTATGTTTTCATCGCAGAAAACATGCTTTTGGAAAAGGTTGAAAGGAACCCGCACTTTTTTTAAGATGAAATTATATCGATAGGATGAGGAGCAAAAAATGACTAAAGACGAATATTATATGACTTTAGCAATTGAAGAGGCGAAGAAGGCGGAAAAGATTGGCGAGGTTCCGATTGGTGCTGTGCTTGTTGTAGATGATGTAGTGGTTGCAAAAGCTCATAATTTGAGGGAAACCGAGCAGAGGTCAATCGCTCATGCGGAAATATTGGCAATTGATGAGGCGTGCAGGAAGCTTCGAACGTGGAGACTCGAGAACTCGACGCTATATGTGACGCTTGAGCCATGTCCAATGTGTGCAGGAGCGATTGTAATGTCAAGAATTGAACGTGTAGTTTTCGGCGCTTTCGATCCGAAGGCTGGTTGTGCAGGAACGTTAATGAATTTATTAAATGAACCTCGTTTCAATCATCAAACAGAAGTAATTTCAGGCGTGAAGCAGGAGCAATGCAGTGAAATGTTAACCTGTTTTTTTCAAAAGTTGCGGGAAGAGAAAAAACGGTTGAAAATGAAAAATCATTAGCATTGCATAAATATAGTTAGAATTTTCTGTTAATTAATTTTTGTGAATTTGTGCCAAAAAGACAAAACCTAAAGAAAGGTGGCACTGCCCATTTGGTAAATATATACAGTTAAACCAGAGCGACAACGACAAAAGGGAGATTATGGACTGGCTCGCCCATCAAATTTTCGCAACCAAACATAAGCTGGTTTCCACAGAGCTCTCTTTAACCAACGAGTAATTCGAAGTAGGGATTTCTTACTTTTCATCTCCAATTGAATGAGAACATGTAAGCAATACGTGATAAGGGCTAAGAAAATTTGATTTTGAATAGCTGTTTCACTCATCCCATAAAAGTGCTTAATTTCCACGTGTTGCTTGAGCCATTTGAAAAAGAGCTCAATAGCCCAGCGAGATCGGTAAATATCACTTATCTCTTCTGGTTTTAAATCAAATCGGTTGGTGATGAAACGAAGTAAGTTCCCTTTTGTGTCCATAACTTCTAGTAGACGAAAGACATTTTCAGTACGATTTTGTGTGGTACCAATGTAGACCATTTTATCGGATAGAACGTGACAATCATCAGGAAGTGAAAATGTATAGACTTCACGAATGACTGCGTTTTTCTTCAGTCTTGAAACGAAGAAATAGCCATCATCTGTCATCCGATCAAAACGTTCATAGTCCACATAACCGCGGTCAAACACATACATGGCTTCTTGATCATCCACTAGGACTTCGAGTTGATTTCGGTCATGTTCTTTTGCTGTCGTAATCACTGCTTTTTCAGGATAGACGGTGTCTTTATCCATGAAAACGAGCCGTAAGTGTAGCTTTACACCAGCTTTTGTTTTACGGAATTTTGCCCATTTATAATGGGTCAAATTCAACGGGAGTGTACTTGAATCAATGATTTTCAGTGGCATATTCTTTCCGTTTTGATAATGGTACCGTTGAATTTTCCAAACAAGATCCAAGAACAAATTTGCAAGAATTAGTGGGTTGATCTGATTGTTTTTTCGGGATAGCTGAGAGGCACTTATCGATTCAAATCCGAGTGCTTTTTGAAGATCTTCGTCTACAAGTGCATCACTCATTTCCTCTAAGCTCGTAAATTCGAGCAGCTGGGCTACCAATAAAAGTTTAATATAGGCTTCTGTTGTCAGCTTTTTTGTGTAATAGTCCTGTTTCAATTCTTTGACTTGTTCGCTAAGTTTTTGAATATTTATGGGTGAAACCCATTTACCAAATGATGAAATTAGTGTATTCTTGTCCATAATGGTTATCCTTTACGATTGGATTTGGACAGGAACCACCTGTACTTCCATTGTAAAGGATTTTTTTGTTTCGAAATCAATAAAAAATTGAACATTCTTAGTATTTTGAATCATCAGATTTAATTACTGCAATGCTAGTGATGAAAAATAAAAACAATTGAATTTTTTAACATATTGGGAAGCGTTGCATTTTCTCGAAAAAACATATATACTAAATTTGCGTCCTTAAACGGCGCAAAGTGAAAATCGGTTTAAACTTTGCCGTGCTAAGCGGGGAGGTAGCGGTGCCCTGTACTCGCAATCCGCTCTAGCGAGGCCGAATTCCTTCTCGAGGTTAGTATATTTTAGGGTCTGCCTCAAGTAAGTGGTGTTGACGTTTGGGTCCTGTGCAATGAGAATCCATGAACCATGTCAGGTCCGGAAGGAAGCAGCATTAAGTGGAAGCTCTCATGTGCCGCAGGGTTGCCTGAACTGAGCTAACTGCTTGAGTAACGCCTAGGGTTGCTAATCGACAGAAGGTGCACGGCAGTTATCATATCAAACAATAAGATCCCCTTATAGTAGGCAGAAAAAGAAAAGTCTGTCAACTATAAGGGGATTTTTTCGATGAGAGAAATATGAACAGCGTATGATGTAAAGCTTAAAAAATGTAATGAGGACATTGGTTTAAAATATGGATTGATGCATGATGGGGAAAACACTTTAAGCAGAAAGAAATGAAGAAAATATTAGAAAGACTTTAAAACTCCCCAAGAAGATCTTGAAACAAAAGTGTCCTTAGCGGCTAAAACCATACAGAATACGCCGTCCCATTTCAAGTCTCATCCATACTTTTTCCGCACGTCCGAATAGATGAAGGATGCATTATGCAATATAACTATCAACGGCTTCAAAAGAGAAACAGCTTAAAGTCCTAATGAATATCGGTCTCAGGCTGTCTACATGTGCTGTCTATTTAACTGGAGACGCTTTTACAGAGATCGGTTTTATTTTTTTCATAAGTTTTTTATCCTTCTTATGGAAAACTTACATTCGTTTAAACAATCAGGTATAATAAATGAAAGATTACTGTATAAAGGGGAGGGCGTTACTTGAGTTATCAGGCTTTATACCGAGCATGGAGGCCACAGCAGTTTCGTGATGTCGTGGGACAAGAACACGTCACGAAAACATTGCAAAATGCCCTTTTACAAAATAAATTTTCGCATGCTTATCTTTTCACAGGTCCTAGAGGAACAGGTAAAACAAGCGCTGCAAAAATATTTGCGAAAGCTGTCAACTGCCAACAAGCACCAATTGCAGAGCCTTGTAATGAGTGTCCTGCATGTAAAGGAATCACGGAAGGATCGATTTCGGACGTTATTGAAATTGATGCAGCTTCTAATAATGGAGTAGATGAAATTCGCGATATTCGCGATAAAGTCAAATTTGCACCTGCGGCGGTCAAATATAAAGTATATATTATTGATGAAGTTCATATGCTTTCAATCGGAGCATTTAATGCTTTATTAAAAACGCTTGAAGAACCTCCAAAACATGTGATTTTTATTTTGGCTACAACTGAACCTCATAAAATTCCGCTTACCATTATTTCGAGATGTCAACGCTTTGATTTCCGGCGTATTTCTGTTCAATCCATCGTACGTCGCATGAAGGAAATTGTGGAAAATCAATCGATCAAGGTTGAAGAGGAAGCGTTAAAGGTTATTGCGAGCTCGGCTGATGGTGGGATGAGAGATGCACTGAGTCTGTTGGACCAAGCCATCTCTTTTAGCGATGATAAAGTCACATTGGAGGATGTATTATTTATAACTGGATCGGTTTCTCATAAGATGCTCGCAAATTTGGTCCGATTTATTTTTGAGAACAATGTTACGGAAGCTTTAAAAACTATCCACGAATGGTTGGATCAAGGGAAAGATCCTTTAAAATTAATTGAAGATCTCATTTATTACTATCGCGACATGTTATTATATAAATCGGCTCCAAACTTAGAGGAAGTAATGGAACGAGTCGCAATAGACGATGCGTTCGTTTCATTGTGCGAACAAATTCCTATTGAGCAAATTTATGAGACGATTGAAGTTTTGAATCAAAGCCAGCAGGAGATGAAATGGACGAATCATCCCCGTATTTTTGTAGAAGTAGCGATTGTGAAATTATGTCAAACTGAGCGTGTGCAGCCGCCTTCAGTTCATTATGAAGAACTTCTTAATCGAATACAGGAACTTGAACGCACAATATCTTCATTAGTTCAGCATGGAGTTCAAGAACAGTCGCCTGTTAAACAAGAAGCAAAAGTACAAAAAACAATTCAAAGCGGTTATAAAACGCCTGTTGACCGCATTTATGATATTTTGAGAAATGCTACTCGAAAAGATTTGGATTTAGTGAAAAGCCGATGGGGAGATCTGTTAACAACGCTAAAGCAGCAAAATAAAGTGTCGCATGCAGCCCTTTTAAATGAAAGTGAACCAGTTGCTGCTTGCGAATATGCTTTTGTGCTAAAATTTAAATATGAAATCCATTGTAAAATGGTGGCGGAAAATCAAAATCATGTATTAACAAACCTCCAAACGATTTTACAAGGACTCATTGGACGTCAAATGGAGATGATTGGCGTTCCGGAGAAAGAATGGGGTAAAATAAGGGAGGATTATTTGCGCAATCAACGATCAGACGATGCACATCAACAGGAACATGAAGAAGAAGATCCGCTTATTGCCGAAGCAAAAAAATTAGTTGGCACGGATCTGATTGAAATAAAAGAGTAAATAAATGCTTATGGAGGAGATAATATGATGATGCGTGGCGGTATGGGAAACATGCAAAAAATGATGAAGCAAATGCAAAAAATGCAAAAGGAGATGCAAAAGGCTCAGGAGGAGCTTGCTGAAAAAAAAGTGGAGGGAACTGCTGGCGGCGGTATGGTCACGGTTGTTGCAAACGGACATAAGGAAATTTTAGAAGTGAAAATCAATGAAGATGTTGTAGATCCTGAAGATATTGAAATGCTTCAAGATTTGGTATTGGCAGCAACAAACGATGCTCTTCGCAAAGTGGATGAGTTAACAAGCGAAACGATGGGAAGATTTACTAAAGGTATGAATTTGCCTGGCTTGTTCTAGGAGGATCTATTCGATGCAATATCCAGAACCGATATCAAAACTTATTGATAGCTTTATGAAGCTGCCAGGAATCGGTCCGAAAACGGCCGTTCGTCTGGCCTTTTTTGTTTTAAATATGAAAGAAGAAACAGTATTGGATTTCGCGAAAGCGCTTGTCAATGCAAAACGAAATTTATCATATTGCTCGATTTGCGGTCATATTACAGATGAAGATCCATGTTATCTTTGCAAAGATGAGCGCCGCGACAGAAGCATAATATGTGTGGTTCAAGACCCGAAAGACGTCATTGCAATGGAAAAAATGAAAGAATATAACGGTCTATATCATGTTCTGCATGGCGCCATTTCGCCAATGGACGGGATTGGTCCTGAAGATATTAATATCCCTGATTTGCTAAAACGTCTGCAAAATGATGAAATTCAAGAAGTAATTTTAGCAACAAATCCGAACATTGAGGGAGAAGCGACAGCAATGTATATCTCTCGCCTTTTAAAGCCTACAGGCATAAAAATCACAAGAATTGCTCATGGGCTGCCTGTTGGCGGTGATTTAGAATACGCGGACGAAGTCACACTTTCAAAAGCGCTGGAGGGAAGACGAGAGATTTGAAGAGAAAAGGAGTTTGCCAGACATGTTTATTCGGCGAAAGCAATGGTTGAGAAGAGAATTCGATCAGCTGCTTCTTCAAGATTTAATTGAGCTGAAGGAACATTGGGAGTATCAAAAGCGTTTAGTGGAAAAAAGCTTTGATCCTTCACCTGAGGTGCTTAGCAGTTTAAAATTAGCAGAAGCAAAATATTTATTTCTTTTAAAAGAAGCCAAAAAGAGAAATATCAAGATGGAATAGTAGGTAGAAGGAAGCAGCCACATTCCTGTTTGTTGTTTTCTTAGTTCTAAACAATATGAAATCTTTCATATTGTTAAAGTAAAGCCGAAATCAACAGGAAGGTGGGTTTTATATAATGGAGTCTTATATTATGATCATTTGCATTTTAGGGCTTTTATTCCTTCTGCTTCTTGCCGGTGCTTCTTTGAAACCGGTGAAATGGATAGGGAGTATTTTTATAAAAATTGTGATCGGGGCCTTGCTACTTTTTTTTGTTAATTCTTTTGGGACGAGTTTCGGTCTGCACGTGCCCATTAATATTGTTACATCATCTATTGCTGGTTTATTGGGGCTCCCCGGATTAGCTGCTTTAGTAATTATTAAAATGGTGATTATCCCTTGAAAAACACCTGTATACAGGCGGGTGTTTTTATTTTCAAAAAAAGTGTTGACATTATAAACAATCATGGTAAAATAATATTCGTCGCTAAGATACAAAATAAAAAAACATTGACAAATGAATTTTTGATTGATAAAATAGAAATCCTGATTGATCCTTGAAAACTGAACAAAACGAAAAGCGTGCCTGTTGATTCTGACAAGAGCATTTGGTGACAAACTTTTTTTGGAGAGTTTGATCCTGGCTCAGGACGAACGCTGGCGGCGTGCCTAATACATGCAAGTCGAGCGGACCGAAGGGAGCTTGCTCCTTTAGGTTAGCGGCGGACGGGTGAGTAACACGTGGGCAACCTGCCCTGCAGACTGGGATAACTTCGGGAAACCGGAGCTAATACCGGATAACACCGAAAACCGCATGGTTTTCGGTTGAAAGGCGGCTTTTAGCTGTCACTGCAGGATGGGCCCGCGGCGCATTAGCTAGTTGGTGAGGTAACGGCTCACCAAGGCGACGATGCGTAGCCGACCTGAGAGGGTGACCGGCCACACTGGGACTGAGACACGGCCCAGACTCCTACGGGAGGCAGCAGTAGGGAATCTTCCGCAATGGACGAAAGTCTGACGGAGCAACGCCGCGTGAGCGAAGAAGGTCTTCGGATCGTAAAGCTCTGTTGTCAGGGAAGAACAAGTACCGTTCGAACAGGGCGGTACCTTGACGGTACCTGACGAGGAAGCCACGGCTAACTACGTGCCAGCAGCCGCGGTAATACGTAGGTGGCAAGCGTTGTCCGGAATTATTGGGCGTAAAGCGCGCGCAGGCGGTTCCTTAAGTCTGATGTGAAATCTCGCGGCTCAACCGCGAGCGGCCATTGGAAACTGGGGAACTTGAGTGCAGGAGAGGGGAGCGGAATTCCACGTGTAGCGGTGAAATGCGTAGAGATGTGGAGGAACACCAGTGGCGAAGGCGGCTCTCTGGCCTGTAACTGACGCTGAGGCGCGAAAGCGTGGGGAGCGAACAGGATTAGATACCCTGGTAGTCCACGCCGTAAACGATGAGTGCTAAGTGTTAGAGGGTATCCACCCTTTAGTGCTGCAGCAAACGCATTAAGCACTCCGCCTGGGGAGTACGGCCGCAAGGCTGAAACTCAAAGGAATTGACGGGGACCCGCACAAGCGGTGGAGCATGTGGTTTAATTCGAAGCAACGCGAAGAACCTTACCAGGTCTTGACATCCCCTGACAACCCTAGAGATAGGGCGTTCCCCTTTCGGGGACAGGGTGACAGGTGGTGCATGGTTGTCGTCAGCTCGTGTCGTGAGATGTTGGGTTAAGTCCCGCAACGAGCGCAACCCTTGACCTTAGTTGCCAGCATTCAGTTGGGCACTCTAAGGTGACTGCCGGCTAAAAGTCGGAGGAAGGTGGGGATGACGTCAAATCATCATGCCCCTTATGACCTGGGCTACACACGTGCTACAATGGGTGGTACAAAGGGCAGCGAAACCGCGAGGTGGAGCGAATCCCAAAAAACCACTCTCAGTTCGGATTGCAGGCTGCAACTCGCCTGCATGAAGCCGGAATCGCTAGTAATCGCGGATCAGCATGCCGCGGTGAATACGTTCCCGGGTCTTGTACACACCGCCCGTCACACCACGAGAGTTTGTAACACCCGAAGTCGGTGGGGTAACCCTTACGGGAGCCAGCCGCCGAAGGTGGGACAAATGATTGGGGTGAAGTCGTAACAAGGTAGCCGTATCGGAAGGTGCGGCTGGATCACCTCCTTTCTAAGGATATATACATTGAAATAGGGTACGCTTTTCCGTTTTGTTTAGTTTTGAAGGATCATATCCTTCTTGATTGTTCTTTGAAAACTGGATAACGGAAAGACATTCACGAATAGATCGCTCATGTTAGGAAGAAACGGTTAAGTTAGAAAGGGCGCACGGTGGATGCCTTGGCACTAGGAGCCGATGAAGGACGGGACAAACACCGAAATGCTTCGGGGAGCTGTAAGTAAGCGTCGATCCGGAGATGTCCGAATGGGGGAACCCACTGTCCGTAATGGGGCAGTATCCATACCTGAATCCATAGGGTATGGAGGGCAACCCGGGGAACTGAAACATCTAAGTACCCGGAGGAAGAGAAAGCAACAGCGATTCCCTGAGTAGCGGCGAGCGAAACGGGAACAGCCCAAACCAAGAGGCGTGCCTCTTGGGGTTGTAGGACACTCGATTAAGGAGTGACAAAGGAACGGGGTAGACGAAGAGGTCTGGAAAGGCCCGTCAGAGAAGGTAACAACCCTGTAGTCGAAACTCCGTTCCCTCCCGAGTGGATCCTGAGTACGGCGGGACACGTGAAATCCCGTCGGAAGCAGGGAGGACCATCTCCCAAGGCTAAATACTCCCTAGTGACCGATAGTGAACCAGTACCGTGAGGGAAAGGTGAAAAGCACCCCGGGAGGGGAGTGAAAGAGAACCTGAAACCGTGTGCCTACAAGTAGTCAGAGCCCATTAACGGGTGATGGCGTGCCTTTTGTAGAATGAACCGGCGAGTTGCGATTTCGTGCAAGGTTAAGCCGAAAGGCGGAGCCGCAGCGAAAGCGAGTCTGAAGAGGGCGAAATAGTACGAGGTCGCAGACCCGAAACCAGGTGATCTACCCATGTCCAGGGTGAAGGCAAGGTAACACTTGCTGGAGGCCCGAACCCACGCACGTTGAAAAGTGCGGGGATGAGGTGTGGGTAGGGGTGAAATGCCAATCGAACTTGGAGATAGCTGGTTCTCTCCGAAATAGCTTTAGGGCTAGCCTCAAGGGAAGAGTCTTGGAGGTAGAGCACTGATTGGACGAGGGGCCCCCATCGGGTTACCGAATTCAGTCAAACTCCGAATGCCAATGACTTATCCTTGGGAGTCAGACTGCGAGTGATAAGATCCGTGGTCAAAAGGGAAACAGCCCAGACCGCCAGCTAAGGTCCCAAAGTATACGTTAAGTGGAAAAGGATGTGGAGCTGCTTAGACAACCAGGATGTTGGCTTAGAAGCAGCCACCATTTAAAGAGTGCGTAATAGCTCACTGGTCGAGTGGCTCTGCGCCGAAAATGTACCGGGGCTAAACGTATCACCGAAGCTGCGGGTTGACACCGTTGGTGTCAGCGGTAGGAGAGCGTTCTAAGGGCATCGAAGCCGGACCGGAAGGACCGGTGGAGCGCTTAGAAGTGAGAATGCCGGTATGAGTAGCGAAAGAGGAGTGAGAATCCCCTCCGCCGAAAGCCTAAGGTTTCCTGAGGAAGGCTCGTCCGCTCAGGGTTAGTCGGGACCTAAGCCGAGGCCGAAAGGCGTAGGTGATGGACAACAGGTTGATATTCCTGTACCACCTCCTCACCGTTTGAGCAATGGGGGGACGCAGGAGGATAGGGCAAGCGCGCGGTTGGATGTGCGCGTCCAAGCAGTTAGGGCTGGCAAGCAGGCAAATCCGCTTGCCGTGTGCTTGAGCTGTGATGGCGAGGGAAAGGAAGTACCGAAGTTCCCGATTCCACACTGCCAAGAAAAGCCTCTAGCGAGGTGAGAGGTGCCCGTACCGCAAACCGACACAGGTAGGCGAGGAGAGAATCCTAAGGTGAGCGAGAGAACTCTCGTTAAGGAACTCGGCAAAATGACCCCGTAACTTCGGGAGAAGGGGTGCTCATCAAGGTGATAAGCCATGATGAGCCGCAGTGAAAAGGCCCAGGCGACTGTTTAGCAAAAACACAGGTCTCTGCGAAACCGTAAGGTGAAGTATAGGGGCTGACGCCTGCCCGGTGCTGGAAGGTTAAGGGGAGCGCTTAGCGAAAAGCGAAGGTGCGAACCGAAGCCCCAGTAAACGGCGGCCGTAACTATAACGGTCCTAAGGTAGCGAAATTCCTTGTCGGGTAAGTTCCGACCCGCACGAAAGGCGTAACGATCTGGGCACTGTCTCAACGAGAGACTCGGTGAAATTATAGTACCTGTGAAGATGCAGGTTACCCGCGACAGGACGGAAAGACCCCGTGGAGCTTTACTGCAGCCTGATATTGAATGTGGGTACAGCTTGTACAGGATAGGTAGGAGCCAGAGACGCGTGAGCGCCAGCTTGCGCTGAGGCGACGGTGGGATACTACCCTGGCTGTACTGACATTCTAACCCGCGCCCCTGATCGGGGCGGGAGACAGTGTCAGGTGGGCAGTTTGACTGGGGCGGTCGCCTCCTAAAAGGTAACGGAGGCGCCCAAAGGTTCCCTCAGAATGGTTGGAAATCATTCGGAGAGTGCAAAGGCAGAAGGGAGCTTGACTGCGAGACCTACAAGTCGAGCAGGGACGAAAGTCGGGCTTAGTGATCCGGTGGTTCCGCATGGAAGGGCCATCGCTCAACGGATAAAAGCTACCCCGGGGATAACAGGCTGATCTCCCCCAAGAGTCCACATCGACGGGGAGGTTTGGCACCTCGATGTCGGCTCATCGCATCCTGGGGCTGTAGTCGGTCCCAAGGGTTGGGCTGTTCGCCCATTAAAGCGGTACGCGAGCTGGGTTCAGAACGTCGTGAGACAGTTCGGTCCCTATCCGTCGCGGGCGCAGGAAATTTGAGAGGAGCTGTCCTTAGTACGAGAGGACCGGGATGGACGCACCGCTGGTGTACCAGTTGTCCCGCCAGGGGCACCGCTGGGTAGCTATGTGCGGAAGGGATAAGCGCTGAAAGCATCTAAGCGTGAAGCCCCCCTCAAGATGAGATTTCCCATCGCTAAACGCGAGTAAGATCCCTTGAAGATGACGAGGTAGATAGGTCCGAGGTGGAAGCGTGGTGACACGTGGAGCTGACGGATACTAATCGATCGAGGACTTAACCAAGTAGGAGCATCTATTCGTGAAGGAACCGTTATCTAGTTTTGAAAGAATGATATTCAAAAAAGTGTTGACAACTGTGATCAAAAAGTTATAATAATAGTTGTCCATCGAACTGAATGGAACAATGAATAGAAAAAAATTGCTTGGTGGCAATGGCGAAGAGGTCACACCCGTTTCCATCCCGAACACGGAAGTTAAGCTCTTCAGCGCCGATGGTAGTGAGGGTTTGTCCCTTGCGAGAGTAGGACGCTGCCAGGCAAAAAGAAAAAGAGCGGCGATCGATGCTGCTCTTTTTTTATATGAAAATAAATAAAAAATTCCAAAAATTGCATAGATTATATTTATTTTGGACATAATGAAGGTGGAGGTGGAGAAGGAATGACTTACAGTCAACAGAGTGAAATAATTGGGGAAACGTGTGTGATCTGTGATAAGCAAAAAGAGAAAGGCATTCATTTATATTCAAGTTTTATTTGCACAGATTGTGAAAAGGACATGGTGCAGACTGATACGAGTGACCGGAAATATCAATATTTTGTTGAACAATTAAAAAAAGCGGCAGCTTCCAAAATTTATTCTTAACTTGGCTATAAACAGATGGTCAAGTTTTTCTTTTTGTTATAATGAAATTATGCAGCAAATAGAAAAGGGCGATGAAAGCAGATGGGAAAAATTCGTACTCCGTTGTATAATGCTTTAATTCAACATTGTCAGTTAAATCCTCTTTCGTTTCATGTACCTGGTCATAAAAACGGGATTCTTTATGATCCAAATCAGTTTCCGCATTTTCGCCAAACGCTTCAGCTGGATTTGACTGAGATTGCTAATTTAGATGATTTATATGCGCCAGAAGGGATCATTAAAGAGGCGCAGCAGCTTGCAGCAGAATTATATGGAGTATCGTCAACATATTTTTTAGTGAATGGTTCAACGGTCGGAAACTTGGCAATGATTCTTGCTAATTGCCAAAAGGGGGATGTCGTATTCGTTCAACGAAATAGTCATAAATCAGTGATGCATGGATTAGAGCTGGCCGGTGCAAAGCCTGTTTTTTTATCTCCCAAGTTCGATGAAGGTTTTCAAGTGCCTTCTTATGTACCAGTTGAAACGGTAAAGAAAGCTTTTCAAAAATATCCTCAAGTAAAAGCGATCATTTTGACAAGCCCTACCTATTACGGTTTAACATATACAAAATTAAATGAACTTATTCAATTTGCTCATTCCCGCCGTGTTCCGGTATTAGTCGATGAAGCTCATGGGGCTCATTTGATCGCAAGTTCTTCGTTTCCGAAATCAGCTGTTTCGGTTGGTGCAGATGTTGTCGTACAATCTGCCCATAAAACATTGCCTGCTATGACAATGGGAGCATTTTTGCATGTAAACAGCAAATTGGTGAATGAGGAAAAAATTAGCCATTATATACATATGCTGCAAACAAGCAGTCCGTCTTATTTGATTATGGCCTCACTTGATTTAGCAAGAGCGTATGTCGAGGATATGTTAACGAAGGAAGAGGAATTGAATCAAACTTTAAATAAATATGTGGAGATCTTTCAACAGCTTGACTATATCGATATAGTGTCTTCGAAGGATCCTTTTGTGGCTGTTGATCCTTTAAAGCTGACAATTCGTTCACAAAATGCCATGTCAGGTTATGATTTAATGGAGCTTTTTGAAAAAGCACGTATTTATCCTGAGCTTGCCGATCCTCTAAATGTTTTGTTTGTGCTTCCGTTTGCTAAAGAGTTTCAAGATACTGGACACTTTTCGAAAGTCAATGACATATTAAAAAATACCCAAACAAGCAAGATGGAATGGGGTCTTCAGAAGGAAGTACAAATAGACGAAATCAGCCAGCTATCTATTTCTTACGAGGCAATGGAAAACAGTACAAAAACATTTGTATCATTAGAAGAAGCGATAGGAGAGATCTCTGCTGAAATGATTATTCCTTATCCGCCGGGAATACCGCTTTTGATGAGAGGAGAAAAAATTACAAAAAATCAAATTGAAGCGTTGAAAAGGTTAATGGAGCTGCGTGCTAATTTTCAAGGAGGAAAGAAATTAGCAGAAGGCCTTATTTCTATTTTCAGGAAAAGGTGATCTTAATGAAAGGAATTTTTATTACGTTTGAAGGACCTGAAGGAGCGGGGAAAACGACAATTATTAAAAAGCTTGAAAAAAAGTTAGAAAAAGAAGGAAAAGACGTTGTCGTGACGCGCGAGCCAGGCGGTATTGTCATCAGCGAGAAAATTCGGGAAATTATTCTTCATAAAGAACATACAGAGATGGATGCAAGGACCGAGGCGCTTCTTTATGCTGCCGCGAGAAGACAGCATTTAGTCGAAAAAGTAATTCCCGCTCTTCATAAAGGAAAAATTGTACTTTGCGATCGATTCGTTGACAGTTCTTTAGCCTATCAAGGGTATGCAAGAGGTCTCGGGATTCAAGAGGTGCTTGAAATAAATCAATTTGCAATAACCGGCATGATGCCCAATCTTACGCTGTTTTTTGATATTTTGCCGGAAAAAGGATTAGCAAGAATAACTAGCAATCAAAATCGAGAAATCAATCGACTTGACTTGGAAAAATTGGATTTCCATCAAAAGGTTTATGAAGGATACAAGAAAATCATTGAAATGTTTCCGAATAGAATAAAAGTGATCAATGCAGATCAGCCTTTAGAAAAAGTTTTTTTTGAAGCGGAGAGTGCATTGGACTTATTTTGGAAGGAAACATTGTAGTCATATCGTTCTCAAGCTTGATATAATGAAGAAAAATTGATATTCGCTGCAAAATGTCCTGGCAAGATGTCCTGCTTTTCCGTTTTTATTAATAAGGAGGCTTTTCCGTATGAAATTGATTATGGCTGTTGTCCAGGATCAAGATAGCAACCGCTTATTAAAAGCCCTGACGGAACATAACTTTCGTGTGACAAAGCTTGCAAGCACCGGGGGATTTTTAAAGTCCGGCAACACTACTTTTATTATTGGAACAGAAGACATTCGTGTGCAAAAAGCGCTCGATATCATTAAAACGAACTGCCAATCTCGCCAACAGCTTGTTGCTCCAGTTTCACCGATAGGCGGGAATACCGACTCTTACGTTCCCTATCCGCTTGAAATTGAGGTTGGCGGTGCAACTGTTTTTGTCCTTCCAGTTGAACAATTTCATCAATTTTAAAGGTGAGAGCAAATGAAAGTTAATGAAGATTTAAGAACAATACTGCCTAAACAAACAATTGAACAGAACGGAACACAAAACAGATCTAAAATATTTTCTCAAATGGTTGAAAAGCATGAATCCAAGCTCCATGAAGAACAATGGAAACAGCTTTTAAATGAACTGGAGGAAGCCGGAGAACGTCTAAGTAAATCGAGAAATATGCATGATTTGTCTAAGTTTAAAAGATTAGTAAAGCGGCTTATTCGTGAAACGATTGAATTCGGAATGGGTGTCAAAGAATCAAAGAGCTGGGATTTTTATGGGAACAGACGGAATTTAAAAATCGTTTCCCAAATTGACCAAAAGCTGGTGGAATTGACCGAAGAAATTTTAAATAAAGAAAAAGATGCCGTAAACATTTTAGGGAAAATAGGGGAAATAAAAGGGCTGATCGTGAATTTATATACGTAAGTGAGTGGTACAATAAATGAAAACATGGGAAGAACTCGAAAAACTTCAGCCAAAAGTATTGAAAATAATACAAAATTCTTTTAAGAAAAATAGATTGGCCCACGCCTATTTATTTCAAGGGAAAAAGGGCACAGGAAAAAAGGATGCTGCTTTTTTAACTGCAAAAAGTTATTTTTGCGAGCATTTGGAGAAAAATTATAAACCGTGCGGACAATGTTCAAACTGCAAGAGAGTTGAGAGCGGAAATCATCCTGATCTTCACTTTATAGAGCCTGATGGCTTATCAATCAAAAAAGAACAAATAGAAGCATTGCAGAAGGAATTTGCAAAAACGGGCGTTGAATCGAACCGGAAGCTTTATATCATATCTGGATGCGACCAGATGACTGTCAATGCGGCCAACAGTTTATTGAAATTTTTGGAGGAACCGACGGAAGGAACAATGGCAATATTAATAACAAATCAAGTTCATCGAGTGTTGCCGACAATTCTTTCTAGATGCCAAATATTAACCTTCCAACCCATTCCCCCAAAAATGATTCAGCAGGAACTTGAGAAAAAAGGAACTCCAAGTCATATAGCTGCCCTCGTCAGTCAAGTTACCAATAATATTGAAGAAGCATTTTCACTTAGCCGTGACGATTGGTTTGCGGAAGCAAGAACCAAAGTGATAAAATTATATGAAGTATTGGACTCCCGTCCCGACCATGCATTGCTTTTTATTCATAATCATTGGGTGCCTTTTTTTGCAGATAAAGAGCAAATGGAAATGGGACTGGATTTTCTCCTATTTTTATATAAAGATTTATTATCAATTCAAATCGGAAATGAAGATGACGTTGTTTATTTAGATATATTGCCAATGTTAAAACAGCAAGGGCTAAAGCTTGGCCAACGAACTGTTTTACACCAAATCGTCTCCATTTTGAATGCAAAAAAACGGTTAAATTTCAATGTTAATCCGCAGCTTCTTATGGAAGATTTGGTTTTAACATTGCAGGAGGGATAAGCTTGTATGATGTTGTAGGAGTTCGCTTTAAAAAGGCGGGAAAAATTTATTATTTTGATCCAAATGGTTTTGATATACAGCTTGATGATTATGTCATTGTTGAAACAATCAGAGGGATTGAATATGGAAAAGTAGTAGTCAGCAAAAAACAAGTGGAAGAGCATGATATTGTGCTTCCATTAAAGAAAGTCATTCGGAAAGCTGATGAAAAGGATCGGATGATTGTCCAAGAAAACAACAGGGCAGCAAAAGAAGCGATGGATATTTGTTTAAAAAAAGTAGAAGAACACGGTTTAGAGATGAAGCTTGTCGATGTAGAGTATACATTTGACCGCAACAAAGTCATTTTTTACTTTACTGCTGACGGGCGTATTGATTTTCGCGAGCTTGTAAAAGATTTGGCCTCTATTTTTAAAACGAGAATTGAACTTCGACAAATCGGGGTGCGAGACGAAGCGAAAATGCTTGGCGGAATCGGCCCCTGTGGAAGAATGCTATGCTGCTCCACATTTTTAGGGGATTTTGAGCCTGTTTCGATTAAGATGGCGAAAGATCAAAATTTGTCTTTGAATCCTACAAAGATTTCGGGGTTATGCGGAAGATTAATGTGCTGTTTAAAATATGAGAATGATGAATATGAAACAGCAAAAGAGCAACTTCCGGATATTGGAGATACTATAGAAACTCCGAATGGAACAGGAAAGGTTGTCGGACTAAATATTTTAGAACGTGTGCTGCAAGTCGAACTGATCAATCGCGATCGCGTCGTTGAATACACATGGGAAGAATTAATACAAGACGATGCTGTTTCTATGGAGTTCACAGATTAGAGGTGGAAAACCAGTGAACAAAAAAGAAATTTTTGATGCTGTGACATTGCTGGAGGAACAAATTGGTTATTTGTACCGCCAATTAGGAGAATTAAAGCAGCATATAGGAGAATTAATTGAAGAAAACCAACATTTAAAATTGGAAAACGACCACTTGCGCAAACGAATGTCTTCTTTTGATCAAATGAATTTGAAACAAGAAGAATTGAAAAGCGCTAAGAAGAAGGAAAAAAAGCTTGGACATATAGATATTGGCGAAGGGTATGATAACCTGGCAAGACTTTATCAGGAAGGATTTCATATTTGTAATCTGCATTATGGCAGTGTAAGGAAAGATGGAGATTGCCTGTTCTGCCTCTCATTTTTAAATAAAAAGTAAGTGCAGCTTCCTTTTCAGGAGGCTTTTCTTATGACTAGGACGAGTAAGTAATCTCAAGAAAGGGAAATTTACATGGTATATTTGCACGATGATGAAAGGCTGGATTATTTGTTAGCGGAAGATTTGCGCATCATTCAAAGTCCTTCAGTTTTTGCATTTTCTCTCGATGCAGTTCTTCTCGCAAAATTTGTGTATGTCCCGATCCAAAAAGGGAATTTGATTGACCTTTGTACAGGAAACGGGGTGATTCCACTTTTATTAAGCACAAGAACAAAAGGAACGATCACAGGAGTGGAAATACAAAAGCGGCTGTTTGATATGGCTGTCAGATCTGTCCAATATAATCACCTTGAACATCAAATAAAGATCATTCACGGCGACATTTTGGACATGCCGAAACAGCTTGGGTATGGGAAGTTCGATGTTGTAACATGCAATCCCCCTTATTTCAAAACGCCGGGACAAGAAGAGTTAAATAAAAACGAATATTTTGCGATTGCAAGGCATGAAATATTATGCACTCTTGAAGATGCTATACGTGTAAGCAGCCAATTGGTAAGGCCGGGGGGAAAAGTTGCCTTTGTCCATCGTCCAGGACGATTTTTAGAAATGATCGAACTCATGAAAAAATATCGAGTGGAACCGAAAAGAATTCGCTTTGTATATCCAAAGCTTGGAAAGGAAGCAAATACTTTATTAGTAGAAGGAATAAAAGATGGGAATCCTGATTTAAAAATTCTACCCCCATTGATCGTTTACGATGATCAAAACAATTATACGGATGAAGTTCAAAAAATATTGTACGGGTAAATAAAATGTGACTAAAGCGGAATGTATACATTATGGTGGTGAATAGGGATGTGGCAGCAAAAAAGCTATGCGGAAGATGTAGAGAAGGGCGCACTATATTTAGTGCCGACGCCGATCGGAAATTTAGAAGATATGACGTTCCGTTCAATCCGTGTGTTAAAAGAGTGTGACGTTATTGCAGCGGAGGACACGAGACAAACGAAAAAATTATGTCATTATTATCATATTGATACAAACATCATCAGCTATCATGAACATAATAAAAATTCGAGTGGAAGACAGATCATGAAAATGATTGAAGAGGGGAAAAAAGTTGCACTTGTCAGCGATGCCGGCATGCCAACCATTTCTGATCCAGGAAGTGAGCTTGTTCAGCTAGTTTTAGACCATCATTATCCGGTTATACCGCTTCCGGGGGCTAATGCTGCATTAACGGCATTGATCGCTTCAGGAATTGCGCCTCAGCCTTTTTATTTTTTTGGATTTTTACATCACAAGAAAAAAGAAAAGAAAAAACAATTGGAGCAATTAAAAAATAAGAAAGAAACCATTATCCTTTATGAATCTCCTCATCGACTCGTTGAAACGTTAAAGGATATTCATGAATTTTTTGGCAATAGGAAAATAGCTGTTGCTCGAGAGTTAACAAAAATGTATGAGGAGTTTGTGAGGGGGACAGTTGATGAACTATTAGATTGGGCGGAAAATCATGAAATCAAAGGGGAGTTTTGTTTAATCATTGAAGGCAGTCAAGAAAATACTCCCGATGATAACAAAGAAACATGGTGGAGTAAATGGACGATTAAAGAACATGTTGAACATTATATAGAAAAAGGCTATCCATCAAAAGAAGCGATCAAATTGGCCGCATTGGATCGAAATTTGCCAAAACGGGAAGTGTATCAGGAGTATCATTTGAAATAAAAGTCCCTGAATAGTAGGGACTTTTAACTTTTTATTTAGAAGATTCCAAAATGGTTTGGATTTCTTTTAAAATTTGCTCTGCACCTTCGCGGCTAAGAACAATTTTTCCGCCTGCAAGCTGGAAGTTATCATCAGAAACTTCTCCAGTTACTTGACAAGTCATGCTAGGTTTATATTTTTTCAAAATGATGCGGTCGTCATCCACATAAATTTCTAAAGCATCTTTTTCAGCAATTCCTAATGTTCTGCGCAATTCAATCGGAATAACTACGCGTCCCAACTCATCAACTTTACGAACAATTCCAGTAGATTTCATAAAATTTGTCTCCTCCCATTTGTAAAATAAAGATTTATCGCCTATATACTCCCTTTTTCGCCATTATTCGACATTTGCGATTGTCAATTAATAGAATAACAGTTTTTCCAATAAACGTCAATCCTTTTGATTCGAAATACTGTTCAATTTAAATAACTGTGCAAATCTTATAAGATGATGAAAGATTATGTATATTTTCTTGATAAAACAGGCTATGATGGTATCATAGAATATGTAATCAATGCTTGGTTTTGTCGCTCTCGTCCAACTGACGAGAGCTTTTCTGTAATGTAGTGGCAAAGGAGGATTAATATTGTGGAAAACAGAAAAAAAACATTTTATTTAACGACGCCCATTTACTATCCGAGCGATAAATTACATATCGGTCATGCGTATACAACGGTAGCCGGCGATGCCATGTCGAGATATAAACGCCTTCGCGGTTATGATGTCATGTATTTAACGGGAACTGACGAGCATGGGCAAAAAATCCAGCGAAAAGCGGAGGAAAAAGGAGTATCTCCTAAAAAGTATGTTGATGATATTGTTTCAGGGATTAAAGAATTATGGAAAAAATTAGATATTTCCTATGATGATTTTATAAGAACGACTGAAGAGCGACATAAGAAGGTAGTAGAAAAAATTTTCGACCGTCTAGTAAAGCAGGGAGATATTTATTTAGATGAGTATGAAGGATGGTACTGTACGCCTTGTGAATCGTTTTTTACAGAAAGACAGCTAGTGGACGGAAATTGCCCTGATTGCGGCCGCCCTGTTGAGAAGGTAAAAGAAGAGTCTTATTTCTTTAAAATGAGCAAATATGTCGACAGGCTTCTGCAATTTTATGAAGAAAATCCAGAGTTTATTCAGCCGGAATCAAGAAAAAACGAAATGATCAATAACTTTATAAAGCCTGGGCTGGAAGATTTGGCGGTATCCCGGACGACTTTTGACTGGGGCATTAAAGTTCCTGGTAATCCAAAACATGTTATTTATGTTTGGATTGACGCATTGACAAACTATATTACGGCGCTCGGCTACGGAACCGAGAATGAAGAAAAATTTAAAAAATATTGGCCTGCAGATGTTCATTTAGTAGGGAAAGAGATTGTCCGCTTTCACACGATATACTGGCCGATTATGCTCATGGCGCTTGATCTGCCTCTTCCTAAAAAAGTGTTTGGACATGGATGGCTGTTAATGAAGGACGGAAAAATGTCTAAATCAAAAGGAAATGTTGTGGATCCAGTTACATTGATTGACCGTTATGGGCTTGATGCTTTGCGCTATTATTTGCTGCGTGAAGTTCCGTTTGGAGCGGACGGAGTATTTACTCCTGAAGGCTTTGTGGAGCGCATTAACTATGATTTAGCTAATGACTTAGGAAACTTACTAAACCGAACGGTGGCCATGATCGATAAATATTTTGACGGCATTGTAAAAAAAGAACAAGCGGATGAAACCCCTTACGATGAGGCTCTTCGCTCATTCAGAACCGAAACAGTTAAAAAGTACGAAGAAGCCATGGATAAAATGGAGTTTTCCGTTGCGCTGACAGCCCTATGGCAATTTATTGGCCGGACAAATAAATACATTGATGAGACGGAGCCTTGGGTACTGGCAAAAGACGAGTCAAAAAGAAATCAGCTTGCATCCGTCATGTATCATTTGGCTGAGTCGCTTCGACATATAGCCGTTTTATTAAAACCATTTTTAACAAAAACACCGGATAAAATTTTTGCGCAAATAGGTGTAGAGGACGATCATTTGAAAAATTGGGAATCCATTCATAAGTTTGGACAGCTGGAAGAGGTTCGGGTGCAAAAAAGAGAGCCGCTGTTTCCGCGTTTAGATATCGAACAGGAAGTGAACTATATAAAAGAGCAGATGAAAGGATCGGCACCTGAGGCTAAAAAAGAAACAGCAGATGATGAGAATGAAATTACAATTGATGATTTTATGAAAGTGGATTTACGCGTGGCGGAGGTTATTCAAGCGGAGAGAGTAGAAAAAGCAGACAAGCTGTTAAAACTTCAGTTGGATTTAGGATCTGAAAAACGCCAAGTTGTTTCTGGAATTGCTAAATATTATCAGCCTGAACAATTAATCGGCAAAAAAGTTATTTGTGCAATAAATTTAAAACCGGTAAAATTGCGTGGAGAATTGTCGCAAGGAATGATTTTGGCAGGGGAAGAAAACGGAACCTTGTCGCTTGCTACCGTCGATTCAGATTTACCGAATGGAACGAAAATCAAATAAATTTGTCGAAGATTGTTTTTTTGGGGTGTTTCACGTGGAACACCTCTTTCCCTTTTATCGAAAAAGGGAAAAAATGATTGGAAAGGATGTCAAAATATGCTGTTTGATACTCATGCACATTTAAATGCGGTGCAATTTGAGGAGGATTTAAACGAAGTAATTGACCGGGCACTTCAAGAAAAAGTGGAAACTATCGTTGTTGTCGGCTTTGACCGCGAAACAATTCCAAAGGCTATAGAGCTTTCTGAAAGGTATGACTTTATATATGCAGCTGTCGGCTGGCATCCGGTTGATGCCATTGATATGACGGATCACGATTTAGATTGGTTAAGAGAGCTTTCCAGCCATCCGAAAGTTGTCGCACTAGGTGAAATGGGCCTGGATTATCATTGGGATAAATCACCTAAGGATGTGCAAAAAGAAGTGTTTCGCAAGCAAATTGCATTAGCAAAGGAAGTACAGCTGCCGATCATTATTCATAACAGAGAAGCAACTGCAGACATTGTTCAAATATTAAAAGAGGAAAATGCGAAGGAAGTAGGCGGAGTCATGCATTGCTTTTCCGGAAGCTTAGAGGTTGCCAAGCAATGTATGGACATGAATTTCTATATTTCGTTCGGCGGTCCTGTTACATTTAAAAATGCAAAAAAACCAAAAGAAGTAGCTGCGGAAATTCCATTGGACCGATTATTAATTGAAACCGATTGTCCTTATTTAACCCCTCATCCATTCCGTGGCAAACGGAATGAACCAAGCTATGTCAAATATATCGCAGAAAAAATTGCAGAGCTGAAAGGACTCACCTTTGAAGAAATAGCAAAAATTACAACCAGAAATGGAAAAAAATTATTCGGCATTTCATGATAAAGATTTCTGTCGAAGCTTGTTCAAGCTTGTCTGAAAAAAGAATGATTCAAAAAAGTTCTACACGTCTTCTTTTCCTCATAGGATAAACGTGTCGAGAAGTCTTTCTTCACTTTTTGTTCAAACTTCAAGATAATAGTTACAAAAAACGAGAAAAGTGCAGGAGGGTTGACAGGTTTAAAAATACTCTATATAATCTCACGGAGGAGAAGGAGGCGTTTTCGTGATTGAAAACATGAAAAATATGGTATCCAACCTTTCCAAGAGAAAAAAGTATGTCCTTTCTGCAGTCGGTGTATGTTTAATTGGCACAGGAGCAACGTATGGGGGATATGAAGGAACAAAAGATACTGTTAGAGTCACTATTGATGGGAAAACAGAGGAAGTAAGGACCCATGCAGACCAAGTCAGTGATCTTTTGAAAGAATTAGATATAAAATTACAAGCTAATGATTATATTTCTCATGCGAAACATCGGGACATTCAAGACAACATGAATATAGTGATAAAATATGCCAAACCTGTCCAGCTGATTGTAGACAATGAGCGAAGGAAGATTTTCACAACTGCTGATACGGTAGAAGATGTTTTAAGGCAGCAAAAAATTTCCATTACCGAAAAAGATGAAGTTCTACCAGCATTAGATGCAAAAATTGAAAAAAACATGGAACTAAAGGTGAATAAAGCGCATCTTATCACTTTAAATATTGGTGGGAAAAACCAACAGATTTGGTCTACTTCGACTACTGTCGCTGACTTTTTAAAGGAACATAACGTAAAATTGAACCCAATGGATAAAGTAAAGCCTGGGCTAACAACAGTGTTAAATAAAAACACAAATGTAGAAATTACCAGAGTAGAAAAAGTCACCGATGTAGTGGAAGAACCAATTGTATTTAAAATCGTTCAACGTACAGATAAAAATTTAGCTGAAGGAACGAAAAAAGTGATTCAAGAAGGCGAAAAAGGAACACGCCAAAAACAGTTTGAAGTCATTTTGGAAAATGGAAAAGAAATTTCCCGTAAGCTTATAAAAACTGTAACAACGAAGGAAAGCAAAGATAAAATTGTTGTTGTCGGGACAAAAGCTTCTTCGCAGCCTGCACTAGCTTCAAGAGGAACTGGCAGCAAGTCTAAAGAATTTTATGTGACGGCTACTGCATATACAGCATCCTGCAATGGCTGTTCAGGCACAACAGCAACGGGGTACAATTTGCGCTCAAATCCAAATGCAAAGGTAATCGCAGTTGATCCGTCTGTCATTCCGCTCGGATCAAAGGTGTATGTTGAAGGATACGGATATGCAGTTGCCGCCGATACTGGTTCAGCAATTTCCGGAAATAAAATTGACGTATTTTTCCCAAATAAGTCTCAAGCATATCAATGGGGTCGAAAAAAGGTCAAAATAAGGGTTTTACGTTAACTTTATCGAGTGCTGTTTTGACAGAGGGTTTCGACCCTCTGTTTTTTTACGTTATAATTGAAAATCAGTAGCCTTTTATACAATTTGACGACAAATATTACAAAAAGGTTTCAAGTTTTGGAGGAAAAAATGAAAAAAAAAATAAAAGAAATTATTATCGTTGAAGGTAAAGATGATACGCTGGCAATAAAAAGAGCAGTGGACGCCGATACGATTGAAACGAACGGCTCTGCCATTAATCAATCGATTATTGAACAAATACGCCTTGCCCAAAACACGCGGGGAGTTATTATTTTTACGGATCCTGACGCTCCGGGAGAAAAAATTCGCAAAACAATAGCTGAACATGTTCCTGGATGCAAACATGCCTTTTTGCCACGCAATGAAGCCAGAGCAAAAAACGGGAGAGGAATTGGCGTTGAACATGCCAGCGCAGAATCTATTCGGAAAGCGCTGCGTTCGGTGAGAGAGGAAATGAACGAATGGAAAAGCAGCATTTCCATGTTAGATTTGATTTTTTATGGTTTAATTGGCGGTCCAACGGCAAAAAAGCGGAGGGAAAAGCTTGGAGAGCGGCTAAAAATCGGCTATGCTAACGGAAAACAGCTAATGAAACGCTTGGCAATGTTTCATATTACGAAAGAAGCGTTTTTGGAGGCAATTGAGGCGATCTTAAAGGAGGAAGAGGCATATGGAAAAAGAAATAGCAACGTTAAGCCGAACGAAACAAATTCTTGAAAAATACAGCTTTTCTTTTAAAAAAAGCCTAGGGCAAAACTTTATTGTGGAACCGAACATATTGCATCGAATGATTGAGCGTGCAGGTGTAACAGAAGAAACAGGAGTCATCGAAATAGGCCCAGGGATCGGCGCATTAACAGAACAATTAGCAAAAAATGCTAAGAAAGTTGTTGCCTTTGAAGTCGATGGCAGACTGCTTCCGATTCTTGAAGAAAATTTAGCTCCATATTCAAATATCGAAATCATTTATCAAGATGTATTAAAGACAAATCTCCACGAAATCATTGAAAAAAAATTGAACAATTGCCGTGAAGTCATGGTAGTCGCCAATTTGCCATACTATATCACCACGCCGATCATTATGAAGCTTTTGGAAAACCGTTTGCCACTAAAAGCGATCGTCGTCATGCTTCAAAAAGAGGTGGCAGAACGAATGACAGCCAAACCGTCAACAAAAGATTACGGCTCATTATCCATTGCCGTCCAATATTACACTGAAGCGAAAACGGTTATGTCGGTGCCGAAGACAGTATTCATCCCTCAGCCAAACGTGGATTCGTCTGTCATTCGCCTCGATTTGCGTCCAGAACCGCTTATTCATGTCAAAAATGAAGCATTTTTCTTTCAAGTAGTAAAAGCAAGTTTTGCTCAAAGAAGAAAAACGTTATTGAACAATTTACTCAACAACTTACCCAATGGGAAGGCGAATAAAAACATAATTGAAGAATGTTTGACATCAGCAGGAATCGATGGAAAGCGCAGGGGGGAATCATTGACCATTGAAGAATTTGCTTTATTGAGCGACAGACTTTACGAAATATTTAAATAGGGTAAATCACCATTTTGAAAAGCAAGACATACGTTAAAGAAGAAAAGAAAACTATTCCCGTTCGGAGTGAACATTATGCTAATAAAGCCGGGGATGATAGTGGCCAGAAAGTCTTATCAGTGCGATTTGCTTTTTCGGATTTTAGAAATAAAAAAGGATCATACTGGCCGTCTGATTGCCCTTATTTCAGGACAGGACGTCCGTTTAATTGCTGATGCCCCTTATGACGACTTAGTCATCATGAATAAAGAAGAACAAAAAATACGTGAAAAACAAGAAAGGGAAAAAATAGAAAATACGCTTTATCTCCTGAAGCAAGATTATGATCTATCTCGTGAAAAACAAGAATTTTACGCTTCGTCCGAATTTGAATATCAAAATGAATGTTTTCATATTCCAGGCAGAGTATTACATGTAGATGGCGACCCCAATTATTTGGAAAAATGCTTAAATTTATACGAAAAAATTGGTGTTCCTGTTCACGGCATACATTTAAAAGAAAACGAAATGGCTGATCATATTGATGAGCTTTTAGAAAAATATCGGCCGGATATACTAGTCATTACTGGACATGATTCTTATTCGAAGCATAAAGGGACAATATTGGATTTGAATGCTTACCGACACTCGAAGGATTTTATTAAAACGGTCAGGAAGGCACGGAAAAAAATTCCCGGGCTTGATCAGCTGATTATTTTTGCCGGTGCATGCCAATCTCATTTTGAGTCATTAATAAGAGCTGGGGCCAATTTTGCAAGTTCACCGTCAAGAGTAAACATTCATGCTTTAGATCCTGTGTATATTGTTTCTAAAATCAGCTTTACTCCTTTTGTAGAACGTATTAATGTTTGGGATGTACTTCGAAACACCTTGTCGCGGGAAAAAGGATTAGGAGGCATTGAAACAAAGGGCGTCATGCGGTCAGGTTTACCATTTAACCGATATATTGAGGAAGCAGGTCAAAACGAATAAACGTTTGGACTGCTTTTTTTTTGAATAAATCCATATAATTTTTGCAAAAACGGGAAAACTATGACAAGTATTAGAGAAATTTGTTGAAAAGAAAACGTTGACACAGATGTTTAAAGGCTGTTATAATAAAAAATTTATTTGACTTATTAGTCGATTCTGTGTATAATGAACTTTGTGAGGTGGTTCCAATGGCAAAAACGTTATCCGATATTAAACAAGCTCTCGATTCTAATCTAGGGCGTCGATTAACATTAAAAGCGAATGGCGGACGTAGAAAAACAATTGAACGTTCAGGCGTTTTAGCCGAGACGTATCCATCGGTTTTTGTGATTGAACTTGACCAGGAAGAAAATGCTTTTGAACGCGTTTCATACAGCTATGCAGATGTGTTAACGGAAACAGTCCAAATTACTTTTATAGATGAAAACAACAATGTTGCAATGGGCGGGCAGTAAACGAAATTTGTTTGCTGCTTTTATTTTTTTCTCTGGCATTTTTTTAAAAGCATAAATCAAGCTTTTCGCTTGAAAACTAACAGTAAGCGGATAAAATCCGCAGGAATGTCTGTTTTTATTTAAGGGGGAGTCAAAGAATGGCTAGACGCCGAGGCATTATGTCAGAAAGCTTTAAGTATGAATTGGCTAAGGAATTGGGCTTTTATGAAACGGTCAAAAATGAAGGATGGGGAGCCATTCGGGCTCGTGATGCCGGAAACATGGTAAAACGGGCGATCGAGATTGCAGAAGAGCAATTGGCTAAGCAAAACGGCAAAACTTTTTAAAAGCAGACATTCGGGTGGCCGGCTCATAGTTTGGGCCGGCATTTTTTTGTGTTTTCAATGGACGGATTTTGTCGAATTATGCTATTATATCCCTATTTATGGTACAATGTGAATACATTTTGTCAGAACGAAAAAGTAGGTGAAAGTATTTGCGAGTATTGGAAAAAGCTCCGGCAAAAATTAATTTATCTTTAGATGTTTTACATAAAAGATCTGACGGATACCATGAAGTGAATATGGTCATGACGACCATAGATCTAGCTGATCGAATCGAGCTGAAGCTTCTTGATGAAAATAAAATACGTATCATATCGCATAATCGATTTGTGCCAGATGATGATCGGAATTTAGCTTACCAAGCGGCACAGCTTTTAAAGGACCGTTTCGGGATTCAAAAGGGTGTGGCAATCACGATTTCAAAGTGCATCCCTGTTGCTGCGGGCCTTGCAGGAGGGAGCAGTGATGCAGCAGCAACGTTAAGGGGATTAAATAAACTATGGAATTTGGACCTTTCCCTTGATGATCTTGCGAAACTTGGAGCAGAAATTGGTTCAGATGTTTCTTTTTGTGTTTACGGAGGCACAGCTGTGGCGACCGGAAGAGGCGAAAAAATTGAGCTGATTGATCCTCCTCCGCATTGCTGGGTCGTATTGGCGAAGCCTGATATCGGTGTGTCCACTGCTGAAATTTACCGACATTTGAAGATAAATGACATTGAGCATCCTGATGTTAGTGGAATGGTCAAAGCGATAAAGGATCAAAATTATCAAGAAATCTGTGCGAAGCTTGGAAATGTCCTTGAGTCGGTCACAATGAAGATGTATCCGGAAGTTGCTTTGATTAAAGAACAAATGAAACGTTTTGGAGCTGATGCTGTTTTAATGAGCGGAAGCGGACCGACAGTATATGGACTTGTTCAACACGAGTCGAGGCTTCATCGTGTTTATAACGGCTTGAGGGGATTTTGCGATCAAGTGTATGCAGTCAGAATGCTTGGGGATCGGATAGCCCTTGATTAAATGCGAATATTAAGTTATATTTACTTTAAAAACATTCGGGATTTGGAGGTTCGTCTATGAAATTTAGACGCAGTGGGAGACTTGTCGATATGACACACTATTTGCTTCATCATCCACATGCGCTCATCCCATTAACTTTTTTCTCTGAACGGTACGAATCAGCTAAATCCTCCATTAGCGAGGATTTAGTGATCATAAAGCAAACCTTTGAGCAACAAGGGATCGGAACTTTAATCACAACCCCAGGCGCAGCTGGCGGTGTCAAATTTATTCCGAAGGTGACGAGGGACGAAGCAAATGGAATTATTCAAAGACTGTGCGAGAAAGTCTCAGACCCCAGCCGGCTTTTGCCTGGAGGTTATTTATATTTAACAGATTTACTGGGAAATCCAAAAATGATGAATCAAATCGGGCGTTTATTTGCTTCGGTTTTTGCGAATCGTACAATTGATGTCGTCATGACTGTAGCTACGAAAGGAATCCCAATTGCTTATGCAGTTGCCAGCTATTTGGATGTTCCCTTTGTCATCGTTCGCCGTGACAATAAAGTGACAGAAGGGCCGATGGTAAGCATTAATTATGTTTCAGGCTCTTCGAAAAGAATCCAAACTATGACGCTTGCAAAGAGGAGCTTAAAAGAAGGATCGAATGTGTTAATTGTTGACGACTTTATGAAGGCCGGAGGAACGATCAACGGCATGATCAGCATGCTGTCTGAATTTGGCGCAAACGTTTCAGGAATTGGGGTTCTTGTGGAATCAGAAAGCGTGGATGAACGGCTTGTAAATGAATATATTTCCATTTTAAAACTTTCCGATATGAATGAAAAGGAACGATCCATACAAGTTAGTAAAGGAAATTATTTCGATTTCCTCTAGCATAAAAATAATGAATCGTAAGGGAGTGTTTCAAAATGAAAGTCGTTTCAACAAAAAAGGCTCCGGCTGCAATCGGACCATACTCTCAAGGAATTATTGTGAATAACATGTTTTATAGCTCTGGACAAATTCCTTTAACCCCTGAAGGAAACTTGGTACAAGGAGATATTAAAGAACAGACTCACCAAGTTTTCGCGAATTTAAAGGGTGTATTGGAAGAAGCAGGCGCTTCGTTGGAAACTGTCGTCAAAGTAACCGCATTTTTAAAAGATATGAACGATTTCGCTGCTTTTAATGAAGTATATGGGGAATATTTTCAAACGCATAAGCCTGCTCGGTCATGTGTGGAAGTTGCAAGACTTCCGAAAGATGTCCTCGTTGAAATTGAAGTGATTGCTTTAGTTAAATAAAAGGTTGATTGTTCAGGATCCGTTTTGCGAATCGGATCCTTTTTTATTTTTTTATTTTTCCCAAAAATTTTTTGTGTGAAAAGAAGGAAAATTTAAAAATCCGTTGAATTGTTGAATTATGGTTACTAAAGTTTTTGCGAAGAAAAAGGTGGTGAACAGGATGGAAGTGACAGATGTAAGATTGCGCCGCGTCAATACAGAAGGTCGGATGAGAGCGATTGCGTCCATAACATTGGATAATGAATTTGTCGTCCACGATATACGTGTAATTGACGGAAATAACGGCCTTTTTGTAGCAATGCCTAGTAAACGTACACCGGATGGAGAGTTTCGAGACATTGCACATCCTATTAATTCAAATACTCGCGGTAAAATTCAAGACGCTGTTCTAGCTGAATATCACCGTTTAGGTGAGACGGAAGATTTTGAATATGAAGAAGCAGGGGCTTCATAAAAATATGATGTAAAAGAAGGGGCTTAAAGCATTCAGCTTAAGACCCTTTCTTTTTTAAAGGATCTGTTCACTAATACGATTTAGTAAACGTTTGCAAAAGAATAGATGGCCTCCTTTGTTTTTCTTACATACTCAATTGTTATGCAGCTATTGATCATCAAGTCTGATGGTTGTATAGGAAATGGTATTTGTTTCAAAAATTAATGTTCATACATCGGCATTTGAAAAAACGAAGAAATGCAGAGCTGTAAATCGTAAATCAACTTCGTTGAACAACAATGCATCCAAGTATAACCTTCTACGTTCAGCCACTGTCAGAAAATCTGGTTCATCGAAAGGAAGCAATCGAATAAATCAAAAAAACTTTAGGCAATATTGTTCTGCTGAAATGAATTTTTTTTGTGTTAAGGCCTCCAATCAGGTGTTCTTTTCCTTCTTGTTTTTTCGTCAAAGTATCAAAACCGGCCTTTAGAGAAGAGGGAAGAAGCATAAAATTTAGGGCTTCCTCGTAGATTTTTAATAAAATTCCTATCCTATTTCTGTACCTTTTTCGAGAAAAATAGAGTGAAACGGAAATTTACGGAATCACACAAGATTTCTTGAAATAGAACATTATTTAAGATAAGATTTTTATGGATAAAAAGGGTATTGGAGGCCTATAAATGGAGAAATGTTTTGCAGTCATCTTAGCAGCCGGGCAAGGAACAAGAATGAAATCAAAGCTCTATAAAGTGCTGCATCCTGTTTGCGGTAAACCTATGGTACAGCATGTGATAGACAATGTTTCCAAGCTTCAAGTTGACGAAATCATTACCGTCGTCGGTCATGGTGCGGAAAAAGTAAAATCAGAGCTCGGCGAACAGACATTGTATGTTTTGCAGGAGCAGCAGCTTGGAACTGCTCACGCTGTTTTGCAGGCGGCTCAATATCTTGAGGGGAAAGAAGGAACGACAATTGTTGTTTGTGGCGATACGCCGCTGATCACCAGCGAGACGTTTGAAAAATTGTTAAAGCATCATCTGGAAACGAAAGCAAAAGCCACCATTCTGACAGCAGAAGCGGATGATCCGACTGGATATGGACGAGTGATCCGCAATGAAGAAGGGCTGGTTGAAAAAATAGTTGAGCATAAAGATGCTACAGAAAGTGAACGTCTTGTGACAGAAATTAATACGGGAACTTATTGCTTTGATAACGCTTCCTTATTTGAAGCTTTAAAGCATGTCAATAATGACAATGCGCAAGGCGAATATTATTTGCCGGATGTAATTGAGATTTTGAAGGAAAAAGGCGAAATCATTTCAGCGTTTCAAACAGATTCTTTTGAAGAAACGTTAGGGGTAAACGACCGCATAGCGCTTTCGCAAGCGGAGCTTATTATGAAAAGGCGAATCAATCAAAAGCATATGAAAAACGGAGTTACAATTGTCGATCCTGATAATACATATATATCAGCAGATGCAGAGATCGGACAAGATACTGTCATTTATCCGGGTACAGTCATTATCGGTAAAACGGTCATCGGAGAGGAATGTGAAATCGGTCCCAACTCCGAAATTAAAGATTGCCAAATTGGCCATAATACGAACATCCGTCATTCTGTTGTTCATGACAGTCAGATCGGAAATCAGGTTAACATCGGTCCGTTCGCACACATTCGCCCAGCCTCCGTTATTGACGATGGAGTAAAAATTGGGAATTTTGTCGAAGTCAAAAAATCTAAAATTGGAAAAGAATCGAAAGCATCCCATTTAAGCTATATTGGAGATGCAGAAGTTGGGAATGGGGTGAATCTTGGCTGCGGTTCGATAACAGTTAACTATGACGGGAAAAATAAATATTTAACGAAAATCGAAGACGGAGCCTTTATTGGATGTAATTCAAACCTTATTGCGCCGGTTACGATTGGCGAAGGAGCATATGTAGCAGCCGGATCAACTATTACAGATGACGTCCCTGGCAGCGCATTATCGATCGCAAGGGCTCGTCAAGTGAATAAAGAGAGATACGTCATCGAAAAAATGAATGGTAAAAAATCGTAATTTGGAGGGTCCCTTTACAATGACAAAAAATCGTTATAAAGACGAAAATTTAAAAATCTTTTCTTTAAACTCAAACGCAGCCCTTGCCAGGGAGATCGCGGATATAGTAGGAGTCGATTTGGGAAAAAGTTCGGTTACGAGATTTAGTGACGGGGAGATTCAAATTAATATTGAAGAAAGCATTCGCGGCTGCGATGTATACGTGATCCAATCGACAAGTGATCCAGTCAATGAGCATTTAATGGAATTGCTCATTATGATTGATGCGCTTAAACGTGCATCTGCCAAAACCATTAATATTGTTATGCCATACTATGGTTATGCGCGGCAGGATCGGAAAGCACGTGCAAGAGAACCTATTACTGCTAAGCTTGTTGCGAATTTATTGGAAACTGCAGGCGCGACAAGGATGATTACTCTTGATTTGCATGCGCCGCAAATCCAAGGTTTCTTTGACATTCCTATCGATCACTTAATGGGAGTGCCGATTTTAGCAGATTATTTCTTGGAAAAACGCTTTGATGATATTGTCATTGTTTCTCCTGATCATGGCGGTGTGACGAGAACACGAAAAATGGCAGATCGGCTGAAGGCGCCAATTGCCATAATCGATAAGCGCCGTCCTAAGCCAAATATGGTTGAAGTTATGAACATTGTTGGGAATGTCGAAGGCAAAACAGCCATTTTAATTGATGATATCATCGATACAGCAGGAACGATTACGCTTGCGGCAAATGCTCTAGTAGAGCATGGAGCAAGGGAAGTTTATGCCTGCTGTACACACCCGGTGTTGTCTGGACCTGCGATAGAACGAATTCAAAACTCGAAGATTAAAGAGTTAGTCGTAACGAATTCAATCGCTTTGCCGGAAGAGAAAAAAATTGAAAAGCTGATTCAGCTTTCTGTCGCTCCATTGCTAAGTGAAGCGATCATCCGTGTTCATGAAAAACAATCGGTCAGCGTGCTTTTTGACTAATATTTTGTCTTTGACTTTTAAACGATTTTAGCAGATTATAATATTATAGGGATCTTCTTTGCGAGTTGTGAGTTGATTATTTCTTTCATTAGCATGTTTAGACTTTGTGATGATGGGAAACCAATAGTAGTAAGAAGGCTTTTTTCGAATTGAGTTATTAGAAAAAAAGTCTGAAAGAAAGGGGATTACCATGACAGCAGTCATACATGCAAAAGAAAGAAAATCATTTACCAATTCGTCAAGAAGAAAAGCTAGAAAGCAAGGACAAATTCCTGCCGTAATTTACGGAAAAAAACAAGAGAACAAAGCGATTTTAGTGAGCGAATCGGAATTGTTAAAAATTTTGCGCGAACAAGGGCGCAATGCGATGTTGAACATTCAGCTTGACGGCGAAAACCATCAAGCCCTCCTGTACGAACTGCAGCATGACCCAATGAAAAACACGATTATACATGCGGATTTTTATGTTGTCGATATGGATGATGAAGTAGATATCGAAGTACCAATTGTCTTAATTGGAGAAGCAAAAGGAGTAAGAGGGGGCGGTGTGCTGCAGCAGACAACACATGAGGTGGAAGTGAGAGCGAAACCTGCTCATATTCCTTCGACGATTGAAGTCGATGTAACAAACTTAGAAATAGATGATACAATCCATGTACAAGATATTCAAACAGATGGACAGTTTAAAATTTTAGATGAGCCTGAAACGGTTGTGGCAACCATCCTGCCGCCGGAAAATGAAGACTTGGATACGGCTGATGAGCAAAAAAGTGAAGAGAAGGAAGACGGAGCTGTAGAAGAATAAATTAGGCGTAACCTATTTTGGTTACGTCTTTTATGCTATTAATTGTCATCTCACTATCATAAAAAATTGGGGGACATTTCATGAAAGTAATAGCAGGGCTTGGCAATCCTGGAAAAAAATATGAACAAACTAGACATAACGTTGGGTTTATGGTAATTGATGAATTATCAAAGCGTTTAAACATATCTTTAAATGAAAGCAAATTTAACGGGATATACGGTATCGGTCATTTTTCAAATGAAAAGATATTATTGATAAAACCGCTTACATTTATGAATTTATCGGGTGAATGCATTCGTCCTTTACTGAATTATTACAATGTCCCAACTGAACAGTTGGTTGTAATATATGACGATTTAGATTTGCCTGTAGGCAAGATTCGCCTTAGAATGAAAGGGAGTGCTGGTGGTCACAACGGAATGAAATCTATCATTCAGCATTTAGGTTCGGAAGATTTTAAACGGATTCGAATTGGGATTGGCCGTCCGAAACACGCGATGGATATCGTCGACTATGTATTAGGAAAATTTACAGAAGAAGAAATGCACCATATTCAACATTCCGTTGATCGATCGGCTAGTGCATGTGAAAAATGGATACACACGCCATTCTTAGAAGTCATGAACGAATACAATTAACAAACGTATAAAAATGGCTCCTGCCGTTCATAATAATCATAAAACCTTTCATTCCACAAGTGCAGGAGGTTGGAGGATGCCGCTTCATTATTATTGCCGCCATTGCGGCGTCAAAATTGGTAGCATTGAAAAATCTGTTTTTAGCGTCGATTTAGGATTTCATCATTTAACGAATGAAGAGCGGAAAGAAATGATCGAGTATCTTCCAAACGGTGATATTCATGTCAAAAGTATTTGTGAAGATTGTCAGGAGGCGCTAGAGCGAAATCCCGATTTTCATCAATATGAAAATTTTATACAGTAAAAGCTTTGGAAACTTGATTTCAAAATTTCCAAAGCATTTTTATATTTGTCGAGAGGAGGCTGGAGATTGGAAAGCCTGTATCAATTTTTTTATGCGCAAAACGACTTTCAAGCAGTTGTAGACGGTATAAAAGAAGGTTTGAAAGAACAAATGGTAGCCGGACTTTCTGGCTCAGCAAGGTCTGTATTTATTTCCGCTTTTTACAAAGATATCAAACAACCGATGCTGGTTGTGACTCATAACCTTTATCAAGCTCAGATCATTTATGAAGATTTAAATAATTTACTAGGCGATTCCGTCTATTTGTATCCTGTAAATGAATTGATCGCATCTGAGATCGCAGTCGCAAGTCCAGAGCTAAAAGCACAAAGGATGGAAGTGTTGAATCGTTTATGTAAAGGTGAAAAAAGCATCGTTGTAGCCCCTGTTGCTGCATTAAGACGAATGCTCCCACCGAAAGAGTTATGGAAAAGCCATCAGCTTTCTATTTCTGTTGGAGGAACATTTGAATTAAACGAGAAGCTTCCGCATCTTCACTCAATGGGATATGAACGTGTTTCCATGGTGTCTGCTCCTGGGGAATTCAGCGTGCGCGGTGGAATTATTGATATTTATCCTTTAACGGAGGAACATCCTATTCGCATCGAACTATTTGATACGGAAGTAGATTCAATCCGAACGTTCAGTCTTGAAGACCAAAGATCGATTGAAATGATTCAAGAAGTGACAATCGGACCGGCAGAGGAAATCATTTTAACGGACAGCCATTATGAAAAAGGAATGAAGCAGTTAGAAGCGGCTTTATCAAACAGCTTAAAGAAATTGAAAAAAGATGAGCACAAAAATTTATTTATAGAAAATATCCGCTATGATCTGGAAAAATTGCAAAATAGGCAGAAGGATCAGGAGTTCTTTAAATATTTTTCATTCTTTTATGACAAACCTGCTAGTTTGCTAGATTATTTCCCTGCGGATACGGTTATTGTCATTGATGAAGTAAGCCGTGTGCATGAAATGGTTGATCATCTTGAGAATGAAGAAGGAGAATGGTTTACTTCTTTACTGGAACAAGGGAAAATTGTCCATGATGCGAAAGTGTCCCATAAATACTACCAGCTTATACGTGACACATCTTATCCAATTGTTTATTTATCACTGTTTTTGCGGCACGTCCCCTATACAAACCCGCAAAATTTGATGAACGTGTCTTGCAAGCAGATGCAAAATTTCCATGGACAAATGCACTTGTTGAAATCAGAAGTTGATCGCTGGATCAAGGCAAATTACACCGTAGTTTTTCTCGGTGCAAATGATGAACGGACCAAAAGACTTGAACGGGTGCTTGGAGACTATGAGATTGAAGCGGTCATTTCTGATTCAAACCACATTCTGTCAAAGGGGCTGCACATTTTAAAAGGAGATTTACAGACAGGCTTTGAACTTCCTTTAGGACGACTTGCGGTCATAACGGAAGAAGAACTTTTCAAAAAGAGGGTTAAACGAAGACAGCAAAGGCAGAAGCTTTCAAATGCAGAAAGAATTAAAAGCTATTCTGAGCTTGAAGTGGGAGATTATGTCGTACATGTTAATCATGGGATTGGAAAATATCTTGGAATTGAAACTTTAGAAATTAACGGTATACACAAAGACTACCTGCACATTCGTTACCAAGGAAATGACAAACTGTATGTTCCAGTTGAACAAATTGATCAAGTTCAAAAATATGTGGGCACAGAAGGAAAAGAGCCGAAAATTTACAAATTAGGCGGAAACGAATGGAAAAGAGTCAAGAAAAAAGTGGAATCGTCTGTTCAAGATATTGCTGACGATTTAATTAAACTGTATGCTGAGCGGGAAGCAAGCAAAGGCTATGCGTTCAGCCCTGATTCGGAAATGCAAAGGGAGTTTGAAGCAACATTCCCTTATAAAGAAACGGAAGATCAGCTTCGTTCCATTCAAGAGGTGAAAAAGGATATGGAACGGGAGCGGCCGATGGATCGACTTCTTTGCGGAGATGTCGGATATGGGAAAACCGAGGTGGCGATTCGGGCTGCCTTCAAAGCAATTATGGATCAAAAACAAGTTGCCTTTCTTGTTCCGACAACCATTTTAGCGCAGCAGCATTACGAAACGATCAGGGATCGTTTTCAAGATTACCCAATTAACATTGGTGTATTAAGCCGCTTCCGGACGAGAAAAGAGCAGAATGAAACGATTAAAGGCTTGAAAAATGGAACAATCGATTTAGTCATTGGAACACATCGTTTGCTTTCCAAAGATGTTCAATTTAAAGATTTAGGCTTGTTGATTATTGATGAGGAGCAGCGATTTGGAGTTACACATAAAGAAAAAATAAAACAAATGAAAGCAAACATTGATGTGTTAACTTTAACGGCAACTCCGATTCCAAGAACACTCCACATGTCCATGATCGGCGTGCGTGATCTATCAATTATTGAAACTCCTCCAGAAAATCGCTTTCCTGTTCAAACATATGTAGCGGAATATAACCCAATGCTTGTGAAAGAAGCGATCGAACGTGAATTAGCGCGAGGAGGTCAAGTATACGTTTTATATAACCGGGTTGAGGATATCGACCGGAAAGCCAATGAAATCTCTATGCTTGTTCCAGATGCAAGAGTAACCTTTGCACATGGAAAAATGTCTGAAAATGAGCTTGAATCGGTAATATTAAACTTTTTGGATGGCCAATATGACGTGCTTGTCAGCACAACTATTATTGAAACAGGTGTGGACATTCCGAATGTAAATACATTGATTGTTTATGACGCCGATAAAATGGGGCTTTCTCAGCTCTATCAATTGCGCGGGCGTGTCGGTCGTTCCAATCGTGTCGCTTACGCATATTTTACTTACCGGAAGGACAAAGTTTTATCAGAAGTTGCTGAAAAACGATTGCAGGCCATTAAAGAATTTACTGAATTAGGTTCAGGTTTTAAAATTGCGATGCGTGATTTGGCCATTCGGGGAGCCGGTAATTTGTTAGGTCCTCAACAGCATGGCTTCATTGATTCGGTAGGTTTTGATTTATATTCCCAAATGCTGAAGGAAGCGATCGAACAACGGAAAGGTGAACGGCCAAAAGAGACAAAAAGGGAAGTTGAAATTGAGCTTGAATTAGATGCCTACATTCCGCAGTCTTACATTGATGATGGAAAACAAAAGATTGACATGTACAAAAGGTTTAGAGGCATCGAAACGTTTGATGATTTACAGGAACTGCATGAAGAATTATTGGACAGATTTGGCGAGTATCCAAAGGAAGTAGACTTTTTGTTTAAAGTAGCGAAGCTAAAGTTATATGCACGGCAAGAAAAAGTCGAAGTCATTAAACAAACGAAAGATCTAATCACGATTCTTATTTCAGAGGAAGCAAGCAGCTCCTTTGACGGACAAAAATTGTTCGAGCTAACGGATGAATTCGGTCGCATAGTCGGGTTTGGCATGGAAGGGAAAAGGCTGAAATTAACATTGCAAATTCATAATTTAGAAACTGAAAAATGGCTGTCTATTTTAATGAAGCTGTTGGCAGGCTTAAAAGACGCAAAGAAAGAAGAAGTTTCTGCCGGCTAATATTGAAACAGGGTTAAAATGGAAATGCTGGCAATGGGTTTTTAAGCAGTGTTTGGAAAAAATTCGCTTTCATCATGTATATTACGTGGGTAGTGAAGGATACTAATTTCAACGATGCTGATTGTTCCAAAAATGGAAAAAGGGCAATCGCTACTTTACTAATCTTTAGATGAAAGTGAGGCAGCATAAGATGAAAGCAACTGGTATCGTTCGACGGATTGATGATTTAGGCCGTGTAGTCATTCCTAAAGAAATTCGAAGAACATTGCGTATCCGTGAAGGCGACCCATTAGAAATTTTCGTTGACCGAGATGGTGAAGTAATACTGAAAAAATACTCCCCAATCAGTGAATTGAGTGATTTTGCGAAAGAATATGCTGAAGCGTTATTCGATAGCTTAAACAGCCCCGTTCTCATATGTGATCGTGATGCTATTATTGCTGTTTCCGGAGTTTCGAAAAAAGAGTATTTGAATAAAAATATAAGCGAGGTGCTGGAACGGGTGATGGATGAACGGCAACCGGTTTTCATTTCAGAAGAAGAAGAAATTGAAATCGCTGATGGTGTAACAGAACAAGTAAAATCTTATTGCATTGGACCGATCATTGCAAACGGTGATCCTATCGGGGCTGTTGTCATATTTTCGAAAGAGCAGCCTTTAACAGAAGTAGAAAGTAAGGCAGTTGAGACAGCCGCTAGTTTTTTGGCAAGACAAATGGAACAATAAAGGGAATAATTACTTTTTTACTTCTTCCACAAGCAGACTGTCTCCAACACCACGTTAATAAAAGAGACCACAGAATTCACAACAGTTTCTGTGGTCTCTTCTTGTGCGCCCGGCATGGGTGTAATCTATAGGGTGAAAGTCCCGAGCTGCGAAGGCAGAAGTAGCAGTTAGCTTAACGCAAGGGTGTCCGTGGTGACGCGGAATCTGAAGGAAGCGAGCGGCAAACTTTGGGTCTCTCGGAACACGAACTTCATATGAGGCTAGGTATCACTGGGTGAGTTTGCAAGACAAAACAAAGCCCTTTCTGCCGAAGGTGATACAGAGTAAATGAAGCAGATGGATGGAAGGAAAGATTACACTCTTACCCGGGGAGGTCTGGCTGGCACGCCAAGTAACCTTGGTAACCTATCTAGTGATAGATAGCTGAACAGTCAGAAGTCAGCAGAGGTCATAGTATTAGTTGGTCTAGAACAACTAAGAAGGACCGAACAATTAAGAGAGAATAGCCCTTGGCATTCAGTGAGTCATGATGAACACAGAAAACGTAGTACCTCACTTGAGGGAGGAAGCGGTGAATCCCGTGGGAGATCTCTTGGAGGGTGGAGTGACCACTGGCATAAAGAGAACAGCTATTCACGGAAGTTATAAAGACTTGCGTCAATTATCTTAATTGAACCGCCGTATACGGAACCGTACGTACGGTGGTGTGAGAGGACGGGAGTTAATCGCTCCCTCCTACTCGATTATTTCCACTCTTCACGTATTTAACAAACGACAACGCTACTTGTTTAAAACATCTTTCGGATGGAAAGCTACAACGTAAAACATGATTGTGTTGGATGGATTTATTTCCATCATTTTCAAAGTTCATCTATATGATATTTCGACACGGTTTGTTGAAGTTCTGGTTTTCCTCTTTAGGAACAGACTAAAACCTTTTGTTCCTCTAATTCACCTTCTTATTTTGGGGAATTTTTCTAAAATCCTGCCGATGAATTTGCCAAGAAAGCTCATCACTTCGAAGGGTGGACAGCCAATTCCCTTCACAATAGTCAACAGGATAGCAGGCATTTCATCGCTGTTAAATTTTTTTGAGCGTGGCAAAGAGCAGAAAATAAACCTTTCAGGAAAGGTGTCTCTAGGTTTGCGATAACCACGAAGGTTAAAAATGGGGTATGTGTTAGATTTTTTTTATTTACGGAACTTATGCCGGAATTTGGACTTAAAAGCCGTGAAGTTTAGCCGAGCGCTCTAAAGATTCTCTTTCAGCCGAAAGTGGACGAGATTATGTTATAATATGCTGGAAAAAGATGAAGCATGAATTTTGGAAGGAGTAAACGTGTGATTCAAAATGTGCCTCAAGCAAGAACGAACAAATTTTTGCAAGGTGCGGTTTTATTGACGGCTGCTGGAATCATTACGAAAGGATTAAGTGCTATCTACCGAGTTCCTTATCAAAATATTGTAGGGGATATCGGTTTTTATATTTATCAGCAAATATATCCGTTTTTAGCAATTGTCATGGTTTTATCGACAACGGGATTTCCGGTTATTCTGTCAAAGCTGCTGAATGAGTATAGCGATGGCAGCAATTTTAAAAATTTCCGGAAAATATTGGTCGTCTGTTTTTCTTTTTTTGCTTTGATCAGTCTGTTTTCGTTCACGAGCTTGTTTTTAGGAGCTGACAAGCTTGCCCGTTGGATGGGTGATCCGAAACTGGCGCTTTTATTAAAAGCGGCTGCATGTTCGTTTCTGTTTTTTCCATTTATTTCAATGCTAAGAGGCGTTTTTCAAAGCTGCCATGAAATGCTGCCGGTATCTTTGTCGCAAATCGTTGAACAAGCTATACGGGTCGGTGCTTTTTTATCGATCACTTGCTTTTTCGTTTATAAAGGATTCGATCTTTATGAAACAGCTGCCGGCGCCATTTTTAGCTCCCTCATTGGGTATATCGGGGCGTTTATGCTTTTGCTTGTATATTGGAAAAAAAGAGTGCCGTTACCGCTTTCCCGATCATCGAAAGAATCGGCTGTATCTGTGAAAAAGATCTTAACCAAATTGCTGATTTATACTGTGACCTTTTGTTTGACGAGCATGCTGATGATTTTTATGCAATTGGCAGATTCATTTCAGCTGTATAAACTGATGGTCAACAGCGGTGCAGATCCTGAAGCAGCGAAAATAGCAAAAGGCATATATGATCGGGGACAACCGCTATTGCAGGTAGGAACGGTTGCAGCTACATCTCTCGCATTGTCTCTTGTTCCGCTTATTTCATCGTTTCGGCATAAAGCATTTCAATATATTCAGCAGCATGTCGCCTTATCTTTTAAAATTTGTTTGATTGTCGCCATCGGGGCTACGGCAGGTTTAATTTCCATCATCGAGCAAGTTGATTTCATGCTGTTTGCCGATACAAAAGGGGCGGGCGTATTATCGGTGTTCAGCATTTCGATTTTATTTAGTTCGGTTGCGATAACGTCTGCCGGCATTTTGCAAGGAGTCAATGAAACCGTCTGGCCGGCTTTATCTGTTTTAGCCGGAGTAGCCGTGAAAATCTTACTCAATGAATGCTTCATTCCGTTTTTCCATACATACGGGGCGGCATTGGCGACTGTTTGCGGATATGGAGTCGTGTGCTTGTTGAATCTAGCGGTTTTAAATCGGAAAAAATATAAGTTAGCTTCTTTCAAGGCTGTATGGAAAATGATTGGCTCTGCTGTTGTCATGTTTTTATCGATCAAGCTTTACTTTTTTCTATTTGATTTTTTTATATCAGACGAAACGCGTATGAGCGCTTCCATTCAATCATTGACAGCTGTCGTTTTCGGAGCGGCTGTGTATATGTTTTTCATCATCCAATCAGCCATTTTTACAGGGAAGGAAATAGAGAGCTTGCCTTTTAAAAATAAGATCAGTGCATGGAAAGAGAGGAAGGAAAATGGATAAGCAAATTACGATTGTTGGCCTGGGCGCGGGGGATGTCGATCAGCTGCCGCTAGGGGTTTTTAAAATTTTGACCTCCAGTCTGCCGCTATTTGTAAGAACAGAGGATCATCCTGTTTTAAGTGAAATTAAAGACGAAATTGGCTCGTTTCAGTCTTTCGATTCCGTTTATGAAATGTTTGATCAATTTGAAGATGTTTATGCGGAAATTGCAAAAAAACTATTGGAGGAAGCAGAAAAATATCAGCATATCGTATATGCGGTACCTGGACATCCGCTTGTTGCAGAAAAAACCGTTCAGCTTTTGCTGAAGGAAATGGAGCAAGGAAAAGTAAATGTGTCGATACAGGGCGGACAATCGTTTTTGGATGCAATGTTTCAAGCTCTGCGCATCGATCCTGTCGAAGGCTTGCAATTCATTGATGCGCAGGATATGAAGCGGGAAGAGCTTTCCTTTCGGCAGCATTTGATTATTTGCCAGGTTTATGACAAGATGATTGCATCGGATGTGAAATTGACGTTAATGGAAGACTTGCCGTTCGATTATGAAGTTTACCTCGTAACGGCTGCAGGGAGCAAATACGAGGACATTAAAAAAGTTCGATTATATGAAATGGATAGATGTGTAGAACTGAGCAATTTAACATCGTTATACATCCCGCCGGTCAAGGATGAACAATTGCTGTATCATCGCTTTTCAGCGTTGCGAAACGTCATTCGAACACTTCGCGGGCCAAACGGCTGTCCGTGGGATCGAAAGCAAACCCATCAATCATTAAAGCGGTACTTAATTGAAGAATGCTACGAGCTGATTGAAGCTATTGATGAAAATGATATTGATCATATGATTGAAGAGCTCGGAGACGTTTTGCTTCAGGTGGTGCTTCATGCCCAAATTGGAGATGACGAAGGATTTTTTACCATTGATGATGTGATTCGCATGTTAACAGATAAAATGATCCGCCGCCATCCCCATGTTTTTGGCAATGTCGAGGCACAAAATGCAGAAGAAGCTGTAAAGAGCTGGGAGGAAGCAAAAAAATCTGAAAACAGGAATGAGAGCAAATCACTGTTAGATTCTGTTTCAAAGGCGCTCCCAGCTCTGTCAAAAGCTTATCAATATCAAAGAAAGGCGGCGAAAGTCGGTTTCGATTGGCCGGATGTACTGGATGCTTGGGAGAAGGTGTCAGAAGAACTGCAGGAGTTTAAAAAGGAAATCGATAATGGAGATGGTGGAACGGAAAAAGCAAAAGAAGAGTTCGGCGATATTCTGTTTGCTCTTATTAATGTTGGAAGATTTTACGAAATTGAGCCTGAAGAAGCATTAGTCATGACAAACGAAAAGTTTTCACGGAGATTTCGGTTTATAGAACAAAAGGCCCGTAATGCTGGGAAAAATTTAAAAAGTATGTCTTTGGCAGAAATGGATCAATATTGGGAAGAGGCTAAAATGAAAGAGGGGGATCGGAAATGAGATTAGATAAATTTTTAAAAGTATCGAGGCTGGTGAAAAGACGCACGCTTGCCAAGGAAGTGGCAGATCAAGGAAGAGTGACAATCAACGGGCATCCAGCAAAAGCGAGCTCCAATGTGAAGGTTGGCGACGAGCTGTCCATTCAATTTGGACATAAGGTAGTGACAATAAAAATCGAATCTATAAATGAAACAGTAAAGAAGGAAGAGGCAAAAAATCTTTATACCATTTTGAAGGAAGAACAAAGGACAGATTTATAAAACGCTCCCTGTATTGTACAAGGAATCATCAAGGCTTGTTCTAAACCCTGCACATCTTACATAAAAATGTAAAAGGAAAGCATCCATTAATTAGAGTGCGGGGGGATGATAATGAGCCAGTATTATGGCGGTAACCATTCACATAAAGAAACCGTGCAGGAGCATAACGTAGTCATGAAGGACCGGAAGCTGTTAGATATTTCTGGCGTGAAGCAGGTGGAAAGCTTTGATAATGAGGAATTTTTGCTTGAGACGGTAATGGGTCCGCTCGCGGTTCGGGGAGAACATTTACAAATGAAAAACTTGGATGTCGATAAAGGCGTCGTATCCATAAAAGGAAAAATTTATGAAGTTTCTTATTTAGATGATTTCAGCTCGGAGAAGGCTAAAGGCATTTTTAGCAAGTTGTTTAAATGACCCTTACCACTCAATTTTACACCATGATTGCGATGATCGGCATGGGCAGTTTTCTAGGCGCCGCACTAGATACTTACAATTTTTTTTTAAAAAGATGGGATCGAAAAAGGTGGGTTGTTTTTTTAAACGATTTAGTATTTTGGGCGGTTCAAGGACTTTTAACTTTTTATGTTCTATTGTATGTAAATCAAGGGGAATTAAGATTTTATGTATTTTTAGCACTTTTATGCGGTTTTGCCGCCTATCAAAGCCTCCTACGGAACGGATACATGACCTGTTTGCGGATTATGATAAAAATCGCTGTTTCTATATACCAATTTTTTGTAAAAATCGTTTTACTGCTTCTTATCAATCCTATTAAATGGATAGTTCATATGGCGATAGCATGTTCTATGTCTCTTTTACTATTTTTATGGAAGTTTATTAAATGGTCTTCACAACTCTTATTCAAGTTATGTAAAATTTTATTAGCGCCATTACTATGGGGATTGAACATACTTTGGGGAAAAGCTCCTCAACCAATAAAGCAAAAGATGCTGCATTCGAAACAAATCATAGAAGGAATATTCATAAATATAAAGAATATGTTACGTAAGCTGTATCGTTGGTTCCGTTAAATTTAGGAGGGATTGCAGGAATGAGAGAGAAACGAGAGTTGAATGTAGCTATGCTGCAGCAAATAAATGAACCCGGACAAGAAGTTAAAGCTGAGATGAGACAAAGAAGAAAACGAGGGCTAATTCGACGATTAGCTGCATTTGGTATAATGGCTGTTACTTGTATTGCGATTATGGCGTCAACGCTCGTTTCTCAATCAATTGCTATCAATAAGAAGCTTGAAGAAAAAAAACAGCTTGAAACAAAACTGGAGAATTTAAAAGAAGAGGAAAAAGATTTGAAGGCGGAAATCATCAAGCTGAAGGATGAAGAATATATCACAAAGCTTGCAAGAAAAGATTATTTTTTATCTGATGAAGGAGAAGTCATTTTTAATATTCCGGGGAATGAACAGTAATATTGACCCCGTTTTTTTATTTTTGTATAATTAAATAAATTATTTTTAATTTTTTTATGATTTAAGGAGGAGCATTTTTTTTATGTCAATTGAAGTTGGCAGCAAGTTACAAGGTAAAGTAACTGGCATTACGAATTTTGGAGCATTTGTGGAGCTGCCAGGAGGCTCAACAGGACTTGTTCATATTAGTGAAGTTGCTGACAATTACGTGAAAGACATTCATGATCATTTAAAAGTCGGCGATGAGGTTGAAGTCAAGGTTATTAATGTAGAAGAAGACGGAAAAATCGGATTGTCCATCAAAAAGGCAAAAGATCGTCCAAAAAAACATGATCATCGTTCCAAAGAAAGTTTTGAGCAAAAAATGAGCCGCTTTTTAAAAGAGAGCGAGGACCGTCTTGCTTCACTTCGGCGTCACACTGAATCAAGACGAGGAGGGAGAGGAGCAAGAAGGGGGTAACTTGCTGCTGTTAATGTTATAGATGATCGCAGACCGCCACCTGAAGATTCAGGTGGTGTATTTAAATTGTCCGAAAATTATTTTTTTATTTTATTGTTGACGGCTCTCATGTTCATATGTATTATAGAACATGTGCGTATTTTACATGAACATAAAGATGCAGTTGATTTGGCGGCGTAGCTCAGCTGGCTAGAGCGTACGGTTCATACCCGTGAGGTCGGGGGTTCGATTCCCTCCGCCGCTACCAATTGAATATTGGCCCGTTGGTCAAGTGGTTAAGACACCGCCCTTTCACGGCGGTAACACGGGTTCGAATCCCGTACGGGTCATGAGAAGAGGCTCTTTCTTTAAAAGAAAGAGTCTTTTTTTATGGAAAAGTTTAAAATTTTGTATTTATATAGGATAGATAAATTTAATTTTTCACCGATTTCAACAAGTTCCGACTCATGTTTTTCGGCTTTCGCTTTTAAAACGGACCAACACGCTGTTACAATCATCTCTTTGAAATGACGCGACTCAATGTCTCAATGGGCTGCTCTGTTCCTTTTAAAAGATTTGTCGTCTATAACAGAAATCGTCGAAATATTCTTATAAACAATTTCCTCCTTTTGACAAATTCCTTTATGAAAAGCTTGTATAATGACTATCAATTACGGTAGTAGGAGGAGTGTCGCTATAATGGAAAAAGTTGAGAGAAGATTTCTGATACCTTTTGCCAATGTCCAATTGGAAAGAACACAATCACTTCTATGGAGATCTTGGAAAAGAGCGGGGCTGCATTTGCATTCTTTTCTGTTTCACAAAGGGTTTGTTTATGTATTGGTCGGGTTTTTGCTGGGGAGAGCTTTTATTTTATCTGAAATTATTCCGTTCGCCCTTCCTTTTTTTGGAGCTGTATGGCTTTTAAAAAGGGACAAGGCATTGCTTGCTGCACTATCACTAATTGCAGGGGCATTCACCATCTCATTGGAATTATGTTTGTTAGTGCTTTCTTCTATATGTATATTTCTTTTGCTTCATAAAATGACTAGTTTTTTCATTAAAACAGATGAAATAAAAATATTGCCTTTTACGATTTTTTCGGGACTTGCTGCCAGCCGCCTTTTATATTCAAAGTTAACTGCAGGATTTATCAGCACGTACGATCTTTTAATGACAGGGGTTGAGGCAGGTCTGTCGATCATCCTGACGTTGATTTTTTTGCAGAGCATCCCGCTTCTTTCAGTGCGGAAATATAAACAAACTTTACGAGTCGAAGAGATTATCTGCTTGATGATTTTGCTTGCGTCCGTCATGACGGGCTTAGTTGGAATCAGTTACCAAAATATACAGGCGGAACACGTTCTTTCACGATATATTGTCCTATTGCTCGCTTTTACCGGAGGTGCAGGCATCGGATGTACAGTTGGTGCTGTAACAGGTTTGGTGCTTAGCCTGGCGAATGTCTCCAATTTGTATCATATGAGCCTACTTGCATTTTCAGGTTTATTGGGAGGTCTGCTAAAGGAAGGACAAAAAGCAGGAGCGTCAGTTGGCCTGATCATTGGCTCACTTTTAATCACGCTATATGGAGAAGGATCGGCTGATGTTTGGACAACCTTATGGGAATCGGGCGCCGCGGTTTTGCTGTTTTTACTGACCCCGAAAAGCTTTACAGAACAGTTGGCAAAGCATATTCCTGGAACAAACGAGCATGTTTTGGAGCAGCAAAAGTATGTTCGAAATATACGTGATATAACTGCTCGGCGGGTTGATCAATTTTCTAACGTTTTTCGGGCATTATCTGAGAGCTTTTCGACTTTTTACCCGGAGGATGGAGAGGATATTGAAAGAGAAACGGATTTATTTTTAAGCAAGATCACCGGACAGACATGCCAAACTTGTTTTAAGAAGGAGAAATGCTGGGTCAACAATTTTGACCAGACATATCAATTAATGAAGCAAGTGATGGATGAAACGAAAGAAAAAACGTATGCAAATAATCGCAGATTGCAGAAAAAGCTTCACAGGCATTGTTCGAAAGCTAATCTAGTGGTCGGGACGATTGAGCAGGAAATGCACTTTTTAGAAGCGAATCGGAAATTAAAAAAGCAAGTGCAAGAAAGCAGAAGATTGGTAGCTGAACAGCTGCTAGGAGTTGCTCAAGTAATGTCCGACTTTTCTCGGGAAATGAAAAAGGAACGGGAACATCATTTTCTGCAGGAAGAGCAAATTTTCTATGCTCTTCAAAACTTCGGTTTAGAAATTGGCCATATTGATATATACAGCCTTGAAAAAGGGAACGTCGATATAGAAATGAGCATTCCGTATTGCGGCGGCCATGGAGAATGTGAAAAAATTATTGCTCCGATGCTTTCCGATATATTAAACGAAATGATCATCGTGAAAAATGAAGAATGTGCAGGTTATCCAAATGGATTTTGCCACGTTGTGTTCGGTTCTGCAAAAGCATACAAAGTGGAAACGGGTGTTGCTCATGCTGCAAAAGGAGGAGGTCTTGTTTCGGGCGACAGCCATTCCATGATTGAATTGGGCGTCGGAAAATTTGCCATAGCCATTAGCGATGGAATGGGGAACGGGGAAAGGGCTCATTTTGAAAGCAATGAAACGATTAAATTGTTGGAAAAAATTCTTCAATCAGGCATTGATGAAAAAATTGCTATCAAAACCATCAACTCTATATTGTCGCTGAGAACGACAGATGAAATTTATGCAACATTAGATTTGTCTATCATTGATTTACAAAGCGCCAATTGCAAATTTATGAAAATCGGATCTACTCCGAGTTTTATTAAACGAGGAAATAAAATTATCAAAATCGAGTCTAGTAATTTGCCGATCGGCATTATCGATGATTTTGAGGTGGACATTGTAGACGAACAGCTAAAAGCAGGAGATTTATTAATTATGATGAGTGACGGAATATTTGAGGGACCAAGGCATGTAGAAAATTATGATTTATGGATGAAAAGAAAAATAAAAGAAATAGAGACAGATGATCCACAAGAAATAGCCGATTTAATTATGGAGGAGGTGATCCGCTCCAGATCGGGGGCAATCGATGACGATATGACGGTTGTGGTGGCTCGAATTAATCATAATACACCGAAATGGGCGGCGATTCCTGTTTCAAATTTTTATAAATCGAAAAAGATAAGCTGATTTTCTGCCATGCTTAGTATAAAACGTTTTCCTTCTGGTGAGGATGGTAATAAATCATTGACCAGGAGGAGGAAAAATGAGAAAAGGGACATTAAAACAAATTTTGTTGTTAACTGACGGATGCTCAAATCATGGTGAAGATCCAATTGCTATGGCGGCTTTAGCTAAGGAGCATGGGATTACTGTCAACGTAATTGGGATTTTAGAAGAGAATGTGATAGATCAAGATGCAATGCAGGAAATAGAAGGAATTGCTGAGGCAGGGGGAGGAGTGAGCCAGGTAGTTTATGCCCATCAGCTTTCACAAACAGTACAGATGGTCACTAGAAAAGCGATGACGCAAACATTGCAGGGAGTTGTCAATCGTGAATTAAAGCATATTTTAGGAAAATCAACTTCTATTGAAGAGCTGCCGCCTGAACAGCGTGGTGAAGTTATGGAGGTTGTGGAAGAGCTTGGTGAAACGGTCAATTTAGAAATTTTAATTCTCGTAGATACGAGCGCAAGCATGGGGCCAAAGCTTCCAACGGTAAAAGAAGCGCTTTTTGATTTATCCATTAGCCTAAATTCAAGAATAGGCAATAATCAATATTCGCTGTTTATATTTCCTGGGAAAAGATCAGAAACAGAAATTTTATTGGATTGGACTCCGAAACTGGATTCTTTATCAACCATTTTTCCGAAATTAACGACAGAAGGATTGACACCAACTGGTCCGGCGATAAAAGGAGCTATACAACATTTTAAACAAAAACGCTCATTGAGGGGAATGCTCGATGATGAATACCTCGATGAACAAAGCATGTAAAGTTCTTCCCGGTACCATTATTAAAGGAAAATGGCATGGAAACACGTATCGGATATTAAAAATGCTGGGGTGCGGAGCAACAGGATCGGTTTACCTTATTGAATCCAGTAAAGGGTATGCAGCTTTAAAAATAAGTGAAAATAGCATGGGGATCACTTCAGAAGTAAACGTGTTAAAGAGACTGGCCAAGGTCCAAGGTTCGTGCCTTGGGCCTTCTTTGATCGATGTGGACGATTGGTTTAACACAGCCAGCGGAAAGATGCTTCCGTTTTATGTTATGGAGTATGTTAAAGGTGAACATTTTATCCAGTTTATTAAAAATAATGGTACGATTTGGATTGACGTGTTAATCTTGCAGCTTTTGTCCAATTTGGAGGAGCTTCATCAGTCAGGCTGGGTTTTTGGTGATTTAAAGCCTGACAATCTAATTGTTACAGGACCTCCTCCCAAAATTCGCTGTATTGATGTAGGTGGCACAACGATAAACGGAAGATCCATTAAAGAATTTACAGAGTTTTTTGACAGGGGATACTGGGAATTGGGGACGAGAAAAGCTGAACCGAAATATGATCTTTTTGCAGTCGGTATGATTATTATCAATGCTGTTTTTCAAAAACGCTTTTCAAAAAAAGGAAACAGTAAGGAGCAATTGATGCAAATCATTAACTCCCATCCTTTTTTAAACGAAAGAAAACAAGTGTTGACGAAAGCTTTATTTGGCTCCTATTCATCCGCTTTGGAAATGAAGCAGGATCTTTTGCATCATGTTTCAAACGCTAATTTGCAAAGAAAGAGAAATGTACAAGCACAATCTAAAACGAAAAGGACAGCTAACAATCGAAAAAGAAAGAAAAAGAAAAGCAAAGGGCTGATCGAAACATTGGTGATCATGGTTTGCCTGGCATTTCTATATTCTTTATATATTTTTGCGACACTTCTGTAAATGGCTGCTGCTTGTTTAAAGCGGCAGTGCTTTTCCCCCTTCTCATGCTTCCGCGAGTGCCCCGACTATTTCAAAAAATGTCCGATCTGAACTGCTTCCCTTTTAGGAAAATAACAGTAAAATGCAAAAGGCTTTGTCTTTGCAGAAGGCAGGCAAATAATGATAGGATAAAGATAACTAGAGAAATATTGGATGTGACGGTCTTTGATTCAAAATGTATGTGCGTTTATTGAAAAACATCAATTGCTCCAAAAAAATAGTACGGTCATAGTAGGTGTGTCCGGCGGCCCGGATTCACTGGCACTTCTACATTTTTTAAATACATTTAAAGATCAATATGGCATCACTGTTATAGCAGCACATGTTGATCATATGTTCCGAGGCATAGAATCACAAAAAGAGATGGAATTTGTCATCAATTTTTGCCGGGAATTAAACATACCTTGTTACGCTAAGCAAATCAATGCGGCCCGTTATGCTGAGAAACACCGGTTGAATGCCCAGCAGGCTGCTAGAGAATGCCGCTACCAATTTTTCTTAGAGTTGATGGATCAGCTTCAGGCGGATGCTTTGGCTCTAGCTCATCATGGAGATGACCAAATTGAAACGATTTTAATGAATCTTGTTCGCGGAACAATAGGGAAGGGACTAGCGGGAATTCCTGTCATACGGCCTTTCGGCAGAGGGAGAATCATACGCCCCTTTTTAGCCGCAACAAAGGATGAAATTTTAAAGTATTGTGAAGAATTTCAGCTGGCGCCCCGATTTGATCCAAGCAATGAAAAAGATACGTATACACGGAACAGGTTTCGCAAATATGTTTTGCCGTTTTTGAAAAAGGAGAACAAAAGGCTGCATGAACATTTTCAATATTTCAGTGAGGTCTTTTTAGATGATGAGCGATTTTTGGAGGAATTAACGAAGGAAAAATTAAATAAAGTAGTGATAAGAAAAACGAATTCTTCCGTTACTATTCATAAACAAGAATATAAAAAGCTTCCTGATCCGATCAAAAGGAGAGCGGTTTATCAAATATTGAATGATCTGATAAAAAGCGGCTCCTTCTCGGCTGTTCATATTGAAAATGTAAACGGATTTTTGATGAAAGCGCACCCTTCGGGGATGCTTCATTTGCCTATGGGGCTCAAAGTCATAAAATCTTATGATGAATGCACCTTTACGTTTCAATCTCCAAATAGTGAATCTTTCTGCTACACGGTACCGGTACCGGGAAAAATACATTTGCCGAACGGAAAAATATTTTTTACTGAAACCTTTTTTGGGATTCCTTCGTATAAAGGTGATGACGTTTTCTATCTTCCAAAAAAATGGTACGTTCCGCCTTTAATTATTCGGAGCAGAAAAAAAGGAGACAAAATGACAATTAAAGGCATGAACGGCACGAAAAAGGTAAAAGATATTTTTATTGATAAAAAAATACCGAGGGAAGAGCGCAACCTTCTCCCAATCGTTGAAAATGGCAACGGCCAAATCATATGGATTCCGCTTGTAAAAAAATCAAATTTAGAGGAAATTAGCATTACCAATGAATCTTATATTGTATTACAATATAAAGAGCAGTGATCTCATCAGGAGGAAAGAAAATGATCGAGGATATTGAAAAAGTCTTAATTTCAGAAGAAGAAATCAAAGAAAAAGTGAAAGAATTAGGGGCGATATTAACGGAGGAATATAAAAATAAGTTTCCCCTCGCTATCGGGGTTTTAAAAGGCGCTATGCCGTTTATGGCGGATTTAATAAAGCATATTAATACATATTTGGAAATTGATTTTATGGACGTTTCCAGTTATGGAAACAAAACCGTTTCATCGGGTGAGGTGAAAATAATTAAGGATTTAGACACTTCCGTCGAAGGCCGGGATCTTTTAATCATTGAAGATATAATCGATAGCGGATTGACATTAAGCTATTTAGTCGATCTTTTCCGGTACCGGAAAGCAGCATCCGTTAAAATTGTAACCCTATTGGACAAACCGAGCGGGCGAAAGGCAAATATTGAGGCAGATTATGTATGTTTTGAAGTTCCGGATGCGTTCGTTGTCGGTTATGGTCTGGACTATGCGGAAAAATACCGCAATCTTCCGTTTATAGGGATATTAAAGCCTGAAGTTTATCAAAATAAATAATGATCGTTGAAAGGATAGCGTATCAGTTGTGCTGGGATGATTTTCTATGATACTATTGAATATAGTTTGTTTCATTGTGGGAGGAGGTAAGGAATGAATCGGATTTTCCGAAACACCATATTTTATTTGCTGATTTTTTTAGTGGTTATCGGCGTTGTGAATTTTTTTCAGGGCGGTAACCAAAAAACTGAACAAATGACATATAGTACCTTCATCTCCAATTTGGAAAACGGAGATGTTGAAAATATAACGTTAAAACCAGTAAGAGGAGTATATGAAGTCAGAGGACAGCTGAAGGGATATGAAGAAAATCAATACTTTATCACCTATTTATCAGGCGATGACGCATTAAACCTCATCAATACTGCTGCTTCAAAAAATCAAACGGAAGTTAAATGGTCCCCAGCAGATGATACAAACGGATGGGTGCAATTTTTCACATCCCTCATCCCATTTATTATAATCTTTATTTTGTTCTTCTTTGTGCTCAATCAGGCTCAAGGCGGCGGAAGCCGAGTTATGAACTTCGGGAAGAGCAAGGCAAAGCTGTATAACGACGACAAGAAAAAAGTAAAATTTAAAGATGTTGCAGGAGCCGATGAGGAAAAGGCTGAACTAGTGGAAGTTGTTGAATTTTTAAAGGATCCCCGCAAGTTTTCTGAACTTGGAGCGCGCATACCGAAAGGAGTCCTTTTAGTAGGCCCTCCGGGAACTGGTAAAACATTGCTGGCCCGCGCGGTGGCTGGAGAAGCAGGTGTGCCGTTTTTCTCCATAAGCGGATCTGATTTTGTTGAGATGTTTGTCGGTGTAGGTGCTTCTCGTGTTCGGGATTTGTTTGAGACGGCTAAGAAAAATGCCCCATGTATCATTTTTATTGATGAAATTGATGCTGTTGGACGCCAAAGAGGAGCTGGATTAGGCGGCGGTCACGATGAACGTGAACAAACGTTAAATCAGCTTCTCGTTGAGATGGATGGATTTAGCTCCAACGAAGGAATCATTATTATTGCGGCGACAAACCGTCCGGATATTTTAGACCCAGCCCTTCTCCGCCCTGGTCGATTTGACCGTCAAATTACGGTTGATCGTCCGGATGTGAAGGGGCGCGAAGCAGTGCTCAAAGTACATGCACGCAATAAACCGTTGGATGAATCGGTGAATTTGCGGAACATTGCGATGAGAACGCCGGGCTTTTCTGGAGCTGACCTGGAAAACCTATTGAATGAGGCTGCTCTCGTTGCTGCTCGCCAAAATAAAAAGAAAATCGATATGGCGGATATAGATGAGGCAACCGATCGTGTAATTGCAGGACCTGCGAAAAAAAGCAGGGTTATTTCGGAAAAGGAGCGCCGTATTGTTGCCTATCATGAAGGCGGACATACCGTTATCGGTCTCGTTTTAGATGAGGCGGAAATGGTGCATAAAGTAACGATTGTTCCTCGGGGTCAAGCTGGAGGATATGCTGTCATGCTGCCAAAAGAAGACCGCTATTTCATGACAAAACCTGAGCTCCTTGACAAAATAACAGGATTGCTTGGCGGTCGGGTTGCGGAAGAAATTGTTTTCGGTGAAGTTAGCACCGGTGCCCACAACGACTTCCAGCGTGCGACAAATATTGCGCGCAGAATGGTTACAGAATTTGGAATGTCAGAAAAATTGGGTCCATTGCAATTTGGAAGCTCTCAAGGCCAGGTCTTTTTAGGGCGTGACATCCAAAGTGAGCAAAATTATAGTGATGCGATTGCCTATGAAATCGACTTAGAAATTCAGCGCATCATTAAAGAATGTTATGAAAAAGCAAAACGAATTTTGACAGAAAATCGCGATAAACTTGAACTAATTGCAAAAACGTTATTAGAAGTGGAAACACTTGATGCAGAACAAATTAAACATCTGGTGGAACACGGTTCATTGCCTGATAAGTCTGAACAAAAAGCAGCTTCAGAAAATGTGAAAAAAGAAGAGAACAACCAAAAAGATGAAGCTGTAAAAGTCAATATTCAGACAAAGAAAGATGAGGCTCCCTCTATCAAACCGGAGCTTAAAGAAGAATAAGTAATAAAGCCGTCAACTATACAAAGTTGGCGGTTTTCTATTGCCTTCGTGCCCGATAGCAGCCTACTGCGATCAATATGTGATATGATGATGAGGGAATGTTTGAACGAAGGGAAAAGGTGATGGACATGATTTTAGCTTTAGATGTTGGGAATACAAACACCGTGATTGGAGTATACGAAAAAGAACAATTGCTTTACCATTGGCGAATTGAAACCAATCGACATAAAACCGAAGATGAATACGGAATGATGTTTAAATCATTGTTTGAATACGTAGGATTAAAATTTTCGGACATAACGGGAATCATTATTTCTTCTGTCGTTCCACCGATTATGTATGCCATGGAAAAAATGTGCGAGAAATATTTTCATGTAGATCCGCTTATTGTCGGCCCAGGAATTAAAACAGGCCTTAATATAAAGTATGATAATCCGCGTGAAGTTGGGGCGGACAGGATCGTCAATGCAGTTGCCGGTGTTCATTTATATGGCTGTCCGCTTATTATTGTTGATTTCGGCACAGCAACAACTTATTGCTACATTAATGAAAAAGGACAATATGAAGGCGGTGCCATTGCACCAGGGATTAACATTTCCACCGAAGCTTTATACTCAAAAGCCGCGAAGCTTCCTAGAATCGAAATCGCCAAACCCGATCATATTATTGGGAAAAATACAGTAGCCGCCATGCAATCAGGAATTTTATTCGGCTATGTTGGCCAAGTAGAAGGAATTGTCAGAAGGATGAAAGCGCAAGCTAAAAAAGAACCGAAAGTTATTGCAACAGGCGGTCTAGCTGGGTTAATCGCCAATGAATCTGACATGATCGAAATCGTTGATCCATTGTTAACATTAACAGGCTTGCGGTTAATTTACGAACGAAATCTCGGAAGGGAGTAGGAAACAAATGAACGATTATTTAGTCAAATCTTTGGCCTATGGCGGAGGAGTGCGTGCATATGCAGTGAAGACGACTGATACAGTGAGTGAAGCTCAACGCCGCCACCAAACATGGCCGACTGCTACCGCTGCTCTTGGAAGAGCAATGACAGCCGGCGTGATGATGAGTTCGATGCTAAAAGGTGATGAGAAGCTGACGATAAAAATAGAAGGCGGCGGTCCAATAGGAGCCATTGTTATTGACAGTAATTCAAAAGGTCAAGTGAGAGGTTATGTATCCAATCCTAAGACCCATTTTGAATTAAATAAACATGGCAAACTGGATGTAGCCCGCGCAGTCGGGAAAAACGGTACATTGTCGATTGTTAAGGATTTAGGATTAAGGGAGCATTTTTCCGGTAAAGTCCCTATTATTTCCGGGGAGCTGGGAGAAGATTTTGCCTATTATTTAGTGACGTCAGAGCAAGTCCCGTCTTCAGTAGGAGTGGGAGTTTTAGTCAATCCTGATAACTCTGTTCTGGCTGCTGGCGGATTTATTATTCAGCTTATGCCGGGAACTGAAGAATCAATCATTACGGAAATTGAGACGCGGTTAAAAACAATAGAGCCGATCTCTAAGCAAATTCAAAAAGGGCTGACTCCTGAAGAAATATTGGAAGGTGTTCTGGGCGAAGGGAATATGAAAGTGATCGATCGCATGCCTGTCAGCTTCCACTGCAGCTGTTCTAAAGATAGGTTTGCAAATGCCATTATTAGTCTAGGAGAAGAGGAAATTCAACAAATCATCGATGAGGATGAAAAAGCTGAAGCTCAATGCCATTTTTGTAATGAGATATATGTGTTTTCAAAAGAAGAGTTGCAGGAATTAAAAGAAGCGGCATCTAGAAAATAGCTTATGGCAGGGAGCTGGAGGAATGAGTAAAAAAGCGCTTTTGGTCATAATTTTCAGTCTTGTATTAACGAACTGCGTGACGATTGCCTTTTTGGTAAGTGCTTATACAAGAGAAGCGCAAAAAGAGAAAAATGATGAAATTGTTGCCAAAATCGGCGATAGCCGCATTACGAGGCAGGAATGGTTAAGTGAACTGGAAAAACGATTTGGGAAAACAACACTTGAGGAAATGATCAATATTCAAGTTGTGGACGAGCTTGCAAAAAAGAATCATATTGATGTAGATGAAAAAACAGTTGAACGTGAAATACAAATGTATAAAATATCGTCTCAATCATACGGCGATAGCGTGCTTAACGACAAAGAACTGAGAAAACAAATTCGCTATAGTATTTTATTAGAAGAGCTTTTAACGAAAGATGTCAACATTAATGAGAATGAATTGAAGAAATTTTATGAAGAAAATAAACATCAATATATTATGAATGACACGTATCATCTTTCCCATATCGTGGTTGATTCAAAAAAAGAAGTCCAACAAATTATAAATGAATTAAAAGGCGGATCAAGCTTTGAAGGGATTGCAGCTGAACGGTCCAAGGATCAGTTGACGGCGAAGGAAGGTGGAGACCTCGGTTATGTTTCCGAAGGTTCCAGCGATGTACCGCCGGAATATATTGAACAAGCTAAAACAATGAAGGTCAATGAGTGGTCGGACCCAATACCGCTGGAAAGAGGATATGCGATTATATTTTTGCATGAGAAAATAAAAGGAGAACAGCTGGAGTTTGACGAAGTAAAGGATCAGATTCGCAGGCAAATCGCTTTGGAACAGATGGAAGGAAATGTATCAGCAAAGCAGTTGTGGGATGACATCGGCGTAACATGGTTTTATGAAAAATGAAGAAAAAGATTGACAATTCATAAATTTATTGGTATATTATTTTCAATAAAACCAATATAATTACTCGGAAATAGAGGTGTATAAGATGGCAGTTGTTGCAAACTCTATATTAGATCTAATTGGAAAGACTCCTGTTGTAAAATTAGGAAAAATTGTAGAAGAGGACAGTGCAGACGTTTATTTAAAGCTTGAATTTTTTAACCCTGGATCAAGTGTAAAGGACCGTATTGCATTAGCAATGATTGAAGCGGCAGAAAAAGAAGGCAAACTAAAACCTGGAGACACAATTATCGAACCGACAAGCGGAAACACAGGGATCGGTTTAGCAATGGTGGCAGCTGCAAAAGGTTTACATGCTATTTTAGTTATGCCTGAAACAATGAGTTTAGAGCGCCGCAATTTATTGCGTGCATATGGAGCAGAGCTTGTTTTAACTCCTGGTCCAGAAGGCATGAAAGGGGCTATTAAAAAAGCAGAAGAGCTTGCGGAAAAACACGGCTATTTCATGCCGCAGCAATTTAAAAACCGTGCAAATGTAGAAATTCACCGTTTAACAACTGGTCCGGAAATCGTTGAGCAAATGGGCGATCAATTGGATGCATTTGTCGCCGGAATCGGTACTGGGGGTACGATTACTGGTGCTGGTCAAGTATTAAGAGAAAAATATCCAAACATAAAAATTTATGCTGTTGAGCCGGCTGATTCACCTGTATTATCGGGCGGAAAACCAGGTCCGCATAAAATTCAAGGTATTGGAGCAGGATTTGTTCCGGATATTTTAAATACAGAGATTTATGATGAAGTCATTACTGTTACAACTGAGCAAGCTTTTGAAACCGCTAGAAAAGCTGCGAGAGAAGAAGGAGTATTAGGCGGAATTTCTTCAGGTGCTGCCATTTTCTCCGCATTGAAAGTGGCGAAAGAGCTAGGAAAAGGCAAAAAGGTACTAGCAGTCATCCCAAGTAATGGAGAAAGATATTTAAGTACTCCATTATATAAGTTTGACGAAGAATAATAGAATGAATAATAGTTTAAAGGCTGTCGACGAAATTTGTCGGCAGCCTTTTGGATTTTATGTGAAGGGGAAAAATAATACTGTTGATGCCAAGCTCTCTTTCTTGTTGTAAAATAAGTTTATGGGTGAAGGAGAGTGAACGATGGAATCTGTGAGAAAACTGCTGGCAGTCCAAATACCTTTTGAAAAAGAACGATTTTTCAATCGCTTTGAAACGCTGGCAAAACAACAACAACATTACGCTCTTCTCGAAAGCGGAAGAGGCGGCCGCTACAGCATAGCTGGTTTAAACCCTTTTGCCGTCATACAAGGAAAAAACGGGGCAATTACGATCTATAGCGGGAACAAAAAAGAAGTAAAGGAAGGAAATCCGCTCTTGCTCTTTGAAGGATGGATGAAACAGTTTAAATGTGAAAGCGATCCTTCCCTTCCCGACTTTCAAGGAGGCGCTATCGGCTTTATTAGCTATGATGCAGTTCGTTATTTCGAAAAATTACCCAATATAGCTGTGGACGATTTACACGTGCCCGACATTTATTTTATCGTTTTTCAAGATATCGCCGTTTTTGATCATACTGAAAAAACACTTTGGCTGATAACGTATCATAAACATGGGGAAAAAGATGCTGCACAAAAGCGGCTGGAAGAAATGAAAGCTTTATGGTGTAAGCAAAGTGAGGAAACGATTTTCAGCTATACGAATTCAGCTGATCTCAGCTATGAGCCGATAATGTTTATGGAACAGCCGTTTAAAAAAGCTGTTGAAAGAGTAAAGGATTATATTGCAAGCGGTGATGTATTTCAAGTCAACTTATCCGTCAGACAAGCAAAACCGCTTTCGACGCATCCGTTTGAAATTTATAAAGCATTACGGAAAATTAACCCATCCCCATATATGGCCTATATTCATACTCCTGAGTTTCAAATTGCCAGTGGATCTCCAGAGCTGCTCATAAAAAAGAGGGGAAATGTACTGAATACCCGTCCGATTGCTGGAACGAGATCAAGAGGAAGAAGCGATGAAGAAGACCGCCAGCTTTCTGAGGAATTAATCACCAATGAAAAAGAACGTGCAGAACATATCATGCTTGTAGATTTAGAACGAAATGATCTAGGGCGGGTATGTAAATATGGCAGTGTTGAAGTTAACGAACTGATGGCTATTGAGAAATATTCACATGTCATTCATATCGTGTCAAATGTTCGCGGAGAGCTGCAAGAAGGAAAAGGATTTTACGACATTATGCGTGCTGTATTTCCGGGCGGCACAATCACGGGAGCGCCGAAGGTTCGAACAATGGAAATAATTGAAGAGCTGGAGCCGACTAGAAGAGGGTTATATACTGGTTCGATCGGCTGGCTCGGCTTTAATGGAGATTTAGAATTTAATATTGTAATACGGACGCTACTGGCTAAAAACGGTTGGGGTTATGTGCAAGCAGGTGCTGGAATCGTCATTGATTCTGTTGCAGAATATGAATATAAAGAGTGTTTGAAAAAAGCAAAAGCGTTATGGAAAGCAAAAGATTTGAGCGAAGATGAGAATAAGTTAGTTAGAGGTGAGAAGAGATGATTTTAATGATTGATAACTATGATTCTTTTACGTACAATTTAGTTCAATACCTTGGTGAGCTCGGCGAAGAGCTTGTTGTCAGACGAAATGATGAAATTACGATTGAGGAAATTGAACAGCTCAATCCAGCCTATTTGATGATTTCTCCCGGTCCGTGTACGCCGAATGAGGCGGGGATCAGCATGGAGGCAATTAAGTATTTCGCAGGGAAAATTCCGATTTTTGGCGTATGCTTAGGTCATCAATCAATAGCTCAAGTGTTCGGTGGGGATGTTGTTCGCGCAGACAAATTAATGCACGGGAAAACATCGCAAATTTATCATGACGGAAAAACTATTTTCGACGGCTTAGACAACCCGTTCACTGCTACAAGGTACCACTCTTTAATTGTCAAAAAAGAAACGCTTCCGGATTGCTTTGAAATTTCAGCATGGACGAATGACGGAGAGATTATGGGAATCCGCCATAAATCTTTGCCGGTTGAAGGCGTGCAGTTTCATCCGGAATCAATTATGACTGAACATGGAAAACTGATGTTAAAGCATTTCCTTTCCTATTATCGTACGGAAGAAAAGAGTGTATAAAAGTGTACTTATATGTAAATGGTGAATATAAAAAGCAGGATGAGCTGCATATTTCTCCGTTCGATCATGGATTTTTATACGGAATCGGCGCTTTTGAAACATTAAGGACTTATAACGGTCATCCATTTTTACTGTATGATCATATCGATCGCTTAAATGCAGCGGTTCGCGAGCTTGGCATAGATTTTTCTCTTTCTTACTCGGAAGCAGAACAAATTATTAAAAGACTGCTTGAATTAAATCATTTAAATAATGCATATATCCGGATAAATGTTTCAGCGGGTGCAGAGGAGCTGGGGTTGTCGGCGGCTCCTTATAAAAATCCGGTGTTAATCTTTTTTATAAAAGAGTTAAATTTGCCGGAAAGATTGACAAAACAGGGGGTCATTCTTTCGGTTCGGCGAAACACGCCGGAAGGATCATTTCGCATAAAATCGCACCATTTTTTAAATAATGTGCTGGCAAAGAGAGAAATTGGAGATCATCCGAAAACGGAAGGTATATTTTTAACACATTCAGGATATGTCGCAGAAGGGATTGTTTCCAACATTTTTTGGGTAAAAAACAACACTGTCTATACACCGGCTGTCAGCACAGGAATATTAAACGGAATTACTAGACAGTTCGTGTTAACCATCCTTGAAAAACATCGCATCCCTTATGAAGAAGGATTGTATCCATTGGATCATCTGTTATCTGCACAAGAAGCTTTTATCACAAATTCCTTGCAGGAGATTGTCCCAATTACACATATTGATCAGACTGCATTTGCAGGTGAACAGGGAATTTTGACCAATCGATTAATCACCATTTATAAGAAGGTGCGGCAGCATATTTTGACAAGATCTGAATTCGAAGTGGGTGATGAACAATGGGTGTAATAGAGAAAGAAAAAATATTACAGTGCGGACCGTATCAATTACACTACGAAGATAAAACCCAAGTAATGGGAATATTAAACGTTACGCCTGATTCTTTTTCGGACGGCGGAAAATTTAATGATATCGAGAAAGCTTTAAAGCATGCAAAAGAAATGGTGGAAAATGGCGCCGATATCATTGATGTCGGGGGTGAATCAACCCGTCCGGGCCATGAACCCGTTTCAGAAGAGGAGGAGCTGGCCAGAGTTCTTCCAGTCATTGAAAAATTATCAAAAGAAATTCATGTTCCTATTTCCATTGATACGTACAAAGCGAATGTGGCAAAAAAAGCGGTGGAAGCTGGAGCAACCATCATCAATGATGTTTGGGGGGCGAAAAAGGAGCCGGACATCGCTCGCGTGGCAGCAGAATATAACGTCCCAATCATTCTAATGCACAATCGAGAAAAAGAAGGGTATAACGATCTGATTAAAGACATGATTTCCGATTTAATGGAAAGTGTCGAGATCGCCAAAAAAGCAGGCGTTCGGGACGAACAAATCATCCTTGATCCAGGAATCGGTTTTGCCAAAACTTTTGAAGATAATCTCTACGTCATGCGTCATCTGGAGGAATTTACAAACCTTGGTTTCCCTGTTTTGCTGGGTACGTCGAGAAAAAGATTTATCGGACGAGTTCTCGATCTACCGGTAGAGGAGCGTATGGAAGGCACAGCGGCTACCGTATGCTTAGGAGTGCAAAAGGGCTGTCAATTCGTTCGGGTTCATGACGTTAAACCGATTGCGCGGATGGTGAAAATGATGGATGCGATGCTCGGAAAGGGGCGTGATCACGATTGATAAGATCTATGTAACGGGAATGGAGTTTTGGGGCTATCATGGCGTTTATCCTGAAGAGAATAAACTTGGACAGCGATTTCGAGTTGATGTTATTTTAGAGACGGATCTAAAGCAAGCAGGAAAAACGGATGAACTAGATGATACAGTGAATTATGCGAAAGTGTACACGGTTTGCAAGGAAATTGTGGAAGGCAAGCCCTATAAGCTTATTGAAGCCGTTGCAGAAAATTTAGCATCTGAACTGTTAAAAGAGTTTTCGACTGTTTTGTATTGCACAGTAAAAGTGGTAAAGCCGGATCCGCCAATCCCGGGTCATTACAAGTCTGTAGCAGTAGAAATCAAAAGGGGAAGAACATGAAAAACTATGCATATATTTCTTTAGGATCGAATATCGGCGATCGGGAATATTATTTGGAAGAAAGCATCAATCAATTGAACAGGCATCCAGATGTTGAGGTTATCAAAATGTCTTCTATTTATGAAACCGATCCGGTTGGTTATATTGACCAAGAATTGTTTTTGAACATGGTAATTAAAATCGCGACGAATTTCACGCCGTATGAGCTGCTGGCATTTACGCAAAAAATCGAATATGATTTAGGAAGATCAAGGGAAGTTAAATGGGGGCCTAGAACGATAGACCTTGACATTTTATTATATAATAACGAAAATATTGAAACAGAACAGCTTACCATACCTCATCCGAGAATGTTTGAACGATCTTTCGTATTGATTCCTTTGTTTGAAATTGATCAAGATGTACAATGGCCTAATCAGCATCGTTCTTTACTGGTTTTAATAGATCAATTAAAAGATAAAAAAGGAGTGCGAATATGGAAGCAGAAAAATGGGGAAGAAGGATTCGCGCTTTTAGAAAGCTAAAAGGCTATACACAAGAAAGCCTTGCAAAAGACTTAGGCGTTTCTGTATCGGTTCTTGGTGAAGTTGAAAGGGGCAACAGACTTCCCAGCAAGGAATTAGTAGAGATTATTGCTGCTAAGCTGAATGTAAGCGTGAACGAGCTGATGCCTGAGGATACTGAAAAATAAAGGAGGCAGGTGAAATTGTTTAAAATAGGAGATATTCAATTGAAAAACCGTGTTGTGCTTGCTCCGATGGCCGGCGTATGCAATTCGGCTTTTCGGCTGACGGTCAAAGAATTTGGAGCGGGTTTAGTTTGTGCTGAAATGGTCAGCGATAAAGCCATTTTATATAAAAATGCGAAAACAATGGACATGCTCTATATTGATGAACGGGAAAAACCATTAAGCTTGCAAATTTTTGGCGGTGAAAAAGAAACATTAGTGGAAGCGGCAAAATTTGTCGATAACAATACAACAGCAGATATCATCGATATTAACATGGGCTGTCCTGTACCGAAAATTACGAAATGTGATGCCGGAGCAAAATGGCTTCTTGATCCCAATAAAATTTATGACATGGTTGCCGCTGTTGTGGATGCAGTGAAAAAACCGGTAACTGTCAAAATGCGCATGGGTTGGGATGAAGAACATATTTATGCGGTGGAAAATGCCCAAGCCGTTGAGCGGGCAGGGGGCAAGGCTGTTGCATTGCATGGACGAACCCGTGTTCAAATGTATGAGGGAGAAGCCAACTGGGACATTATTAGAGAAGTTAAGCAGGCTGTGAATATTCCGGTGATTGGCAACGGGGATGTCAAAACCCCTCAAGATGCAAAGAGAATGCTGGACGAGACGGGTGCAGACGGGGTTATGATCGGCCGTGCTGCATTAGGCAACCCATGGATGATCTATCGCACTGTTAAATATTTAGAAACGGGAGAATTAATTGAAGAGCCGACAGTTCGAGAAAAGATTGATGTATGCAAACTGCATTTAGAACGTTTAATCAATTTAAAAGGTGAGCACATCGCTGTTAGAGAGATGCGTAAACATGCCGCTTGGTATTTAAAAGGTATTCGAGGCAATGCAAAAGTGAGAAATGCTATTAATAACTGTGAAACAAAAGAAGAACTGGTCTCCCTTCTTGAACGTTTTGCAAGTGAAGTGGAAGAGAAAGAGCGTCAATCCGCATAAAGACAATCTGCTTTCTCTTATACTTTGACGGCTGCCAGTAATCTGGCAGTTTTCTATGTTAAATTTTAAGATTATTGGAGTGGATACGTATGAGCAAAGAAGGTTTGCATAACCAAGAAGAGTTGAATGATCAATTGCAGGTTCGCAGGGAAAAGCTTCATGCATTAAAAGATAAAGGAATCGACCCTTTCGGAAAAAAATTTGAACGCTCGCATCAGGCGATTGAACTAAAAGAGCAGTACGGCGAGTTTACAAAGGAAGAACTTGAGGAAAAAAATATTTTTGTTTCTATAGCTGGCAGAATTATGACAAAACGTGGAAAAGGGAAAGCAGGTTTCGCCCATATCCAAGATTTGTCGGGCCAAATTCAAATTTATGTTCGGAAGGACAGCGTCGGCGAGGATCAGTATGAAATTTTTGATATGGCTGACTTAGGTGATCTTATTGGCGTGAAGGGAACGGTTTTTAAAACAAAAGTAGGCGAGCTCTCGGTAAAAGCAACGGAATTTGTGCTGCTCACGAAAGCTTTGCGCCCTCTTCCTGATAAATACCATGGCCTTAAAGATATTGAACAGCGCTACCGCCAGCGCTATTTAGATCTTATTATGAACCCTGACAGCAAAAACACATTTATAACAAGAAGCAAAATCATCCAATCCATGCGCCGTTATTTAGACAGTCACGGGTATTTGGAAGTAGAAACACCAATGATGCACTCCATTGCTGGAGGAGCGGCAGCACGCCCGTTTATCACTCATCATAATGCTTTGGATATGCCTTTGTACATGAGAATTGCTATTGAGCTTCATTTGAAAAGGCTGATTGTCGGCGGTTTAGAAAAAGTTTATGAAATCGGCCGCGTTTTCCGCAACGAAGGCGTTTCAACAAGACATAATCCTGAATTCACCATGCTTGAACTGTACGAGGCATATGTAGATTTCCATGATATTATGGAATTGACAGAAAACATGATTGCTCATATTGCACAAGAAGTATTAGGTACAACGACAATCCAATACGATGAATATAAAGTGGACTTGA
>NZ_JBBOQQ010000001.1:97500-185000 GCF_038004325.1 Aeribacillus sp. FSL K6-2848
ATAAAAGCTACCCCGGGGATAACAGGCTGATCTCCCCCAAGAGTCCACATCGACGGGGAGGTTTGGCACCTCGATGTCGGCTCATCGCATCCTGGGGCTGTAGTCGGTCCCAAGGGTTGGGCTGTTCGCCCATTAAAGCGGTACGCGAGCTGGGTTCAGAACGTCGTGAGACAGTTCGGTCCCTATCCGTCGCGGGCGCAGGAAATTTGAGAGGAGCTGTCCTTAGTACGAGAGGACCGGGATGGACGCACCGCTGGTGTACCAGTTGTCCCGCCAGGGGCATCGCTGGGTAGCTATGTGCGGAAGGGATAAGCGCTGAAAGCATCTAAGCGTGAAGCCCCCCTCAAGATGAGATTTCCCATCGCTAAACGCGAGTAAGATCCCTTGAAGATGACGAGGTAGATAGGTCCGAGGTGGAAGCGTGGTGACACGTGGAGCTGACGGATACTAATCGATCGAGGACTTAACCAAGAAAGAGCATCTATTCGTGAAGGAACCGTTATCTAGTTTTGAAAGAATGACATTCCGATGTCATTGACAACAGGAAGGAAAACAGAAAAGGCTGCTTGGTGGCAATGGCGAAGAGGTCACACCCGTTCCCATCCCGAACACGGAAGTTAAGCTCTTCAGCGCCGATGGTAGTGAGGGTTTGTCCCTTGTGAGAGTAGGACGCTGCCAGGCTGCCTTTATTTAATTGTTTTTAGGAGGATTAGCTCAGCTGGGAGAGCACTTGCCTTACAAGCAAGGGGTCGGCGGTTCGATCCCGTCATCCTCCACCATCTTGCATGCTCGTGCAGCTCAATTGGAGAGCATGTTCTGTCTTCTTTGATTATACTTCAGCGTACTACATTGAGATTCTTCTTAAGCAAGCTTACTTTCATTGGAATAACAATTTAAGCAAAGGCAAAAACTGAGTATTGAAGTTGTTATTATGCCGGTGTAGCTCAATTGGCAGAGCAACTGACTTGTAATCAGTAGGTTGGGGGTTCGATTCCTCTCGCCGGCATCATTTTAGTTGTTTTATTATGAATATGTCTTTCAATCAGTTGTTATACAAGCAATGCTTCATCAAATTTGTGGCAGGTTGTTTTGCCCTGATGTCATTGATCGTCCTCCAAATAGTTAAGACAGAAGAGACAGCTGAAAAAATATTTTTGATTATGAGCCATTGCTCAGCAGGTAGTGCAACGAGCAAAGCCTCGTCGAATAAGCGGCGAGTTGTCCCGACGCATCTATCATCCTCGAGAAGCTGGCAGAGGAAGGGACATCTGACAAATGAAAAATGGATTAGGAGAAAAAAATTTTTTATGAGCCATTAGCTCAGTCGGTAGAGCATCTGACTTTTAATCAGAGGGTCGGAGGTTCGAATCCTCCATGGCTCACCATTTTGACGCGGGTGTGGCGGAATTGGCAGACGCACTAGAATCAGGATCTAGCGCCTTTATGGCGTGGGGGTTCAAGTCCCTCCACCCGCATCATATGCGGAAGTAGTTCAGTGGTAGAACACCACCTTGCCAAGGTGGGGGTCGCGGGTTCGAATCCCGTCTTCCGCTTTTCTCTGCCGGGGTGGCGGAATTGGCAGACGCACAGGACTTAAAATCCTGCGGTAGGTGACTACCGTACCGGTTCAAGTCCGGTCCTCGGCACCATATTGGCGCCCGTAGCTCAATTGGATAGAGCGTTTGACTACGGATCAAAAGGTTAGGGGTTCGACTCCTCTCGGGCGCGCCATATCGGGAAGTAGCTCAGCTTGGTAGAGCACATGGTTTGGGACCATGGGGTCGCAGGTTCGAATCCTGTCTTCCCGACCAGGGAATTTAAAGGGGCCTTAGCTCAGCTGGGAGAGCGCCTGCTTTGCACGCAGGAGGTCAGCGGTTCGATCCCGCTAGGCTCCATCCAAATATTTATTTATACAACCAATTCCAATAATCCACTGAACCTTAGGGAGATTCCTAAGTTTTTTTTATTGCCCATGAAAAATGGACATGCCTGGCGCAGGTCGTTAAAAATTGCATATCACAATAAATTGATTGTTGAGGAAGCCAATCGGCGATATCATTGTGCTTGGTTATTTCTCACACTGACAGTTCGGAATGTCGAGGGAGGAGAGCTTCGCCAAACGATTTCCGATATGATGAAGGGGTTTAATCGTTTAACGAAGTACAAGCGATTTGATGCAGCCGTCCTTGGGTATTTTCGAGCTTTAGAAATCACGAAAAATCATGAAGAACATACATATCATCCACATTTTCATGTGTTATTACCAGTAAAGAAAAGTTATTTCACAGGCAAGTTATATATTAGTCAAAAAGATTGGACAAGCCTTTGGAAAAAGGCAATGAAACTTGATTACACGCCGATTGTACATATACAGCGGGTCAAAGGGAAAACCAAGATTGATGCTGAACAGATCGAGAGTGAAGTGCGAGAGGCTATAGAGGAGCAAAAAGCTGTTTTGGAAATTTCAAAGTACCCTGTGAAGGATACAGATCTTGTCCGCGGCAACAAGGTGACTGAAGACAATTTGGATACGGTCTACTATCTGGACGACGCGCTGTCGGCTCGGCGACTAATCGGATATGGTGGCATTTTGAAGGAGATACATAAGGAAATGAATCTCGGGGATGCAGAGGACGGCGATCTGGTTAAGATTGAGGAAGAAGATGATGAGGTGGCAAACGCTGCATTTGAGGTTATGGCTTATTGGCATCCTGGCATAAAGAATTACATAATCAAGTAAGAAAAGCAGGCCTAGAGCCTGCTTTTCTTACTAAGGTAGATGTTTTTTTAACTTTTTGTCCCATCCTGTGAAGACCATTATTGCCGTTATTGGTAGCCCTAATGCCATAACAAAAATCAAAGATACATTTTCAGATGGACCTAAGATTAAATAAATCAATAACATTATAGCCGCGAGGCTAATATAACTTTTTAAAAATGCTATCAGTGAGTTTTTATTCATAATCTCGCCCCATTTTAAATTATTTTACAATCGTGTATTATATTTGTACTGAATAGGATGTATGGTAATTTTTATAATCAGTTATTGTTATTTTTAATCTCTTTCCTTTTTTTGCAGCATTTATAACTTCTTTTTTATAAAGAGAATTAGAACTCAGTTGTGTTGCTAATGCAAGAAGCCCATCCAGCAACTCCACCCCATTTAGTAGCAATAGCTAAAATAACAATTTTTAGATTACTATTACCTTTTATTGCTTTCATATTATTAGCCAACTCTTTATTGAGCTTTGGATAAAGTATAAGACCCTACTACAACTCTCTTTTCTGCTGCATGAGCAACATTACTTGATTTATTAAATCCCAAAAAACTTGTTGATCCTAACAGAGGTGGGGCAACCAATATAATCTTCACTAAAAAACCAAATTTCTTCTTTTTCACAATCATAGCATTATCTCCTTTACTTTCACACTCTTTTTCAATCAAAAAACATCCTTTCCTGGAATTATATGGGCCCATATACTACTACTATAAACAAATATAAGTCTTTTTGGAATACTTTGGATATGATTTAATTAGAATTAGTCGAAAATTAAGAAGGGTTTGAATTAAAGATAGGAAAAAACGTTTTACTTTTTATAACGTGTGGTTTTTTGGATTGATAATGTACAACATTAGAGAGCATACTTCCTTTGCTACAGCGACGATTATTTTAGCTGCTTTCATTGCTGTTTGTTTGATGCTTGAGGTGGTTTGGAAAAGATATAAAAAAGACTTAGAAGAATACGAGAAAGATTTTAAAAAAGCTATCAGAGAACAAAATGCTATTTTGGAAGTTTCTAAGTATCCAGTCAAAGATACGGATGTCATTAAAGGGAATAAGGTCACGGATGAAAATGTGGAAACCGTTTTGGTGTTAGACAACGCCTTGGCATATAAGCGATTAATCGGTTATGGTGGTTTGCTGAAACAGATCCACAAGGAATTGAATTTGGGAGATGCAGAAGATGGAGATTTAGTCTATATCTCCGAAAATGACGAAGTAGCAAACGGTGCTTTTGATGTGATTGGCAAGTGGCATATCGGTTTAAAAAATTATGTGATAAAGAGAGATTAATAGGGTGTAGAAAATTAGAGATACAGAAGATACGGGAGATGATTTTCGTATCTTTTTTTATTGCTCGGCGGGTCACTAGAGGGAAGAAGGTGACGCATGGCGGTTGTCAATTAAAATGTGCGGTAGCGGACCGAAGGGAGCATAAGGAGCACATTTTTTTGTGTTGCTTAACATAGTGCTTTGAAGCCGTTAGTATGATCCGAAAAGTGTATAGCGATGGGGGCAAACAAAACTATCGATATCGATCGAAACATAAAAAATGGGAGAATTTCTAATAAATCGCTAAATATGGTTGATTAATGGTATATTTGGTAATATTATTTAATTGATCAGATGAAGAGAAAGTGAGAGTTTAAATATGAGTTCAGCTATACAATGGCTCAGCAGCTTCATTATTTTTTAGGAAAAATTTAAGAAAATAGATAAACATCGCGTAATGAACATTGTTTCTAAATTTCGTTTTATGGTTTTATTGATGAGGTGCAGACTATGTCATATGTAAGAATTTTTTTTCTTATTGCAATCAATGCTTTAAGAGTATATCAAAGCAATTTGTATGAAAAATTTGAAAAAATTTTACCTGAATTTAAGTACCTGGCGAAATATTATATATACTTACCCATGGTGCTAGTTGAGCGTCAACGCTCAACTAGCCCAAGAACAACGAGCGAATAGGCCAATAAAATGGCATCAAGCGCCGTTTCAAATCCAGAGATCGAATTGGCGCGAATTTTCGTGATCCGAAATGAATCCACTAAAACCGAGAACGCGGTTTCGACGATTTTGCGTTTTCGTTTCATCCATTGTTTCCATTCTTTTGATTGCACCACACGTTGATTTTTTCGGGCAGGCGTCCAAAAAGCGATCTTGTATTCATCGTACAGCTTCTTTTGCAGGGCTTGGCTCACATATCCTTTGTCGCCAAGTGTATACGGATGAGGAAGTTGAGTCATCACTGTTTCCGCAGCTGTCCGATCGTGGCAGGATGCCTCGGTCAGGACATATCCCATCGGAAGCGCTTGGTCGGTAATCTGAAGATGAAGCTTAAACCCATAGTAAACCATCTTTTTGGATGCACAATACCCAATATCTGCGATTCCTTGAAATCGTTTGACGCGATACATTCGTGCGTGGTGGCAGAGTTCAATGGGTAAGCTGTCCACTACCGCATAAGCGTGATGTTGTCCACGTTTGGCGAGTTGGTGACGAATCCATTTGATCGCCCAACGCAAAGAACGGCATCGACGGTTGTATCGAGAGCGCTCTAGGAACTTTTCCTTGGTGAACAGGTTTCCAATGACAAATCGATGCCAAGCCCGTTCCGAAGTAAAACCCAGCAATTTTCCAAGAACGTGAATGGCGATGATAACCTCATCCTCTTGCTTCAACAAATGACGATTTCGACGTTGCAAATACATCTGAATACAAGACAGTTGTGCTGATACAACGAATAAGATCGCGGTATATTGCTTTTGAATTTTTGCTTGGTTTATTGTAAAATGAAAGTGCTCTTGCATGGAACTTCTCCTTTTGAATGTTTGTTCGCACTTTCATTTTAAAGGAGATCCTCATGCAAGGGCTGTTTTTATGTCTCGAGATTTTATCTAGCACCACGGGTATATACTTTTATGCAGCGTCAAATATTTTATTATTAGGGATTATTCTTTTACTAGACCCTTCTCAAAATGTACATATTCATCGTATTTTAAATGACTATAAATGGGAAATTTTAATCGCAAAATATTTAATGGAATTATTTATCATTATAACTTTGTTAAGATTTGAAGTTCCAAAAGGATTTAAAAAAGTTTATGGATTAATACCGTCTATTTTTTATGTAATCACTGCTAATTTTAAAAACGTTTATACATGGATACTGATACAGTTTATATATTATGCATTTTTAGATAAACAACTTTTTTTGATCTTATTGATTTTAAGCTGTATCATCATTTATCTTTCTTTGTTTGCTAAAATATCAGAATTTCAATACATATTAAATATTTTAAAAATGGCTCGTCTCATGTTTGTAATATTGTTAAGTTATCAAATCATTCAAGAAGTATCGCAAAAAGCAGGTTTTAGCTTCGCGAGTGCAAGCAATAAAATCGAGGTTTTATTATTTTTATGGGTGGCTTTTCTATTAATTCTGTTAATATCTAACTATTTTTTATTAAGATATATTAAAGCTACTACACGAATTTTCCAGGAAAAACAATTAATCCATTATTTCAAACTATTTTTTATACCCTTCATATTTTTGACTTTGATACAGATCGCGTCCAGCTTGTTTGTTTTTATCAGCAATATCGAAGAATCACTGATAATCATGTCCTATTTAATTTCATCTCTTTTTGTAAAAATCAAATTTATTGATTTTTTAACTATGGAAACTTATGGTTATTATTTGTTTATTTAAAGTCTTTAGACAAAAAAATTCAATCTGAGTTTATGATGAATATTAACTTAAATAATTTCTTCTTATTATTGCCCGTTTTACTATTTCACCTCTGTTATCTCATTTTAAATCAGCAATATATTTATGCTTTCCTGCAGATGCTTGTATACATATTAGACATTAAGGCAGATGAACTAATCATTTTAATCACGAGAAAAATATTGAAGAAAAGTGAATTGCCTAATTTGTTTATACACACAAAAAAAGGTTTATCCAACGTATTATTAATAGCGTTTGTTCCCAGTGCCATTATTAGCATTCTTGTAAACAGTAGCAGCATAAAGAGCTCCAGCTTAGCTACAACGATGTTGCTGCTCGTTTCCGTCATACTATTTTGTGTGTCAATATTGGCGCATTATTGGAGGAAGAGCTTTTTTGACGAATTACATAAGTGAGGTAAAAAATAAATGTTAGAAATTAAAAATTTAACGTATAGCATAGGGGAGAAAAACATTTTAGATCATATATCTTTTTCAATACCTGAAAATAAAGTGACAGCCATTGTCGGGCCTAATGGCGTGGGCAAAACTACAACCGTGCAAATATTGTCGAATATAATCAAAACGGAAAATGCTTCTGTTAGGAGCCTAAATCGTAATAAGAAAATCGTTTACTTGGATATTGAATATTTAGTTTTTGATGAGTTGACAGCACAAGAGTTTCTCGAGTTACATTCACGAATTCATAATAAAAACATCCATGAGTAATTTTACTCCCCACCCATGCATGAAAATCCATCATTCCTTCCCATAATGGATATGAACGCAAACAGTTTTGAAAGACGTTCTCTTTAATGGTGGTTCGACCCTGTAATAAAAACTGTTTGAGTCCATTTGGTGTTCCACCCATTGTCAGCCCTTTTCGTGTGAAAAGGTGACTACGAACAGAAAAATGCCTAACGTGCAAATGGACTCCCTGTTTGCGAATTTATCGATGGAAGGAGTAAGAATCATGGATGTTCTTTATCATCGTTGTGCAGGATTAGATGTCCATGCCGAAACAATTGTCGTTTGTGCTCTTCTTGGAGAGGAAGAACACGTTCAAAAGGAAGTTGAAACATTTCCTACTTTCACGAAAGACTTGTTTCGTCTTCTGAAATGGTTAGAAGATCGTGGTGTCACTCATATTGCGATGGAGAGTACGGGCGTTTACTGGAAACCTGTGTTCAATATTTTGGAAGATTACTTTGACATTACACTTGCCAACGCTCAGCGAATCAAAAATGTACCGGGGAGAAAAACCGATGTTTCCGATGCAGAATGGATCGCCAAATTGTTGCGTTACGGATTGATCGAGAAGAGTTTCGTACCTCCTGAGAACATTCGAGAATTACGGGATTTAACTCGCTTGCGCAAAAAATGGATCGGGCAGTTAACCGCGGAGAAAAACCGCATTCAAAAAGTGTTGGAATGTTCCAATATCAAGTTAAGTTCCGTGATTTCGGATGTATTTGGTGTATCTGGGCGAAAGCTACTGGAACGTTTAATGAAACAGGGATACATCGAAGAAACCGAAGTCGATGCTTGCATTCACAGGAGTATGAAGAGGAAAAAACAACAAATTCAGGATTCTCTCTTTGGTACATTGACCAACCATCAACTGTTCATGATTCGCCAATCGTGGAAGCACATCGAATCGTTGGAAAGTTTACTTCGAGACATCGAAGAACGAATCGACCAACTCTTACAAGTATACAAACAAGAGATGGAGCTTCTTGTGACCATACCGGGGATCAAGAAGGAAACCGCTGCCGTGATTATCGCTGAAATCGGAGTCGATATGGGACAATTTCCAACGTCTCAACACCTCGCTTCATGGGCGGGAGTCGCGCCGGGAAATCATGAAAGTGCTGGAAAACGAAAAAGTACCCGAACGACGAAGGGGAATCCGCATATCAAATCGGCGTTATGTGAGGCGGCTTGGGCTTTGTCTCGATGTAGGAATCAACGTTTGGCAGCGAAATATTGGTCATTGGCGGCACGCAGGGGAAAGAAAAAAGCACTCGTTGCGATCGCGCACCGAATGCTTACCATCATTTACTGCATCATTTCTCGAAAAGAACCGTTTCGAGAGCAGTAAATAAATTAGTATAACCAAAAAGGTTCAGAAATATACGAGATACCTAAAAATAAGGTAGCTCTGCTTTCCTATTTCCTTTTTTTGGTCGTTAATAGGGTATCCAATTTGATTGTGGGGTATACCGCTTCAGCCATGGTTAATTGATTTTCACAGAAAATAAAGAAGAGCTTGAAGAACTATTAAACGAATTTGAAGTATTGAATATTAAAGAATTTTTACCGAACAAGTTAAAGGGTCTTTCCTTAGGGCAAAAGCAAAAATTGATTATATTAATGGGATTTATGTCCAATGCAGATATTTTAATATTTGATGAGCCATTTAACGGTTTAGATTATAAATCTGAAATGAATTTTAAAGAGCTGCTCAGAAAAAATAAGTTTAACTTCACAATTATCATCACTACCCATAATTTTCATGATATCGAAAGGTACACTAAGCAGTGCATTGTGATGGAAGATAGCAAAACGATTAAGCAGATTACAAACGTAAATACTCAAAGTTATAAAAAAAATATATTTCAGTATTTAGGTTTAGAACAGGAGCAGTATAGATGAATCGTCAGTTCGTCATAAAAAGGGAAGAGTTCATGAAAATTCCTCTGCTTATATTTGGTTTTTTATTGGCAGGATTCTTCTTTGGCGCATTATTAGAAGTCGATTTAAAAAGGGAAGCTCTCGATTTAAATTTTATTGATATTTTTTTCAATAACGCCTCAATCGGCATTATGTTAGTTCTGCTAACAAGTTTCATATCTTATCCGATTATTTTATATAATTCATTTTTTTAGGGTTAAACATATATTTTAGCATAGAGCTCTTTGGCGTATATAAAACTTTCATGACTTTAATTTTCCATACGCCGATAGAAATAGTAGGATGGATCATATGTATCATCGCTTCGAAAAGAATGAAAGATTTTTATAAAACTGTGTTAAAAAAAGAAATAAACAAAGAAAATATAAAGGCTGTTTGTATGTTATTGCTGACAATGATAGCTGTTTACTTTGTTGCAGCCATAGTGGAATATTATGCTTTTGAATTTCTGGGGGGACATAAATGGTTAAATTAAAAGCAAATGAAAAAATATTATTAATACTGTTTACGCTTTGGTATTTATTATCCATACAATTTATCAGTCAATACATGATCATGAATCAAGGCAGTGTAATCTATGAAATGAACATTTTTAAAACGAAAGAAATCATGTTTGTATTCCTAAATTTTGTCATAATGATCTTTTCGATTGTTTTTCTTTTCTTTCAAGCTTTTATCTATCGATTTATCATACTATTATTTAAACCGCAGAAATATCCATCAATATTTTCAAGCTTTTTTTATTTAATGATTGGATATTTGCCATTTTCCATTACGATCATTATCACAAACTTTATTCATCAAGAGTATGTTTACAATATTTCAACGAATATATACGCAAAAATTTTCATAACGATTATTGTAAACGTAATATATATATTCATCATTGTTAAAAAAAATATCATCGATTCCAAAAAGGCGCTATTATTGTGTATGTTTTTAATCGTAATAAATGCTCTAGTTTTATTCATTAATTTCAATTCACTATAAAAGTCGATCGCTTCATCATTGCCTGTTTTTCCAGAGGAACTTGGCAAAATATATGAGAGGATATGAAAATGGTTAATGAAATTTTCTCATCACAAACCAATTTATGTTATACTTGCTGCAATCATGATAGGATGCGGACTGCAATATTTCATACTTAGCAATGAGAATATGAAGTCTGTACAGGATGCTTTATCGGAAGAATCGGAGTCATTGATTTTCCAAAGCTTCTCTGTCGATATCATTGCCCTAATTGCCTTGCTATATTATATTTTTTGCTCTGCTAATTCAATCATGAAAGATGGAGTTTTTGAAAAAAATAAAAGCACCCGTAAAATGATTTTACATAAAATATACGCTTCTTATTTGTTCGTATTTATTTGCAACGGAATCATTGTATTATCGACTAGCATAATCGTTATCATACTTTATGGATTTCATCATGATATTTTTTATCATGCATTGTTATTACTTATTGCGAAGTCCTATACCGCAATTTTTTATGTAACATGATCTATGTTTTTGGCTGTTCTATTCAAAAAGTATATGTTTATTTTTCCATGCTTTTTGTTGTGGAGATTGCAAAAATTGCGGTTTTTGCATTTCTGCGTAAATTTGCTGTTTTTGATTACGTTATATTTAATCATTTAGATATTTCTTCTTATTTCCATTTGCCGTCTTCGGGAATTGATAAGGGATATAACATATTATTTTCCATTGCCATATATTTAGCGTATATATTCCTTCTGCAAGCTTTGAGTGTTTATATATTCAACAAGAAAAGAGAGCGTGTAACCTATTAATTAACATTTATCGTTGTTATGGATGGCATTATCACCATTGTAAAGATTTTGAAAAGGCCGTTTAGCTCGCTAGGCTAGCTGTTAAAAATACTTTGGCTTCATATCAAAAGAAAAGAAAAGTCAGACCTGTTCTCTTTTGTCCATTATATGATTAACTGAATATACCAATGGAAAATTTCCGTTTCATAAAAATATGAAAGCACGGCTCCAATACTGATGAAAGGTCCGAATGGTATCGCCGATTTACGGCTTAATTGTTTCGTGATGATGCCAAATAGACCGAATAATGCACCAATTAAGGTAGACAGGAAAAAAGCTAATAACACTCCTTTAAGACCTAAAACATATCCTAAAACAGCAAATAGTTTAATATCTCCGCCTCCCATTCCGCCATTGCTTACAATGGCAATGATATAAAGAAGGATAAAACCGACAGTCATTCCAATTATCGAATCATACCAAGGATGAAGCGGAATCCAGGTCCGCAGGAGAACAAATAGAACGAAGAAAAAGATTAAAATTCGATTCGGAATCAATTTGTAAGATAAATCACTCACCGTAATAATGATCAGGAGTGAAACAAAGGGTAGTGCTACTAAAAGCTCCTCGTTAAATCCAATTTTGTAAAAACTAAAAACAAATAGTAAACCTGTAAACAGCTCCATCACTGGGTAAATAGCCGAAATCGGAACACGGCAGCTGCGGCATTTTCCTTTTTGAAGCAAGTATGAAAAGATGGGTATTAATTCATACCAGGATAAGAAATGGCCACAATGCGGGCAGTGCGACCTCGGCTGAACGATTGAGCGTTTTTTCGGGATGCGAAGACCGACAACATTAAAAAAAGACCCGAAAATGATTCCGATAGCAAAGAAAAAAAGGTAAACGAAAACCATTGCCAAACTCCTCGTACATTAGTATTTAGGGCTGTTTTTACCATTTTGCGATTCCTTATTTGTTTCTGATGAATGATTTTTATCTGCTGAATCAAAATAAAAGGTAGTTAATTGAATTTCCATCGTAATGGTTTGATTCGTTTCGTCCTCTAAAAGCTCCTTTTCCCCCGGTTTCGTGAATGAAAGGACGTCCACTCGGGTGATTCGCTCCAATTTTTCTATTTCTTGTAGGAATTGTAAAAAATGCTTGAAATCTGGTGAAACAACCGACAGATTGAAGGTAATTAGTTTCACGTTTTTATATTTTTCTTTCTCTGTCGATTCGTTCGAAGCTGATTGGTTTTCGCTTTGATTAGACGGAGCATCCGTATTTTCATTTTCAGATTGATTAGTTGCAGACTCCATTTCGGCTGATTCATTTTGCTCCTTATTTTTGTTCGTATTGTTCGTATCTGTTTTATTGTTTTCCGATAATAATTCCGATTCAGACAGCGTTTGCTCATCCTTAAAGGAAATGTTCTGGATTTGGCTGCCGCTGACGTATTCCGCTTCCTGTAAATCAAGCAGCAGCTGGTCCATATTGCGGCTTAACGGCATTTTTTTCTCTAATTGAGCAGTATTTTCTTCCTTATCCGTTTTACTTTTATTTAATTGTGCTTCCAATTGCTTCATTTCCACTTCAAGCTGATTGGCATCTAACTGTGCAAGCGCAACAACGTCTTTCAAAGGCTTTACCGTATACATATACACAACGCCAATAAGCAAAAACAGTAAAACGATTAAACAATAAAAAAAGATTTTCCTTTCTTGGAGGAAATCACTCATCTTCTTCACCCCCGTTTTCGTCCTCTAACGCCGAAGAATGAGTCTCAAGAATAATATTCACATCATATCTCGGAATCTCCTTGAACATTTCTTCATCCACTTGTTCATCTGAAGCTTCTTCAAATGTGAAGGTTTTAATTTCTTTGATCCTTACATTTGTAAAAAGAGGGGAAGAGACGAGCTTTGAAACATAAGATGCGGCAACATCCAATGATTCGAATTGGGTTTGGATCGACAATTGTTTATTTTCATATTCATAATGGCTTAAATAGCTATGATTTGGCAGCAATTCCAGCAATTCTTCAATGAGATGTGAGGTAGGTGCGGTCAATTCCTCTGCTTTAGCGACCGCTTCTTCTAAGCTGCCTGATTGTCCATGTTTTTGATTTTCTACTTGAGTTTCTAAAACTTCCTTATCCATTTTTAAATTTTCAATTCTCGTATCGGCCAGTTCTTTCTCATTTTTCGTATGAATATATTGATAAACAATGATCGATAAACAGATTAGCCAAACAATAAGAAAAGAGATAAAAATAATCAAAACCGTCGAACTTTGTCTTTCGGATTTCGGCAATAAATTTATTTCAGGGATCACTTAACTTCCCCCTTTCAAGGCAAGCCCCAAAGCAGGTATAAAATGACGAGGAACTTTATCCATTTTTTCAGGAGAAAGGTAAGCATCTAAAATTGTAACGGGAATTTGAAATTGATCTTCTATTTTTTTTCTAATCAAATCTAAGTTTGGAAAATCCCCTAACAGCATAATTTTCGATACAGCTTTCTGACCTTTATGAATGGAGTAGCGGTAAAAATTCATCATCCGCTCCAATTCCATTATTTGATCATCAATTAAACTTAAAAATTGCGCTTCATCTCCATGATACGTCCAGGTGAGCAGATCATCATCGTATTGGTAGCTTGTCCAATCCTTCATTTGAATATCTAAATCTTGAAATCTTAAAAATTCAGGCTGGTTCTCCGAAAAAATACTGATCATGATTGAGTTTAAATTCAACTCAAAAAATAAATATGCTTCATCTGTATTTTTTGTCATATATGTATATTGGAAATACCGATATACGCCAATTGAACGAATATCAGCAGCGACAGGCTTTAGTCCTGTATCAATCAAAATCTCCGTATATTTTCTCATTTCATCTTCTGGAACAGCAAAAAGAAGCCCTTCCCGTTCTTGTGTATCAGCTTTTCCAGGCAATGGTGATACATCAAAGATTGAATTGTCAAATGGAAGATAAAGTGTATGTCCTAATTCCATAATAAAGTGGCCGTTGATTTCTTTATCTTTTAAATGAGCAGGAAACTTTACCTTTCTCATAATGACAAGGGAATCAGGCGCATAAAACTGGACATTCCGCCTTTTGATTCCCCACTCTTTGACGGTCTCCTTCATAAAATGATAAAACTCCATCTCATCAAGAATTCGCCCATGCTCTAGCAGGCCGTTCGGTATAGACTTTTCTTTGAAATGTTTAATATTTGATAAATCGCCGCCGGAATGATCCACCATCCGAAGCGCATAATCATCGATGACTAAGTTGATTGTTTTTTTAGCCGAAAGAAAAGTGAGCATAGGCGAACCCTCCTGTGACCAAAATATTTTTGCAAAGAGAAATACTTCAGTTTTTGATAAAAAGTAACAGGCAAATTATTATGTTTACATGTTCCAAGTTAAAACGAAAAAGATTTTTAATTATTTTCTTTTTCTTTATTTAAGAAAGCGCGTAATTTTCCTTCAGTAGCAGATTTACCAACACCCTTTACACGATTTGCAGGATGACCAGTAATTTTCCAATTTTTGCCGTCAAATGTAACAGTAAATTGATCATCATCATTTTGTTCAATATCAATATACCCTGCAAGCTCACTGGCTTTATAAGAGGCTGAACCAGAAGTATTATCTTTATCTTGTGCATATTTTAGTTTGGCAGCTGAAATAATATTTAATGCCTCTGATACAGTAGCACGGTCTCTAGAATCGCCAATGACATTTGTGATAATCGGGATTGCAATAGCTAGTATGATTGCAATGATGATAATAACAGCCAATAGCTCAATTAATGTCATCCCTTTTTCTTTTTTGAGAAGTTTTACATGTTTTCTCATTTCATATTCCTCCTTTGTTTTTAGTTTTCCAAAATTTACTTTCATAAGGCAAAACGGCAAGCGCTTGTCATGTTCCCGCAAACTTTATTAACTCGATTTCTTGATCACCTCCTAAAGGAATTTTTTTGGAATCTAGTACAATACGTTTCTTTTAGACATGCTTTAATGCTGCAAGCTTCGTCATCTATTTACATTTGCTGATAAATGCTAAACATAGGCATCATAATGGCAAGAACAATCGTCCCAATGACAAAGGCTAAAATGACGATCATAATCGGTTCGATCAGCGATTTCAAAATTTCAACGCTGCGGTCAACTTCCGCTTCATAGAAATCAGCTATTTTGGTTAACATGAAATCTAATGAACCAGTCTCTTCGCCGATCGCCGTCATATGGGTGACGAGCGGCGGGATTACCCAGCTTTTTCTAAACGGTTCGGATAAGCGGTCTCCTTTTTCTAAACTATCACGTGCGTCCAACACGACTTTTCCAATGACTGGATTGTTGACAACCCGCTCGACAATAGTTAATGCTTGTAAAATCGGCACTGAACTAGAAAAAAGAGATGATAATGTCCGCGTCATTCTTGCAATAGCTGATTTTTGCAGCAATTTGCCGAAAACAGGCATTTTTAACAAAATAACATGGACAGCGTAATAAAAGGCTTTATTGCTTTTCATCAACAAGCTGAAAGCAAGAATCGCTGCTAATAAGACAAGAAGTACAATCCACCAAAAGTTTTGAACTACATGGCTTGCGCCAACTACGAATTTCGTAATGGCAGGCAGTTCACTGTCAAATTGGGCAAAAATTTCGGTGAATTTAGGCACAATCGTTAGCATCAGAAATACAACAACTGCAATGATGATAATGATTAATGTGATTGGATAAGCAAGAGTTGATTGAATTTTTTTCTTCAAATCGTATTGCTTTTCAAAATAAGCCGCCAGCCTGTCCAATGTTTCGTCCAAACTCCCGCTGGCTTCCCCGGCGCGAACCATATTGACAAAAATGGCCGGAAAAATTTTCGGATATTTGCTCACCGCATCTGAAAAAGCATTTCCTGTCCGCAATTCCGTTTCAATCTCAGCCAATACTTTGGCCAATGCTTTGCTTTCCGTCTGCTTTGATAAAATATTCGTTGAATCTACAATAGAAACTCCTGCACGGATCAGTGTTGCAAATTGCCGGCAATAAATGACAAAATGCTGGTTTTTCACAGGTCTGCCAATCGATACTTCCTTATAGATCAAGCCTTTTGCTTCATTGATCTCACGGGGGCTTATTCCTTGTTCTCTTAATTTTGCTATCGCATTTGTTTTATTTAGTGCATCAATCGTACCTTTCTTTAGCTGTCCTGTTTTCGTACGACCGACATATTTATAGATAGCCATTTTCATCACCTTTATTGATATATGGCATGGCGCTTTCGTAAGAAATTTTTCCTGAGCTTAATAGGCTTTGAACGGACATTTCCAATGTATGCATTCCTTGAGCTCTATTCGTTTGCAAAACATTGTGGATTTGATGAATTTTTTCATTGCGAATCAAGTTTGAAATGGAAGGATTATTAATTAAAATCTCCGTTGCAACCGTTCGCCCGGATCCGTCCTTTAGCGGGAAAAGGCGCTGTGAAATGATTCCTTGCAAAACGTTTGCTACTTGAAGGCGAATTTGCCTTTGCTGATGGGGCGGGAACACATCTATGATCCGGTCGATCGTCTGGGCTGCACTGCTTGTGTGCAATGTGGCTAGCACTAAATGACCTGTTTCAGCAGCAGTAATAGCTGTCGATATCGTCTCAAGATCCCGCATTTCCCCCACTAAAATAATATCCGGGTCTTGCCTTAAAGATGCGCGCAGTCCGTTTGCAAAGCTTTTTGTATCTGAACCAATTTCCCGCTGATTGATAATGGATCGCTTATGGGAATGAATATATTCTATTGGATCTTCTAATGTAATAATATGTTTGGAATAGTTTCGATTAATATAATCGATCATCGCTGCCAATGTCGTTGACTTACCTGAACCGGTTGGTCCCGTGACGAGAATTAACCCTTGGGGCTTTTCCATCAATTTCTCGACAATGGAAGGTATTTTAAGCTCTGCGATCGTTGGGATCTTCGTCGGTATAATTCGGATCGCGACACTTATATGATTGCGTTGGCGAAAAGCGTTTAATCGAAACCGTGAAATTCCCTCTAATTCATAGTTAAAATCAAGCTCGCCCTGCTGCTCGAACGTATCCCACATCGTCTCCGGAATAAGCTCTTTCGCCATTCTTTCCGTGTCGTTTTTAGACAATGAATGGTCTCCGTAAGGCTTTAGCTCGCCGTTTATGCGAAAAACCGGAGGAGAGTTGACAATTAAATGGAGGTCTGAAGCATGATCAGTAAAAGCTTTTTTAAGTAAATCTGATATATTGTATGACATGAAGCCCACCTCCTACTCGAGGACAGCGACGCGTAAAATTTCTTCTGTTGTCGTTAATCCCTCTTTTACTTTCAGCAAACCGTCATCGATTAAAAATTTTAATCCTTTTTCCCGCACAAAATTTTGCAAATAAGAAGTTGACGTATTATTCATGATGAGTTCACGAATCTCCGCATCGATCGGCAATACCTCTTGAATGGCTAGGCGCCCGCGGTAGCCGGTCATGTTGCAGCTCGGACAGCCTTTGCCTTTTGCAACCGTCTCGATTTCAAGGCCTCTATTCGCAAAAATTTCTTTTTCTCTTTCAGTCGGGCGGACGATTTCGCGGCAATCCCGGCACACTCGTCGAACTAAACGCTGGGCTACAATGCCAATGATTGAAGACGATATGAGATACGGTTCAATGCCCATATCGATTAATCTCGTTAAAGCAGCAACTGCACTATTCGTATGTAGAGTACTTAATACTAAATGACCTGTAAGTGACGCCCGAATGGCAATTTGTGCTGTTTCTGTATCACGAATTTCGCCGATCATAATAATATCCGGGTCCTGGCGCAAAATCGAGCGAAGCCCATTGGCGAATGTCAGGCCGATATCTTCATTTACTTGAATTTGATTGACTCCTTCGATCTGGTATTCGACAGGATCTTCAACCGTGATGATATTTACATCCTCTGAATTTAACTGATTTAAAGCTGCATACAATGTCGACGACTTTCCGGATCCTGTAGGTCCAGTGATTAATATTATTCCATTTGGCTGCTTTAGCATAGTAATAAATTTTTCCAAATTTTCATCTGTAAAACCGATTTTTTCCACACTGTTTAATACATTGCTTAAATCAAGAATCCGCATCACGACTTTTTCACCAAAAATTGTCGGCAGCGTGGCGACACGAATATCCACCGGTTTAAAATTAATCGTTGTTTTAATTCGGCCGTCCTGCGGCAATCTATTTTCTGTAATATTTAAGTTTGCCATAATTTTAATCCGGGCAATGATGACATTTTGCATATGTTTTGGCAGTGACCGCTCTAAACGTAAAATGCCGTCGACCCGGTAGCGGACCTTTACGTCTGTTTCTTGCGGGTCAAAGTGGATATCACTGGCACGCTGGGCAAGACCGTTGGCAATGATTTGGTTGACAAGACGAACAACAGGAGAATCTTCATCCGTTACTTTTGCTTCATCCATTGAATCCTTTGGTGAAAGATCACTCATGATCTCTTCCATCGATTCTTGAAGATCATAATATTTTGTGATCGTTCGATATAATTCATCTTTTGTCGCAATAGCGGGTTCAATATGGCATCCTGTTGCCATTCTCAATTCTTCTATAGCAAAATAGTCCATCGGATCCGCCATTGCAACAAAAAGTTTATTTTTATCTTTTCGGATTGGCATCACATAATGCCTTTTTGCCAGCTCTTTTGGAATTAATTGAAGAACATCCTGATCAATTGGATATTGATAAATATTAATATGCGGTATTCCTAATTGGAACTCCAATACTTCAATCAGCTGCTGCTCGGTAATAAAACCTTCTCTCAGCAGGGCATCCCCTAATTTTTCATCCGGTGACTTATTTTTTAATGTTTGGTTTAATTGTTCATTTGTAATGAGTCCAGCTTCTAAAAGCAAGTCTCCTAAACGCTTTCTAGACAATTTCCGTTCACCTCCAAAGATGCTGGCTTTATCATATTCATTCAGATTTCCTTTTCTCTAACGGCGTTGCCTTTATTTCACATATTCCGGCTCTTCCTCCACACTTTCCTCCATTAATTGCTTTTCGTATTCCTCTTCGCTTTGAAAACGGTCTTGCCCCATGCTTTCAGTTCCGTCGGTACCATTGTCCGTATTTATATCCTTTTGCTTCGTTTGGTCCGCATTTGTTGAATGATCAGCATTTGCATTACTAGGATCCGCTTGGCTACTATTCGTATTTGTATCGTCCGAATTCGTTTGGTCATTTTCGTTATTCGCATTATTATTTTGATTTTCAGAAGAAGGTAATGCTAATAAAATGATTTCAGGTACAGGCAAGTAAAAGTCAGTGCTAATCAACTCACGGGAAAGCTCCGCGCCGTTTTCGGCTACTGACACTCGGTATACTTCCACTCGCTGACCATTTACACCGTTTTGTATAACGCGCTTGCAGCATGGCTGTAAATCCTTTTTATAACGATAGATGGTGCGATAATGAATATCTTCTTTATTTTCAATTTTGTATTGATATTTTGTTTTTTGAGGTGCGGACAAGATCGCCATTTTCAATTTTGATCCGTTTTTTTCAGCTTGAATTGTGTATATATAAGGTCCAGGATTTGAAACGACGAAATCTTTATCATCTGTTTGACTGATTTTTGCTTCAATCCCTGCTTTTGAATAGGCCGGAATTACTCGCTGCGAATGGCGCTCAATAATCTCTACATTTGTTTGCAGGAGCAAAGAATACAGCATAGAAACGACGAAATTTCCATCATCCTCCCTAAAATAACTCACCTCATTTGCCACTTGTTGCAAAAACGAAAGTGAATTTCCAGGTGTTATCTTTTTTCCATTTAATTCTTCTACTAACTCATCTAAAAAGATATAGTCTTTCGGAATATTCCAGCTTGCTTCAGCAATTACATCATTTTGTTCGTTTGCATCTGTTAAAACCGCTTGAATGTTATGTTCTCCTAAATAAGAGGCCGTTGTTTCAACGTTGTTTATCGTTTTGACTTTATCAATATGGTTCGGCCATTCTGAAAGTTCTTCATCCGTTATATTCACTTTTACAACCAACGGCAGATCAACTGATTTTTTTTTAATAAAGAAGGCATACCACGGTGTTTTTGTTTTTTCGAGCAATTGATCCATCGTTTGATTCAGGTCATACTGAATATCTTCAGATGGAATGGTTAATATTTCCGTGGGTGATTCAATCGTCATATCACTTTGATTTTTCCACTCATTGATCTTATCTGATAAAATGTCTTTAGCTTCATCAACAGTCATTCCACCGACATCAATTCCCCCGACTGTAGAACCATCAGGAATTGTAAAGGCAGCGTTTGCGATATGGGGAGTTCCGAAACTAATGGTCGCAGCTGATATAACGATTATGAAAGAAAAAAACAAAGCCATTAACCTTTTCATCCTGCTCATAAAGAACCTGCCTTTCTATGTATCATTTGTCTGATCAAGCTTAGAAGACTGAAACCGGCAAATAAATATATATTACAAAGGTTGACTTTTCCTTTCAATGCCAATATTCGGTATCTTTAAGAAGCGCGGTTGATTGCTGCAAGGCTCCAGTTCCTTCGAGCTTGTTTCTTCATCGTATGGGTAAAAGAAGAAGTACAATTGATTTGTCTGATCCAGTCTGTAAAAATATAAAATTTTACAAAATAGGTAAAAAATACAGTTTCATTTAGTTAAAAAGACCTATTTTGGGGTAAAATGAAAGCAACGAAGATGAAATATTTTGTATAATAATAGCAAAATTACAGCAATTCATCCACAATAAAATGTAAAAAAATTGAATAAATAGTAAAAATATTATTTTTTTAGTCTAAAAGACCTTATTTTGAAGTAAAATAAAAGTAATAAATAATATATTTTTGTATAATTATAGCAAATTTAGGAGAGAGAAATTTTTACGGATTTAGTAAAAATGTTCCATATACTTACATTCTATTATTATGATTCGTTTAAGACAATGGTTTTTTAGTCAAAAAGTCCAATTTCAGAGGATATAGTTCCAATTCACTACAGCCATTGCGACTATTACTTAATATTTAAAAAAATGGGTGAATATTCTATGAGAATGAAGATTGTGAAGAAAATGGACGGGTTTACACTTGTGGAGATACTAATTTCTCTCGTCATTCTTTCCATCATTATTTTGGCATTTCTTAATCTTTTTGTTTTTACAAATAAAACAACTGTAGTAAACAATGATCAATTAGTGGCAATTCATCTGGCGAAATCAACAATGGAAAGAATTAAGATGAATCCTTTTTCTTATATTGATGAACCAGATAATGATCGCTTTAATCAGCCGCAAGTTTATACTTCTGACAGCTGCTCGAACCGTCCAGATCCCGATGAATGTGAACTTTTGTTTTCTCCACTTATAAATAATAAAACGTATGCAGTTCAAGTAACGGTCAGTCAAACTGCTAATGAAAAAGCGATTCGATTAATGAATGTACTTGTTGAAGTGAATTTACAAAATTCAAAAACACCCATTACTTCAAAGGTTGAAGGGTATGTGAGCTATGAGTAAAAAAATCATATCCTCTAGTAAAGGAATTACGTTAGTAGAAGTTCTTTCAGTGGTTTTATTGGGTTCTGTTATCGGACTGATCGCTTACTCTGTTCTTTTTAGCGGATTAAAAACATATGACCGTGCGATGGAAGAAGCAGCATTGCGCGATGAAGCAGATTATATACTCGCCCATTTAATTGATGAGCTGTTTGTGTTAAAGGTTAGTGAGATTAAGGAGCAGAAATTGCCGGATCCAAGCGGGAATTACTTTTTGATCAAAAATGACGGCAGCAAAATTGGTTTTGATCATGAACATTCACGTGTAGTGATTAATAACAAAGAATTGTCGTTAACAAACGGAAATATCGTGCTTTCTCGCGAATCAAAATTGATAGAAACTGAACGAGAAGATGTGTTTGAAATTTTGTTAGTTTTACAATCTGCTAAAACACAGCAAACAATGAAACTGAAAAGTATTGTGAGCATTATTAATGATCGAAAAGGAGTGCAAAATAATGAAAATCTTAATGAATGAGAAAGGATACTCCTTGATCTTAACCATGTTGATCTTTTTACTATTTACAGTCTTGTCTGTTTCCGTTTTGACAGTGGCTTTATCTGGGGTGAAAAGAAATCAAACAAGCGAGGATTATGTTCAAGCTCGTGAATTAGCCAATAAAGGAATTGAGCATATTACGAGTCAGATTCAAAGTGATTTGAAAAATGAACTCGGAGAAGAAGGAATTACCCGCAGCGAGTTTATAACGAAATTAAATACGATTTTAAATCGCTATAAAGACGAGGTAAATAGTGTTCACAATACTGGCGCAATTGGTGAATATCGAGTATATATACGAAATATAGAAAATGTAATAGAAAATGGTGAAGAAAACCCGCTAAAGAAGAAGATAACCTTTTTAAGCAGAGGATTTGTTGATGGCAAGGAAAAAACGGTTATTTCAGAAGTTGAAATTGGTGCACAATCTGTTTTGGAGACGTTACATTATGCGCTCGGTGCCAACAAATTATGTAAAACTCCAAATACCTGTATACCTGGTGAAGGAAATTTGTTTTTGCACGGCGGGGTTTCAATCACAGGGGATATGAAGGTAGACGGGAATTTAATCATAACGAACCGCGGATATGCATTATTAAATCGTGAGGAGAAATGGATTGCGTCCGTTTACCCGAGCATTTTACCAACACAAGGAAAAGCAAATGCAAATTTACTACTTGGCGGAAATATTTTTACCTTTAATCATACTCCTCCATATGGACAACATATTACAACTTCTAATTTTGGAAGTTCTTATACAAAGCTAACAGATCGTATTGATGATGCTTTTTACAATCGGCAAGCCCCGGTTATTGTAAAAAGGCAGCCGATCCGTGATGACATTCAAATTCCTGCACAAAAATCGGTTTTTTATTATAAACATAATTCTCCCGGTGTAACGATCATAAAAGCTAATAATAGACTAATCTCAAACCAAAATCGGCCTAATGACAAAGTTTATGCGAGTCATGATGAATGTTTTTTATGGTGTAATCAGAAATACGATGGAGATTACACATTTACTGGGAATAATCTTTTTAAAAGCTTTGCCACTGCAGGTTCATTAACAATTCGCAATTTAGATAATCAATTCAGACAGACCACCTTTAAGGAGGGAGCCTATATAGAGAAAAATTTAACAATTGGCAACGAGTGGTCTGATTCGTACAACCCAAATAATTATGACAAAATTCGGGTGGACGGCCCCATATTTGTGAACGGTGATCTGACGATTAGAGGGGCTGATGCGGAATTTAATTCAATTATGTATGTAATGGGGGATGTGACGATTGAATATTCGCGCATCAATGGATTAGGTCAAAACGGTTCATTAATTATTTTTGCAAAAGGAAATATAAACATTAGAAATAATAGCGTTAACCAGGATGAACCTAGTAATATTAAAGGGTTTTTCTATTCAGAACAAGCATTAGAAATGTTTGGAGTGGGGTCAAATATTCGTATAGAAGGAGGAATATCAGCGAGGCGCATTGTTTTAAATGCGATAAGAGGGCGTGCTAGTAATCAAAATTTTAGTGGGGCGCAAAAAATTACGAATAACGATTATTTTGAAGGTGCACAAAACCAAATAGGCAAGCTTTCTAGGCTGCAAATTATTTATGATCCGGAAATTATCAATACGTATGCAGATATAAAGTCTAGAGAGCCCGTTATTAAAAACTTAGATCCGCCTAAAATTATTAATCGTGACATAGAATAAATACCTTTCATCTTATTTTTTTGCCGATATGACCGCCGCCTCTCGTGTATAGTGAAGGCGGTGGAGGAATCGGCTTCTTTTTTAGCTTTTTGTGATGTTTTTCCGTTGCAATACTTTCCGTTATGATCATAAAATGAAAAATTAAGAAATGACAGTCTAAAAGCCAATTTTTCGAGAAAATTGTCGAAAGCCGAAATGGATATTTTTGCTGTTACAAAAACATCTTTAATTGATTTGAATGATGCAAACCGTTTTAATTAATCTGAGAAAAGCGATGGAGGCGAGATTTGCTTATCCTTGTAAAAAAGTATGGACGAAACAATTATTCGCTGCAATGCGGTTTGAGAAGCTCAAGCCTCTTTTATCCTCTTGTAAATGGAAATTTACAACAAACAGACAAAACAGCTTAAAACAGAACGAACAAAAACGACAAATTTACGAACAACTAAGAGCTCGCTTCTTCTGAAGATCCTCCGCATCTATTGCAATCAAGCTCGCTTTCTTTAAAACCTTCAATCGGAGTATAATTAATTGATCGCTACTTCAGAAGCATAAACTGTTCCATTCTTGAAGCATATGAGCAGTGAAAGCTTCGTTTGATTTTAAAGCCAGCTCTAAAAGTGCTTTTTTGTTTCATATCATTCTTAGTCTCATACTCAAGAACAATTGAATATTGAGCACTGTTCATCGCATATAATGGGAAAGTATAATACTGTATCATTTCAAAATTCATATATGGCCAAAACAGAAAAAGTCATTTGGATGGTAAGGAGGAATGATAATGCCTGAGGAATGGCAAATTATGTTGATTCGCATTGTTTTAGCAGTCATTTTAAGTGGATTTATTGGCCTTGAACGAGAATTTAAACGGCATCCAGCAGGCTTTCGCACTCATTTGTTAGTTGGTGTCGGCTCCTGCATGATGATGCTGCTGTCTCTTTATGGCTTTGAAGAATATATGGATCGTTATGAAAATATTCGTTTTGACCCAGCAAGAATTCCTTCTTATGTCATTAGCGGCATTGGTTTTTTAGGTGCTGGAACGATATTAGTGAGAGGGGTTACGGTAAGAGGATTAACGACGGCAGCCTCGATTTGGGTTGTTGCAGGACTTGGCCTTGTTGTTGGGGCAGGAATGTATCCGCTGGCGATTTTTTCTACCTTGATTGTATTGTTGAGTTTGATCTTTCTCAATAAGGTGGAGGCTTTTTTTGCTGAGAAGTCAAGCAAAAAATGGATACAAGTTAATCTTCCAGAAGATGATTTGGTGGAATTTACTCGGAAACTTGAACAATTAAATATTTCTGTTTATAAAATTCATTTTACATTGTCAAAGCCAAAAGAAACTAAACATGCGAAGCGTTCATATTTACTTGAAATTGGCCTTCCAAAAGATGAAATGCCTGAAATCATAAACGAATTAATGAAATTTCAAGAAGTTAAAAAAGTTTTTTAAAGAGCGGGTTTTTTCCATATTGTAAATGGCAATATTATTAGTGAGCTTTTTTGTTGAAATGACACAAAAAAAAATTTATATTATAATTAAGGTCAAATATAGTCAAAGTCAAGTGACTAGTTGTTATCGTTTAGGAAATAAGCATTACGTAAACATCTTGCCTCCTATCCCTCAAGGATATTGCACATTTCTTGAGCGTTTTGCAATTCCAATCAAAAAGTTGAAGGAGGTGTTTTTCGAGGTGCGGAATATATCTGATATTATCGAGCAATATTTAAAGCATGTATTAGATTCTAGCGGAAAAGAAATTGTTGAAATTAAAAGAAGTGAAATTGCGGATAAATTTCAATGTGTTCCATCGCAAATCAATTACGTGATCAACACTCGTTTTACAATTGAACGGGGTTACATTGTCGAAAGCAAAAGGGGTGGAGGCGGTTATATCCGAATTATGAAAATTCGAATCAATGACCGTATCCAGCTGATCAATCAAATTTTAAATGCCATTGGTAAAAGGCTGTCACAATCGTCGGCGGAGGATATTATTTTGAGATTGGCTGATGAAGAGGTTATTTCAGAAAGAGAAGCGAAAATTATGTTGAGCGTAATTGATAGGTCTGTTTTATATATTGATTTGCCTGATCGAGACGAATTGAGGGCAAGGATGATGAAGGCGATGCTCACCTCGTTAAAATATAAGTGAGGATGTGATGGACGATGATTTGTCAAGAATGTCATGAAAGGCCCGCTACTTTCCACTTTACAAAAATCATCAACGGCGAAAAGACTGAAGTGCATATATGTGAAAAATGTGCACAGGAAAAAAGTGATGTATTCATATTCAATATGAATCCAGGCTTTTCTATAAACAACTTATTGTCCGGATTATTAAATATGGACAGCGCCATTAGCAGCCAAGGGCAAAATGTTTTCAAGAAAAATCAGGTCATTCAATGTGAGAAATGTAATATGACGTTTGATCAATTTACGAAAATTGGTAAATTCGGGTGCTCCCATTGTTACAAAACGTTTTATCACCAAATTACCCCGATTTTAAAACGTGTTCATGGCGGGAATACAACTCACGGCGGTAAAGTACCGAAACGGACCGGTGGAAGTATTCATTTGAAAAAGCGCCTGAAAATGCTTAAACAGGAACTGCAAGAATTAATTGCGAAAGAGGAATTCGAAAGAGCAGCTCAAGTTCGGGATGAAATTCGGTCCATTGAAGCGAAGATAAATGGACGGAACGAAAGGGGAGTATGACATGTCCTTTCAAAAATTTATTCGTTCAGCCATGAGCCCTTGGATGAATCAAGAAGGACCTGATTCCGATATTGTGCTGAGCAGCCGAGTCAGATTGGCGCGAAATATAGAAAATATCAGCTTCCCTACCATTATGTCGAATGAAGAAGCCTTGGCTATTTTAAATACGTTTGAAGAATCATTTTCACAAAGAGTGTTTGACGGTTTAGGGACATTCGTGCTGCTGAAAATGAATGAACTTCAGCCTATTCAAAAACGCGTACTTGTAGAGAAGCATTTGATTAGTCCTTATTTAATGGAAGAATCAGCACTTGGAGGGTGCCTTTTATCTGAAAACGAAGAAGTGAGCATTATGATAAACGAGGAGGATCATATTAGAATTCAATGTTTGTTCCCGGGCCTTCAGCTAAAAGAAGCGTTGAAAATGGCAATGAATCTTGACGATTGGATTGAGGAAAAAGTAGATTATGCATTTGATGAACATAGGGGCTACTTAACTAGCTGTCCAACAAATGTCGGTACCGGCTTGCGGGCTTCCGTGATGATGCACCTTCCAGGACTTGTCTTAACACAGCAGATTAACCAAATTATACCTGCTATCAATCAATTAGGATTGGTTGTGAGAGGTCGGTACGGAGAAGGAAGTGAAGCGATAGGTAATATATTCCAAATTTCGAACCAAATTACGCTAGGCAAATCAGAAGATGATATTGTCGATGATTTAATAGGTGTTGTCGGGCAATTAATTGCTCAAGAACGGGCTGCAAGAGATGCTTTATATAAAACGAATCCGCATCATCTAGAAGACCGTGTATATCGTTCCTACGGCACTCTCAAATACAGCAGGATTATTCCATCGAAAGAAGCAATTCAATGTTTATCAGATGTGCGCTTAGGAATTGACCTGGGAATTATTCAAAATGTTCCACGCAGTGTTTTAAATGAGCTTATGATTTTAATTCAGCCCGGATTTCTGCAACAATATTCAGGAGGAGTTCTACGGCCGAATGAACGGGATATTCGCAGGGCAACATTAATTCGTGAAAGGCTTCAATTAGAAAGGAAGCAAAGGGAGGATGATGAACAATGATGTTTGGGAGATTTACGGAACGGGCGCAAAAAGTGCTTGCTTTAGCGCAGGAAGAAGCTGTACGCCTCGGACATAACAATATCGGCACAGAGCACATATTGCTTGGGCTCGTGCGCGAAGGAGAAGGAATTGCCGCTAAAGCGCTTCACGCTCTAGGATTAAGTCCAGAAAAAATCCAAAATGAAGTGGAAAGCCTGATAGGACGGGGACAAGAAATTTCGCAAACGATCCATTACACACCGAGAGCAAAGAAAGTCATTGAACTGTCAATGGATGAAGCAAGAAAATTAGGACATTCTTATGTCGGAACAGAACATATCCTATTGGGATTAATTCGAGAAGGCGAGGGAGTTGCTGCGCGTGTTTTAAACAATCTCGGAGTAAGCTTGAACAAAGCGCGTCAGCAAGTTTTACAGTTGTTAGGCAGCAATGAAGTATCCTCAAGCCACCAAGGAAGTTCGATGACAAACGCAAATACTCCGACGCTTGATAGTCTTGCGCGGGACTTAACGGCTGTTGCACGGGAGGGCGGACTTGATCCAGTCATCGGCCGAAGCAAAGAAATTCAGCGTGTCATCGAGGTTTTGAGCCGAAGAACAAAAAATAATCCTGTTTTAATAGGTGAACCTGGTGTTGGGAAAACTGCCATAGCAGAGGGACTTGCTCAGCAAATTGTGAATAATGAGGTTCCTGAAATTTTGAGAGATAAGCGCGTTATGACCCTTGATATGGGAACAGTTGTAGCTGGCACAAAATATAGAGGGGAATTTGAGGACCGCCTTAAAAAGGTAATGGATGAAATTCGCCAAGCAGGAAACATCATTTTATTTATTGACGAGCTTCATACACTGATCGGCGCAGGCGGGGCGGAAGGTGCAATTGATGCTTCCAACATTTTAAAACCTGCTTTGGCTCGGGGAGAATTGCAATGTATTGGGGCAACAACTTTGGATGAATACCGTAAATATATTGAAAAGGATGCTGCACTTGAACGGCGCTTCCAGCCAATCCAAGTCGACGAACCGTCCATTGAAGAGAGCATTCAAATTTTAAGAGGCTTAAGAGACCGATATGAAGCACACCACCGGGTATCCATTTCCGATGAGGCGATTGAAGCTGCTGTTAAACTTTCAGATCGGTATATTTCCGATCGGTTCCTGCCTGATAAAGCGATTGACTTGATTGATGAAGCAGGCTCCAAAGTCCGTCTTCGTTCATTTGCAACACCTCCGAATTTAAAGGAATTGGAGCAAAAATTAGAAGAAGTGCGAAAAGAAAAAGAAGCTGCAGTCCAAAGCCAAGAATTTGAAAAAGCAGCTTCATTAAGAGATACAGAGCAGCGGCTCAGAGAGGAATTAGAGGAAACGAAAAAATCATGGAAGGAAAAACAAGGTCAAGAAAATTCTGAAGTGACCGTAGAGGATATTGCAATGGTTGTTTCAAGCTGGACGGGAATTCCGGTTGTTAAACTTGCCCAAACAGAATCAGAGCGGCTTTTGAATCTCGAAGAAATTTTACACTCGCGCGTTATTGGTCAAGAAGAAGCTGTCACTGCAGTCGCAAAAGCTGTCAGACGGGCACGTGCAGGCTTAAAAGATCCGAAGCGTCCGATCGGTTCATTTATCTTCTTAGGACCGACAGGTGTAGGGAAAACGGAATTAGCCCGTGCATTAGCTGAAGCAATGTTTGGTGACGAAGATGCTATGATTCGAATCGATATGTCAGAATATATGGAGAAGCATTCTACGTCAAGGCTCGTTGGTTCGCCTCCTGGATATGTAGGCTATGAAGAGGGAGGACAATTGACGGAAAAAGTGCGCCGCAAGCCATACTCAGTCGTATTATTGGATGAAATTGAAAAAGCTCATCCAGATGTGTTTAACATTTTGCTGCAGGTGCTTGAAGACGGAAGACTCACAGACTCAAAAGGGCGCACCGTTGATTTTCGAAATACGATTTTAATTATGACTTCAAATGTAGGGGCAAGCGAATTAAAACGGAATAAATATGTCGGCTTTAATGTTCAAGACGAAAATGAAAATTATAAAGATATGAAAAACAAAGTGATGGATGAACTGAAAAAAGCATTTCGTCCTGAATTTTTGAACCGGATTGACGAAATTATTGTGTTCCACTCTTTAGAGAAAAAACATTTGAAAGAAATTGTTTCGCTGATGGCGGATCAGCTGACAAAACGATTAAAAGAACAGGATATAGAACTCGAATTAACGGATCGTGCAAAAGAAAAGCTGGCTGAAGAGGGCTTTGACTTAGAATATGGAGCGCGTCCGTTGCGGAGAGCGATTCAAAAATATGTCGAAGATCGCTTATCAGAGGAATTATTGAAAGGCACGATCTCGCAAGGTCAAAAAGTTGTATTGGACGTGCAAAATAATGAATTTGTCGTAAAAACTGCAGAAAAGGTTCAATAATCCAATGGGCATACTGCTTCACGTATGCCCCTCCCTTTCATTATATTGTCGTGTATCGATTGAACAAAGTGGGGAATAACCGAATGTCAAAGATCAAATCAAAATTTATTTGTCAATCGTGCGGATATGAATCGCCGAAATGGATGGGAAAATGTCCAGGGTGCGGCGAATGGAATTCAATGGTTGAAGAAGTTATCAAGCCAAAGGGAAAACACCGCATTGCTTTTAGTCATTCCGAATCATCCACTGTCAGCAAACCTTCTCCAATTCATCAAATCCAAGCTGCGCAAGAACCTAGAATGCTTACAGGACTTCATGAGTTTAACCGCGTATTGGGAGGCGGAATTGTAAAAGGGTCTCTCGTTTTAATTGGAGGGGATCCTGGAATTGGAAAATCCACTCTCTTATTGCAAGTCTCCTCACAGCTGGCAGAGAGAGGGAACGATGTTTTATACATTTCGGGAGAAGAATCTTTAAAACAGACAAAACTTCGCTCCGACCGACTCGGGGTAAAAGGCGAAAGACTTTTCGTGCTTTCTGAAACGGACTTAGAAATCATCATTCAATCCATAATGGAAACTGAACCGGCTTTTGTCATCATTGATTCCATTCAAACGATTTATAACAGTGAAATTGCTTCTGCTCCTGGAAGCGTATCTCAGGTTCGAGAATGTACGGCTGAATTAATGAGATTGGCAAAGACAAAAGGAATTCCGATTTTTATTGTCGGTCATGTAACAAAAGACGGCACAATTGCAGGGCCGCGCATTTTAGAACATATGGTTGATACTGTATTGTATTTTGAAGGTGATCGACACCATACGTACCGAATTTTACGGGCAGTTAAAAACAGGTTCGGATCCACTAACGAAATAGGAATTTTTGAAATGAAGGAAGCAGGTCTTAAAGAAGTGCTCAACCCGTCAGAAGTGTTTTTAGAAGAGCGTGCAAAAGGGGCATCTGGTTCAACAGTAGTCGCTTCCATGGAAGGGACAAGACCTGTTCTAGTCGAAATACAAGCTTTAATCACCCCGACAAGCTTTGGAAACCCAAGAAGGATGGCAAATGGGATTGATCATAATCGTGTTTCTTTGTTGATGGCGGTATTGGAAAAACGTGTTGGTTTATTGCTCCAAAACCAAGATGCCTACTTAAAAGTTGCCGGCGGGGTGAAATTAGACGAGCCTTCAATTGACTTGGCAATTTGCATCAGTATAGCTTCAAGCTTTAAAGATGTTCCGACGAACATTTATGATGTTTTTGTAGGTGAGGTTGGTTTAACAGGAGAAATTAGAAGGGTTTCACGAATTGAACAGCGTGTACAAGAAGCTGCCAAACTGGGATTTAAGCGGATTTTTTTACCGAAAGCCAATCTGGGCGGTTGGAAATGGCCGGAAGATATAGAAATTGTCGGTGTGCAAAACATTTCAGAAGCGCTCGAACTTGCAATAGGGGGATAAGCTATGAAACAAGAAAAATCGCTTAAGGAAATCTTGCAATTTGTAGCCCCAGGCACACCAATCCGGGAAGGAATTGAAAACGTGCTGCGCGCAAAGACCGGGGGGCTAATTGTTGTAGGATATAACGAAAAAATCAAACAAATTGTAGACGGGGGATTTTATATCAATTGCCCTTTTTCCCCCGCCTATTTATATGAACTAGCTAAAATGGATGGAGCCATTATTTTAAGCGACTCAGGGCAAAAAATTTTATACGCAAACGCACAGCTTGTTCCGGATACGAGCATAGAGGTAAGAGAAACAGGCATGAGGCATAGAACAGCTGAACGAGTAGCAAAGCAAACAGGAAATCTCGTAATTGCTATTTCTGAAAGAAGAAATGTCGTCACATTATATTTTGGCAATTCCCGCTATGCTTTGAGGGATATCGGCGTCATTTTAACGAAGGCCAATCAAGCTTTGCGGACGTTGGAAAAGTATAAATCTGCCACTGACCAATCCATTAATAATTTAGGATCTTTAGAGTTTGAAGATTTAGTCACGATCGATGAAGTGATCCAAGTTTTACATAGAATAGAAATGGTGCTGCGAATTAAGAGTGAAATTATTAATTATATTTACGAACTCGGTACAGAAGGGCAGCTGATTCAGCTTCAGATGACCGAGCTTTTAGCAGATATTGAAAAAGAAGCGGCTCTGCTTATCAAAGATTACAGCATGGAGCGGCTGAATGATCCTATTCCTGTATTAAAGCAGCTGCAAGAATTGTCCAGCTCAGCATTATTAGATGATGCGGTTTTATTGAAGCTGCTCGGATATCCCCATTTTACCAATATAAATGAACCTGTTGTTCCTCGAGGTTACCGGTTTTTGCATAAAATACCAAAGCTTCCTTCCGTTATTATTGAAAATTTAGTGACAACCTTTGAAAATTTGAAACAAATTGCAAATGCTACCGTAGAAAAGCTTGATGAAGTGGAAGGAATAGGTGAAGTTAGGGCGAGGAAAATTAAGGAAGGATTAAGGCGCCTCCAAGATCAGTATAACATTGCAAGGGAGCTCTAACACATCCTTTACAGTAATTTATCAATATTTTTACAATCCTTGTTTTTAGATGTTTGAAAGGTTTGAAAGTGTATATAATGAAATAAAGGAGGTGGAGGTATGTTAAAACGAATTGTTCAAATATTTTTCTTTTTTGTTGGCGGAACGTTAGGTGTTTTGTTTATACCGGAATTATTATTTCTCTTAAATCTTGATGATGTTCCATTTCTGATGACACCATATACATTGGCGATATTAGGTGCAATTTTATTTTATATAACCTCCTTCTGGCTAGTGGATTATGTGGTGAATTGGATAAAATTTATAGAAGAGAAATTAGTGAAAGCTCCGGTTACGGATGTATTATTTGGCAGTTTAGGATTAATTTTTGGTCTGATTATTGCTTATTTAATTGGAATTTCATTATCTGAACTTCCATACCCAATTATCAATAACATTGTTCCGATCTTTTTAACCATAATTTTAGGATATTTAGGTTTTCAAATCGGATATAAAAAGCGCGACGAACTGTTGAACTTGTTTTCGATTACAGCAAGAATCAGCAAGAAGAAAGCCTCTCAAGAAGAAGAGGAAAATGTTGAAAAGAAAAGCTTAAAAATATTAGATACAAGTGTTATTATAGATGGCAGGATTGCAGATATTTGTCAAACAGGTTTTTTAGAAGGGACCATTATTATTCCTCAATTTGTGTTGGAGGAACTTCAGCATATAGCGGATTCTTCAGATGTGCTAAAAAGAAATCGAGGAAGAAGAGGTCTGGATATTTTAAATAAAATCCAAAAAGAGCTGGACATTCAAGTGGAAATATGGGAAGGCGACTTCGAAGATATACAAGAAGTCGACAGCAAGCTTGTAAAACTGGCAAAAATCATTCAAGGCGTTGTGGTCACAAACGATTTCAATTTAAATAAAGTATGTGAGCTCCAAAACGTCTCTGTTTTGAACATCAACGATTTAGCCAATGCGGTAAAACCGATTGTACTACCAGGGGAAGAGTTAAATGTCCAAGTAATTAAGGATGGAAAAGAGCATAACCAAGGTGTTGCTTATCTTGATGATGGCACGATGATTGTTGTCGAGGACGGAAGGGACTATATCGGGAAAAATATTGACATTCTCGTTACAAGCGTTCTTCAAACATCTGCCGGACGAATGATTTTTGCAAAGCCAAAGCTGCTGGAAAAAGCATTGTAATAAGGGAGAAAGAAGATGGAATATCGGGTTGTCATACCAGCTGCAGGGCAAGGGAAAAGAATGAGGGCAGGAAAAAATAAACAGTTTATCAAACTTAATTCTTTACCTGTGATTGTTCATACTTTAATGGTGTTTGAAAAAGATCCTCAATGCACCGAAATTGTTCTAGTCATAAACGAGAAAGAGCGTGAAGAATTTCTTTCTTTACTGAAAAAATATAAAATAAAAAAAGTGCAAAAACTAGTTCCCGGAGGACAGGAACGCCAATATAGTGTTTACAACGGGTTAAAAGCTGTTGAAGAAGATGGTATAATATTAATTCACGACGGTGCAAGGCCTTTCATTCGCAGGGAAACCATTCATCAGCTTGTTGAAAAGGCTCATTTAGAGGGCGCAGCGGTTGTAGCCGTTCCTGTAAAGGATACTGTGAAAAGAGTTCGCAATATGGAAGTCATTGATACTGTTGAACGTTCTAGCTTGTGGGCAGTTCAAACGCCACAAGCTTTTCGTCTTTCCATCGTATTAAAAGCTCATGAAGCGGCCAATAGGGATCAATTTGTAGGAACAGACGATGCAAGTCTTGTAGAAAGAATTGGCGAAAAAGTTTGTATTGTACATGGGGATTATTCAAATATAAAGCTTACAACCCCTGAAGATTTGATTTTTGCCCGTGCGATTTTAGAGAGTGAAAGAGGGGAAAGGGAATGATTCGGATTGGACAAGGTTTTGATGTTCATCAGCTTGTGGAAGGAAAACCGCTTGTGATCGGTGGAGTCAACATTCCTTATGAAAAAGGATTGCTTGGACATTCTGATGCTGATGTTCTTCTTCATGCATTGACAGATGCCTGCTTGGGAGCGATTGGAGAAGGAGATATCGGCAAGCATTTTCCTGATACGGATCCTGCATATAAAGATATTGACTCGGCGAAATTGCTTCAAGAGGTATGGAACTTGGTAAAGGAGAAAGGCTATATATTAGGCAATGCGGATTGTACAATTATTGCTCAAAAACCAAAAATGGCGCCTTACATCCATCAAATGCGTACTAGAATTGCGGAGCTCTTGGAGGCTGAACTTGACCAAGTGAATGTTAAAGCAACGACGACGGAGGAGCTTGGGTTTACAGGACGCGGGGAAGGAATCGCTGCACAGTCAATCGTTTTATTGCAAAAGAAAAAGTAATCTTTGAACATCAATGGTTTGGTGGTACAATATTTTAAAGAATTACGGTTTGATTATTGGAGGGACAAAATATGGCTGACAACGGAATACGGGTTCGCTATGCACCGAGTCCGACGGGGCATTTACATATTGGAAACGCACGCACTGCATTATTTAATTATTTGTTCGCTAGAAGCCAAAATGGGAAATTTATTATCCGAATTGAAGATACCGATCAGAAGCGGAATATCGAAGGAGGAGAACAAAGCCAGCTTTTTTATTTAAAATGGCTTGGAATTGATTGGGACGAAAGCATAGACAAGGGCGGAGATTACGGTCCTTATCGACAATCGGAGCGGACAAGCATTTATAAAAAATATTATGAAGAGCTCTTGGAAAGAGACTTGGCGTATAAATGTTATTGTACGGAAGAGGAGCTTGAAAACGAGCGTCAAGCGCAAATCGATCGCGGTGAAATGCCAAGATATTCAGGGAAATGCGCGCACCTTTCTAAAGAACAGCAAGAGGCACTCGAAAAAGAAGGACGGAAACCAAGCATTCGTTTCCGGGTTCCAAAAGGAAAAATATATAAATGGAACGATATCGTAAAAGGAGATATTTCTTTTGAGTCCGATGATTTTGGGGATTTTGTCATCGTGAAAAAAGACGGAACACCGACTTATAATTTTGCCGTCGCCGTCGACGATCATTTAATGGAAATCAGTCATGTGTTGCGCGGAGAAGACCATATCTCCAATACACCGAAGCAAATGATGATTTATGAAGCTTTTGGATGGGAACCGCCTGTTTTTGGTCATATGACGTTAATCGTCAATGAAAACAGAAAAAAATTAAGCAAGCGTGATGAGAGCATCATTCAATTTATTGAACAATATGCTGAATTAGGGTATCTGCCTGAAGCGCTCTTTAATTTTATCGGTTTGTTAGGATGGTCTCCTGTTGGGGAAGAAGAGATTTTCAGCAAAGAAGAGTTTATTAAAATTTTTGATCCAAACCGATTATCAAAATCACCTGCTGTTTTCGACACACTGAAATTAAAATGGATGAACAATCAGTACATGAAAAAGCTTGATCTCGAAAAAGTAGTCGACCTTTCGCTGCCCCACCTCGTAAAAGCCGGACGCGTCAGTGAAAATATGTCAGACGATGAAAAAAATTGGGTGCGCCGCCTCATTTCCCTATATCAAGATCAAATGAGCTACGGTGCAGAAATTGTCGAATTAAGCGAAATGTTTTTTAAGGAAGAGATAGAGCTCGATGAAGAAGGAAAGCTTGTGCTTCAAGAAGAACAAGTTCCTTCCGTGTTAAGCGCATTTTTGGAAGAAGTGAAAGCAATTCAAGATTTCAAAGCAGATGAAATCAAAAAAGCGATTAAGTCAGTTCAAAAAGCGACAGGTCAAAAGGGGAAAAAATTGTTCATGCCGATTCGCGTTGCGACAACCGGGCAGACACACGGTCCTGAGCTGCCGCTTGCCCTTGAGCTCTTAGGAAAAGGAAAGATTATCACAAGGCTGGAAAAAGCACTAGATTAACTTTTTAAAAAAATTGTAATATAGTATGTATGAACAGATGACGGAAAAACGTTGAGAAGGAGAAGTAAGAAAGCAAACGGCTTTTCAGAGAGAACCTCCTTTGGCTGAAAGAGGTTTAAGCACGCGCTTTCTGAAATGCCCCTTCGAGTCTTTTGTCGAAACCAGCGGGAGTAGACAAAAGCGGAGACTCACCGTTATAAGAGTTAAAGTTGAGGGAAAAGAAAAGCTATACTTTTCCCTAAACAGAGTGGAACCGCGCTTATTTGCGTCTCTGTATCTACAGAGGCGCATTTCTTGTGCGCCCGGCATGGGTGTAATCTATAGGGTGAAAGTCCCGAGCTGCGAAGGCAGAAGTAGCAGTTAGCTTAACGCAAGGGTGTCCGTGGTGACGCGGAATCTGAAGGAAGCGAGCGGCAAACTTCCGGTCTGAGGAACACGAACTTCATATGAGGCTAGGTATCACTGGGTGAGTTTGCAAGACAAAACAAAGCCCTTTCTGCCGAAGGTGATACAGAGTAAATGAAGCAGATGGATGGAAGGAAAGATTACACTCTTACCCGGGGAGGTCTGGCTGGCACGCCAAGTAACCTTGGTAACCTATCTAGTGATAGATAGCTGAACAGTCAGAAGTCAGCAGAGGTCATAGTATTAGTTGGTCTAGAACAACTAAGAAGGACCGAACAATTAAGAGAGAATAGCCCTTGGCATTCAGTGAGTCATGATGAACACAGAAAACGTAGTACCTCACTTGAGGGAGGAAGCGGTGAATCCCGTGGGAGATCTCTTGGAGGGTGGAGTGACCACTGGCATAAAGAGAACAGCTATTCACGGAAGTTATAAAGACTTGCGTCAATTATCTTAATTGAACCGCCGTATACGGAACCGTACGTACGGTGGTGTGAGAGGACGGGAGTTAATCGCTCCCTCCTACTCGATTTTCAGTAGGGTATTATGATTACTTTTTATGGGAGGGAGAAAAATATGTGGAAAATATTAAAAGAAGATGTGGAAGTCGTTTTTGACCAAGACCCTGCTGCGAGATCTTATTTAGAAGTGATCTTAACTTATTCAGGCCTTCACGCCATATGGGCTCATCGGTTGGCGCATGCGTTTTACAAACGGAAATTATACTTTATCGCCAGGGTCATTTCGCAAATAAGCCGCTTTTTCACGGGAATTGAAATCCACCCTGGTGCCAAAATCGGTCGTCGTTTTTTCATCGATCATGGCATGGGTGTCGTTATTGGCGAGACTTGTGAAATTGGCGATAATGTTACTGTATATCAAGGAGTTACATTAGGCGGAACAGGTAAAGAAAAGGGGAAACGGCATCCTACCATCAAAAATAATGTTCTCATTGCAGCTGGCGCGAAGGTATTAGGATCTATTACGATTGGAGAAAACTCGAAAATTGGCGCAGGTTCCGTCGTTTTGCGCGATGTTCCGGATAATTCGACTGTTGTAGGCATTCCGGGGAGAGTTGTTGTGCAAAACGGGAAAAAGGTGAGAAAAGATTTAAATCATAGAGATTTGCCGGATCCTATTTCAGATAAATTAAAAGAGCTTGAAAAAGAAATAGGAAAATTAAAGGCAGAATTAGATAATCTGAAAAAAAAGGAGGGCGTTCAATGAGTATCAAAATTTATAATACATTATCCAGGAAAAAGGAAGAATTTATTCCTTTAGAGAACAACAAGGTAAAGATGTATGTTTGCGGTCCTACCGTTTACAACTATATTCACATCGGAAATGCTAGACCAGCCATTGTATATGATACAGTTCGTCGATATTTGGAGTACAGAGGGTACGATGTGAAATATGTGTCGAATTTTACCGATGTGGATGATAAATTGATTAAAGCTGCAAATGATTTGGGCGAAACGGTTCCGGAAATTGCAGAACGATTTATTAAGGCCTATTTTTCTGATATTGATGCACTGGGATGCAAAAGAGCGGATGTTCATCCTCGTGTAACGGAAAATATGGAGACAATCATTGAATTCATCCAAGCTCTCATTGACAAAAATTATGCCTATGAAGTCGACGGAGATGTGTATTATAAAACACGGTATTTTAAGGAATACGGAAAGCTTTCGCATCAATCAATAGATGAGCTTCATGCCGGTGCCAGAATACAAATTGGCGAAAAAAAGAGAGATCCGCTTGATTTTGCACTTTGGAAAGCAGCAAAAGAAGGGGAAATTTCATGGGATAGCCCTTGGGGAAAAGGACGTCCTGGCTGGCATATTGAATGCTCCGCAATGGCAAGAAAATATTTAGGGGATACAATTGATATTCATGCAGGCGGCCAAGATTTAACTTTTCCGCATCATGAAAATGAGATCGCACAATCCGAAGCGCTTACCGGCAAACCTTTTGCGAAATATTGGATGCATAACGGTTATATTAATATCAACAATGAGAAGATGTCTAAATCACTCGGAAATTTTATTCTTGTTCAAGACGTTTTAAAGCAGTATGACCCACAAGTATTTCGATTTTTTATGCTGTCTGTACACTACCGACATCCTATCAATTATTCGAAAGAACTTTTGGATAGTACAAAAAACGGATTGGAAAGAATCCGCACCTCATATATCAATTTAAAGCATCGGCTGGAAAGTAGTGCGAATCTCACTGATGATGATGAAAAATGGCTGGAAGAAATCAGCCGGCTAAAGAAGGAATTTATTCATGAAATGGACGACGATTTCAATACGGCGAATGCTATATCTGTCATTTTCGATTTAGTGAAAAATGCAAACTATTATTTGGAAAGAAAAAACACCTCCGAAAAAGTAATTAAGGCATTTTTGCAGCTATTTAATGAATTTGGCGATGTATTAGGTTTGACATTTGATGTTCAAGAGCTGCTGGACGAAGACATTGAAAGGCTGATAAACGAGCGAAATCAAGCTAGAAAAGAAAGAAATTTTGCTTTAGCCGACAAAATTCGAGATCAGCTCAAGGAAATGAACATTATATTGGAAGATACGCCTCAAGGAACAAGATGGAAAAGAGGATAAATATGATTGAGCTTGAAAAAATAAAAGAAGCACGGCAGCTTAACGGTCTTGTTTTAGCATATATGGGCGATGCTGTATATGAAGTATTTGTCAGGCATCATCTGTTATCAAAAGGAACTGTCAAACCGGGCCAGCTTCATAAATTGGCGAAGTCGTTTGTTTCGGCCAAAGCGCAGGCAGCGATTTTAAAAACATTAACTGACAACGGCTTTTTCAATGAAGAAGAGCTGGAAATAATGAAAAGAGGGCGAAATGCCAAATCAAACACGGTGCCGAAAAATACCGATGTACAAACATACCGATACAGCACGGCTTTCGAATCTTTAATCGGCTATCTTTTTTTAACAGGTGATCAAGATCGGCTAAACGACGTCATAGATGCTGCAATGGCTGCAACATACGAGAAAGGGGGAGTTGAACGTGGCGGATGAATATATATACGGGAAGAATTCGGTTATCGAAGCATTGAAATCGAACAGGGATATTAACAAAGTGTTTATTGCGGAAAATTCATATACTAAACAAGCGCAGCAAATTATAATGCTGGCGAAAAATAAAGGGGTAGCAGTTCAATTCGTTCCAAAGAAAAAGCTCGATCAGATCGTTTCGGGCAGCCACCAAGGAGTCATTGCGCAAGTTGCTGCATATAAGTATACGGATTTTGAAGATTTGTTCAAATTGTCTGACGAACGCGGGGAAGCGCCCTTTTTTCTGATTCTAGATGAAATTGAAAATCCGGCAAATCTCGGCTCGATTATGAGAACAGCTGATGCTGCTGGAGTACACGGCATTATTATTCCAAAGAACCGGGCGGTCGGTTTAACCAATGTAGTGGCAAAAACGTCAACGGGAGCAATTGAATATGTTCCCGTAGTCCGTGTGACAAACTTGGCACGCACGATTGACGAGCTGAAAAACAGAGGTATATGGATTTACGGCACTGATGCAAAAGGGGAAGACGATTATCGGACAATTGACGGGAAACTCCCCGTTGCATTAGTAATTGGCAGTGAAGGGAAAGGAATCAGCCGCTTAGTAAAAGAAAAGTGCGACTTCCTTGTGAAAATTCCGATGGTTGGTCATGTTACTTCTTTGAACGCCTCCGTTGCTGCCAGTCTATTAATGTATGAAGTTTTTCGCAAACGGCGGCCATCAGGAGAGTAGCCAATGGATATTTTATTAGTCGATGGATACAACATTATTGGTGCTTGGCCTGATCTGCAAAAATTAAAAGATGAAAACAATTTGGAGGATGCAAGGAAGATCCTGATCAACAAGATGGCCGAATATCAAGCATACACTGGGATGAAGGTGATTGTCGTTTTTGATGCTCATTTAGTGAAAGGAATTGAAAAAAAATATTTAGATAATCGCGTGGAAATTATTTTCACGAGAGAAAATGAAACCGCTGATGAACGGATTGAAAAGCTGGCCAAAACATTAAAAAATATTAAGACGAAAATTTATGTAGCAACGTCCGACTATATAGAACAATGGACGATTTTTTCCCAGGGAGCTTTGAGAAAATCGGCGCGCGAGCTATATAACGAAGTGGTGTCTATTGAAGAAAGCATTCGAAAAAAAATTCAGCAAATTCAGGGCGAGCGCCCCGCTTCGAAAATTCGCCTTTCTTATGAAGTTGCCGAAAGATTCGAAAAATGGAGAAGAGGAGATTTATCGTAATTTTGACATAAGTTGACGTTTATGGAAATCTTACAGTATAATATTTCTAATAATTGTATGCGCGGTCGGGGTGATTTGCATGAGTGTTCAAGACAACAAGGGGGAAAAAATAAAAAAATTGCAGAAGCTTGAAGATGAACAAATTGTAGAGCTCGTCCACAAAGGCGACAGCGCTGCATTAGATTTCTTGATTACAAAATACCGGAACTTTGTGCGGGCCAAGGCAAGATCCTACTTCCTCATCGGGGCGGATCGTGAGGATATAATTCAAGAGGGGATGATTGGATTATATAAAGCGATTCGTGACTTTAAAGAGGACAAGCTTACCTCCTTTAAGGCTTTTGCCGAGTTGTGCATTACCCGCCAAATGATTACTGCCATTAAAACTGCTACCCGTCAAAAACATATTCCTCTAAACTCGTATGTTTCATTGGATAAACCCATTTATGATGAAGAATCAGATCGCACACTGATGGATGTAATATCTGGTGCAAAAGTAATGGACCCAGAAGAGCTCATCATTAACCAGGAAAAGTTTGATGATATAGAATTGAAAATGGGGGAAATATTATCTGATCTTGAACGGAAAGTGTTGTCCCTTTATTTGGAAGGCCGTTCCTATTTAGAAATTTCAGAAGAATTAAACAGGCATGTGAAATCTATTGACAATGCCTTGCAGCGGGTGAAAAGAAAGCTAGAAAGATACTTAGAGCTGAGGGAATTTACTTCATAACTCATTGACATAAAAATTGCCATTATGTTACTGTTTAATAGAGTAAGTATCGGTAGGTGTAATATGAGGAAAAAAATAGTTCTAGCTTGTTCTCAATGCGGCAGCCGAAATTATTCAACGATGAAAAAGGCGACCGAAGAACGGTTGGAAATCAAAAAGTTTTGTAAAACGTGCCAAGCTCATACCACTCATCGGGAAACAAAGTAAATTGCACGATTCTTGGATTTCTGGAGGTAAACAAATGCAGCGCTTGACTGGATTTTTTCGAGATGTCGTAAAAGAAATGAAAAAGGTCAGCTGGCCGAAAAGAAAGGAATTGGTTCGCTATACGATTACGGTCATTACAACGGTAGCCTTTTTTGCTATATTTTTTGCTATTGTCGACTTAGGAATTTCTGAGTTATTAAGGCTTATTCTTGAATAAAAGCCTTTTATCCATGATATAATAGATATTATTCATAAGTCCGTCAGTAAACCCGGTAAACGGGTTTTTTCATTGCCTAAAAATGAAATGGGGAGGGAAGGACAAGGTCCTCTGATATGGAAAAGAACTGGTATGTTGTGCATACATATTCCGGCTATGAAAATAAAGTAAAAGCGAATTTAGAAAAACGCGTAGAGTCAATGGGCATGCAGGACAAAATTTTTCGTGTGATCGTCCCTGAAGAAGAAGAAATGGATATGAAAAGCGGAAAGAAAAAAGTGACGAAAAAAAAGGTTTTCCCTGGGTATGTTTTAGTAGAGCTCATCATGACGGATGATTCATGGTATGTGGTTCGCAACACTCCCGGAGTAACCGGATTCGTCGGCTCTGCAGGGTCTGGATCTAAACCAACTCCGCTTTTGCCGGAAGAAGTACAGGCAATTTTCAAACGCATGGGAATAGAAGAGGCTCGTGTGGAAGTTGATTTTGAATTAAAAGAAACGGTAAAAGTAAATGACGGCCCGTTTGCCAATTTCACAGGCGTTATCGAAGAAATCGATACAGATAGAAAAAAAGTCAAAGTGCTCGTCAATATGTTTGGGCGTGAAACACCAGTTGAACTAGATTTTTCCCAAGTTTCCAAATTGTAAAATGTAGAAAAACAAACTTGAAATCATTAATTAAAAATGGTAATATTTCTTAAGTCGATATGTCTCTGAAAGAGACTGAATGATGCATTAATCTTTCTCTCATTCATATAAAGAAGGATGTTGCATGAGTGGGAGGGTTTTACCCTATTACCACATCACGGACTTAAGGAGGTGTGTCTCGTGGCTAAAAAAGTGATTAAAATCGTGAAATTGCAGATTCCTGCAGGTAAAGCTAATCCTGCGCCGCCAGTAGGTCCTGCTCTCGGTCAAGCTGGGGTTAATATCATGGGATTCTGTAAAGAGTTCAACGCTCGCACGGCTGATCAAGCTGGCTTAATTATTCCTGTTGAAATTACGGTATTTGAAGACCGTTCATTTACATTTATTACGAAAACTCCGCCTGCTGCCGTTCTTTTGAAAAAAGCAGCTGGAATTGAATCAGGTTCTGGTGAACCGAATCGTAATAAAGTGGCAACAATTAAACGCGATAAAGTTCGCGAAATTGCCGAAACGAAAATGCCTGACTTAAATGCAGCTAGCGTTGAAGCAGCAATGCGTATGGTTGAAGGCACAGCCCGAAGCATGGGCATTGTGATCGAAGACTAATCAATATGCATTGGTGTAGTAGGTTGCGAGTTTGTTTATTCAAGTTCGCAACCTTTATTCGTGGGAGGTTATTCCGCTAAAACCACATAAGGAGGAAAATGATATGGCAAAAAGAGGTAAAAAATATTTAGAAGCTGCAAAGCTTGTTGATCGTTCAAAAGCTTATGACGTAAAAGAAGCAATTGAATTAGTAAAGAAGACGAATATCGCAAACTTTGATGCGACGGTTGAAGTTGCATTCCGCCTTGGCGTTGATCCTCGTAAAAACGATCAGCAAATCCGCGGGGCTGTTGTGCTGCCGAACGGTACAGGTAAAACGCAACGCGTTTTAGTATTCGCTAAAGGGGAAAAAGCAAAAGAAGCGGAAGCTGCTGGTGCGGACTATGTCGGCGACAGCGACTACATCAATAAAATTCAACAAGGCTGGTTTGACTTCGATGTTGTTGTGGCTACCCCTGATATGATGGGTGAAGTCGGTAAACTTGGACGTATTTTAGGTCCTAAAGGTTTAATGCCAAACCCTAAAACAGGAACGGTAACATTTGAAGTTGAAAAAGCTGTCAAAGAAATTAAAGCTGGTAAAGTCGAATACCGTGTAGATAAAGCTGGGAACGTTCATGTTCCAATCGGAAAAACTTCTTTTGACAGTGAAAAATTAGTTGAAAACTTTACAACAATTTACGACGCACTATTAAAAGCAAAACCGGCAGCGGCAAAAGGCACTTACATGAAAAACGTTTCTGTAACGTCTACAATGGGCCCTGGAATTAAAGTAGATCCTTCCAGCTTTGTCGTGAAATAATAGACCGGTTTGACAAGCAGGATATATTTTAGTAAAATAAAAATGTTGTGTAATTAAATAGAATTCATTTATACCGTAGACAGTAGGTGCCGAAAGGCTTAATATCCTACCGAGGTGTATGATATAGATTAAGCGGAACGTTTGCTTATTTGTACGATACCTCCATGTCTGCGGGCATGGAGGTATTTCATTTCACCGGCGGTATAAGTGTTCATTTTCAATTTGCAGGAGGTGTAAACAAATGAGCAGCGCAATTGAAAAGAAGAAACAGATCGTTGAAGAAATTGCAGCCAAATTCCGTGAAAGCGTCTCTACTGTTATCGTAGATTACCGCGGTCTTAATGTAGCGGAAGTAACGGAATTGCGCAAAAGACTTCGTGAAGCAAATATAGAGTTCAAGGTTTACAAAAATACGTTAACTCGCCGTGCTGTTGAACAAGCAGAAATTTCTGGATTAGAAGAAGTGCTGACTGGTCCAAACGCTATCGCATTTAGCACTGAAGATGTCGTGGCGCCTGCTAAAATTTTGAATGATTTTGCAAAAGAGCATGAAGCGCTTGAGATTAAAGCTGGCGTCATCGAAGGCAATGTTGCAACAGTTGATGAAATTAAAGCGATTGCTGACCTTCCATCTCGCGAAGGCTTGCTTTCTATGTTGCTTTCTGTACTGCAAGCTCCTATTCGCAACTTTGCACTTGCAACAAAAGCAGTTGCAGATCAAAAAGAAGAGCAAGGCGCTTAAAGCAAATTTTCGTATTAAACTATTAGAATTTAAAACATAAGGAGGAAAAACAAATGACAAAAGAACAAATTATTGAAGCGATAAAAGAAATGACTGTTCTTGAACTTAACGACTTAGTAAAAGCAATCGAAGAAGAATTTGGCGTAACTGCTGCTGCTCCTGTTGCTGTGGTTGGTGGCGCTGGCGGCGGTGAAGCTGCTGCAGAAAAAACTGAATTCGATGTTATTCTTGCTAATGCAGGTGCACAAAAAATTAAAGTTATCAAAGTTGTTCGTGAAATCACAGGCCTTGGCTTAAAAGAAGCAAAAGAATTAGTTGACAACACTCCAAAACCATTAAAAGAAGGCGTATCTAAAGAAGAAGCTGAAGAACTTAAAGCAAAACTTGAAGAAGTTGGAGCAGAAGTTGAAGTTAAGTAAAAGCTGTTAAATAAATAGAAAAGCTCGCTGATTCATTGGCGGGCTTTTCTTTTATGTATGAATTTCTGCCCGTAGAAAATACTCCTAAAAAAGGGGTGCAGAAAATGAGCGAACATTATTTTTCGGAAAAACCGGAAGTGGAAAGCAATAGGAGAAAAATTGAGTGCACGTTGAGAAATCATCCATTTGCGTTCATGACCGACCGCGGAGTTTTTTCAAAACGGGAGGTTGATTTTGGAACGCAGCTATTAATTGAAACTTTCGCTGCTCCCGAAATTCCAGGAGATATTTTGGATGTAGGCTGCGGATACGGACCGATCGGATTGTCAATTGCAAAATCGGAACCCGATAGAATGATTGATATGATCGATATAAATGAAAGGGCAGTCGAACTTGCAGAACTGAATGCTCGAATAAACAACATTCAAAATGTCCGTGTGTTTCAAAGCAATTTGTTTGAAAAGCTGGAAGGGAAATGGTATGCTGCTATTTTAGCAAACCCTCCCATTCGGGCTGGAAAACAAGTCGTCCATCATATATTTGAAAAAAGCTTTGATCATTTAAAAGACCATGGAGAGCTTTGGATCGTTATCCAAAAAAAGCAGGGGGCTCCTTCCGCTAAACAAAAGCTGGAGACTCTGTTTCGTTCGGTAGAAGTGGCAGAGAGAAAAAAAGGCTATTATATTTTTAAAGCAAAAAAAGATTGACCTGCAATCCAGGATATGTTAACATTATAAAATGCCAATATATTAATTTCCATTTGTAGCTAAATTTTTTCTTGGATGTATAGAACCAATCCATTAAGGAAAAAATAATAAAATCAACTATTTCTGCGCAGTGGTTTTCTTTTTTCATAAAGAAAATCCTTTTTCTTTTTACTTGTAATAGTATTTATTTTATTATATAAAACATGGAATGCTATTTACAAGATATTATTATGCTGATTTGAGGGGTGACTCAGTTGACAAGTCAACTAGTTCAGTACGGACGACACCGCCAACGCAGAAGTTATGCGCGAATTAAAGAAGTGTTGGAATTACCTAATCTTATTGAAATCCAAACCTCTTCGTATCAGTGGTTTCTTGATGAGGGTCTTCGTGAAATGTTTCAAGACATATCTCCTATCGAAGATTTCACTGGTAACCTCTCGCTTGAGTTTATTGACTACAGCTTAGGTGAACCGAAATACTCCGTTGAAGAAGCAAAAGAACGCGATGTTACTTATTCTGCCCCGCTGCGGGTAAAAGTGCGCCTAATTAATAAAGAAACAGGCGAAGTGAAAGATCAAGATGTATTTATGGGCGATTTTCCGCTTATGACGGAAACCGGCACATTTGTGATCAATGGCGCAGAACGAGTAATTGTTTCCCAATTAGTCCGTTCACCTAGTGTTTACTACAGCGACAAAATTGATAAAAACGGTAAGAAGGGCTTTACAGCTACCGTCATTCCAAACCGTGGCGCTTGGTTAGAGTACGAAACAGATGCAAAAGATGTTATATATGTCCGCATTGATCGCACTCGCAAATTACCAGTTACGGTTCTTTTACGTGCCCTTGGGTTTGGCTCTGATCAAGAAATCATCGATGTGTTCGGAGAAAATGAATATTTAAGAAATACGTTGGATAAAGACAATACCGAAAGCCCAGAAAAGGCGCTTCTTGAAATTTACGAACGCCTGCGTCCTGGTGAACCGCCAACAGTTGAAAACGCAAAAAGCTTATTGATCTCCCGTTTCTTTGATCCAAAAAGATATGATTTAGCAAGTGTCGGCAGATATAAAATTAACAAGAAACTTCATATCAAAAACCGACTCTTTAATCAACGATTAGCAGAAACTCTAGTCGACCCTGAAACTGGAGAAATCATTGCTGAAAAAGGAACTATTATTGATAGAAGAACGCTGGATAAAATTTTGCCTTACCTTGAAAAAGGAATAGGGTTTAAAAAATTCACTCCTGATGGTGGAGTAGTTGATGAAGACATCACGTACCAATCTATTAAAATTTATGCTCCAAACGATCCGGATGGAGAAAAAATTCTCAACGTTGTTGGCAACGCAAACATTGATGAAAGTGTAAAAAACATTACGCCAGCAGACATTATTGCGTCCATCAGCTACTTCTTTAATTTGCTATATGGAGTAGGAAATACAGATGATATTGACCATCTAGGAAACCGCCGTCTTCGTTCGGTAGGGGAGCTTTTGCAAAACCAGTTCCGAATCGGACTTTCACGGATGGAGCGTGTTGTGAGGGAAAGAATGTCCATTCAGGATGCCAATACGATTACTCCGCAGCAATTAATCAACATCCGTCCAGTAATTGCGGCCATTAAAGAATTTTTTGGCAGCTCCCAATTGTCCCAATTCATGGATCAAACAAATCCTCTTGCAGAACTGACGCATAAGCGCCGTTTATCTGCATTGGGACCTGGCGGACTCACACGTGAACGAGCAGGCTTTGAAGTTCGCGACGTCCATTATTCCCATTATGGACGCATGTGTCCAATTGAAACGCCTGAAGGTCCAAATATCGGATTGATTAACTCATTATCAACATATGCAAAAGTAAACCGTTTCGGTTTTATTGAAACGCCGTATAGAAGAGTTGACCCTGAAACAGGGAAGGTAACAGACCGAATTGACTATTTGACAGCTGACGAAGAAGATAACTATGTTGTTGCTCAGGCTAACGTGCCAGTAGCAGAGGATGGAACGTTTTTAGAAGATAATATTGTTGCCCGTTTCCGCGGGGAAAACATAGTGGTGAAAAAAGACCGTGTCGACTACATGGACGTTTCGCCTAAGCAAGTTGTATCAGCAGCAACAGCTTGTATCCCGTTCTTGGAAAACGATGACTCCAACCGTGCATTAATGGGTGCGAACATGCAGCGCCAAGCTGTTCCTTTGCTTCAACCAGAAGCGCCTATTGTTGGTACCGGAATGGAGTATGTATCGGCTAGAGACTCTGGAGCAGCTGTCATCTGCAAGCACGCAGGCGTTGTCGAACGAGTTGAAGCCAACAGAATTTTAGTTCGCCGTTATGAAGAAGTGGACGGCCAAAAGGTTAAAGGTGATCTCGACGAGTACAAATTGTTGAAATTCGTCCGTTCCAACCAAGGAATGTGCTACAATCAGCGCCCAATTGTATCTGTTGGAGACGAAGTCGAGAAAGGCGAAATTTTAGCTGACGGTCCTTCCATGGAAAAGGGAGAGCTTGCTTTAGGCCGAAATGTACTTGTCGCCTTTATGACATGGGATGGATATAACTATGAAGATGCCATCATCATGAGCGAGCGTCTTGTAAAAGAAGACGTCTATACTTCCATCCATATTGAAGAATATGAGTCTGAATCCCGTGATACAAAATTGGGTCCGGAAGAAATCACTCGTGATATTCCAAATGTCGGAGAAGACGCTCTTCGCAACTTGGATGAACGAGGCATTGTCCGCATTGGAGCAGAAGTTAAAGACGGCGACTTGCTTGTTGGGAAAGTAACGCCAAAAGGAGTTACAGAACTGACTGCTGAAGAACGATTATTGCACGCTATTTTTGGAGAAAAAGCACGTGAGGTTCGTGATACATCACTTCGTGTTCCGCATGGGGGCGGAGGTATTGTTCTTGATGTAAAAGTGTTTAACCGTGAAGACGGAGATGAACTGCCTCCAGGTGTCAACCAGCTGGTGCGTGTATACATTGTACAGAAGCGTAAAATCTCTGAAGGGGATAAAATGGCAGGCCGCCATGGAAACAAAGGGGTTATTTCCCGAATTCTCCCTGAGGAGGACATGCCGTTTTTGCCGGATGGAACACCAGTTGACATCATGTTAAATCCATTAGGAGTACCTTCCCGGATGAACATCGGGCAAGTATTGGAATTGCACCTAGGAATGGCGGCTAAGAAGCTGGGTATTCATGTTGCAACTCCGGTATTCGATGGTGCGACAGAAGAAGATGTATGGTCAACAATTGAAGAAGCTGGGATGGCCCGTGATGCGAAAACGGTCCTTTACGACGGCCGCACTGGGGAACCTTTCGATAATCGCGTGTCTGTCGGAATCATGTATATGATCAAACTGGCGCACATGGTTGACGATAAACTGCATGCTCGTTCCACAGGTCCATATTCGCTTGTTACACAGCAACCGCTCGGCGGTAAAGCACAGTTCGGTGGACAGCGGTTCGGAGAAATGGAGGTTTGGGCTTTAGAAGCCTATGGAGCAGCATATACATTGCAAGAAATCCTTACTGTAAAATCAGACGATGTTGTCGGTCGTGTAAAAACATACGAGGCAATCGTAAAAGGCGAAAATGTGCCTGAACCTGGAGTTCCTGAATCTTTCAAAGTATTAATTAAGGAGCTTCAAAGCTTAGGACTGGATGTTAAAATTCTCTCAAGCGATGAACAAGAAATCGAAATGAGAGAATTGGAAGATGAGGTAAATTCCACCCAGTCAGATAGCCTCTCTTTAACGACTGATACAATCGAAGAGGAAATTGTTGATAAAGAAGAAAAAGATGCAGTTGCCAAAGAGTAAAGGAATTTTTTGCTACGGAAGATAAAAAGGGAGGTAGGCCCCTTGCTGGATGTAAATAATTTTGAGTATATGCACATCGGTCTTGCTTCACCTGATAAAATTCGTTCATGGTCATATGGTGAAGTGAAAAAACCAGAAACGATCAACTATCGTACTTTAAAGCCTGAAAAAGACGGTTTGTTTTGTGAACGTATATTCGGTCCGACAAAAGATTGGGAATGCCACTGCGGAAAATATAAACGGGTTCGCTATAAAGGCGTAGTATGCGATCGATGCGGTGTTGAGGTTACGCGAGCAAAAGTGCGTCGGGAGAGAATGGGGCATATCGAACTTGCTGCCCCTGTCTCTCATATTTGGTATTTCAAAGGGATTCCAAGCCGTATGGGACTAGTTCTTGACATGTCACCTCGAGCATTGGAAGAAGTTATTTATTTTGCCTCTTACGTCGTGACAGATCCTGGGGACACACCACTTGAAAAGAAACAGCTTTTATCTGAAAAAGAGTATCGCACATACCGCGAGAAATACGGAAATGCCTTCCAAGCATCAATGGGTGCGGAAGCAATTAAAAAATTATTGCAAGATATCAATCTTGATAAAGAAGTAGAAGCGTTAAAAGAAGAGCTTAAATCTTCTCAAGGCCAGCGGCGCACAAGAGCGATTAAACGCCTTGAAGTGATGGAGGCATTCAGAAATTCCGGAAATGACCCTTCATGGATGGTGTTGGATGTACTTCCTGTCATTCCGCCTGAATTGCGGCCGATGGTTCAATTGGATGGCGGACGCTTTGCAACTTCCGATTTGAACGATTTGTATCGCCGTGTTATTAACCGAAACAATCGTTTAAAAAGACTGTTGGATCTTGGAGCGCCAAGTATCATCGTGCAAAATGAGAAACGGATGCTTCAAGAGGCTGTTGACGCACTTATTGACAATGGACGCCGTGGTCGTCCAGTTACTGGACCGGGAAATCGTCCACTGAAGTCACTCTCTCATATGCTGAAAGGAAAGCAAGGACGCTTCCGTCAAAACCTGTTAGGAAAACGGGTTGACTACTCTGGACGTTCCGTTATCGTTGTCGGCCCAAATCTGAAAATGTATCAATGCGGTTTGCCAAAGGAAATGGCGCTTGAGCTCTTTAAGCCTTTTGTCATGAAGGAGCTTGTTGAAAAAGGGCTGGCACATAACATTAAAAGCGCCAAACGGAAAATTGAACGCGTCCATCCTGAAGTTTGGGATGTGTTGGAGGAAGTCATTAAAGAACATCCGGTTCTGCTTAACCGGGCACCGACTTTGCACAGATTAGGAATCCAAGCGTTCGAACCGACGTTAGTCGAAGGGCGTGCCATTCGTCTACATCCGTTGGTATGTACAGCCTATAATGCTGACTTCGACGGTGACCAAATGGCTGTTCACGTTCCGTTATCGGCAGAAGCACAAGCAGAAGCAAGGCTGTTAATGCTTGCGGCTCAAAACATTTTAAATCCGAAAGACGGAAAACCGGTTGTTACGCCTTCACAAGATATGGTGTTGGGGAACTATTACTTAACAATGGAACGTGAAGGAGCGATCGGAGAAGGGAAAATTTTCAAAGATCCTGATGAGGCGCTCATTGCCTATCAAAACGGCCATGTACATTTGCATACACGAATTGCAGTACATGCCGGTTCCTTAAAGAACGAAACATTTACAGAAGAACAAAATAAAAAGCTTCTGATCACAACGGTAGGAAAATTAATATTCAACGAAATACTGCCGAATTCGTTCCCGTATATTAATGAGCCGTCAACTAAGAACATTCAAGAATGCACGCCTGATAAATATTTTGTTGATCCGGCACAGGTAGATGTGCGGGAGCACATTAAAAACCAAGAAATCATTCCGCCATTTAAAAAAGGAATTTTAGGAAAAATTATTGCCGAAGTCTTTAAGAGATTCCATATTACTGAAACATCGAAAATGCTTGACCGCTTAAAAGATTTAGGCTTTAAATATTCGACTAAAGCCGGAATTACAATCGGTGTTTCTGATATTGTTGTGTTGGCGGAAAAAGAAGCAATTTTAAAAGAGGCGCAAGCTAAAGTTGACAATGTCTTGAAGCAATTCAGACGCGGATTAATCACTGAAGATGAGCGGTACGATCGTGTTATCTCTATTTGGAGTGCTGCTAAAGACACCATTCAAAGCAAGCTGATGAATTCATTAGATAAGCGGAATCCGATTTTCATGATGAGCGATTCAGGAGCTCGCGGAAATGCATCTAACTTCACGCAGCTTGCGGGAATGCGCGGACTGATGGCTAACCCTGCTGGACGAATTATTGAGCTTCCAATTAAATCGAGTTTTAGAGAAGGTTTGACAGTGTTAGAATACTTCATCTCGACCCATGGTGCCAGAAAAGGTCTGGCAGATACAGCATTAAAAACTGCTGACTCCGGTTATTTAACACGCCGCCTTGTAGATGTTGCGCAAGATGTGATTATTCGTGAGGAAGACTGCGGAACAGACAGAGGAATTTTAGCGAGAGCGCTGAAAGACGGTTCAGAAGTTATCGAAAAACTCGAGGAACGGATTATCGGACGATATGCAAGAAGATCGGTTATTCATCCTGAAACGGGCGAAGTGCTTGTCAGGGAAAATGAAATGATTACCGAAGACATAGCAGCTCAAATTGTCAATGCAGGGATAGAAGAAGTTTGGATTCGCTCTGCATTCACATGTAATACAAGACATGGTGTATGTAAAAAATGTTATGGACGGAACTTGGCTACCGGCACTGATGTCGAAGTAGGCGAAGCGGTAGGAATTATCGCTGCTCAATCGATCGGAGAGCCGGGTACACAGCTGACGATGCGTACTTTCCACACCGGTGGGGTTGCCGGCGACGACATTACCCAAGGTTTGCCGCGTGTTCAAGAATTGTTTGAAGCCCGTAATCCAAAAGGGCAAGCGGTTATTTCAGAAATTGACGGGGTAGTTGCTGAAATTAATGAAGTGAGAGATAAGCAGCAAGAAATTGTCGTCCGCGGTGAAGTGGAAACACGCACATACATGGCGCCATTTAACGCCCGCTTAAAAGTAGCTGTGGGGGACCGTGTAGAGCGCGGCCAAGAAATTACGGAAGGTTCAATAGATCCAAAAGAATTGTTGAAAGTAAAAGACATTTTAGCCGTTCAAGAATATTTGCTTCGTGAAGTGCAAAAAGTGTACAGAATGCAAGGTGTGGAAATCGGCGATAAGCATATTGAAGTAATGGTGCGGCAAATGCTGCGGAAAGTCCGTGTCATCGATTCCGGCGATACGGATGTTCTGCCGGGAACACTCCTTGACGTTCATCAATTTACAGAAGCGAATAAAAAGGTGCTTTTGGAAGGAAAACGCCCTGCAACAGGACGGCCGGTATTGCTCGGTATTACAAAGGCATCGCTTGAAACGGAGTCCTTCTTGTCTGCCGCATCATTCCAAGAGACAACACGCGTATTAACGGATGCGGCCATTAAAGGAAAACGGGATGAACTGTTAGGCTTGAAGGAAAATGTTATTATCGGTAAGCTTGTTCCGGCTGGAACAGGAATGCAGCTCTATAGAAAAATAAAACCGGTCATGAATAAAAAATCCGTTGACGAAACGATTTCGGTTGAATAATTGTCGGGGAAAAGATGGATGCCGTAAAATGCACAGTTGACATCCATCTTTTCCAATGTTAATATTATCAAGGTGTGTAAATATCACCTGTCACTTTGGAGGATATGAAATATGTCTTATGAAAAAGTAGCACAGGCTGAAAAGATTATTATTGGTACAAAGCAAACAGTGAAAGCTCTGAAAAATGACACTGTAAAGGAAGTTATCATTGCAGTGGATGCTGACCCGAAAGTGACAAACAAAGTGGTTCAGCTGGCTGAAGAGAAAGAAGTTCCTTTAATTAAGGTCGATTCTATGAAGAAGCTCGGAAAAGCTTGCGGAATAGAAGTTGGAGCGGCAGCTGTTGCAATTATAAAATAAACATTGTTTTTGTAGATTTCTGCAAAAACAATTGTTTTTACCAAATTATGAACCGCCTGGATGTGTGGGTTTGAAAAAACGTTTGAAGGGAGGAAATGTATATGCCTACAATTAACCAATTAGTGCGAAAAGGCCGCACGCGCAAAGTAGTAAAATCAAAATCTCCTGCGTTAAACAAAGGATACAACAGCTTCAAAAAAGAACAAACAAATTTATCTTCGCCGCAAAAACGAGGAGTATGTACACGTGTTGGAACAATGACACCTAAAAAACCAAACTCAGCTCTTCGTAAATATGCACGTGTCCGCTTGTCAAACGGAATTGAAGTAACAGCTTATATTCCGGGGATCGGACATAACCTGCAAGAGCACAGCGTTGTGCTAATCCGCGGCGGACGTGTAAAAGACTTGCCTGGTGTCCGCTATCATATCGTACGCGGAGCTCTTGACACAGCTGGAGTTGAAAACCGTAAGCAAGGCCGTTCCAAATATGGAACGAAACGTCCTAAAAACTAAAAGATAATATAATAAATACAGAATGAAGGGAGGAATTTAGTGATGCCACGTAAAGGACCTGTACCAAAACGTGACGTACTACCAGATCCAATTTACAATTCAAAATTAGTAACTCGTCTGATTAATAAAATCATGATTGACGGTAAAAAAAGCAAAGCGCAAAAAATTCTTTACAATGCATTTGATATCGTGAGAGAACGAACTGGCAAAGATCCAATGGAAGTGTTTGAACAAGCATTGAAAAATATTATGCCAGTATTAGAAGTTCGTGCACGCCGTGTAGGGGGCGCAAACTACCAAGTACCTGTAGAGGTTCGTCCTGAACGCCGCACAACTTTGGGTCTTCGCTGGTTAGTAAACTATGCCCGCCTTCGTGGTGAAAGAACGATGGAAGAACGTCTTGCGGCTGAAATCATTGACGCAGCAAACAACACAGGTGCGGCAGTGAAAAAGCGTGAAGATACACATAAAATGGCTGAAGCGAATAGAGCATTTGCACATTATCGCTGGTAATAAACATAATATTTATCAATACCCATGAAGGAAGGAGAAATTACCCGATGCCAAGAGAGTTCTCCTTAGAAAAAACTCGCAATATCGGTATTATGGCGCACATTGATGCTGGTAAGACGACAACAACTGAGAGAATTTTGTTCTATACAGGCCGCATTCACAAAATCGGGGAGACTCACGAAGGAGCTTCCCAAATGGACTGGATGGAGCAAGAACAAGAACGCGGTATTACCATTACATCTGCCGCTACAACAGCTCAATGGAAGGGACATCGGATCAATATTATTGATACGCCAGGGCACGTAGACTTCACGGTTGAAGTTGAACGTTCTTTGAGAGTCCTAGACGGAGCAGTTGCAGTTCTTGATGCTCAGTCTGGTGTTGAGCCGCAAACGGAAACAGTTTGGCGCCAAGCAACAACATACGGAGTGCCGCGCATTGTATTTGTTAACAAAATGGATAAAATCGGCGCAGACTTTTTATACTCTGTCAAAACACTTCACGATCGCTTAGAGGCTAACGCACACCCTATTCAGCTCCCGATTGGAGCAGAAGATCAATTTGAAGGTATCATTGACCTTGTGGAAATGAAAGCATATTACTATCTGGATGATCTAGGTACGCGTTCGGAAGCTCGTGAAATTCCAGACGAGTATAAAGAACAAGCAGAAGAGCTGCACACTCGATTGATTGAAGCAGTTGCAGAGCTTGATGAAGAATTGATGATGAAGTACCTTGAAGGAGAGGAAATTTCCGTTGACGAGCTTAAAGCAGCTATCCGTAAAGGTACTTGTAACGTTGAGTTTTATCCTGTTTTATGCGGCTCAGCTTTTAAAAATAAAGGCGTGCAGCTAATGCTGGATGCGGTAATTGATTACTTGCCATCGCCAATCGATGTGCCACCGATAAAAGGCGTCATCCCTGATACAGAGGAAGAAACAGTTCGCAAATCAAGCGACGATGAACCATTTGCTGCATTGGCGTTTAAAGTAATGACAGACCCATATGTAGGAAAATTAACTTTCTTCCGCGTATATTCAGGAACATTAAGTTCCGGTTCATACGTATCCAATTCCACAAAAGGTAAACGTGAACGGATTGGACGTATTCTACAAATGCACGCGAATCACCGCGAAGAAATTCCAATGGTATATGCAGGTGATATTGCTGCTGCAGTTGGTTTAAAAGATACAACAACTGGAGATACTCTATGTGATGAAAATCATCCGGTTATTTTAGAATCGATGGAGTTTCCAGAGCCTGTTATCAGAGTTGCGATTGAACCTAAATCAAAAGCAGACCAAGACAAAATGTCAACAGCATTGCAAAAACTATCTGAAGAAGACCCAACATTCAAATCGCATACGGATCCGGAAACTGGCCAAACAATTATTGCCGGTATGGGCGAACTTCACCTTGACATTATCGTTGACCGTATGAAACGTGAATTTAAAGTTGAATGTAATGTAGGTGCGCCACAAGTTGCGTATCGCGAAACATTCCGCTCATCCGCACAAGTTGAAGGTAAATTCGTACGTCAATCAGGCGGACGCGGACAATACGGTCACGTTTGGATCGAATTCAGTCCAAATGAAGAAGGAAAAGGATTTGAATTCGAAAACGCAATTGTCGGTGGTGTCGTTCCACGCGAGTACATCCCAGCGGTTCAGGCTGGTTTGGAAGATGCTATGCAAAACGGTGTGCTTGCAGGCTATCCGTTAATTGACATTAAAGCTAAACTTTTTGATGGGTCTTACCACGATGTTGACTCAAGTGAGATGGCGTTTAAAATTGCCGCTTCACTTGCCCTTAAAAATGCTGCTCAAAAATGTAACCCGGTACTCCTTGAGCCAATTATGAAAGTTGAAGTAATTGTACCTGAAGAGTACATGGGAGACATCATGGGTGATATCACTTCACGCCGTGGACGTGTGGAAGGAATGGAAGCACGTGGAAATGCACAAGTTGTAAAAGCAATGGTTCCACTTGCTGAAATGTTTGGTTATGCAACCGCACTTCGTTCCAATACACAAGGACGCGGTACATTTACGATGCACTTCGATCATTACGAAGAGGTGCCTAAAAACATTGCAGAAGAAATTATCAAAAAAAATAAAGGCGAATAATTGATTTTCAACCATTGTTCAAGTATAAATACTTATGTAGCCCTTGGATGCGGATGCACTTGCGCCGCCTCCAAGTATTCTATATATTTATTTAAAATGAAACATATTTTTTTAAGGAGGAAAAATTACTTATGGCTAAAGCGAAATATGAACGCTCTAAACCACATGTTAACATTGGTACAATCGGCCACGTTGACCATGGTAAAACTACTTTGACTGCAGCTATTACTACTGTTCTTGCAAAACAAGGTAAAGCTGAAGCTCGTGCATATGATCAAATTGACGGTGCTCCAGAAGAGCGTGAACGCGGAATCACGATTTCAACTGCACACGTAGAATACGAAACTGACAACCGCCACTATGCACACGTTGACTGCCCTGGACACGCAGACTATGTTAAAAACATGATCACTGGTGCTGCTCAAATGGACGGCGCTATCCTAGTTGTTTCTGCTGCTGACGGTCCTATGCCGCAAACTCGTGAGCACATTCTTTTATCTCGCCAAGTAGGTGTGCCTTACATCGTTGTATTCTTAAACAAATGCGACATGGTAGACGACGAAGAATTATTAGAACTAGTTGAAATGGAAGTTCGTGACCTTCTTTCTGAATATGACTTCCCTGGCGACGATGTACCTGTTATCAAAGGTTCTGCGCTTAAAGCACTTGAAGGAGATGCTGAATGGGAAGAAAAAATCATTGAATTAATGAACGCAGTTGACGAATACATCCCAACTCCAGAACGCGATACAGAAAAACCTTTCATGATGCCTGTTGAAGACGTATTCTCTATCACTGGTCGCGGTACAGTTGCAACTGGTCGTGTAGAACGCGGCGTTGTAAAAGTTGGTGACGAAGTAGAAATCGTTGGTTTAGCTGAAGAATCTAAGAAAACAACTGTTACTGGTGTTGAAATGTTCCGTAAGCTTCTTGATCAAGCTGAAGCTGGAGACAACATCGGTGCTTTACTTCGCGGTATCGCACGTGACGAAGTAGAACGCGGTCAAGTTTTAGCAAAACCTGGTTCTATCACACCGCACAAAAAATTCAAAGCACAAGTTTACGTTCTTTCTAAAGAAGAAGGTGGACGTCATACTCCATTCTTCTCTAACTACCGTCCACAATTCTATTTCCGTACTACAGACGTAACTGGAATTATCACTCTTCCAGAAGGCGTAGAAATGGTAATGCCTGGAGATAACGTTGAAATGACTGTTGAACTCATTTCTCCAGTTGCGATTGAAGACGGTACGAAATTCTCTATCCGCGAAGGCGGTCGTACTGTAGGTGCAGGATCTGTTTCAGCTATCCTTGACTAATTGAAAAAAGCGAGTCGAATAGGCTCGCTTTTTTTATTATAAATATGAAGTCTGCAAAGCATTAACTTTTAAAGAAACAACACTAAATTTTATAGGAAATCCTGAATTTTTCTTGCATTAGACACCTGTTTTTTATATAATGTATACCGTTGGTCTTTGACTGCGATGAAGCGGGAGGTTGCTGATACACCCGGCCGCTTTGCCATGGCGGGCGTACAGGAAATTCTCGTGGAGAATTGTCTATGGAAAGTAGGCGAAAAGGAGGGAAAATAATGGCAAAACAAAAAATTCGAATTCGATTAAAAGCGTATGATCACAGAATCCTTGATCAATCTGCCGAAAAAATTGTGGAAACTGCAAAACGTTCGGGAGCAAATGTTTCTGGTCCAATTCCGCTACCGACTGAAAAAACAGTTTATACAATTCTTCGAGCAGTGCACAAATATAAAGATTCTCGTGAACAATTTGAAATGCGTACACATAAACGTTTAATCGATATTGTCAACCCTACACCGCAAACGGTTGATGCGTTAATGCGTTTAGATTTGCCTTCTGGTGTAGACATTGAAATTAAACTGTAACGATAGATTAAAACATTTGAAATTTAGGAGGTGTGACTCATGACCAAAGGAATCTTAGGAAGAAAAATTGGAATGACGCAAGTATTTGCAGAAAACGGTGAATTAATTCCTGTTACTGTAGTTGAAGCATCCCCAAACGTCGTTCTTCAAAAGAAGACTGTTGAAACAGACGGCTACGATGCGATTCAACTAGGTTTTGAAGACAAGCGTGAAAAGCTTGCAAACAAGCCGGAAAAAGGTCACGCTGCAAAAGCAAATACTGCTCCTAAGCGCTTCATTCGTGAAGTTAGAGGTGCTAATGTAGACGAGTATGAAATTGGTCAAGAGGTTAAAGTAGACATTTTTTCTGCTGGGGAACTTGTTGATGTGACAGGTATTTCTAAAGGGAAAGGATTTCAAGGTGCGATTAAACGTCACGGACAATCACGTGGCCCAATGTCTCACGGTTCACGGTACCACCGTCGTCCTGGTTCAATGGGAGCCATTGCACCAAACCGTGTTTTTAAATCAAAAGAACTTCCTGGAAGAATGGGCGGTGAACGCGTAACCGTTCAAAATCTTGAAGTTGTAAAAGTAGATGCTGAACGCAATCTTCTTTTAATCAAAGGGAATGTTCCGGGACCGAAAAAATCATTAGTTATTATTAAATCTGCAGTAAAAGCGAAGTAATTTCAACAGGAAAGGAGGAAACGGAAAAATGCCGAAAGTTACGTTATATAACCAAAACGGATCAGCAGTTGGCGAAATCGAATTAAATGATTCTGTTTTTGGTATTGAGCCGAATAAACACGTATTATTTGAAGCTGTCATTATGCAAAGAGCTTCTCAAAGACAAGGCACTCATAAAGTAAAAAACCGTTCTGAAGTTAGTGGCGGTGGCCGTAAGCCATGGCGTCAAAAAGGTACAGGACGCGCACGTCAGGGATCCATCCGTTCACCTCAATGGCGCGGAGGTGGGACAGTATTTGGACCAACACCTCGCACATATGCATACAAATTACCGAAAAAAGTCCGCCGCTTAGCAATCAAATCAGCTTTATCTTCTAAAGTTCAAGAGAACAATATTGTTGTATTAGAAGATTTAGTGTTGGAAGCTCCAAAAACGAAAGAAATGGCTGGAATTCTCAAAGGGCTTTCCGTTGACAGAAAAGCGCTGATTGTAACAGGAGACGAAAACGAAAATGTAATCCTGTCTGCACGCAATATTCCAGGTGTAACAGTTGTTACGGCTAATGGAATCAACGTGTTGGATGTGTTGAACCATGATAAACTTGTTATTACAAAAGCAGCGGTGGAAAAAGTAGAGGAGGTGCTTGGATAATGAAGGATCCTCGAGATATTATTAAGCGCCCCATCATCACTGAACGTTCAATGGATCTAGTAGCTGACAAAAAATATACATTTGAAGTAGATGTGAAAGCAAACAAAACAGAAGTGAAGGACGCTATTGAAAAAATTTTCGATGTCAAAGTTGAAAAAGTCAACATTATGAATTACAAAGGAAAACTTAAACGTGTTGGCCGGTTCAGCGGTTTGACAAATCGCCGTAAAAAAGCAATCGTGAAATTAACGGCAGACAGCAAAGAAATCGAATTGTTCGAAGCATAATTTTGAAAGTGAAGGAGGGAAACTGAGATGACGATTAAAAAATATAAACCAACCTCTAACGGTCGCCGCGGCATGACAGTATCTGATTTTGCTGAAATCACTACTGACAAGCCGGAAAAGTCGTTGCTTGCTCCGCTTCATAAAAAAGCAGGACGCAACAACCAAGGTAAGCTAACTGTTCGTCATCAAGGCGGAGGCCATAAACGTCAATATCGTATTATTGATTTTAAGCGCGATAAAGATGGAATACCAGGACGCGTTGCTACTATTGAGTACGATCCAAACCGCTCCGCAAACATTGCATTAATTAACTATGTTGACGGAGAAAAACGCTATATTCTGGCTCCTAAAAACTTAAAAGTAGGAATGGAAGTAATGTCAGGACCTACAGCTGATATTAAAGTTGGAAACGCACTTCCTCTTCAAAATATCCCAGTAGGTACTGTCATTCATAACATCGAATTAAAACCAGGAAAAGGCGGACAATTGGTTCGTTCTGCAGGTACTTCAGCTCAAGTGCTTGGTAAAGAAGGAAAATATGTATTAGTTCGTTTAGCTTCTGGTGAGGTCCGCATGATTTTGGCAACTTGCCGTGCCACTGTCGGCCAAGTAGGGAATGAGCAGCATGAATTAATTAATATTGGTAAAGCAGGACGTTCCCGCTGGTTAGGCAAACGTCCAACAGTTCGCGGATCTGTTATGAACCCTAGCGATCACCCGCACGGTGGGGGAGAAGGAAAAGCACCTATTGGTCGTAAATCTCCTATGACGCCTTGGGGTAAACCGACTCTTGGGTTTAAAACTCGCAAAAAGAAAAACAAATCCGATAAATTTATCGTTCGCCGTCGTAAAAAATAACGGGGTTGTTCTACGGTTCATCAGAACCGTAGCGCAATCACGAAGGGAGGTAACATTATGGGTCGTAGCTTAAAAAAAGGACCATTCTGCGATGATCATTTAATGAAAAAAATCGAAAAATTAAATGAAACTGGAAGCAAACAAGTCATCAAAACTTGGTCTCGCCGTTCAACTATTTTCCCATCTTTCATCGGTCATACCATTGCGGTCTATGATGGAAGAAAACATGTTCCGGTATACATTACTGAAGACATGGTAGGACATAAGCTTGGAGAGTTTGCTCCAACTCGTACTTACAGAGGCCATGCCGGCGATGACAAGAAGACAAAACGCTAATATGAGAGGAGGATTTTAGGATGCAGGCTAAAGCTGTTGCGAGAACAGTACGAATTGCTCCTCGTAAAGCTCGTTTAGTTATTGACTTGATCCGAGGAAAGCAAGTTGGTGAGGCAATTGCCATTCTTCGCCATACACCTAAAGCTGCTTCACCAATTATTGAAAAAGTGTTAAAATCGGCTGTTGCAAATGCAGAGCATAACTATGACATGGACGGAAACAATTTATATATTGAAAAGGCTTATGTTGATGAAGGACCAACTTTGAAACGCTTTAGACCACGTGCACAAGGTAGAGCGAGCCAAATCAACAAACGCACAAGCCATATTACGATCATTGTTTCGGAAAAAAAGGAGGGATAATTAGTGGGTCAAAAGGTAAATCCAGTCGGTCTTCGAATTGGCATCATTCGTGATTGGGAATCGAAATGGTATGCAGAAAAAGATTATGCAGACCTGTTACATGAAGACCTCAAAATTCGTGAATACATTAATAAACGTTTAAGCGATGCATCCGTTTCCCGCATTGAAATTGAACGTGCGGCAAACCGTTTAAATATCACTATCCACACAGCTAAGCCAGGAATGGTTATCGGTAAAGGTGGTACAGAGGTCGAAGCTTTAAGAAAGGCTTTGAACCAACTAACTGGCAAACGTGTGCACATTAATATTTTAGAAATTAAAAAAGCTGATTTAGATGCAAAACTTGTTGCGGAAAATATTGCACGTCAGCTAGAAAACCGCGCTTCGTTCCGTCGTGTTCAAAAACAAGCGATCCAACGTGCAATGCGCGCAGGTGCATTAGGTATTAAAACAATGGTATCCGGCCGTCTTGGTGGTGCAGATATCGCACGTTCTGAACATTACAGTGAAGGAACGGTACCGCTTCATACTCTTCGTGCAGACATCGATTACGGAACTGCAGAAGCGGATACAACGTACGGAAAATTGGGCGTAAAAGTTTGGATTTATCGTGGAGAAGTTCTTCCAGCTAAAAAGAACAATGAGGAAGGAGGCAAATAATTATGTTAATGCCGAAACGCGTAAAATATCGTAGAGAACATCGCGGGAAAATGCGCGGACGTGCAAAAGGCGGCACTGAAGTTCATTTCGGTGAATATGGCATTCAAGCTCTTGAGCCTGCTTGGATCACCAACAGACAAATTGAAGCAGCACGTATCGCGATGACGCGTTATATGAGACGTGGCGGAAAAGTTTGGATTAAAATTTTCCCGTCTAAACCATACACGGCTAAACCTTTAGAAGTACGGATGGGTTCCGGTAAAGGGGCACCTGAAGGCTGGGTTGCCGTAGTGAAGCCGGGCAAAGTATTGTTCGAGGTTGCGGGTGTTTCTGAAGAAGTTGCACGTGAAGCACTGCGTCTTGCATCTCATAAATTACCAATCAAAACAAAATTTGTAAAACGTGAAGAAATTGGTGGTGAATCAAATGAAAGCTAAAGAAATTCGTGATCTAACCACTGCCGAAATTGAACAAAAAGTGAAATCTTTAAAAGAAGAATTGTTTAACTTGCGCTTCCAGCTTGCGACTGGTCAGCTTGAAAATACTGCCCGCATCCGTGAAGTACGCAAAACGATTGCTAGAATGAAAACTATTATTCGCGAAAGAGAAATTGCTGCAAACAAATAATCGTGAGAGGAGGTTTGCCAAATGAGTGAACGCAACAAGCGCAAAGTTTATACTGGACGCGTCGTGTCGGATAAAATGGATAAGACCATCACTGTTCTTGTTGAAACTTATAAAAAACACCCGCTTTACGGAAAACGCGTGAAATATTCTAAAAAGTTCAAAGCTCATGATGAGCAAAACAAAGCGAAAGTCGGCGATATCGTTCGCATTATGGAAACTCGCCCGCTATCTGCAACAAAACGTTTCCGTTTAGTTGAAATTGTAGAAGAAGCAGTTATTATTTAATTTGGTTCGGATGAAAAAAATTCCGAAGGGAGGTCACGAACATGATTCAACAAGAATCTCGTTTAAAAGTTGCTGATAACTCTGGTGCACGTGAATTGTTAACAATTAAAGTTCTTGGCGGATCTGGTCGTAAAACAGCAAATATCGGTGATATTATTGTCGGTACGGTTAAACAAGCAACACCAGGAGGCGTTGTTAAAAAAGGTGATGTAGTAAAAGCTGTTGTTGTGCGTACAAAACGTGGTGTGCGCCGTCCTGACGGTTCGTACATTCGTTTTGACGAAAACGCATGCGTCATCATCCGCGAAGACAAAAGCCCGAGAGGTACTCGTATTTTTGGACCGGTTGCGCGTGAACTTCGCGATAAAAACTTTATGAAAATCGTTTCTCTTGCTCCAGAAGTACTTTAATTATGAGTTTGGCTTACCAAGGAGGTGTGTAATCGATGCATGTTAAGAAGGGTGACAAAGTAATGGTGATCGCCGGAAAAGATAAAGGAAAACAAGGCGTGATCCTTGCAGCATATCCGAAAAAGAACCGCGTGCTTGTGGAAGGCGTGAACATCGTGAAAAAACATGCGAAGCCTTCTCAAGATAATACACAAGGCGGAATTATCAGTAAAGAAGCGCCTATTCATGTATCAAATGTAATGCCATTAGATCCAAAAACAGGTGAACCGACTCGTGTCGGTTATAAAATTGTGGACGGCAAAAAGGTGCGTGTAGCAAAAAAATCAGGTGAAATTTTAGATAAATAATTTGGAAGGGAGGTCTATTTATGAACCGCCTTAAAGAAAAATACGTAAAAGAAATCATACCTGCACTAATGAACAAGTTTAACTATAAATCTGTTATGCAAGTTCCTAAAATCGAAAAAATTGTCATCAATATGGGCGTCGGTGATGCAGTCCAAAATGCGAAAGCGCTGGACAGTGCTGTTGAAGAATTAACTCTCATTTCTGGTCAAAAACCTGTAGTGACTCGTGCGAAAAAATCCATTGCCGGCTTCCGGCTTCGTGAAGGAATGCCGATCGGCTGCAAAGTTACGCTTCGTGGAGAGCGTATGTACGATTTCTTTGACAAATTGATTTCCGTTTCTTTACCACGTGTGCGCGACTTCCGTGGTGTATCTAAAAAATCATTTGATGGCCGCGGCAATTATACGCTTGGTATTAGAGAACAACTTATTTTCCCAGAAATTGATTACGATAAAGTAAATAAAGTAAGAGGTATGGATATCGTAATCGTTACAACAGCAAAAACCGATGAAGAGGCTCGCGAGCTATTAACTCTGTTCGGCATGCCGTTCCAAAATAATCGCTAATTTAGATTGGAGGCGAAAATGTGGCTAAAAAGTCAATGATTGCGAAACAAAAACGCAAGCAAAAATTTAAAGTGCGTGAATACACACGCTGTGAACGCTGCGGCCGTCCGCATGCAGTCATCCGCAAATTTAAGCTTTGCCGTATTTGTTTCCGTGAACTTGCTTACAAAGGTCAGATCCCTGGCGTGAAAAAAGCTAGTTGGTAGTATCGATAAATGGGAAGGAGGTTATTTATAATGGTGATGACAGATCCTATTGCAGATATGCTTACTCGCATTCGCAATGCGAACATGGTTCGTCATGAAAAACTGGAAGTTCCTGCTTCCAAAATTAAACGGGAAATTGCTGAAATTTTAAAGCGTGAAGGGTTTATTCGCGATTATGAATATATTGAAGATAATAAACAAGGTATTTTGCGCATTTTCTTAAAGTACGGGCCTAACAACGAACGTGTTATAACTGGCCTTAAACGAATCAGCAAACCAGGCTTGCGCGTTTATGCAAAAGCTAATGAAGTGCCACGTGTGTTGAATGGATTAGGAATAGCAATCGTTTCGACTTCTCAAGGCGTTTTAACTGATAAAGAAGCGCGCGCGAAGCAAACAGGCGGAGAAGTGCTCGCATACGTTTGGTAATTTTTTAACACGAAATGGAGGTGTCATTCATGTCACGTGTAGGGAAAAAACCGCTTGAAATTCCTTCAGGTGTCACTGTTACGATTAATGGAAATACAGTAACAGTAAAAGGACCAAAAGGAGAATTAACCCGTACATTTCATCCAGATATGGATATAAAAGTTGAAGAACAAGTATTAACTGTTACTCGTCCATCTGACAATAAAGAGCACCGTGCTCTTCACGGGACGACTCGCAGCCTTCTTGCCAATATGGTTGAAGGTGTTTCCAAAGGCTTTGAAAAAAGTTTAGAACTGATCGGGGTCGGATACCGTGCATCAAAATCAGGAAAGAAACTAGTATTGAATGTCGGATACTCTCATCCAGTCGAATATGAACCTGAACAAGGCATTGAAATCGACGTTCCTTCTCAAACAAAAATCGTCGTTAAAGGTACAGATAAAGAGCGTGTTGGCGCAGTCGCTGCAAATATTCGTGCGGTTCGTCCGCCTGAACCATATAAAGGAAAAGGCATCCGCTATGAAGGAGAATATGTGCGCCGCAAAGAAGGTAAGACTGCTAAGTAATGCCGCATAAAGAAAGAAAGGAGTGACGTAGATGATTACAAAACCTAGTAAAAATGCGGTTCGCAAAACTAGACATGCACGCGTGCGTTCAAAGGTTTCCGGTACAGCCGCTCGCCCGCGTTTAAATGTATACCGCTCCAACAAGCACATTTATGCTCAAGTGATTGATGATACAAATCACCAAACGCTTGTGAGTGCTTCTACTTTGGATAAAGAGCTTAACTTGGAATCAACTGGGAATGTAGAAGCTGCTCAAAAGGTCGGCGAACTTGTTGCAAAACGTGCGCTTGAAAAAGGTATTAAATCTGTTGTGTTTGACCGTGGTGGATATTTATATCATGGACGTGTGAAGGCTTTAGCTGATGCAGCTCGCGAAGTTGGCCTTGAATTTTAATCGACAAAGGAGGGAAAAGTGATGCGTCGTATTGATCCAAGCAAACTTGAACTTGAAGAACGTGTTGTTACCGTAAACCGTGTTGCAAAAGTAGTAAAAGGTGGCCGTCGTTTCCGTTTTGCTGCTCTTGTTGTTGTCGGAGACAAAAACGGTCATGTAGGTTTCGGAACTGGTAAAGCGCAAGAAGTTCCTGATGCTATCCGCAAAGCAATTGAAGATGCAAAGAAAAACTTAATTGAAGTACCAATTGTAGGTACGTCCATTCCACACGAAGTAATCGGTAAATTCGGTGCAGGAAAGATTCTCTTGAAACCTGCTGTTGAAGGTACGGGGGTTATCGCTGGAGGACCTGTCCGTGCAGTACTTGAATTAGCAGGTGTTCACGATATCTTATCTAAATCTTTAGGCTCCAATACACCGATTAATATGGTTCGGGCAACAGTTGACGGGTTAAAGCAGCTGAAGCGTGTAGAAGATGTTGCTAAACTTCGTGGAAAAACGGTTGAAGAACTGTTAGGATAAGGAGGGAAAGACAATGGCAAAAAAATTGGCGATTACCCTCAAAAAGAGTGTAATTGGTCGTCCTGAAGACCAAAGAATAACCGTTAAAACATTAGGCTTGCGGAAATTGCATCAAACAGTTGTTCATAATGACAATCCGGCAATTCGCGGAATGATCAATAAAGTGTCACATCTCGTGAAAGTGGAAGAACAATAATCAAATAAGGAGGTGCCAAGGTTATGAAGCTTCATGAATTAAAACCGGCAGAAGGTTCTCGTAAAGAGCGGAATCGTGTTGGTCGCGGTATTGGTTCAGGTAATGGAAAAACTGCTGGACGTGGTCAAAAAGGACAAAATGCCCGATCTGGCGGTGGAGTTCGGCCTGGATTTGAAGGCGGTCAAACTCCTCTATTCCGTCGTTTGCCAAAACGTGGGTTTACAAACATTAACCGCAAAGAATATCAAGTTGTGAACTTGGACAAATTGAATCGTTTTGAAGACGGTACGGAAATTACTCCAGAGCTTCTTTTGGAAACAGGTGTTGTAAGCAAACTGAAAGCAGGTATTAAAGTGCTTGGAGACGGTAAATTAGAGAAAAAATTAACGGTTAAAGCACACAAATTTTCTGCTTCAGCAAAAGAGGCAATTGAAGCCGCCGGCGGTTCTGCTGAGGTGATTTAATGTTCAAGGCAATCTCCAATTTTATGCGCGTGGGTGACATTCGCAATCGAATCTTGTTCACCCTTCTTATGCTGGTAATTTTCCGGATCGGCACTTTTATCCCTGTCCCGGGTGTGAACGCAGACGTACTAAAAGCACAAGACCAATTGAACGTATTTGGCGTTTTGAACATTTTTGGAGGCGGGGCATTGCAAAACTTCTCCATTTTAGCAATGGGGATTATGCCTTACATTACTGCTTCAATCATTGTTCAGCTTCTGCAAATGGACGTTGTACCGAAATTTACAGAGTGGTCGAAGCAGGGTGAAGTAGGCCGCAGAAAGCTTGCCCAATTCACGCGTTATTTAACAATTATTTTAGGATTTATTCAAGCGCTGGCAATGTCATATGGCTTTAATAATATGGCCGGCGGTCTGTTAATCATAAACCCTGGCATTGGAAACTATTTGTTGATCGCACTTGTTTTAACTGCGGGAACAGCCTTTTTAATGTGGCTTGGTGAGCAAATTACCGCAAAAGGCGTTGGGAACGGTATTTCTATTATTATCTTTGCTGGGATTGCTGCCGGCATTCCAACGGCAGTAAACCAAATTTATGCTCAACAATTTGCGGATGTTGGCGATCAGCTATTTTTAAGAATTGTAACTGTCGTTTTGCTTGTTCTTGCCGTTTTATTAGTAGTTGTAGCTGTTATTTTCGTTCAACAAGCATTCCGAAAAATTCCGATTCAGTATGCAAAGCGGCTTGCAGGTAGAAGTCCGGTTGGGGGACATTCAACGCATCTCCCATTGAAGGTTAACTCTGCTGGAGTCATTCCAGTCATTTTTGCAGTATCGTTTATTGTTACCCCCACTACGATTGCATCGTTCTTTGGACCAAATGATGTAACAAGATGGATTCAAAAAACATTTGATTACACACAACCTATCGGGATGATCATCTACGTTGCATTAATTATCGCTTTCGCTTATTTCTATACATTTGTTCAAGTGAACCCGGAGCAAATGGCTGAAAATTTGCAGAAGCAAGGCGGCTATATACCGGGTATAAGACCAGGAAAAAGTACACAAGAGTACGTAACGAAAATTTTATACCGTTTAACATTTGTCGGTTCTATTTTTCTAGCAGTTGTCTCAATACTTCCTGTCTTTTTTATAAAATTTGCTGACTTGCCTTCTTCAGCACAAATAGGTGGAACAAGTCTCTTGATCGTTGTCGGTGTCGCTTTGGAAACTATGAAGCAGCTTGAGAGCCAGCTTGTCAAACGTCATTACAAAGGTTTTATGAAATAAGAGGTTGTGGGGCGATGAATGTCCCATTCCCTCGAAAAGCGTTTGAGGGGGAGAGTCCATGAATTTAGTATTAATGGGGCTGCCTGGGGCAGGAAAAGGAACACAGGCTGAAAAAATTGTTGAAAAATACAACATCCCGCATATCTCAACAGGAGATATGTTCAGAGCAGCTATAAAAGATGGAACCGAGTTAGGGTTACAAGCGAAGTCTTATATGGATAAAGGCGAATTAGTGCCGGATGAAGTTACGATTGGTATTGTTCGGGAAAGATTAGGCAAGAATGATACTGATAAAGGCTTTTTATTGGATGGTTTTCCGCGCACCGTTGCTCAAGCGGAGGCTTTGGAGCAAATTTTAAAAGAGCTTAATAAAGAAATTGATTATGTTATCAACATTCATGTTGACCAAGAAATTTTAATGGAACGGCTAACAGGACGAAGAATTTGCAAAAATTGCGGTGCAACGTACCATCTTGTATTCAATCCGCCAAAAGAAGAAGGAATTTGTGATAAGTGCGGAGGAAATTTATATCAACGAGCTGATGATAACGCTGAAACCGTTGGAAACCGTTTGGAAGTGAATTTGAAGCAGACGAAACCGCTGCTTGATTTCTATAAATCTAAAGGCTATTTGAAAAATATTGACGGTCAGCAAGAGATTAACAAAGTATTTGAAGATATTTGCAACTTGCTTGGAGGCTTGGGTGAATGATTATTTGCAAAACAAAGCGCGAAATTGAAATTATGCGCGAGGCTGGACGGATTGTTGCTTTAACTCACCAAGAGCTCCAGAAATATATTCAGCCTGGTATTACAACAAAAGAACTGGACAGTATTGCTGAAAAGTTTATACGTGAACATGATGCAATCCCCTCATTTAAAGGGTATAATGGTTTTCGCGGCAGTATTTGCACTTCCGTGAATGAAGAGCTTGTTCACGGAATACCTGGAGACCGTGTATTGCGTGATGGAGATATTATTAGTATTGACATTGGTGCGAAATACAACGGCTATCACGGGGACTCTGCATGGACTTATCCTGTCGGTACAATTTCCGAAGAAACACAGAAATTGCTTGATGTTACAAAAGAATCTTTATATAAAGGATTAGAAGAAGCAAAACCAGGGGGAAGACTTTCGAACATTTCTCATGCCATTCAAGTTTACGTCGAATCTCACGGTTTTTCCATTGTTCGTGAATACGTAGGTCATGGCGTAGGGCAAGACTTGCATGAGGATCCTCAAATTCCGCATTATGGTCCACCGAACAAAGGGCCAAGGCTGAAGCCCGGTATGGTTTTAGCGATTGAGCCTATGGTCAATGCGGGAAGCCGTTATGTCAGAACGTTAGCTGATAATTGGACTGTCGTGACTGTAGATGGCAAAATGTGTGCTCATTTTGAACATACAATTGCCATTACTGATACAGGTTATGAAATCTTAACAACACCCTAAGTGAAGGTGATGTGCGTGAGTGATCCTGAGTCGAGTCCGCAAATAGGTCAGTTTGTCTTGATTACGAAAGGGAGAGAAGCTGGCAAATATGCGATTGTCGTGAAAATTCTCGATGATCGATTCGTATTGATTGCCGATGGAGAAAAGCGAAAGTTTCATTCTCCAAAGAAAAAAAACATCCATCATCTTGAATTTTTTGATTGCGTATCTCCGGAAGTTCAGAACAGTATATTGGAAACTGGCCGTGTGACAAATGGCAAACTTCGATATGCAATAAGCCGATTTGTCAATGAACAAGTTACTGATTTGAGGAAGGGAGACAATTGAATGGCGAAAGACGATGTCATTGAAGTAGAGGGTACCGTTGTTGAGACGTTGCCTAACGCGATGTTTAAAGTAGAGTTGGAAAATGGTCATACCGTGCTGGCTCATGTTTCTGGAAAAATTAGAATGCATTTTATTCGTATTTTGCCGGGTGATAAAGTAACGGTTGAATTATCACCATATGATTTAACCCGCGGAAGAATTACGTATCGATATAAATAATTTGCACTCCGGATTATTAAGGAGGTTGGATAAACATGAAAGTAAGACCATCAGTGAAACCTATATGCGAAAAATGTAAAGTCATTCGCAGAAAAGGAAAAGTTATGGTTATTTGCGAAAATCCAAAACATAAACAAAAACAAGGTTAATTTTTGAAGGAGGTGCTCATATTATGGCGCGTATTGCTGGTGTAGATATTCCACGCGATAAACGCATTGTCATTTCTTTAACTTATATTTACGGAATCGGTCGTTCAACAGCTCAAAAAATATTAGCTGAAGCTGGAGTTTCCGAAGATACTCGTGTTCGTGATTTAACAGAAGAAGAATTAGGAAGAATCCGTGACATTGTCGACACTTATAAAGTGGAAGGAGATCTTCGACGGGAAGTTTCTCTAAACATTAAGCGTCTCATTGAAATTGGCTGCTACCGTGGTATCCGCCATCGCCGTGGTTTGCCTGTTCGAGGCCAAAATACGAAAAACAACGCACGTACTCGTAAAGGACCGCGCCGTACGGTTGCTAACAAGAAAAAATAAGTAAAGGAGGTTAACTGTAAATGGCTCGTAAAACAAATACTCGCAAACGCCGCGTAAAAAAGAATATTGAGACAGGCATCGCACATATTCGATCAACCTTTAACAACACGATTGTCACTATTACTGATGTGCACGGCAATGCAATTGCTTGGTCAAGTGCCGGTGCATTAGGATTTAAAGGTTCTCGTAAGTCAACTCCGTTTGCTGCACAGATGGCAGCTGAAGCAGCTGCTAAAGCTTCTATGGAGCACGGAATGAAATCATTAGAGGTTTCTGTAAAAGGACCTGGCGCAGGCCGCGAAGCTGCGATTCGTGCTCTTCAAGCAGCAGGTCTTGAAGTGACATCTATTAAAGACGTCACACCTGTTCCACATAATGGATGCCGTCCGCCAAAACGTCGTCGTGTGTAATTTATCTGTATATATTTTGTAACCCTGTCAATAATGGGTTATGATACAGTTATAGATTCTAGCATTTATTAAGATGTTGTTTGTGCACATTCGGGACTTTATGATTGGGGAATTTCGGTTAGACGCGTTTTCTCTTCTTTGTCTAGCCGGGGTTTCGACGTTTTGAAGGAGGGTTTTATTTAGAATGATTGAAATTGAAAAACCAAAAATCGAAACGGTTGAAATCAGTGATGACGCGAAATATGGGAAATTCGTTGTCGAGCCACTTGAGCGTGGATATGGTACAACTTTGGGTAACTCCTTACGTCGTATCCTATTATCCTCACTCCCTGGTGCCGCTGTAACATCTGTTCAAATTGACGGCGTCCTCCATGAATTTTCTACAATTGATGGTGTCGTCGAAGATGTTACAACGATTATTTTAAATTTAAAAAAGCTTGCTCTGAAAATTTATTCAGAAGAAGAGAAGACGCTAGAAATTGACGTACAAGGTGAAGGGCCCATTACGGCAGCAGATATAACTCACGATAGCGATGTTGAAATATTAAATCCTGATCTTCATATTGCAACTCTTGCGAAAGATGCTCATTTGCGGCTGAGAATGACGGCGAAGCGCGGGAGAGGATACAGCCCGGCTGAAGAAAATAAACGGGAAGATCAACCAATAGGTGTCATCCCAATCGATTCGATTTACACACCCGTTTCTAGAGTTTCTTATCAAGTGGAAAATACACGGGTTGGTCAAGTGACAGATTATGATAAGCTGACAATTGATGTTTGGACAGATGGAAGCATCGGTCCAAAGGAAGCTATCGCACTTGGCTCTAAAATTTTGATGGAGCACTTAAACATTTTCGTTAGCTTAACAGATGAAGCGCAAAATGTTGAAATCATGGTTGAAAAAGAAGAGGACCAAAAAGAAAAAGTGCTTGAAATGACGATTGAGGAACTTGACCTCTCTGTTCGTTCTTATAACTGTTTGAAACGTGCAGGTATTAACACAGTTCAAGAACTTGCGAACAAAACAGAAGAGGACATGATGAAGGTGCGTAATTTAGGACGCAAATCGCTAGAAGAAGTAAAACAAAAATTAGAAGACCTTGGTTTGAGTTTACGAAAAGACGATTAACTGATTTTTCAAAGTCTATATAGATCAACTTCCAACAAAGGAGGGAACATCACATGTCTTATAGAAAATTAGGACGTACTAGTGCGCAGCGTAAAGCAATGCTCCGTGACTTAGCAACGGACTTAATTATTAACGAACGAATTGAAACGACTGAAGCCCGTGCAAAGGAGCTTCGTGCTGTTGTAGAGAAGCTGGTTACTTTAGGTAAACGTGGTGATTTGCATGCTCGTCGCCAAGCAGCACAGTTTATTCGCAATGAGGTTGCGAAAACTGTGACAGTTTCGGGCCAAGACGGAAAGGAAAAAGAAAAACCTTTCTATGCATTGCAAAAATTATTTGATGAAGTGGCACCACGTTACCAAGATCGTCAAGGCGGCTACACACGAATTTTGAAAATGGGTCCTCGCCGTGGTGACGGAGCACCAATGGTTATCATTGAATTCGTGTAATTTAGATATAAATGAACTTCAAGGGCGGGACAGTTGTAATGACTGCATCTATGCCCTTTTTTATTTATCTTCAAGTACTTTACAAAGCGGATTGATTTTCTTTTGGCAGCCTCTGCATCTCATATTTATAGACATGATATTCGCGTTTACTTCATCTGTACTTGAGGCAGGAGGAGGGCATCTGTGGAACGGTCGATCATTCAAGTTCAACATGTAACATACCGCTATAATAAAGAAAGTGAAAAGCCTGCACTAACGGATGTTTCCTTTGATGTGTATGAAGGGGAATGGCTGGCCATCGTCGGACACAATGGATCAGGGAAATCAACATTGGCCCGGATGCTAAACGGTCTGCTGCTGCCTGACGAAGGAACCGTTACTGTATCAGGAATCACATTATCAGAAAAAACCATTTGGGATATTCGAAAACGGATTGGAATGGTGTTTCAAAATCCAGATAATCAATTTGTCGGCGCCACTGTACGAGACGATGTCGCTTTTGGTATGGAAAACATAGGTATACCGAGAGAAGAGATGGTAAAACGAATCGAATGGGCGACGAAAATTGTAAAAATGAATGAATTTTTAGAACGGGAACCTCATCATCTTTCTGGCGGACAAAAGCAGCGGGTCGCGATTGCAGGCGTTTTGGCTGTTCAACCAAGCATTATTGTTTTAGATGAAGCGACTTCAATGCTTGATCCAATTGGACGCCGGGAAGTAATTGAAACCATTTGGTCATTGAAAGAAAAAGGGCTTGTGACGGTCATTTCCATCACCCATGATTTGGAAGAGGCGGCCAAAGCAGATCGGATGATTGTAATGAATGGAGGCAAAAAATTTGTGGAGGGAACTCCGAAAGAAGTGTTTCGCTTGGAAGAGGAGCTGGTAAGCATCGGTTTAGATCTTCCGTTTTCTTACAAGCTGAGCAAACGGCTTCTTGAAAAAGGAGTGCCTTTAGCGACGCGACACCTTAATGTAGAAAGCCTGGTGGACGAATTATGGACATTAAAATCCGACAATTAGAACATCGTTACCAAATGAACACTCCTTTTGAACGGCTCGCTTTGTGTGATATCAATATGGATATCCATGAAGGAACATATTTGGCCGTGATTGGGCATACCGGGTCGGGAAAATCAACGATTTTGCAGCATTTAAACGGCCTGCTTTTGCCAACGAAAGGCTCTATTCAACTTGGAGACCGGCTGATTAAGGCAGGAGAAAAACAGAAAAACTTGAAATCTATCCGAAAAAAGGTCGGAATTGTCTTTCAATTCCCAGAGCATCAATTATTCGAAGAAACCGTCGAAAAAGATATAGCATTCGGTCCAATGAATTTTGGCGCATCGTTTGAAGAAGCGAAAAAAAAGGTAAAAGAAGTGCTGCCGCTTGTCGGTCTAGGAGAAGAAATCCTTCATCAATCCCCGTTTGAGCTAAGCGGGGGGCAAATGCGAAGAGTGGCGATTGCAGGTGTTTTAGCGATGGAGCCGGAGGTGCTCGTTTTAGATGAACCGACTGCAGGATTGGATCCAAAAGGCCGAAATGAGATCATGGAGCTTTTTTATCGTCTCCATAAAGAAAAAAAATTAACAACAATATTAGTAACGCATAGCATGGAAGACGCAGCAAAGTACGCTGATGAAATTGCCGTTTTGCACCAAGGGGAATTAAAGATGAAAGGGTCGCCAAAGGAAATATTCCGGTTGACTGGGGAACTGGAGCAGCTTGGGCTCGATTTGCCGGAATCAATTAAATTTGTCATGAAGCTTGAAGAAAAATTTTCTTTAACGGTTGAAGACAAGCCATTGACTTTAGAGGAAACGGCCGATTTCATTGAAGCCCTTTTAAAAGAAGGTGTCGTATATGATCGATAATATCATCATCGGAAAATATGTTCCTGGCAGCACAGTCATTCATCGAATGGATCCCCGTGCAAAACTGCTAACGATTTTTTTATATGTTTTTATCGTTTTTTTTGCCAATAACGGAATCACTTACTTTTTATTAGGATTATTTACATTCATCATTATTTTGCTGACGAAGCTTCCGTTCTCTTTCTTATGGAACGGTTTAAAACCTGTTATATGGATCGTTGGGTTTACATTTTTGCTGCACATTTTAGTAACAAAAGAAGGGGACATGCTGTTCCGCTTCGGCTTTTTTTCCATTTATGAAGAAGGCTTGCGGCAAGGGTTTTTTATCTCTCTTCGGTTCATTTTCTTAATTTTTATGACAACGACATTGACCTTAACAACAACGCCTATCGAAATAACGGATGGAATGGAAAGTCTGTTAAAGCCTTTTAAAAAATTTAAACTTCCTGTCCATGAACTAGCATTAATGATGTCTATTTCTCTTCGCTTTATACCGACTCTGCTGGAGGAAACAGAAAAAATTTTAAAGGCGCAAATGGCAAGAGGGGTAGATTTTACATCAGGGCCTGTAAAAGAGCGAATAAAAGCAATCGTTCCTTTGCTTGTACCACTTTTCATCAGCGCTTTTAAGCGGGCGGAAGAGCTTGCTACCGCTATGGAAGCCAGGGGGTATCGCGGAAGTGAAGGACGTACGAAAATCAGGCAGCTGAAATGGGGAGCGATTGATTCCATTATGATGGCCTCTATCCTGCTGTTATCAATTATTTTATTACTATTGCGTGCCTAGGAGTTTTAAAAATGAGGATTAAATGCACAGTTTCGTATGATGGATCAGGATTTAGCGGTTATCAGCGCCAGCCCGCCCACCGGACAGTACAAGGAGAGATTGAGGAAGCATTAATGAAAATCCACAAAGGGGAGCGGATAAAAATTACTGCTTCCGGCAGAACAGACGTCGGCGTGCATGCTGTTGGCCAAGTATTTCATTTTGATACAAGCCTCAAAATTCCGATGGAAAAATGGCCGATTGCTTTGAATACGCTGCTTCCTCAAGATATTTCCATTCAAAATGCAGAGCTTGCCGATCAAGATTTTCATGCTAGATTTTCTGCAAAGAAGAAAGAATACCGCTACCGTTTGTATCGCAGTTTTCAACGAGATGTGTTCCGGCGTCATTATGCATACCATTTTCCAAATCCGTTAAATATTGAAGCGATTCGAACTGCCTCCCGTTTCATTATTGGAACACATGATTTTACAAGCTTTTGCTCTTCTAAAACAGAAACGGAAAATAAAGTGAGAACTATTTATGAAGCAGATATATGGGAAGAAGGAGATGAAATTACGTTCCGTTTTGTCGGAAACGGCTTCCTTTACAATATGGTTCGCATTTTAGTCGGAACATTGATTGAAGTAGGAGAAGGGAAGCGCAAGCCGGAAGAAATAAAACAAATTATCGCAGCCAAAGATAGATCAAGAGCTGGGAAAACAGTTTCTGGATGCGGTCTATATCTTTGGAAAGTTTATTATGACAACTAATCCAGGTGTAACATTTTCTTGACATTCATATCTTAAAAAGATAAGATAACATATGGTATGTATTTCAAGCCCCACGATTAGCCCCGGAAAATAATCGTGTTTTTGAAATAGACTTTTCGACATGAACGATTAAGGAGGGAAAACAATGCGTACAACGTTTATGGCAAAGCCGCATGAAGTTGAGCGCAAATGGTATGTTGTTGATGCAGCTGGCAAAACTTTAGGACGTCTAGCAAGCGAAGTTGCATCTATCTTACGCGGAAAACACAAACCAACGTTTACACCGCATGTAGATACAGGTGACCACGTAATTATTATTAATGCTGAAAAAATCGAATTAACTGGAAAAAAATTAACAGACAAAATTTATTATCGCCACAGCCAGCATCCTGGTGGTTTAAAATCAAGAACTGCATTAGAAATGCGAAACAACTATCCTGAAAAAATGCTGGAACTTGCTATTCGCGGAATGCTTCCAAAAGGTTCCCTTGGACGCCAAATGTTTAAAAAATTGCATGTTTACAGAGGAAGCGAACATCCTCATCAAGCACAGAAACCAGAAGTTTATGAACTTCGCGGATAATTTAATAAGGAGGTTATCATTTTGGCACAGGTTCAATACTACGGTACCGGTCGTCGCAAAAGCTCTGTTGCCCGTGTTCGGTTAGTTCCTGGTGAAGGCCGTATCGTAATTAATAAACGGAACATTGAAGATTACATTCCAACAAAAGCTTTGATTGAAGATATTAAACAACCGCTTGTTTTAACAGAGACAGTTGGCAATTATGATGTACTAGTAAATGTTAGAGGCGGCGGTTTCACTGGTCAAGCAGGCGCTATTCGCCACGGAATTGCTCGTGCACTTTTACAAGCTGATCCAGAATATCGCGGAACGTTAAAGCGTGCAGGCTTATTAACTCGAGATGCTCGCGTAAAAGAGCGTAAGAAATACGGTCTTAAAGGAGCACGCCGTGCACCGCAATTTTCAAAACGTTAATGATTCGAACCTTAAACCACAACAAATTGTTGTGGTTTTTTATTTGCAATTGGAAAGGAGTGGTTGAATGGAACAGCGTGAACTGAAAAAAATAAAAACAAGGAGGAGATTTTGATGAATGTAATTACAGACTTTAATGAAAGACGGCAGGAAAAAAAGCTTCTCACTGAGCGAAAAATGTTAAAAGATCTCCCAATTCGCAAATTGAAAAATATGATTGATGAATGGTTTAATCCTTTTTTTCAAAAACGCTTCCATAAAACTGCAATGGAAGAAGAGTGTGTCCACTCGGCCATTGAATCTTTTTTGCTGGGAGCGGCCTACAGCCGGTTCGGATATTACGGGGAATCGATGGAGCAGGCCAATACACGTTGTATACAGGAAGAACAAGAGCTTATTAACAATTTATTTGACAATATTCTTTATTTGGCAAGGGAATCAAATGATGATTTTGTTATGGAATCCATCTATTTGACATGCCAGCACTTTATTCATTATTGGTGGGAAGAAGGGTTTTTAGCTGGAAAAAAGAGATACAAACTAAAGCTTTAAAAGCAGTTCATGCATGGCTCATTTCAACTTCGTTGGAACGGGCTTTTTTTATGCCTAAAAACGGCTTGTGAAAAAATGATTTGACGGGGGCCATTGCTGAATTCGCCTTTTGATTGGCTTTTTTATTTCAAAAAGGAAAAGTTCAGGAGTTATTGACAGTGCTGCTTATTTTTTGCAAGGAAGAATGAAGCAAAATGGTTTTTTATTTCCTGTGTGAAATATTACTCGTAAGGACAATTTGGGCGACATCCATGCACTGTGGCTATGTTATGAAAACTTTTAAAAAACAAAAAATTGCGGTTTTCAAAATGTTCATCTCGATATGAATGTCTTTTCAACGATTCCAGATTTTCGAAGATAGAAAAAGCTTTTATCATTTGCCGAGCAAACCTCCAATTGTGTAACGCAGGTGAGGAAATCGGCTTTTATTTTTTATTTGTCTTTTTTTGCTGAGCTTTGACACGTTTCTTTTCTCTTTACCACAAAGATTTTATTAGCACTTTTCATTTAGGCGAATAGGCTTAAAACTTTTGTGACTGTTCAAAAAATTTTAGTGCCTTATACAAAATCATCCATTATAATATTTCTATCAATTTTTTATAAATAAAGAGGTGGAGAAATGGGTTGGTTGAAAAAGTCGTTATGCCTTGTTCTTATTTTTTTATTATTGGTGCCAGCTAGCGGTTTTGCACAGGAAAGAAGTTCAGACACAGCATCTGGAGGAAATAAATACATATTAATCAGCAACGAGTCCGTCGACGTATATAAACCTCAATCCACTGGAAAGTTCAAAATCAATAATGATCAATATACGATAAACAAAAAAATAGGATTGGATGCTTATAAACTGGATGTAAATAGACCTTTTGATATAGAAAAACATGAAGACAAGAAACTTCAACAAAAATCTCTCTCCAAAAAGTTTCTCAATAAAGTTGGCGATACTAAGACATTTTGGGTGCATGATTTTACGACCAATGAAGATAAACAAATTAGCGCCAAGCTGCTGTATTCAGGTACAAAAGCGAACGTATGGGTTTATGATAATCAAATTACAGAAGCTGATGCGCAAAAATTAGGGCAAGAATTTGATCAAAAAATTTATCCGCTCATCACACAAAATTTTGCCAGCGAATCCGATGTGGACGGAAACGGGAAAATTCACATTCTTTGTTATGATATACAAGATGGTTTTGCAGGATTCGGGGGGTATATTGCTGGTTACTTTTATGGAGGAGATTTGCATGATATTCCATACTCCAACAAATCAGAGATTTTTTATATTGATACGTATCCTTTAATGGGAACAGGGACGGAAAAGGATGTAAGTGCTGCATACGAAACATTGGTACATGAATTTCAACATATGGTGAATTTTAACCAAAATGTATTTATAGAAAACGGCTCCCAAATGGATACATGGCTAGATGAAGCATTGTCAATGGCAGCTGAACATATATATACGGGAAAACCTTTAACGAATTACATTTATTACTACAATATTTCTACCTCCATTACAAATGGTCATTCATTATTGTATTGGAATTATTATGGCGATACTTTGTCTAACTATTCCTTGTCCTATCTTTTTGGACAATATGTCAGAATTCAAGCGAATCAAGGAAACAAGATTTTCAAAGAGATTTTAACAGATACTCATAATGATTATAAAGCAGTAGAGAATGTAGCGAAAAAATATATCAACTCTTCCCTTACATTTGGAGAATTGATGACGAACTTCCGCAGTGCCCTTTTACTGAAGAAAGATACGGGAAAATATGGCTTTAAAGGAGAAGAAGGCTTTAATTTATTAATTCCAAAAATATTTTCGGGAGAATATGCCAGCTTGCGGGGCGGCGGAGCCATAGTAAAACGGGCTGTTGGTAATGAAACTGTTCCTGCATCTAAAGGAAATGACATCACTTATACTTTTTTAGATGAAAAAAATCCTTACACTCCTCCAAAACCGATAGTAAACCCGGTAAGTGATAGGGATACATTTATAAATGGCCTGTCTAATCCAAGAACGACTGTTTATGTCCAGCTTGGTTCAAAGATATTGAAGACTGCAGCGGCTGATCGTAATGGATCCTTCCGCATTTCCATCAGTAAACAAAAAGCTGGGACTGTATTAAGCGTATATGCCAAGGATCAGGCGGGAAATAAAAGCGAGTCGGTTCAAATAACGGTGGTTGATAAAACGCCGCCGACAGCACCTGCTGTCAATGAAGTGAAAGATTCAGATAAAGCAGTGACAGGAACGTCGGAGGCGGGTGCAACGATAACGGTAAAATCAGGAACAATTGAATTAGGAAAAGGAACGTCTAGATCAGACGGCAAGTTTTCTGTCCCATTACGGGCACCGCAAAAAGCTGGTACGATTTTGTCTGTAACAGCGACGGATAAAGCGGGGAATGTGAGTCCGGCGCGAAAAGTGACGGTACTCGATAAAATACCGCCGGGTGCTCCTAAAGTGAACAAAGTGACAAGAAAATCTTCCTCGGTGACAGGAAAAGCAGAGGCGTATTCAACGGTGTATGTCAAAGCAGGAAAGAAAGTAATCGGTTCGGGCAAAGCGAATAAAAACGGAAATTTCTCCGTTTCAATCAAAAAACAAAAAGCCGGAACAGTTCTCCTAGTGTATGCAAAAGATAAGGCTGGAAATGTAGGAAAAAGCACGAAAGTTACCGTCAAATATAAATAATAAAATTTACCGTGCCAGCCTGATCGGTCTCGTTATAACTGAAACGTAACATTCATCTTAGCTCCCATATTTGCGGGAGCTTTTTTTTATACTCTTAAAATGTTTCTTTTTGAAAAAAAGCGCTGTAAAAAAACTGAATCAGACATACAATTTTATTTTCAAGTGAAGCATTCCATTATCCCTAATTGCCCCCAATTTAAACTTCATATCTAGGACCGAAAAGTGATAAGGCGATTTATCATTAAAGCACAAACAGCTGTATGGCAGAAAGTTGACGGCTTCTACAGCTATATTATCTGTTGGGGAGAATGACGAGTTTGAGCAGATTAGTTAAATTTTGAATGCGCCAATTTTCTGGTGGGAATTGGCTGGAAAAAAGAGATATAACCTGAATCCGTGACAAAACATCTTTACAATGGTCGCAAACCGTTGATACGATAAGGGAAAACGACGTTGACGATTCTTCATCAAGTAGGTGATGTGATGAAAGATTTCCCGATTCGGTTTGTATTGACAGATGAAGCGATTACCCCAAGTGCTGGGCTTGCTCTCGTTGGCTACTTACTCCATCGAACGAAACTGGATAAACGGGTAAACGCACTTCGGCTTCCAACGGTTCGTCGAGAAGTGCACATTTCCCATAGCGATGTCATTCGCTCGATGATTGGCTTGCTTGCCACAGGAAAAACGGATTTCGATCATATCGAAGCGTATCGTCAGGACGATATCTTTTCGGCATCGATGGGGATTCAGCACGTGCCTTCCTCTCCAACCTTGCGACAACGACTCGATCAGCTCGCTTGTCTTCCGATGACCGAAACGATTCTTTGGGAGGAGTCCATACGTCTGTTGATTCAACGACATGCCACTTTGTCCCCTTGTTGGACCAAAGGAAAGACGACATGGCTTCCCCTTGATATAGATGGTTCCCCATTTGACAACTCCGATACGAAAAAAGAAGGAGTCAGTCGAACGTATAAAGGATTTGACGGTTTTACACCGTTGTTTGCGTATGCAGGGAAGGAAGGGTATCTCGTTCATGCCGAGTTGCGTCCAGGGAAACAACATGTGCAAGACAACATGCCCTCGTTTTTAGTCACCGCTATCCGTCGAGCTCGTCAACTGACTTCATCTCGTCTGCTTGTTCGCATGGATGCAGGAAACGATGCAGAAGCGAATGTGCACGTATGCCTAAAGGAAGACGTGGACTTTGTCATCAAGCGAAACTTACGCCGAGAATCGAAAGCGCTTTGGTTCCGGATCGCTTCGCAAAAGGGCAAACGTGTCGATGATGGACAAAGCGAAGGAGTACAAACCTATGAGCTATGCCTTCCACAGAAGGCAGCGATCGATGGAAACACGTATACGTACGTTCAAGTCACCCAAGTGACGGAACGGACGATGGAACGCAATGGACAGCTGATGCTCGTTCCTGATTATGAAGTGGAAAGCTATTGGGTGCGGCTCAAAGGATACGAGCATGTTCGAATGAGCGATGTGCTCGCGTTGTATCATGACCATGCGACATGCGAACAGTTTCATAGCGAACTGAAGAGCGACTTAGATTTAGAGCGGCTTCCATCTGGGAAGATGAAAACGAATGCGCTCGTGTTGGTCATGGGAGCCTTCGTTTACAATCTTCTTCGTCTGATTGGACAAGATCTATTAAGCGATCCGAGACATCCGTTGCACCACAAAGTGAAACGCCGCCGCATCAAGACGATTATTCAGACGGTGATCACGATGGCAGGGCGACTCGTCCGTCGATCACGACAGATCTGGATGAAACTGACGCGAAGGAGTGGCTATAGCGAGCCCCTACTGAACGTCTATCAGAAATGGAGAGAGGCAAGATAACGAACGAATGTTCGGGAACTGATGTCCAACGTCACTCCCTGTGCTTTTTTGTCTATTTTTTTGGTTCGTATACCTAAAAAAGAGATTTGTTCCATTTTCGGAAATAGAGATGACATAGGTCATAAGCATAAAAAGGGTTTTATGGATTATCAATCCATCAAAATTACAACAAAATCAAAGTCGATTTCAATTCATCACGGATTCAGGATATAAATTAAAATTGCAGTAATCATAAATCCTTATGCTTTTCCATATATTGAATTGAAGGGACGAGCAGGAGGGATGCGGAGTGAAAAAAAAGCTGAAATGGGCGCTGTTTATTGCTGGGTTTCTAATTCTCGTATTTATCATTCAATATCAATTCTCCCTTTTCAATTCATGGAAATCATGGAATCTTCCGTTATCAGGAAAAATCATTTACTTAGACCCCGGTCACGGAGGTCCCGATGGAGGAGCAGTAGGAAAAAAACTGCTGGAAAAAGATATAACTTTAAAAATTGCCAATATTGCTCGAGATTATTTACAAGAGCAGGGAGCGTTAGTGTTATTGACAAGAGAAAAAGATGAAGATTTGGCTTCGGACGATACACACGGATATAGCCGGAGAAAATTAGAAGATATTCGAAAGCGCGTTCGCCTAATTGATGAATCAGACGCCGATTTGTTTTTAAGCATCCATTTAAATGCTATTCCATCTCCAAAATGGAGGGGAGCGCAAACATTTTATGACGGAAAATATCAGGAGAATGAAGCTATTGCGAAATTTATCCAAGATGAATTAAGGAAAAATTTAAGAAATACAGATCGAAAAGCAAAGCCAATAAGCGGTGTCTATTTACTAAAGCATGCAAAAAAACCGGGTGCGCTTGTGGAGGTAGGATTTTTATCCAATCCTTCTGAGGAAGAGCTTCTTGCTTCTGAAGAATATCAGAAAAAAGTGGCAGCCGCCATTTACAACGGGGTTTTGCGTTATTTTTCCAATGAACAGCAAATACCGGAATAAATGGATTCTTCTCAGGCATCTATTTTCAATGGACTGTTGGAAATGTGTTATACTATATACTATTAAAAGTCTTATGGAAAAAAGGTGGTTGTGGATACGATGCGGGAAGAAGATGTAAGGTCCATTGTCGAACAGTTGGAAGATCCATTTTTACATAAATCTTTAAAAGAATTGAATGCGATTGAAGAAATAAAAATCAAGCCCGAAAAAAAACATATTAGTTTAAAAATAGCAATTGCCAAAACGGGAACAAGCGAGCAGTTAACACTCCAGCAGCAAATTGTTGCAAAGCTTAAACAAGCGGGTGCCGAGACTGTTGGGCTGCGTTTTTCGGAGCTTCCAAAGGAAATTGTCCAAAAGTATTATTCTGATAGTACAAGCTCTTCCATTTTATCGAATGAAAAAACAACCTTTATTGCAATAGCAAGCGGAAAAGGCGGTGTCGGCAAATCAACCGTATCTGTCAACTTGGCTGTGTCCCTTGCTCGTCTAGGAAAAAAAGTTGGTCTTATTGATGCAGATATTTACGGCTTTAGCGTTCCTGATATGATGGGGATCATGAACCGGCCGATCGTTCGCGGGGATAAAATTATTCCAGTTGAGCGGTTTGGTGTGCAAGTCATATCAATGGCTTTTTTTGTTGAAGATAATGCGCCTGTTGTTTGGAGAGGTCCGATGCTCGGAAAAATGCTGAATAACTTTTTCCAAGAAGTTGAATGGGGATCGTTGGACTACTTACTCCTTGATTTGCCTCCTGGTACAGGTGATGTTGCATTAGATGTGCATACATTGCTTCCAACTAGTAAAGAAATCATTGTAACTACGCCTCATCCAACAGCTGCATTTGTTGCTGCAAGGGCTGGTGCAATGGCCATTAAAACGGAGCACGAAATTTTAGGAGTTATTGAAAATATGTCCTATTTTGAAAGTAAATTAACAGGCCAAAAAGAGTATGTATTTGGGAAAGGCGGAGGTCAGAAGCTTGCAGAGGATTTGCAGGTCCCTCTATTAGGGCAAATTCCGCTTGAGCAGCCGGACTGGGATGAAGAGGACTTTGCTCCGTCTGTTTATAATGAAAACCATCCAATAGGGAAAACTTATTTAGATATAGCAAGAAAAGTGATTGAGATAACAGAAAAGTAAAGGAAGGGAGAGGAGGTCTATTGGCCTCCGCCCCCGCCTTCGTTTCCGGAGCTGCCCCCGCCTTGTTGTTTACTTTGAGCTTGCTGAGCAGCCTTCAATAGCGCCTCCTCGATTTTCGGTTGAAAGAGCGGACTTGATAGAACATCTGTAATTTGCTGCTGTAAATATTGGCGGTATTCTTTGCTTTTTAAAACCTTCAATAGTTCTTCTTCCATTTGAGGATTTTTCAGCACATCCATAAGCATTCCTTGATATTCCGGATCTTTCATTAAACGTTTGATCACTTTTTCATGTTCTGTTTGCAATGTTTTCGCAAATCCTTCCGCAAATTTTGTATCTTCAAATGTATTTTTCCAAAATTCCTTCCCTTTTTCTGATGTTAACGCTTTTTCAATCGTATTATTGACGGTTTTTTGATCTAAAATGAAGTTTCGTTGAACTTCTTCATCTTTCATAATTTCTTGAACGGCTTTTTTTCCTTCGTCAGATTTTAATATGTCTACAACCATTTTTTTTGTTTCATCATAATTCATTGGTTCACTTTGCTGCCGATCCGCACATCCTGCAACGATCATCCATATAAGCATCATGATGAGGAGCGAACAATTTCTACCTCTCATATTTCATTTAGCTCCTTTCAATAATAACTTCTACCATTATGTTGAGAAACCAACTGTTTTTTATGCGAAAAAAGTTTTGCCATATGGTAATATACAAGTTGGATTGATAAAATCATATGATATTTTACGAAATATGGAGGGGTTGGCAGTGAAAAGCCGAAATTGGGTACGATTTTTCCTTTCTACTCTCATTGTAGGTGGAGTTGCGACAAGTATTGTTGGTTTTATCTTAAGATGGAGCGAGTATGAAAAACTGTTTTTGTCTTTTAATATTGTTGAAATTGTTGCAGTATTGTTTTGGCTGATCGGAGTAGGTTTTATTTTCAGCATCATCAGCCAAATGGGCTTTTTCGCTTATTTGACTGTGCACAGGTTTGGCTTAGGCATTTTTCGCTCAGTTTCGTTATGGAACTCTGTTCAAATCTTGTTAATCATTTTTGTGTTGTTTGATTTAGTTTATTTTCGATATCAATTTTTTGCGCAAACTGGAGATTCCATTGTCCCGTATATTTTAGTAGCTGTTATCATTTTGTTGTTTTCTGCTGTAATTGCTTATTTTAAGCAAAAACAGACGAATAAAGATGCGTTTGTCCCTGCATTGTTTTTTATGGTTGTTGTTTCAGTGATTGAGTGGATGCCGGCCCTTCGTGTCAATGATAGAGATTGGCTGTATTTAATGCTGTTTCCAATTTTAATTTGCAATGCTTACCAATTGTTGATTTTGCCGAAAATGACAAATGACTCGCCAAAAGCAAAAAAGAGCTGAAGGAGTTTTCCTTATAGCTCTTTAAAATGCTTATTGATTTCCAAAATATTGAAAACGATTGGTTTGAATTTACTTCCAAAGTTCTTTTCATTGGAATGATAGTTCTTTCGTTCTTGCATTGCTGTTTTCAATTAATTCTTGTACGGTTACATTTTTAAGGCCGTTTTGTTTCAAATGTTGAATAATCGCCGGCAACGCTTGGTTAGTTTGTTTAACTGAATCTGATGCGTGAAGCAGGATAATATCACCTGGTTTTAAGTGTTTCGTAACATTTTGGATAATCTTGTTGACTCCCGGGTTTTGCCAGTCATTTGAATTTACACTGTAATGGACGACAGTTAATCCATATTGTTCAGCAATATTTAAAACGTTTTGATCGAATTGGCAGGTTGGGGGCCGCAGCAATTTTATATCCTTGATACCAAGCTTTTGAAATGTATGCTGGGCTAAAGATAAATCACGCTTAATTTCGTTAGTGTCCAACTCAGTATAGTTTTTATAAGCATATCCTTTGCTGCCGAGCTGATGACCGTCATCGATAATTCTTTTGACTACTTCAGGATGGCGTTCGGCCCATGAGGCGGATACAAAAAATGTTGCATTGGTTAGTCCATAT
>NZ_JBBOQQ010000001.1:190000-432500 GCF_038004325.1 Aeribacillus sp. FSL K6-2848
ACTGCGAGACCTACAAGTCGAGCAGGGACGAAAGTCGGGCTTAGTGATCCGGTGGTTCCGCATGGAAGGGCCATCGCTCAACGGATAAAAGCTACCCCGGGGATAACAGGCTGATCTCCCCCAAGAGTCCACATCGACGGGGAGGTTTGGCACCTCGATGTCGGCTCATCGCATCCTGGGGCTGTAGTCGGTCCCAAGGGTTGGGCTGTTCGCCCATTAAAGCGGTACGCGAGCTGGGTTCAGAACGTCGTGAGACAGTTCGGTCCCTATCCGTCGCGGGCGCAGGAAATTTGAGAGGAGCTGTCCTTAGTACGAGAGGACCGGGATGGACGCACCGCTGGTGTACCAGTTGTCCCGCCAGGGGCACCGCTGGGTAGCTATGTGCGGAAGGGATAAGCGCTGAAAGCATCTAAGCGTGAAGCCCCCCTCAAGATGAGATTTCCCATCGCTCGAAGCGAGTAAGATCCCTTGAAGATGACGAGGTAGATAGGTCCGAGGTGGAAGCGTGGTGACACGTGGAGCTGACGGATACTAATCGATCGAGGACTTAACCAAGTAAGAGCATCTATTCGTGAAAGAAACGTTATCTAGTTTTGAAAGAATGACATTCCGATGTCATTTGACAACAGGAAGGAAAACAGAAAAGGCTGCTTGGTGGCAATGGCGAAGAGGTCACACCCGTTCCCATCCCGAACACGGAAGTTAAGCTCTTCAGCGCCGATGGTAGTGAGGGTTTGTCCCTTGTGAGAGTAGGACGCTGCCAGGCTGCCTTTAAATTCTTTTTGAAAGCTGGGCTTATTGTAGAGAACCATACAAGAGTACATTCTTTTGAAATCATTTTGATATACTGATTGAGCTGTATGTGAACCAAAATATGGTTTATTAAAATATTCCGCAGTAGCTCAGTGGTAGAGCATTCGGCTGTTAACCGAACGGTCGCAGGTTCGAATCCTGCCTGCGGAGCCATGCTTCCATAGCTCAGTTGGTAGAGCACTTCCATGGTAAGGAAGAGGTCACCGGTTCGAGCCCGGTTGGAAGCTTTGATGAAAGACGTTGATATATCAAGGTTTTCTCGATGTGCGAGGGAGCCTTTTTTTGTTTTTATATCATTCTTCAACAACATTTTGACGGCAATAAGATCTTTTATATTACCCGTGGTGCTAGATAAAATCAGACAAGCATAAAAATAGCCCTTGCATGAGGATCTCCTTAAAATGAAAGTGCGACCAAACATTTAAAAGGAGAATTCACATGCAAGAGCACTTTCATTTTACAACAGATCGAGCCAAACTTCAAAAACAATATGTATCGATTTTGTGTTTTGTATCAGCTCAACTATCGAGTATCCAGATTCATCTTCAACGTCGAAATCTTCATTTGTTGAAACAGAAGGACGAGGTCATCATCGCCGTCCATGTCCTTGGAAAGTTGTTAGGCTTCACTTCCGAACGGGCTTGGCACCGGTTTGTGATCGGGAATTTGTTTTCCAAGGACTTGTTCCCTGAACGTTCTCGATACAACCGTCGCTGCCGAGCGCTTGGCTTTGCGATCAAGTGGATGCGGCACCAGCTGGCCAAGCGTGGACAACACCATGCGTATGCGGTCGTGGACAGTTTGCCGATCGAGCTGTGTCATTCATCCCGAATGTATCGCGCCAAACGGTTTCGTGGAATTGCGGATATTGGCTATTGTGCTTCGAAAAAGATCGCTTTCTATGGGTTGAAACTTCATCTGCAGGTCACCGACCAAGGGCTTCCGATGGGATATGTCGTCACTGAAGCGTCTTGTCACGATCGGGTGGCCGCTGAAACCGTCATGACGCAAATTCCACATCCATATAACCTAGGTGACAAAGGGTACATCAGCCAAAAACTGCAAAAGAAGCTGTACGAAGAGCATCGAGTCGCTTTTTGGACGCCCGTTCGAAAAAATCAGCGAATTCTCCAATCCGACGCATGGAAACAGTGGATGAAACGAAAACGCAAAGTGATTGAAACCGTGTTTTCGATTTTAGTCGATTCGTATCGGATCACCGAGATTCGAGCGAACTCGGTTTCTGGATTTGAAACGGCACTGGATGGTATTTTACTGGCTTACTCCCTTGTTGTTCTTGGGCTAGTTGAGCGTTAAGACTCAACTAGCACCACGGGTTTTTATATTATTTTTAAAAAAATATAAAAGATCTCGATAAAATTTATGTCGGCCAAAAGGATGATGTATAAAATTTTGTGTAAAGCATAAGGTAGGGTATTTTCTGATTTGGCCAAATATTCCAGAGAACCCTACCTATGTCTAAAAGAATACCGAATGGTGACTGGGCTAATCAACAGGAAAGTGCCATTCGTCAGTTTGTGAATGAAAAATTAGAGCTGATTAATGTGGGAAGAAATGAAACATTTCCTCGAGATTGAACAAGCTGGAACATCGAATATGAGAAACGGCTACTATTAACGAGATCCGGATACACAATAAGGTCGGATCACCGGAACGGAGAATTTCAAACGCATTTGTTCCCCCTTACCAACGCCATACCGGCTGGCTCGAGGAAGCGATCATCAAGATGTATCAAAGTGACATGAGTACACGTGAAATTGGCAAGTTTATCGAACGAATTTTAGGAAATGCCAATCGTTTTGACTTGAGTTCCAAAGAATTCGGTGACATCTGCCGTTTATCCATTGAACTGTCTTTTCAAGTGCTTCAAGTAGCACGTATGAATTCAACCCTTTTTCGGAATGACTGATTAAGTGAAATCTAGAGTTTATTTACTTCCACAAGTGTTTTATTATCAAATTCGTACACTTTATCACATAGTATGTGAATATCCTCACTGATATGACTCGCCAATAAGATGGTTGTCCCCTGTTTTTTCAATGACAACAGCAATTCTCTTATCTGTTTGACTCCTGTTTTATCCAGACCGTTCATTGGTTCATCTAGTATGAGTATTTTCGGCTTCTCCATAATTGCTTGTGCGATACCCAATCTTTGTTTCATACCTAAAGAATATTTTTTCACACTTTTCTTGCTGTTCGGATCTAGACCGACACTTTGAATTGCTTCTATAATCTCCTTATCACTAATCTTATTGCGTATAGAAGCTAAGTATTTTAAATTTTTAAATCCGGAGTAATCGGACAAGAATCCTGGTGTCTCGATAACAGCACCAACTTCAGTGGGAAAGTCAATATCCTTCCCTAAAATATTTCCAAAAATTTTTATTTCTCCTTGGTCTGGGAGTAAAATGCCGCAAAGTATCTTAAAGAAAACTGATTTACCACTCCCATTATGCCCGACAAACCCGTAAATCTTTGCTTCTTCAATATCAAGATTTATATTATTAAATACTTTCTCCTTTTTAAATGTTTTGCTCAAGTTCCTTACCTGCAATACAACTGCCATAGTTTATCACCTTTCCTTGAAAATTCAGCAATCTAACGTCGCGTCATAACGCGATACGACAAATAAATGAACAGAAGAATCCATAAAACATGAAAAAAGACAAAACCAGCGATTGAATGACTCCCGCTACTTGGAGCCAACACGTCATAGTTTACAAGTCTGCCATGGCTTCCAATCCATAGATTCACATTCCCAAAAATGAAAGGAATGATGTACATTAAAGCAGCAGAGAAGTACCCGTAACCGCTTTTTTGGGTAAGGAGGTTGATATATACTTGCCACAAACTAATACTAAAAGAGCCGATTAGCTGGATAATCCATGAAAGGAATAGAAATAACCATTGTGAATATACATCTTTTGACGACAATTTACCTGCCCAATACTGGACTGTAATATCACCTGACTTATAAATAGAATGCAAAATGAACCAGGACAGACTGTAATAAAAAAATAGGTACACAACATGAATGGCAAATAAGACGGTCAAATGGGCCAATGCCCACGCGTTCCTGTTAGATATCCGCAGCAAAGTATACAGTAAATTCTCATGAAAATTGTTTTCCATGTATAAGTCAACAATATACGCTAATACGAAAAAATGGAGCAATGTATGAATGATCGTTAAAATATCCGCCCCCTCGAACACGGCAAAGTGGAAGATGAATGCATCTATAGTGGATGAGACAAGATCTCCATAATATAGAAGTGTGACCAAATTAGAGATGACGAACACTGCGATCGCCAGAAGCCACTGATGATAAGTAAAGTAGCGCATATTAAACTGAACAAGGGCTTTCCATTCTCTGATCATATTCAAGATCCCCCAAATTCCAGCTTTGATTTTCTCATCCACAAGACGAGAAGCATTAAAACTATAGGAGAAACGGCTGCTGCATTCAACACCATTGCCGATTGGAATCCGTTTTCATTCAGCCTAAGCGTCACGAGATAACCGTTATGGATATACAAAAACGGAGCATACGATACAAAAAACCTATAAGCAAATAAATGGTTAATAACAAGGAGCATCACCGTCACCGATACTGCTTTGACGATGCGATAACCATCTGCTGACGCATAAACAAACAAATATAGGATGCTGAGAAACCAAATACTTAAGACATATCGTATAGCTAACAGAATAAAACCAGTAACTGGTTGTATATGCCCAATAAGCTCCCCGTGGTAAAGATTGGAGGATCCTGGACTCCAATGGATGCTATAACCGTATAATAAAAGAGAAATTAGAGTAATAATACAAAGATATACGAGCGTGTACAGTGTACTTATTAAAAGTATTAGGAATATTTTGGAAAGTAACCAAGTCGATTTTTTATTTAAACGCAGCAGAACATAGAGAGTTATCGGCCGATCATCGCAAATATCACTTAACACAAACAGGAAGAACAGCAAAAACAAGAACAATTGGTAGTAAGGATGATACAGCATATCGAAGATTAAATCCCACATATTGAGGAAACGGTTGTCAATATGCTCTAATTTGCTATTGGCCAGAAAAGTTGCTAAACATACGAGCAATACAAACAAAACAGCTTTTCGAGTCAGAACTACGTGCTTCACTTTGTGTTTCATACAGTTTAAAAGAATGGTCTTAGTGCTCAGGGGATTGGCATTAGTCATCAATTCTCACCCGTCTCGTTCTCCAAATAAAAATTACATAACCTGTAATCAAAATCGTGATCATTGACCCGTATACATAGAATGGCGAAACTTCAGGCCATAAATCATACCAGGTGGATGGAGAAAACTGATATTGATCCAGAATGGCTCCTGCGGTGATCTCCCAAATACCGAAAATCAGAAATGGCCCAACGTATACAATTGCTTTCTTCTTGACGAAGGTGGAAAGGCATAAAGCGATACAGGCGAAACACGCCCCAAGCAAAAAATGCGTTAAAAATTTGATCCAAATATACAATTCAGGCTGTGTGTTGAACAATGTGTAGAATATGCCTTCTTCCTGCAGTTGTCGATAGGGGGAATCGGCATCATTATTAAAAAAAATAGAAATTATAGCGTAAAAGATAAACTCTGGGATGAAGATAGCAAGCCCCCCAGTTAAAGTGGCGGCCAAGAATTTGTTCCTAACATAATGGTCAAAAGATTTCCTTGTTTGTATAAAGTAATGAAACTTCTGATTCTTTTCTTCTAAATAGGAAGCGGCATATGGAAACACAACAATTAAAGGAAAAAATATACCTATGTATGAAAAACTGCTCTCCCAAATATTATATTTGTTGTGTATTTCACCTAAAATATCTTGAATCGCTTGATGATTACCTCGTATATCAGGAGCTTCGGGGTCAAAAAATAAAACATCATACAAATACCTGTCATGAGCTGTCAAAAATATTAATACCCTGAATCCGTGACAAAACATCTTTACAATGGTCGCAAACCGTTGATACGATAAGGGAAAACGACGTTGACGATTCTTCATCAAGTAGGTGATGTGATGAAAGATTTCCCGATTCGGTTTGTATTGACAGATGAAGCGATTACCCCAAGTGCTGGGCTTGCTCTCGTTGGCTACTTACTCCATCGAACGAAACTGGATAAACGGGTAAACGCACTTCGGCTTCCAACGGTTCGTCGAGAAGTGCACATTTCCCATAGCGATGTCATTCGCTCGATGATTGGCTTGCTTGCCACAGGAAAAACGGATTTCGATCATATCGAAGCGTATCGTCAGGACGATATCTTTTCGGCATCGATGGGGATTCAGCACGTGCCTTCCTCTCCAACCTTGCGACAACGACTCGATCAGCTCGCTTGTCTTCCGATGACCGAAACGATTCTTTGGGAGGAGTCCATACGTCTGTTGATTCAACGACATGCCACTTTGTCCCCTTGTTGGACCAAAGGAAAGACGACATGGCTTCCCCTTGATATAGATGGTTCCCCATTTGACAACTCCGATACGAAAAAAGAAGGAGTCAGTCGAACGTATAAAGGATTTGACGGTTTTACACCGTTGTTTGCGTATGCAGGGAAGGAAGGGTATCTCGTTCATGCCGAGTTGCGTCCAGGGAAACAACATGTGCAAGACAACATGCCCTCGTTTTTAGTCACCGCTATCCGTCGAGCTCGTCAACTGACTTCATCTCGTCTGCTTGTTCGCATGGATGCAGGAAACGATGCAGAAGCGAATGTGCACGTATGCCTAAAGGAAGACGTGGACTTTGTCATCAAGCGAAACTTACGCCGAGAATCGAAAGCGCTTTGGTTCCAGATCGCTTCGCAAAAGGGCAAACGTGTCGATGATGGACAAAGCGAAGGAGTACAAACCTATGAGCTATGCCTTCCACAGAAGGCAGCGATCGATGGAAACACGTATACGTACGTTCAAGTCACCCAAGTGACGGAACGGACGATGGAACGCAATGGACAGCTGATGCTCGTTCCTGATTATGAAGTGGAAAGCTATTGGGTGCGGCTCAAAGGATACGAGCATGTTCGAATGAGCGATGTGCTCGCGTTGTATCATGACCATGCGACATGCGAACAGTTTCATAGCGAACTGAAGAGCGACTTAGATTTAGAGCGGCTTCCATCTGGGAAGATGAAAACGAATGCGCTCGTGTTGGTCATGGGAGCCTTCGTTTACAATCTTCTTCGTCTGATTGGACAAGATCTATTAAGCGATCCGAGACATCCGTTGCACCACAAAGTGAAACGCCGCCGCATCAAGACGATTATTCAGACGGTGATCACGATGGCAGGGCGACTCGTCCGTCGATCACGACAGATCTGGATGAAACTGACGCGAAGGAGTGGCTATAGCGAGCCCCTACTGAACGTCTATCAGAAATGGAGAGAGGCAAGATAACGAACGAATGTTCGGGAACTGATGTCCAACGTCACTCCCTGTGCTTTTTTGTCTATTTTTTTGGTTCGTATACCTAAAAAAGAGATTTGTTCCATTTTCGGAAATAGAGATGACATAGGTCATAAGCATAAAAAGGGTTTTATGGATTATCAATCCATCAAAATTACAACAAAATCAAAGTCGATTTCAATTCATCACGGATTCAGGTAATACAAGAGCAAACATACAGGAAACTAACATGCGCTTATTCAATAAACCCCTTTTTAATTCCAGTAAGAGCATTATCTTTCACTCGCTTTCTGATTGATAACTATCAAAACTACTTTAAAAGCATATCGCATTTCTACATTGCAGAAATGCGATATGCTACGGAATCGAAATTGAAAGAGTTAAGTTAATACGTATCTGGGTTCCATTTCCCTTTCATCGTAAAGCGGTCAAATTTACCTCCTTTTTCTTTCCAGATTTTCAAACGGTACTTATAACTGGCCTTAGCTCCATTATTTGTTAATGTGTAATTACCAGCCTTTTTAGTATAAAGATTACTACTTCTTTTCGCACCTTCCGAATTTTCCATTCTTACTCCTGCTGTCCAATTCGAATCTATACTAGTAATCTTAACAACTGGATTCTCTTTATCTGTAAATTTCCATGCATAGTTAGTATAAGCACGTCCAGTTAAAAAGTTTGTTGTCACATCAAAATGAAATTTGTAGTTAGCAGCTGATGCAACAGGCACTAATGCTCCTACAGCTAGAATAGAAGTTAAAGCAATTTTTAACCATTTTTTTCAAATAAAACCCTCCTCGTTTTTCCGCATTAAAATTCCTGAATTCCCGCGAGAATCCTTCGAGTAAGGTGCTAGCTACCTGTTTTTACAGTTCACATTTTCTAACAATACAGAACGGTGATTAGAGTAGAAGCCACATTTGAAAAAAGTCCCAAATTTTCTTGCCACCTTTTAAATTAACCCCCATTCCCGGGCCTTTCGGGCTGCTTCTTTGCTTCTTTTTTCCCCCGTCTTTTTCAAAATATTAGTAATGTGCTTTTTTATTGTATTAATTTCTACCATTAATATTTCTGCTATTTGTTTTTGCTTATAGCCTTCAGCGATCAGCTTTAATATTTTTTGTTCTGTTTGTGTTAATCTCTCCTTCATATAGTGGATCTCTAGTTGTCTTAAGCGACAAAACTCCTTACGGATAACAGATTCAACATAAGCACTTTTAAGTGACCATTTTTGATACGCTAAGCGTATTACATTTGGAATATGATTATAGGATTTGTCTATGTAACAGATTGCCCCGGCAATAAAAGCTTCAAAAATCAATCGATTGTCAATCTGATCATTTAAAATAATCAGCTGTGCTTTTGTTTTTTCAGTAACAGATTTTATTACTTTGACTTTTTCTGTATCTTTTACTAATCCGATATTCATTAGTACAATGTTCACATGTAAACGGTTAATAAAATCACTTAAACATTTCAGCTCGCACGTGACTCTTACTATTTCTATGTCGGTCTCATTTTTAACGATAGAGCAAATTTTTAACAACTCATCTTTGTCTTTCTCAATCAATAGTACACGTATTTTTTCATAACGCACCTTTTTACACCTCTCTTCACGCCCGTTGCCTTAAGAAAAACATTGGATAATTCGAAATATCAGACATAACTTCTTGTGAAGGACTTTCTACTTATTAAAACGTCAGATCTCTCAGAATTGTTTCTGATTTTTTATAATTTTAACCTTTTTTGGAACGTTTTCCCTTAAAAGTAAGCGTCAAATTTAGCCAATCTTCTAGACTCTGTAAGATTATGAGATAATCTCCTCAAGAATAGATATAAGGAGGTTTTTTATAGCAAATCCAGAAATAGCTGAGAGAAAAAGGAATAGACATGACCGGAATGCGTCCAATGGGGAGTACAGAAAGAACGATGAGTGTGTTTGCGAAACATTTGAAAATGGGCGGAACTGGGTGGATCAAGGTACCGGTGCGATGATGACGGCCTTGGTGGCAGCATTAGAAAAAGTTAGTCATCAAAACGCTTATTGGACAAGTAGAAAGATGGAAAAAATCTCAAGAAGCCCATTCAAACAATACATCGAAAAGATCACGAGAACAATAAACGAAGCCACACGTGACCCGTACCATGTACCTAAAAAATAAAGTGAAAACACTTATCCATCAAGCATTGAAGAGATTAAGTAGGACTAGGAATTACTTTGGGGTTATCTTTATCATTTGTATGCGTTTATTATGGAATCCCTCCTGCAAATGCTTGGCTCAATCTTCATATTGACAATAAACCATTTTTCCTCTATACTAATACTCGTCGATTGCTTAATAAAAAACTTGTGAAGGAAAAATGATTTTATAATTGACAAAAAGTAAATTGTTATATATAATTTAATTTGTCTTTTTGCTAATGATGTTATTGGCCCGTTGGTCAAGTGGTTAAGACACCGCCCTTTCACGGCGGTAACACGGGTTCGAATCCCGTACGGGTCACCATGGAGGATTAGCTCAGCTGGGAGAGCACTTGCCTTACAAGCAAGGGGTCGGCGGTTCGATCCCGTCATCCTCCACCATGTACTAAACAAGCTTTTCTTAAACAAGTTTAATGAGGCTGGCATAACAATTTAAACAAAGGTAAAAACTGAGTGTGATTTAAAGTATTTATTGCGCCGGTGTAGCTCAATTGGTAGAGCAACTGACTTGTAATCAGTAGGTTGGGGGTTCGATTCCTCTCGCCGGCATTTTTAATAATCGGAGGGGTAGCGAAGTGGCTAAACGCGGCGGACTGTAAATCCGCTCCCTTAGGGTTCGGCGGTTCGAATCCGTCCCCCTCCACCATGCCGAAGAATGTTATGAAACATTGAAATCACATTAAACAACAAAATGTTGTATAAAGTGATTTTTTTATTGGTACAATATAATTAGTCAAGAGATGAATGGTGATATTGGGCTATAGCCAAGCGGTAAGGCAACGGACTTTGACTCCGTGATGCGCTGGTTCGAATCCAGCTAGCCCAGCCATTTATTATAAAAAGACAGTTCATGTCTGTTCTTTTTTTTGTAAAAATGTTAGATAGAAAGTAAGATTTAACTAGATTTTACAAAGGGCAAAGCCTCGTCGAATAAGCAGCGATTTGTCCCGACGCATCCAGTATCCTCGAAAAATCAGGAAGAGGAAGGGACATCTGACAAATTTTAAAATGGATTAGAAGACTTTAAGAGCCATTAGCTCAGTCGGTAGAGCATCTGACTTTTAATCAGAGGGTCGGAGGTTCGAATCCTCCATGGCTCACCATTTGTGCGGAAGTAGTTCAGTGGTAGAACACCACCTTGCCAAGGTGGGGGTCGCGGGTTCGAGTCCCGTCTTCCGCTTTTAAATTCAATAGGGAAAACTTTATAAAATAAGATGAACTTAATTCCTGACAAGAAATTGTCAGGATTTTTTTATTTGAAATGTTACTAATCCTTCGATTATATCTAATCCTCGCTTTTGAATCTCAAAATAATGATATGTAGGAGCATTCTCCTTTTTAGTCCCATAACAGCCTTTTAAATTTGGATATACCATTGAAGTCGAATTGTATTTTTCCTTTTAGTATTGGTAATGCGGTTGTTCCTAAATGGAACCATGACCTAAATGATTTTTTGTTGATTTTAAAAATTAGTCTCTTTTCCAGAAGATTGTTGCTGTAGAGGATGATTTGTGTAAAACATTTTGCATACAATGACTGCCCAGCAAAGGTTTTTACGGGTGTTGTGACGAAGTATATCGACAAACTTCTGTCTTGTTTCATTTTTTGAAATAGCACAGATCCGGATGAGGACGAATAAATTTCGACACCATTTATAAATTCAAACGGCTTAAAGGAGTTGTGATTCGATGCCTTTTATCAACGTAAGGCTGGCTAAAGGAAGAACCGCAGAACAGAAACAGCAGTTTACTGAGGCAATAACAAAAGCAGCAGCGCAAATACTAAACGTGAAAGAAGAATGGGTTACAGTAGTTTTCGATGAATATGAAAGAGATAATTGGGCTTCCGGCGGAACACTTCACTCGATAAAATTTGGGGAAGGTTTCGGGAAAATGGGAGCTGAATGAATATCCATCATCCTGTAATTCAAAGATAAAAAATGACCTCCCCAATTGGAAAAGGGGAGGTGAAGTTTTTTTATTTGCTAAAGTCGGTCAATATTTTCATCTTGGAGAAGCCCAGCTTTCATCGCATAATGTTCCATCACTTGCTGAAGCCACTCCTCTTCCTCCTGTGTAAATGGAGATGCCAATTTATTTTCAATAGTTTTAATTTCAGCTTCATCTAAATTCCCGATAACACTAATTAATTCTTTTCCGATAAATTCTAATATTGTTTTCATATATTTTTCGACTAACGCTTCTACCTCAGGATCATCGACAGGTCTTCCTGCCAATCTTTTTGTTTCTTGGGATAATTGGATGTATTCTTTGTCAAGGGAGATCATTACCTCTTCAGGCTGATCAAAAAGCTTTTCAGCTACTTCTTTTGACGTATAATGTTCTAACCATTTGCGCTGTTCTTTTTCTGTTTGTATGCTCTGAATAAGACTCATTAAAACATTGCTATCCACTTCTTTTTCTTCTTCTAAAATCGTGAGAATTCGTTTAATGGCTTTGAGCACTTCTTCAATATGTTCCTTTCGTTCTTCAAGCGCTTCTTTTTGGAACTGTAAAGTTTCCTTTAAGTTTAAATCGAAGTTGGTTTCATTAATTAACTCTTTGATTTGTTCTAAACTGTATCCTAAAAATTTAAGACTGACTATTTTTTGAAGTGTCAATACATCATGAGCAGAGTATAATCGGTGTCCAGAACGAGGATTTTTTTTCGGTTTGAGCAGTCCAATTTGATCATAATAATGCAATGTTCGGATTGTTGTTCCCGTCTTTTTAGAAAATTCGCCAATCGTAAAGTAAGTCTCTTCCTTCACTTTAACATCGCCCCCAAAACACTTATCTTTATAAACCTATTGTGATCATAATACCTAACGCGGCGTTAGGTGCAACCCCTCTGAAAAAAATTTGTAATGTCATTTTTCATTATGACAAGTTGGACGTTTCTTTATAAAAAGCCCAGAAATGGGAATGTGAAAGGTTTTTGCTACAAAAGGAAAAAATTTTTCTTGCAGATGAAAACATAAATTCCTAAAATTTGCTAGAATAGATTTATAAAAAAATGAAACCTTTGGGGAACGAATTCGTATCATGATGTACCCGCAACTGCGGAGGTAGAAAAATGGAAGAATTTATAAATAAAAAGATCAAACAAATTAAAAAAGGCGACCAAAATGCATTTGCAGAAGTTGTTGAATTATATAAAGATAAAATTTTTCAACTTTGTTATAGAATGCTGGGAAACGTCCATGAAGCTGAGGACATAGCACAGGAAGCATTTATAAGAGTGTATATGAACATCCATTCATTTGATATGAACAAAAAATTTTCTACATGGATTTATCGGATTGCAACCAATTTATCGATTGATCGTATTCGGAAAAAGAAGCCGGACTATTATTTAGATGCAGAAGTTGCGGGGACTGATGGCTTAACAATGTACTCCCAAGTATCATCTGATATTGCAATGCCTGAAAAAGAAGTTGAAGCAATTGAACTGCAAGAAACGATTCAAAAAGAAATTTTAAAACTGCCGGATAAATATCGATCAGTCATCGTATTGAGATATATTGAGGAGCTATCCTTGCAAGAAATCGCAGAGATATTGGAACTTCCAGTCGGAACAGTTAAAACAAGAATACACCGGGGACGGGAGGCTTTACGCAAACAATTAAGGCATTTGTGATTGGGGTGAGTAAGATGAAATGTCCTAAGCATGTAGTGGAGATGATCCATAAGTATTTGGACGGGGATTTGCATGAGGATGAAGGCCGTGAGTTAAAAAAACACTTGCAATCTTGTGAGGATTGCAAGGCACATTATCAAGAATTGGAAAAAGCTGTAGCGTTTGTCAAGAGTATCTCACATGTTGAAGCACCGGCAGATTTTACGCAAAAGGTGTTAGAAAAACTGCCAAAAGAAAAGCGTACGGTCTCAACTAGACGCTGGTTCCGAAATCATCCTTTCTTTTCAGCCGCTGCACTATTTGTTATTCTAATGACTGGAAGTTTATTTGCTTCTTATGAAGAAAGCCAATTCAGCGTAACAAAGTATGATAATTTGGTTGTTGACAACCGTACTGTTATTGTGCCTGAAGGAGAAACGGTGAAAGGTGATATTACTGTTAAAAACGGTGATATTAAAATAGAAGGAAAAGTTGAAGGAAATGTAACGGTGATTAACGGAGACCAATATTTGGCTTCTGCCGGTCAAGTTACCGGAGAGGTTGAGGAAATAAACGAATTGTTTGAGTGGCTGTGGTATGAAGTAAAATCGACTCTGTCAGAGGTTTTTAAACAATAGGCCATCTTTAGTAGGATGGTCTATTTTTATGTTTAAGTGCATTTAGGAAAAGTTATGATATAATAAAGTGGAATTTTGATTAGAGAGATTTTCAAACCTAGAAGTTTGATTAGAATAGATCAATCGCGATTTGATGAACTATTGGAGGAAAACAATATGACCTTAGGGGATTTTTCTCTTTTGCATTACCTCATAGATGTCATTGATATTCTCCTCGTTTGGTTCGTTATCTATAAATTGATTATGGTGATTCGTGGAACGAAAGCTGTTCAGCTTTTAAAAGGAATTATCGTAATCATTATCGTTAGAGTGTTAAGCCAATATTTAGGCTTGAATACTTTGCAATGGTTAATGGACCAAGTGTTGATTTGGGGTTTTTTGGCTATCATCATTATTTTCCAGCCGGAGTTTCGCAGAGCCCTTGAGCAATTAGGAAGGGGGCGTCTATTTGCAAGGGCAGCTAGCCAGGAAGATGATGGGCAAACAAACATGACCGAAGCAATAGCAAAAGCTGTTGAGTATATGGCGAAAAGGAGAATCGGTGCTCTCATTTCGATTGAACGAAAAATAGGAATGGAGGATTATGTTGAGACCGGTATACCGCTAAATGCCCATATTTCTGCTGAACTATTAATTAATATTTTTATCCCCAATACCCCTTTACATGATGGTGCAGTTATTATACAAAAAGATCAAGTGTCCGCTGCTGCCTGTTATTTGCCGCTTTCCGAAAGCCCGTTTATATCGAAGGAGCTGGGCACACGCCATCGCGCTGCAGTGGGAATTAGTGAAGTAACCGATAGTATAACTATCATTGTTTCTGAAGAAACAGGCGGTATATCGATTGCCAAGGATGGTGAGCTGCATAGACATTTAACTCCAGAAACGTTAAAGGAGATGCTCTTGGCTGAGTTTAACCGTACGAAAGCTGCTTCCTCTAGCCGCTGGCAATGGAGGGTGAAAAAGAATGGATAAATTAATGAATAGCAACTGGTTTATGCGCATCATTGCATTGTTGCTAGCGCTCATGCTATATGCTTCAGTGAATATAGAATCGCCTGCTTCGAATAATGAAGAAAAATACAATATATTTCGGTCGCCATCCACAACCGAAACAGCTACAATTACAGATGTGCCCGTAAACGTATACTATGACGACCGTGCATTTGTTGTCACCGGTATTCCCCAAACCGTCACCGTTACGATTGAAGGGCCCAAAAGTATTGTCACTACGACAAAACAAGTCAAGGACTTTGAAATTTTTGCAGATTTAACGGATTTATCCGTTGGCACGCACAGTGTCCGTTTGAAACATAAAAACTTGTCTGACCAATTGGAGGTTGACATTGATCCGGCTGTCATTACAGTAGGTATTCATGAAAAGGTATCTGAAAATTTTCCGGTTGAAGTGGAAGTTATTAATAAAAACAAAATGAAGGAAGGCTACATTGCGGAGCGTCCGATTGTTAAACCGGACAGTGTAAAAATTACAGGCGCAAAAGAGCATATTGATGCTGTAGCTGTTGTGAAAGCAACAGTAAGTTTGGAAGGTGCTGATGGAACAGTTGTACAGAAGTCAAAAGTGACAGTATACGATGCAAATGGGAACATCCTGCCTGTTACAATCGAACCGTCAGCGGTTACCGTAACAGTGCCGGTAGAAAGCCCAACGAAATCGAAATCTGTACCCTTAAAAATCAAAACAACAGGAAAGCTTTCTGATGGACTGAGCATATCATCGATTCAATCGATCCCTAGCCAAGTGACAATTTATGGTCCAAAGGATGTGCTAGAGCAAATAGAGTCAATTGATGATGTATCTGTCGACTTAAGCAAAATCAAAGAAAATGCGACAGTTGAAGCTGATGTTCCGGCTCCGGATGGAGTGACAAACGTTGTCCCGAATAAAGTTCAAATTAAAATAGATATTGAAAAACGAGAAGAAAAGACGTTTAAACAGGTGCCGATCAAAGTCATCGGTTTAGGAAACGATCAGGAAATTGAATTTATTGATCCGGATACAGGAAAGCTGGATGTTGTTTTGCGAGGAAAAGACAGTGTTTTGAAAAACGTAAAAGAATCTGATATCGAATTGTATGTGAATGTTGCAGGGTTAGATGAAGGAGAACATGAAGTAAATGTGGAGGCCAAAAACCGTTACAACCTCTCGACAGTTTTATCGAGTGAAAAAGTGAAGATTCGCTTATCCAATAAAGAAAACTCGTTGGAAGAAGCAGATAATGAAAGAAGAAATCAAATAGAAGAAAATAACGATTCAGTTGAACCATCTGAACAAAAAAAGTCTGCTGAAGAAGCTTCAAATTAAGTGATATTTTTTAAAAGGAGCGATGATTCATGGAAAAATATTTCGGTACAGACGGAGTAAGAGGAGTTGCCAACAGTGAACTCACTCCTGAATTAGCGTTTAAAATAGGACGCTTTGGCGGGTACGTGTTAACAAAAGATAAAAATAGACCAAAAGTGTTGATTGGCCGGGATACCCGCATTTCAGGTCATATGCTTGAGGGTGCTTTAGTTGCCGGGCTTCTTTCCATTGGCGCCGAGGTAATGAGGCTTGGAGTCATTAGCACACCAGGTGTTGCTTATTTGACAAAGGCATTAGGAGCCGAAGCAGGCATCATGATCTCCGCTTCGCATAATCCTGTTCAAGATAACGGAATAAAATTTTTTGGCCCTGATGGTTTTAAGCTTTCCGATGAACAAGAAGAAGAAATTGAAGCGCTGCTCGATCAAGAAGAAGATAACCTTCCTAGACCGACCGGCTCTGATCTGGGGCAAGTGAGCGATTATTTTGAAGGCGTACAAAAATACTTGCAATATTTAAAACAGACGGTTGACGAAGAGTTCACTGGTTTACATATCGCTTTGGACTGTGCGCACGGAGCCACATCATCACTAGCTACACATCTTTTTGCCGACTTGGATGCAGATGTTTCGACAATCGGTGCATCTCCAAATGGTCTGAATATTAACGATGGGGTTGGGTCTACTCATCCAGAAACGTTAGCGGAATTTGTGAAAGAAAAAGAAGCAGATATAGGTTTAGCGTTTGACGGTGATGGGGACCGTTTGATTGCCATTGATGAGAACGGAAAAATTGTTGATGGGGATCAAATTATGTTTATTTGCGCCAAATATTTAAAAGAGCAGGGAATGCTGAACGGGGACACTGTTGTATCGACAGTTATGAGCAACCTAGGCTTTTATAAAGCTTTGGAGGCAAATGGACTAAAAAGCGTTCAAACCGCTGTCGGCGATCGCTATGTTGTCGAAGCGATGAAGAAGAACAACTACAATTTAGGTGGAGAGCAATCCGGACATATTATTTTTCTTGACTACAATACGACGGGTGACGGTCTTTTAACAGCGATTCAGCTTGTCAACATAATGAAGACAAAAGGCAAAAAGCTCTCTGAACTTGCGAGTGAAATGAAAAAATTCCCGCAGCTTTTGATCAATGTAAAGGTGCAGGACAAGCAGGCTGTCATGGAAAATGAAAAAGTAAAAGCTGTTATAGAAGAAGTAGAAAAAGAAATGAACGGAAATGGAAGAATTCTCGTACGTCCTTCCGGAACAGAACCGCTCGTTCGTGTAATGGCCGAAGCGCCGACGGAAGATGAATGCCAGAGGTACGTGAAAAAAATTGTGGAAGTTATCAAAGCGGAAATGGGCGTTGAATGATGAAGAGACGGGGCTGTCCGGTAAGTCTCTAAAATAAATAAGTGGAGAAAAACAATGCGTTTTTCTCCACTTGCTTGTGCGCCCGGCATGGGTGTAATCTATAGGGTGAAAGTCCCGAGCTGCGAAGGCAGAAGTAGCAGTTAGCTTAACGCAAGGGTGTCCGTGGTGACGCGGAATCTGAAGGAAGCGAGCGGCAAACTTCCGGTCTGAGGAACACGAACTTCATATGAGGCTAGGTATCACTGGGTGAGTTTGCAAGACAAAACAAAGCCCTTTCTGCCGAAGGTGATACAGAGTAAATGAAGCAGATGGATGGAAGGAAAGATTACACTCTTACCCGGGGAGGTCTGGCTGGCACGCCAAGTAACCTTGGTAACCTATCTAGTGATAGATAGCTGAACCGTCAGAAGTCAGCAGAGGTCATAGTATTAGTTGGTCTAGAACAACTAAGAAGGACCGAACAATTAAGAGAGAATAGCCCTTGGCATTCAGTGAGTCATGATGAACACAGAAAACGTAGTACCTCACTTGAGGGAGGAAGCGGTGAATCCCGTGGGAGATCTCTTGGAGGGTGGAGTGACCACTGGCATAAAGAGAACAGCTATTCACGGAAGTTATAAAGACTTGCGTCAATTATCTTAATTGAACCGCCGTATACGGAACCGTACGTACGGTGGTGTGAGAGGACGGGAGTTAATCGCTCCCTCCTACTCGATTTATTTTTCGATTTTTATCTGAAAGTAGCTGGCGGATGCCGGCTACTTTCAGGAGGTTGTGGGGAGGCAAGCTCCCTTTCTTTATTGAATATTCATTGTATCGAGAAAACGCTTGAAATCATATAATACAATATGGAAAGACAGAAATGAATTGACGAACTGCTTTTCCATATTGTAATATATAAATTGTTTTAGCACATTCTAGAATAGAAAGGTGGGCAGTTAGAAAATTTTTTATTGTAAAGCGCCTGGACTAAGCAGGAGCGGACATCTGCTTAGTTGACGAGGAGGAGGTTTATCGAAGTTTCGGCGGATGCCTCCCGGTTGCCTTCCCGTACAGCCGTAAAGTCACGTCTTAAAACAAAGAGGCGACTCTTTGCACAAAAAGACTGTGACATAACGGGATACATTTTACAAAACATGTGTGAGGGGACAGAGAAGCTTTGATGGCTGGAAAGAGATCTGTCCCCAGTTGTTCAGGCTTCTTTTGTCCCCTTTAAATGGGGAGGAAACTAAGACTATGTGCGGAATTGTAGGATATATCGGACAACAAGACTGCAAGGAAATTTTATTGCGCGGTTTGGAAAAATTAGAATACAGAGGCTACGACTCTGCAGGTATTGCAGTATTAAACGGAGAAGGAACATATGTATTTAAAGAAAAAGGACGCATTGCGGAGCTTCGTGAAGGTGTGGACAGAAGTGTTTCAGCTTCCATCGGAATTGGCCACACACGGTGGGCTACTCATGGAGCGCCTAGCAAAGAAAATGCGCATCCTCACCAAAGTGCATCCAAACGCTTTACACTTGTGCATAACGGTGTCATTGAAAACTATTTGCAAGTAAAGCGTGAGTATTTACAAAATGTTGAATTAAAAAGTGAAACGGATACGGAAGTTATTGTTCAAACAATTGAACAATTTGTCAACAAAGGTTTAAGTGTCGAAGAAGCATTTCGCCAAACATTATCCTTGTTGAAGGGATCTTATGCGATCGCTCTATTAGATGAAAATAACCGAGACGTGATCTATGTTGCGAAAAACAAAAGCCCTCTTCTTGTGGGACTTGGCGGAGACTTTAATGTTGTTGCTTCAGACGCCATGGCAATGCTGCAAGTAACAAATCAATTTGTCGAATTAATGGATAAAGAAATCGTTATTGTCACTCGTGATCAAGTGACAATCAAAAATTTAAACGGGGACGTAATAGAACGCGCTCCATATACTGCTGAACTTGATGCAAGCGACATTGAAAAAGGAACATACCCTCACTACATGTTGAAAGAAATTGATGAACAACCGCTTGTTATACGTAAAATTATTCAAAAATATCAAGACGAACACGATCAATTAAAAATTGATCAAGAAATTGTTCAAGCTGTTCATGAAGCGGACCGCATTTATATTATAGCGTGCGGAACGAGCTATCACGCAGGGCTTGTAGGAAAGCAATTAATCGAAAAATGGGCAAAAGTACCGACAGAAGTGCACGTTGCCAGTGAATTTTCATACAATATGCCGCTTTTATCAAATAATCCGCTGTTTATTTTCATTTCACAAAGCGGAGAAACGGCAGACAGCCGTGCGGTGCTTGTTCAAGTGAAGGAGCTTGGACATAAAGCATTAACTATAACGAATGTTCCGGGTTCAACTCTTTCCCGTGAGGCGGACTATACGCTGCTGCTTCATGCCGGACCTGAAATTGCGGTTGCGTCTACAAAAGCATATACAGCACAAATTGCGGTTCTTGCCATTTTAGCAGCTGTTGCAGCTGAAACAAAAGGAATCAAGCTTGATTTTAACCTATTGCAAGAACTTGCCATTATTTCGAATGCAATGGAAACACTATGCGGCCAAAAGGATGAAATGGAACAAATTGCCCGAGACTATCTTTTGACAGCTCGAAACTGCTTCTTTATCGGCCGTGCCGTTGACTATTACGTCTGCTTAGAAGGCGCGCTCAAATTAAAAGAAATTTCCTACATTCAAGCGGAAGGATTTGCCGGCGGCGAGTTAAAGCATGGAACCATTGCGTTAATTGAGAACGGAACACCGGTCATTGCTTTATCAACCCAAGAGCATGTAAACTTAAGCATTCGCGGAAATGTAAAAGAAGTTGTTGCCCGCGGTGCATATCCATGCGTTATTTCCATGAAAGGACTTGAAGAAGATGATGACCGTTTCATCTTGCCAAAAGTTCATGAAGATCTAACTCCGCTTGTTGCCGTCATTCCAATGCAGCTCATTGCATACTACGCTGCCCTTCACCGCGGCTGCGACGTCGACAAACCACGCAACCTAGCCAAAAGCGTAACAGTCGAATAAAGCAATTGGGCAGTGGATATGTGGCTTTGAATAAAGTCATACCGTTTATAAAAAATTGCACAGTTTTACCCCTTTAGATTATGATTGTCTAAAGGGGTGTTTTTATGTCCAAAAGAAGAACATCTAAAGCTGATTAAAGTAGATCGTGGCTCAGGTATAGGTTTTGATATTGGCACTGGTTAAACATTCAAGACGACCTTTACTAGATCGCTCTGCTCGTTTAAAGGGAATTAAAACGAATAACAGCACAGATTTAGAACGAAACCACTTTTATTTAACTGAATATTCTGATTTTCATCATTGATATTGGAGAACAGTTTCCTTTATTACCGTTGGAAGAAACAATTGTCATTTCCAATTGTAGTGCCCGGATTAAGCGATAAACCGTTTCCCATCCAGTAATTCCGTCTTCAGTCACTTCATTAAAACCAGCTCTACCGCCATAGGTTTTATTCAGTCATCTTTGAACCTCTAAAACTCTTTCATCCATTCTCCTTTTCTCCTTTCTTTTCTATTAACTTACAATTCAATCTTATTTTGTTTAGAAAAGAGAAAAATATAGTAAAAATCTTTAAAAAGTCAGGAAAAAGTAAACAATTCATTAAATCTTTTTTACGGTGATTTATAAAATTTTTGTAAAGTTATTACTAGCTCAAAAAGTTTAGTTTGTTTTCTGCAAGAAAAAAATACAGAGTGTTGCAGTATATCTTTATCAAAATTTTGAATAAATATACATATACGTATGTGATCTATCCATCAAGGGCTTGACATGGATTCTCTAACGAGAAGCGTGCTTAAATGAAATGTCAGAGAAACAACGTGAAATGTTGATTTATAGGGTGATAACTTCAAAGAAGGATTTTGAATAGTGGAACATATAAAAGATTGATCAAAGATGCAAATATCGAATATAAGTAAGCAATCCGAAGATTTTTCCGAGGCTTTTCCGTCAGACTTTCTTTTTCTTCTGCCTAAAATCTCTATAATCCCTTTATCGATGAGATCTCAGACTTTGTTGGTCTTTTTCCTGTGGTGTTTCTCACGGTATAGAATCGACATTTGAAAATAAGTATTGCAAAAGAATGTTGAGACTTAAGGATCTAAATGTAACTAACGTTTAAATCCCTCATTTCAAAAGTGGAACGAATACTTCTTCTATTAATTATTCATGTAAGGTTTCAATTCCTCATAGTTAAGATAAAAACACTAACCATACAAGCTGACCAAATTGCGACGAAGGTGTTTCAATTCCTCATAGTTAAGATAAAAACATTCCCTTTCCCACAAGTGCAAAAGTGCATTTGTTGTTTCAATTCCTCATAGTTAAGATAAAAACTAAATTGACCGGAGATCAAGCGCGCAAGGTTGCTCGGTTTCAATTCCTCATAGTTAAGATAAAAACGGCCAAACTTGGGTATTGGTCAGCGATGGGGGTTATGCTTCAATTCCTCATAGTTAAGATAAAAACGGTGCTGTGTTGGATTTTGTAATTGCGTTTTCTTTGCTTCAATTCCTCATAGTTAAGATAAAAACGATATTTGTTCGCGAATAAATGTCGTGACCGCTGTGCTTCAATTCCTCATAGTTAAGATAAAAACAATCCCACTTAAGATGAGTTCAAAAGAATCCGTAATAGCTTCAATTCCTCATAGTTAAGATAAAAACTCGTACAGTTTGAAAAACGTTGCGCCCAAATCTTTGTGCTTCAATTCCTCATAGTTAAGATAAAAACGGATTTTCCGGCGATCCTGCCATTTCAGCTGCTCGTGCTTCAATTCCTCATAGTTAAGATAAAAACGACATACGGGGAGGCACGAATTGGCAACGGAACAGGCTTCAATTCCTCATAGTTAAGATAAAAACTCGTACAGTTTGAAAAACGTTGCGCCCAAATCTTTGTGCTTCAATTCCTCATAGTTAAGATAAAAACGGATTTTCCGGCGATCCTGCCATTTCAGCTGCTCGTGCTTCAATTCCTCATAGTTAAGATAAAAACGACATACGGGGAGGCACGAATTGGCAACGGAACAGGCTTCAATTCCTCATAGTTAAGATAAAAACCCCAAAAAACGTTGTTAAATAAGCATTTCATTCTTAATGCTTGACTGGTTATTTTTATTTTAACGAAAAGGGGAATTTTTATCAAATCTTTGATTTTCTTGGGCTCAATGAAGATTTGAAAGAGTCGTCGATCCCCGGGGATTTTTGCACGATTGGGGGGCGACGACTCTTTTTTATTTCCGTTTAAAACAGATTTCAAAGTTTGCCTGCCGACAATGAAATCCATGTTGTATCAACCATTTTACCTGACCCATCTGTTTTAATAAAGTAAACATCCGGCTCATTCCCTTCTCATTCAATTTTGGAAAAATTGGTTTAGGTCTATTTGATCGGTTCCTACGATCTAAAATAAGAACATGATCCGAAAAATGATTGGTAGTTTTTACTTAAAATTCCCTTTTTTTCTTTCTGTTTACCAAAAGTTACATATTTTCTCTTATAATGAAACAGACAGCTGTTCCACATGTTGGAATCCATTTCGTTTCAATCGGAGGCATGAAGGCAGTGGATATCAAGTATATCCCTTCTGAATGGGAAAAGACGAAGAAAGGTATTGGCGATCTGGTCGGTCTCGGTATATGGGGAAAAGGCATGATTGATAAATTAAAAGATCTGAACGATCTTCTCGAAGACGTTCAAGCAGACATCGCCAAATATGACACAGACGGTGTCATCTCTTTCACCCACACAGACCGAAAAAAACAATATCAACAATTATATGAAGATTATCTCGTCTTGCATCGCTTTAGCAGCCGTGTCGGAGAGATTGTTGACCGCACCATCGATGATCCGTTTTATCAAGAGATCGATGCTTTTGTGGAAGCGATGCGCAACTTATCCATATCAAAGATCAAAACGAAAAATCACATTGGCGCCAAAAAAACGGTCGTCGCTCCCGGAGCATACGGCACGCAACAAACAATCGACGTGCCGAAAGCGGAAGTTGGACTAGAAGATCTGTTCATTGGCAGCAACTACTATGCTAAGTTGATAGAACGGGAATACGCTTCATGGAAAGAACTGAACCCTAAAGCAAATTTTTCGAAACAAGAATATATACAAACAGCATTGAATTCCCGGGCTTTTCAGTATGAATCGATCAAAGATGGGCAGATGAACAAAGAATTTTGGGGACAAATAACCGCACTGGCTGTCATAGTAGGCACTTCTTTCATTTGTCCGCCAGCAGGGATGGCATTGGGGGCAGCTTATGGTACACTGGAATTACGTTCAGCCGTTTCCGGAAAAGACTGGATTTCAGGGAGAGAGTTGAAAACAGACGAACGAGTATTTCGTGGTGTCCTTTCTCCATTGGATATCGTCCCTGGCGTAAAGGGGCTTTCCACATTCAGCAGCGCCGCCCGTTTCTCCCATCTAAGAGAAGCCAGTGATCTAAAATTATTAGCGACGAAAACGGGCTTGCAGTCCAAATCATTTGTCCGGGATATGGTGGTTCGTGCAGAAAAAAACATATTCCCCCGCATCAGAAGTGCCAAAGCATGGGCAAAAGAAATCCCGCACCATTTGAAAAACAAAAGCGCAAACAGTGCACTGAAAACCGCCCGGTTCGTAGACAGCGCCCTGACCAATCTGAAAAATTCAATCCCTGACCGGCAAATGGGATTGGCCATGGAAGGGATTGGGGACGTTAAAGTTCCGCCCGAAAACACTAAAGGATTGGAGAATAAAGTTCGAGCTTATCTGAGTGAGAAGACGGGGTTAAATCTAGGCGAAGGTAAAGCAGGCAACGATGGCGTTGAACTTGGCACTAAGGGTACGGGTAATACTTCTAAAAAGGTAAGCTATGGAGAGCATTATACAAAAGTTGATGGTAAGAAAGCATTGAAACCTAATATTGAATTTACAACCAAAGAAGGTTACCATTATAAAACTGATGGTAATGGAAGAATATCAAGTGTAGAAGCTAAGTTGCAACTTGGTAAAGCTGACCGGAATCCGTATGCACAAAGGACAGTTGGTAGGGAAGATAGATTATCAAATGATGATGGAGGACATTTGATAGCTAGTATTTTCAAAGGTCCAGGTGAAATTGACAATCTAGTACCGATGAATGCTAAATTAAATAGGAGTGAGTATAAATCGTTAGAAAACGCATGGAAAAAGGCGTTACAAGAAGGTAAAGAAGTAATAATTAATGTGAAACCCATATATGAGGGAAATTCAGTTAGACCAAGTGAATTTAAAATCAATTACACTATTGATGGAAAAAAATATTCAGATAGATTAACAAATTATACAGGAGGTAATTAAGTTGGAAACTAAAAAAATGGAGCAAATATATCAAAAAATTGCGAACACATTAGTTAAGATGATTCCAGAAGATTGGAGTAAGATTTATTTGTATGCTGAGTTAAGAGAAGGTTATAAAAAAGTTTTTTTCTACTATTATCCTGAAAATGGAGTGAAACCAGTGTATAGTCTTGACATAAATGATTTATTTTATGTCAATGAAGAAGAGTATGATGGGTTAGAAAATGATTTGTATAACTGTTTTTCTAAGTTACGTGAAGAATTTATAGAACAAGACCAAGAACCGTGGACAAACCTAACTTTCATTTTAGATAACACAGGTAAAATGAAGATAAATTATGGATATGAGGATATTTCTCACCTTTCTCCTGTAGAAAAACAAGAAAAATGGGAAGCTGAATATTTAAAGTAGAGCATTCTACTAATATGAAGGGGCTGTCCGAAAAGTCGATTGAATCGACCTTGGGCTCAGCCCTTTTTTCTGTTTTTAGGGTACAAAAAAATCGTCCTTTTTTATAGAATGAAATTGACCAAAAAACATTCTACAGAAAGGACGATTTCTTATGAATAATCAAATGACTATTCAAGAAAATTATAACACGCAATTAGAAATGACTCTAGAGGGTATTCAAAAAATAGAGGTTCAAAAGAATAAGAAACGCAAAAAACTAGTTTTCCAACCTTATTGCAATCGTCAAGTCATGAGCATTTTAGATATCGAAATGTATATTCCTGAAAATCATGTCGCCCGTTTAGTGGATGAAATGGTGGAATCGATTCCGGATGAAGTGTTGTATACTCATTATGTTGGTGGGGGTCGTGCACCCTATCACCCTAAAATGTTATTGAAAGTGATTTTATATGCGTACACTCAAAATGTTTATTCAAGTCGGAAAATAGCGCAAATGGTGAAAGAAAATCTTCCGATGATGTGGTTGGCGGGATTGCAAACCCCTGACCATCGCACAATAAATGATTTTCGTAGTGTTCGTATGTCAAACATGATGGATTCTGTATTTGAACAATTTGTCCTTCAACTAGTAGAACAAGGACTTATCGACCTCGACCATATTTTTGTGGATGGTACGAAAATAGAAGCGAATGCCAACAAATATACGTTTGTATGGCGAAAATCCGTAGAAAAATATGATCAGAAACTACGAGCCAAAATTCAATCGTTTCTACAAGAAGCGCACCAAATCGCCTTGGAGGAATTAAAAGAAGAACAATTAGAAGAAGAATTAGAAAAATCATCGGCACAACTTTCTGAGAGAATAGAAGCTTTGGAAAAAGATTATAAACAGGAAGAAGACAAAGAAAGAAAAAAAGAACTTCGCTCTAAAAAATCCCAACTCACCAAACAACTGAAAACGATTCAAACGGATTATCTTCCACGATTACGAAAATACAAAGTACAAAAACAGATTCTAGGTGAACGAAATAGCTACTCGAAAACCGACCATGAGGCCACTTTTATGCGAATGAAAGAGGACCATATGAAAAACGGCCAACTCAAGGCGGGTTATAATGTTCAACTCGCCACACAACATCAATTTATCGTGGGATTTGAAATTTATCAAAATCCAGGAGATACTCGCTGTTTCCAACCATTTATGGAAAAGTTATTGGAATCGATGCCGAAGGAAAAGAAACTCAAGTATGTCATTGCCGATGCAGGATATGCGAGTGAAGAAAACTATTTATATGCGATTGGCGAAGAAAAAGAACCTCGTTTTGAATTATTAGCCCCATACCAAACCTATTTGAAGGAACAAAGTAAAAAGTTTAAAAAGGATTTATCAAAAGTACAAAACTGGAAATACATCGAAGAAGACGATTGCTTTATCTGTCCGAACAATCGGAAAGTCGTATTCAAGTATTATCAAAAAAGAAAAAATGCATCTGGATACATACAAGATTTGAAAGTGTACGAGTGTGAAGATTGTACGGATTGCCCGTTGAAGAATGGGTGTACGAAAGCCAAAGGAAATCGTCGAGTATATTGGAACACGATTTATGAAGAAATGAAAGCGAAAGCCAAAGCAGCTCTTGGTGACGAACAAAAGGCAGCTCTTTATGCGAAGCGTAAAGTGGATGTCGAAAGTGTGTTCGGTAACATCAAGGGCAATTTGCGTTTCACTCGATTTCTGTTACGGGGGCTTCATAAAGTCCGAACAGAATTCGGGATTGTGGCAATGGCCCACAACATACTGAAATGGGCCGCAAATTCCCAAACCAATTTCAAAAATAAGGAAACAGAGCGAATGGAAAAACTCATTGTTTTCTCCATTCGCTCTGTTTTTATGGACTTTTTAGACAAGCCCTTTTTTATTTTAAGGCTGATTATCTAAACGATACACTCGTTCAAGAAGCAATGAGAAGACCTTCTCGCCAGCGTTCCGTCTGTCCAATGGCAGCCGGCCTTGGCAGGAGTCGGCCGGCGCCCCGCATGTGGATGAGCAAAGCTAAGGAAGAAGTAAAAGAAACTACGATGAACATGGTTGGCAAAATTGGGGATGGTTGGGAAGGGTAAGGGAAAAGCTAATTTTGTAAATATAGCTAGTAAAAAACGAACAAAGCATATACTTTACGGAGATAAAACAGGTGGTGGGCATTTATGCCTGGAACTGGAAACCCTAAAAACTGGAGTGCGGAAAGAGTAATGCACAATGTATCAGATATAGCTACCGACCCTACACTAAAATGGAAGAGGGGAGAGTTGTTAAGAGTGTCCAAAGATATGAGGTTATAGGAATTAGGGATGGAATTAAAATAAAGGTAATTACAGATGGAAAAGATATAATAACTGCATTCCCTATTAAATAACTAATTTTAGGAGGGTGATTTTATGAATTTAAATATTCTTTTAAAAGAAATAGTAAGAAATATATTACTAATCTTCCATTGAAAGATGAAAAAGACATTTTAGAGTTTATAGAACATGAAGAGTGGGGATTAGCTCTAGAAACAATATGCAGTGTAATTGAACAAGAGGATATCACTATTGATAAAGATATTTTTAGCAAAATCGAAGAAGCTGGAATATACATGGAAATGGACAAATCACTTTGGGAAGGAATAAGTAAACAAATTAGGTAAATATGCTTGTCTTTAGAGAAAAGTATATTTCTAGTCATAACATCATTTTGCTTTAAGAAGCAAGAAATCAAAAAAGTGGATAAAGAGTTAAAAGCACTTATCAAGCCATTAGGGATGCAGCTTGAAACGATGCCAGGCATTAATACGGTGACCGCATCCGCTTTCATTGCAGAAATCGGGGATATTCATCGTTTCTTTCATTCTGACAAACTCGCAAGATACGCAGGTATAGCCCCTGTCAGAATGGGTTCGGGCGGCAAGGAAACAGGAAATTATACACTATCTTTTATAACTTGGCTGTTCAAAAAATACATATTTGTAAAGGCAGTAAAACTCCTCGAAATCCTGTGTTTTACGAGTATTATCAGAAAAAGCTAGCAGAAGGTAAAACCAAACAACAAGCGCTTATTTGCATTATGAGAGGACTTGTCAATATTATCTATGGTATGATGAAACACAAGACCGCTTATATCATCCCTGAACGGAAAGTCAGTTGATATAATGGGTGGTGGTTAGTGAAACTGCCACCCGTTTATAAAGTACATTTTTATAATTTCCTAAGGGTACGGGTAAAACTATTAAGCTACCAAGCCAAGGGACGGTGGACGCAGGCGTTCCGGGAGCACCAAAAGTAGATGCTGGTAAGCAAGGAAAGCATGTTTTAGGTCATCCTGATAGTATGCCTGGTAAGAAAACTCAATGGCCAGAAGGAGAAGATGGAGTTAAATTGACTCAAGAAGCATGGGTAAAGGGAACTGTAGTTAAGCCAGATGGTAGTGTTAAAATTTATGACTTTCACAAATCAATTGGGGTGAATGGAGAAACTAGAGTAAAAGTTCATATGGATAAAAAAAGAAACATCCATGGTTACCCAGTAAAATAACGGAGGTATATCATGAAACAAAATGTATTAAATACAATTGAACAATTATATCACCATGGTGATTTTGGATATGTTTTATTGAATTATGTCGATACTAATGTTTGGGCTAATAAAATCACTCATGAAATAAAAGGAATAAACGTTGAGAATTTAACAGATTTTAATTATTCAAAATGTTTCACATTATATATTATGCCTTCGATCCATCCTAAGATAAAAATTGGTACGGATGAATTTAGAGCATATATCAGAGAACACACTTATTTAAACGGATTATTGGTTTATATTTCGGCAATTGCTCCATTTGCAGCAATAAAATATGTTAGGTATGAATATGTTGATGGAGAGATTGAAATGCAAGAACAATACCAGCCATTCGATGAAGAAACAGAACAAATCGGCAAAGATATTTTGAAATTATTAGAGAATGAGGGGATAGAAGTTCTTGAAAAAAGCTTATTAGAAATAGAAGTACCTAATATTTCGTTAGAACTTAGAGAGGAAAAGGTAACAGTATTTCATTGCCTATTTGAAGATAGTTATTAAAAAGAAATTATACTTGGATTGGCATTAAGCAAGAGACTTTAATGGTTGTAGATTATTTGAACAACGAAGACAATGAGAGCATTAGTTTTGGAGTTTTTAAAAGATAAAGTAAATTTTAAACTCTATGAGCATAATGACGATGAATGAAGGAGTTACCTCTTGAGCATTTTATGAATAGTTTCGAGTTGTCACGACAAATTGCTGAAGAGAGAAAGAATGGATGAATTGTTATTTGATGATGAAGACTAACAATACTACCCCAAAACGAGTACTCAAGGCTCGTCTGGGGTTTTTTTATCTAATCAAATGTTAATGTTAAAATGTGTAAAACTCTCTCTCCTGTTAACACTGTTCACGACCATCACTTCAATGTCCCATTGTATTGATGTTAGTCTAAAAATTGGACACGGAGAACAGGGAGATTATAATAAACTTAATTACAATAGGTTCGAGGTGTCCAATCATGAAAAAGAGAACATTTGATCAAGAATACAAGATTCAAGCTGCTGAGTTATGCTTGGAGGGGGACAAGTCCATCGCCCAAGTGGTAAAAGAACTAGGTTTGGCTTACAACACTCTTCATCGTTGGGTCAAAGAATATAAAGAAAGCAACGGAAAGAGTTTTGTGGGTTCAGGCCATATCAAGCCACAAAATCAAGAAATCATCGAATTACGCCGCCGCAATCAAGAGTTGGAGGAGGAATTAGCGATCCTAAAAAAAGCGTTAGGCATCTTCACCAGAAACCAGAAGTAATTTACGCCTTCATTTTTCAACACCGAAATGAATTTCTTGTTGTGAAGATGTGCCAAGTTTTCGGTGTTTCAAGAAGTGGGTATTACGACTGGCTCAAGCGTGCGAAAAGTAAACAGAAAGAACGAAAAGAACAACTCACTCCACAAATTCGAAATGAGTATCTAAAGTCCCGTAAGATTTACGGAAGCCCAAAAATTACGCAAGAACTACGCAAACAAGGGATTCGTGTGTCTCAAAAGACGGTCGCTCGCATCATGAGCGAAGAAGGCTTGAGATGCATTACTGTCCGTAAATTCAAAGCCACACGAACAGTAACCATCCTTACAACGTATATTCTAATCTATTGAAACAAAACTTCCAAGCAACGGTTCCAAATGAAGTATGGATGGCCGATATCACGTACATTCCTACTGATGAAGGATGGTTGTATTTAGCGAGTATCATGGATTTATATACTCGTAAGATTGTAGGATGGTATATCGATACACGAATGACGAAAGAGTTAGTCATCAAAGCGTTACAACGGGCTCTAAACAGCGAAAAACCAACGGGACGAGTAATTCATCATTCGGATCGTGGGAGCCAATATGCTTCGAATGACTATCAGCAACTTTTACAGGAACATCATTTTCAAGTGAGCATGTCGAGACGTGGGAACTGTTACGACAATGCTTGTATGGAGTCGTTTCATAGCCTCATCAAGAAAGAGTGTATTTATCTGAATCGATTCCGCAAGCGAAAAGAAGCGAAACAAGCCGTTTTTGAGTACATCGAATGCTTCTACAACCGCAAAAGAAGTCATTCAGCCCTTGGCTATGTATCGCCATGTGAATTTGAAGCTGCATATTACGCTAACCAGAGAAAAGTAGCTGCCTAAATTCAGCTATTTCTCTCTGTTTAACGTGTCCGTTTTCTTGACATAACACCACATTTTTATAATTTCCTAAGGGTACTGTTAATCTTAATTCAGTTCCATCTGTAAAGAATGGTGAATTTAATAGATGGTTTAATTCACTAGCTCCTGATAAGTTTGATAAAGTATGGTCTGACCCTAGGTTAAGAAAAGCCATTGAAAGTAGACTTAGACATCCAGGTGGATTTCATGAGTGGCATTTAGTATCTCGAGCTCCTACTTTTAAACGGTGGGGTATAACAGCAGAACAAATTAAGGAATTAAGAACTGCTATAGAAGATGTGAAGTTTGTTAATCCAAAAGGAGTTCATGGCGGGAAGGGTTCTACGAAAGCTCATAATGAATTGTTAGAGATTATTGATTCTTCACCAGATTATGCAACATTTAAGAGACGACTCCAAAATTGGGCTAATTATAGACTAGAAGGTGGAGTGGAATCTTTACCGGAAAGTCTTAGACCGTAAAAAAGCTAAGGAGGAGTATGAAATATATGGAAAAGGAAGGGTTTGTATCATTATTTATTGGCAACTCTAAGTCATATAAGGATCTTCAAAACTATATTTTGAATAGTTATACAGAAGATGGAGATTTACTACCTTCCGAATTTGAAAAAGACTTTAACATTGATTACTATAATGAAGATTTTAGAGAAGTAGAATTCTATGATGAACCATCGAATGATTTACGTGTTCTACTTGAAGGTTTTTCTTATGATGAGGAGATAATTCCAAAATTTATAGAGCTTTGCGGTGAGCGTTTAAATCAAGAAGCGAACTCAGTTATTTTACTTTATAACTTTCAATATAATGGAAATGTCAATGAAAAAAATCAGTTTAGATTTTTAGGAACCGTACAATATAAGTAATTATAAACACCTTGAATGAGTGTGCGACACTCTTTCAAGGTTTCTTGTGCGCCCGGCATGGGTGTAATCTATAGGGTGAAAGTCCCGAGCTGCGAAGGCAGAAGTAGCAGTTAGCTTAACGCAAGGGTGTCCGTGGTGACGCGGAATCTGAAGGAAGCGAGCGGCAAACTTCCGGTCTGAGGAACACGAACTTCATATGAGGCTAGGTATCACTGGGTGAGTTTGCAAGACAAAACAAAGCCCTTTCTGCCGAAGGTGATACAGAGTAAATGAAGCAGATGGATGGAAGGAAAGATTACACTCTTACCCGGGGAGGTCTGGCTGGCACGCCAAGTAACCTTGGTAACCTATCTAGTGATAGATAGCTGAACCGTCAGAAGTCAGCAGAGGTCATAGTATTAGTTGGTCTAGAACAACTAAGAAGGACCGAACAATTAAGAGAGAATAGCCCTTGGCATTCAGTGAGTCATGATGAACACAGAAAACGTAGTACCTCACTTGAGGGAGGAAGCGGTGAATCCCGTGGGAGATCTCTTGGAGGGTGGAGTGACCACTGGCATAAAGAGAACAGCTATTCACGGAAGTTATAAAGACTTGCGTCAATTATCTTAATTGAACCGCCGTATACGGAACCGTACGTACGGTGGTGTGAGAGGACGGGAGTTAATCGCTCCCTCCTACTCGATTTTTTATTTTATAAGAGGGGTGAGTGCCAAATAAACCACTATTGATACAGCCTATACTCATAACCTACGGAACTTGGAAAGAAGCATTGATGTTTTATTCAGTAAATTTAATCGAAATTTTTTACAAAACTAGATAATTTTGTACACGAATAATAAAACTGTTTAAAAATATATAATAATTGTTTAAAAATCAGGGCGATATAAAAGTTTTAACGCCTTACCCATTTACATGGCAACGATTATTTGTCTCTTTACAATTTTTCATAAACTGAGTAAGATAATTTCTGTAAAATTGAATATGATTAAATCGCTGAATCCTTTTAAGGAGCGGGGGAACCATTTTGTAACGTTTTGTTACTTGGGGTGAATCCTTGAAAAAGGAGGGGCTACTCTCATAGTCCTAATCCGACAGCTAACCTCGTAAGCGTTTTGGGAGGGATGTAAGTTGAATGATGTCTTTTTGGCCACTGAGTACATCCTCAGTGGTTTTTTATGTTTATGAAGATGCACATAAAAGTCCATACAGTTCATCAAGCTATAAGAGAGGAAAAAGCCTAATACTTTTAAGAAAGAAGGATTCTTGAAAATGGCTTATTTGAAACGGTTATTCATCGGTTCGCCAATGGAAACGAAACGATTGAAACATGAAAAATTACCAAAATGGAAAGCATTGGCAGTATTTTCTTCGGATGCATTGTCTTCCGTAGCGTATGCAACAGAAGAAATATTATTAGTATTGATGATATTAGGAACCAGCGTGTTTTTTTATTCCTTACCCATAGCTTTGGCGATTGTAGGGCTTTTAGTCATTGTGACTTTATCCTATAGACAAATCATTTATGCCTTCCCATCAGGAGGCGGAGCTTATGTAGTGGCAAGAGACCACATCAATACCACCACAAGCCTAGTAGCAGGCGCAGCATTAATGATTGATTATGTTCTTACGGTTGCGGTTAGTATTAGCTCAGCCGTTGCGGCTCTTACTTCTGCTTTTCCAGCCTTGCTTACTTGGAAGGTGGAAATAGCCATCGCTCTTGTATTATTGCTCATGATTTTAAATTTGCGGGGAATTACCGAATCAGCCACTGTATTTGCCTATCCAACCTATTTATTTATTATTTCAGTACTAGTTCTCATTATTGCAGGAGGATGGAAATTATATAATGAAGGATGGCATGGTTTTAATTATGCAAATCACGCTACACCTGAACATTTCTTCGCTAGTGGATACGGAGTGTTTATTTTATTAAGGGCTTTTTCATCCGGTTGTTCAGCAATGACAGGAGTGGAAGCCATTAGCAACGGTGTGCCATCGTTTAGACCTAACAGTTCCAAAAATGCTGCAATTACAATGGGATGGATGTCTTTACTGTTAGGCTTCATGTTTCTAGGTATTACAATTTTAAGTGCCGGCTTCGGAGTGACCCCAGCCGAACATAAGACTGTCATTTCTCAAATTGGAAGTCACGTCTTTGGCAATAGCATATTATTTTATATTTTTCAGATGATCACCATGTTAATTTTAGTATTAGCTGCGAATACAAGTTTTGCCGGATTTCCGCAGCTTGTTTCGATTATAGCTACTGACCGTTATTTGCCGAGAAGTTTAGCAGCGCGCGGAGATCGTTTGGTGTTTTCCAATGGAATTATTCTCTTGAGTATTTTAGCGATCATTTTAATTATCATATTCCATGGTAAAACACATTCTCTGATCCCGCTGTATGCAGTCGGAGTATTTCTTTCCTTTACGATCGGTCAATACGGTATGATTAAAAAAATATGGAAAGAAAAATCGAAAAGCAATATGGCCACATTGTCGATCATTATCACTGGAACAATTGCTACAGGATTAGTAACGATCATTACCGTTATAGCGAAATTTACACACGGTGCATGGTTAGTGATTGTAGCCATTCCATTGATCGTTGTCTTGTTTAACAAAATTCATGCTCATTATGAAACATTAGCTCAGCAATTAAAATTGGATAAAAGTGATCGGACTGAAACAAAAGAAATTGTGACTCCGAAGGTGATCATCCCGATTTCAGGCATTAGTAAAGTCGTTGATCAATCTGTACAATATGCAAAAAGTATTTCAGACGATATTACAGCCATTACAATTGTTTTTGCCGAAGAAGAAGAACAGAAAATACGCGACAAATGGTATAAGTTGTATCCAGATATCGAGCTGAAAATTATTTATTCACCTTATCGGACAATCCTTTCTCCATTATTGGATTACATTAATAAAGTAGAAAAAGAAACAAAAGGAGCAACCATAACTATTTTAATGCCGCAATTTATTGTGAAAAAATGGTGGCATACTTTACTTCATAACCAAACAGCGATCTTTTTAAGATTCTTTTTGATCCTGAAAAAAGACATCGTCATTGCAACGCTTCCGTACCATTTAAAAGAATAACATCTGGCTTTTGGCACTTGCTTAGGCGTTGTAAGTGTATATGAATCCGAGGATATATGTTCGAATTTCAAGAGCATATATCCTCTTTTTTTCATACGTACATCTATCCGAATCGATTCTGTATGCGGATATTAATAATGCGGCTCTTAATAACAGTTTTGATCATTAATTAAATGAAAACCATACGCACAGCGGTGTATGGTTTTCGGAAAGCTTTAAGCGAGGTATAAAAAAGCCCCTCCTAGTATTTTGGCTCGCCAACCAAATTTTATCTAGCTAGAAGGGAACTTTTTATGTCTTCTGACTTAAATAGTTAGTCACATACAAAATGTAATTGTAAGTAATCATATCATCTTTGCTGATGAGTTATAATAAATTGAAGAAGATAGAACAGCCAAAGCCGAAATCACAACTGAAACATGATGGAAAGCCCTTTTAAAAAGTTTAAGTTGGTGTATTTTTCGGATCCCAAAAATGCTGAACGATTAGCCCAAGAACCTTATCTTTCCATGACATGATCGTTAACCATATTTTCTTTTTCGATACAATAAAGTCTATTGATTCTCTTCGTTTCCGTAAAAGATAGGACTCTTTATTTCTTCTGCTTTTATCAAAGTCTGTAATTGTTCATCTGTAATTTTATTTTCGTCATTATTTTTTTCAATAAACCCCAATATATCCAAGTATCGGGTTCTCCAATTTACAAAGGTAATGAAGTGATGAAGCCAAAGAACATTGAAATAACCCATTAAAATTGGTTTTTAGTCCTGGGAAAGATATTTACATTTTGAAATATCAGCTCTATCAATCCCATATGTTTCTAATACCTCTCGAATATAATCATCTGGATTCATGTTAAATAAAAAATCTAAGTTTCAACTACAATATGCTTGTGCTACATGACCTAATAAATTTTCGGTTAACGCTGCTATTTCACTATGTTCTATGTTTAATTCCTCTATATTTTTATTTGAAATAAATTGAACCTTTATATAGTTTTCTCTCGGCTCAAAAAATTGCTTATCTGTTTCACTAAGCCAAGAATAGTCCTTCAATGTACTTGGCCTCTTTTTATCTTCAATAATCAAAAAATTTGTACTTTCTATGTCGGGTATTTCAATTTTCCAAATTTCAAGTGAATTAGATTTTAGTTCTCTACTAATTATCATTTTTTTGATTCCACTCCTTTATATTATTTCATAGTAATTGTCAATCTAGTAAATTTTAAAAATATATATCCCGAAGATAAGTATAATTCATCACCACTTTTTGTGATTTTGGCAAAAAAGAAGAAAACACTTACGAAAACCTGGCAATAATGTTAGCTACCACACAAACATAAGGAGGTTTCGTAAGTGCTTTCTATATCACTAGAATTTCCAGAATTTGAAGTGATTAAACAACTTTCTTTCTCCAATCAATATTTTGTTCATGTTCAAAAAAAGTCATGAGGAATTGACAAGGGAAATTCGCTTATGGCTGCGAACTGCACCGACTCTCTCTGCTGGATAATAATCAAAATACCCGGCCATTTCAATTCCGGGGCGAGAAATATTACTCGTCGTGATCGGGCGGTTAATCACCTCTTCTCCGCTGATGAGCTCTAATTGAAACTTTTCAATTATGTCTCTCGTTCGTACCTTTGGCAACCTTTTAACCTCCTTTATCACAGCAATCCAATATATCATTTTTTATTTTAGCATTTTTCACTCTGAACCAAATTTTCATCAAAACACAGTGCCTTTTCGTTTTTACTGCTCATTGCGTTATATACAGTATCCAATTGTTAGAATGCTTTTTGCTCTAGTTTGATAGATAAATATTTTTGGAATGGTCTAGACAACTATACTAATAGCTGATAACATGAAATTGTAAACGGATTCATATTGTTTAAATGATTATCCTTACAATAAGGGGGAAAAGCTGTGCATAAAGAAGAGCGTTTGGCCAAAGAAATTATAGAACAGTTAGGTGGAACGGAAAATATTGCTGATCTTGCTTCCTGCATGACTCGTCTCCGAGTTAAACCTATTGATTACGAAAAGGTAAACCTCAATGGGTTAAAAAATGTTGATGGTGTCATGGGCGTAGTTGAAGCAGAAACATTACAAATTATTCTTGGACCCGGAATTGTCACTAAGGTTGCGAATGAGGTTTCAGACTTAACAGGTCAAAATATAAGGAACATTGACGATGAAAACAATAATCCCTTTGAAGGATTGGCAGCCAAAACAAAAGCTGAATTGAAAGAGAAAAACGCAACTCCTTTCAAGTTATTTTTACGAAGAATTGCCAGTATTTTTATTCCATTAATTCCTGCAATTGTTGCTTCTGGTCTTATTGCTGGAATAACAAATGTAATTGTCCGTTCAGGTGCAGATCCTGAATCAATCCTTATTCAGATACTAAACTTTATCGGATGGGGATTATTTAATTACCTCGGTGTCTTTGTGGGAATTAATACTGCAAAAGAATTTGGAGGATCTCCTGCTCTTGGCGGTGCGGCAGGTATTTTAATCATTAACCCTGGACTTGCCAACATTACATTATTCGGAGAAGAACTGGTGCCGGGAAGAGGCGGTTTAATTGGAGTCATGCTTGCAGCTGCATTTATCGCGTTTCTCGAAAAGCGGATCCGCAAATTTGTCCCTTCAGCGGTAGATATCATTGTCACGCCGACTCTAGCTTTACTCATTACCGGTATCGTAACACTGATCGTCCTGCAGCCTATCGGCGGCTTTATATCTGACTTGATTACAAAAGGGCTTTTAGGGCTTATTGATATGGGAGGAATAATTGCAGGGCTTATTCTCGCCGGAACATTCCTTCCTCTTGTTGTAACAGGTTTGCATCAGGGTCTAACTCCAGTTCATATGGAATTGATCAATACAATCGGAGATGACCCTCTACTCCCGATACTTGCCATGGGCGGAGCCGGCCAAGTTGGTGCCGCATTTGCAATTTACTTTAAAACGAAAAATGAACGTTTGAAAAAAGTAATTAAAGGGGGTCTTCCAGTTGGAATTCTTGGAATCGGCGAACCTTTAATTTTCGGTGTAACCCTGCCTCTCGGACGCCCATTCTTAACAGCTTGTCTCGGGGCAGCCGTCGGCGGGGCATTTCAGGCATTCTTTAAAATTGCCACCATCGCAATTGGAGTCTCGGGAATTCCGTTAGCTTTCCTTGTACACACGGATCAAATTATTCTTTATCTGTTAGGATTACTCGTTGCTTATTTCTTCGGATTTATTTTTACCTGGATATTTGGATTTAAAGAAGAAATGGCGAAAAATATCTAGCTGATAAACTTATTTTTTGAAGGAGGATACATAATTCCTCCTTCTTTCCGTATTGATTCATTTTCGTAAAATTCTGACTATAATGAGGTGATCATATGATCGGAATCTCCATTTATTTAAGTGAAGAACGGACAATACAGAACGTTCAATGGATTGAAAAAGCAGCATCTCTGGGATTGCGTTCTATTTTTACATCCCTTCATATTCCTGAGGATGATCCAAACACTTACCTATATCTTCTCAAAGATTTAGGAAGCTTGGCGAAAAAGTTTAACATGGAGCTTTTCGCAGACGTTTCCCCGAAATCTCTAGGCTATCTCGGCCTGGATTTTCAGTCGTTGGATGAATTGGTTCAATGGGGACTGACGGGAATCCGTGTTGATTATGGATTTACATCCGAGGAGATTGTTGAGCTTTCGAAAAAAATGAAAGTCGGTATTAATGCAAGCACCGTATCAGAGACGGAAATTGACATCTTGATAAACAAAGGGCTTATCGTTAAGAATGTCGAAGCGTGGCACAATTTTTACCCCCGTCCAGAAACTGGATTAGACACTAACTTTCTCATGAACAGAAACCGGTTTTTAAAATCGAAAGGTTTCACAACAGTAGCCTTTATCCCGGGAGATAAAGAGATGCGGGGACCTGTCTATGCCGGATTGCCGACATTGGAAAAGCACAGGACCGCATCACCTGTTACTGCTGCAGCTGAATTATTCCATTCATACGATACAGACAAGGTTCTAATTGGCGATCTTTCTGTTACAAATGATACTCTAAATCGCTTATCAATTATCGGAAACGGTATGATTCCATTAAGAATGAAGCCTATTAATGACCGAATCGAGAAGCAATTATTTAACCAGATCCATACAAATCGAATGGATCCAGCCAGGGATGTAATTCGTTCAGTTGAATCCCGTTCCTATGCTCAAAAAGGTACTGTACTTATTGCACCATCAAATCAGATGGAGCGGAAGAGAGGAACGATTACCATTGATAATCAATTATATGGACGCTATGCAGGAGAACTGCAAATTACCATTCATGATTTGCCAAAAGATGATCGTGTAAATGTAATTGGACATGTTATCGAAGAGGATCTCCCCCTTCTATCATTCATAAAAGCCGGAGGAAAATTTCAATTTATGGTGAGGGATTGAATATGAATATTTCAAAATTAAACACGGAACAACGTAATCCGAAAACAATGGATATTGACTTGATGTCTACCGAAGAAATCATTTCTGTAATTAACCAGGAAGACACACTTGTTCCAAATGCCATCGCAAGAGAAATTCCAGTCATTGCGAAAGTCGTTGATCTGATTATTGATTCCTTTAAAAAAGGAGGACGGTTAATTTATGTTGGGGCCGGAACCTCAGGTAGAATTGGAATCCTTGATGCATCTGAGTGCCCTCCTACTTATGGAACGGATCCGAATATGGTCATCGCAATGATTGCCGGAGGGAAAAAAGCAATAACCGAAGCCATCGAAGGAGCGGAAGATGATTTGGAGCAAGGTAGTAATGACTTAAGGAATTTACATTTAACTCAAAAAGATGTAGTTGTTGGAATTGCTGCAAGCGGCCGCACCCCATATACAATAGGAGCATTGCAATATGCAAATGAAGTAGGAGCCTTAACTGTTTCTGTTGTTTGTACAAGGGACTCAAAAATGGAAAAAATCTCAAAATTTACGATTGCCCCGATTGTTGGTCCTGAAGTCATAACAGGCTCTACAAGAATGAAAGCCGGAACAGCACAAAAACTTGTTCTTAATATGCTTTCAACAGCTTCTATGATTAAGATGGGAAAAGTATACAGTAATTTAATGGTTGATGTCCAAATGAAGAATGAAAAGTTGTTTAAAAGGGCTGAAAATATTGTTAAAATGGCTACCGGTGCGGATTCAGAGGAAGTTAAACAGGCTCTAGCTGAACAAAACTACAATACAAAAGCGGCTATTTTACAAATTGTAACTGGCTTAAAAGGAAACGATGTCATAAACCTATTAGAAAAGCATTCCGGTTATTTGCGGAATGCAATTGAGGGATTTTATTCTTTAAAATAAATTCATTACTAACCATCTATAGATCTGCAAAAGAATGGAGATGAAGTCTATGAACCGACTTCTTTTAAAAAACGGAAAAGTGGCACTAGAAAAAGAGATCATAAATAAAGGCTTTATCTATATAGAAGGTAACAAAATTATTGATATTGGTAATTTAGACAGCCTTCCCAGTCTGAGCAAAGATATACAGGTTATTGAATTGCCAGAAGAATACATTTCAGTTCCCGGTTTTATCGATCTTCATATTCACGGAGCGGGTGGAGCAGATACGATGGACGCAACGACAGAAGCATTATCAACGATGTCGGGCATTCTTCCGGCTGAAGGAACGACAAGCTTTTTAGCAACAACCATTACACAGGAAATAAAGAGCATTGAAGATGCCTTAAAAAACGTTGCAAATTACCGGAAACATCATAATGAAGCCGGAGAAGCTGAAATTCTCGGCATTCATCTTGAAGGGCCGTTTATCAATGAAAAACGGGCCGGAGCTCAGCCTGTCGAGCATATACTCGCGCCGGATATTGACCTTTTTAAACGATGGCAAGAGTTGGCTGAAAACGGGATAAAACTTGTAACGATGGCACCTGAACAAGAAAACGGCTTGGAGTTTGTCCGTTATCTGGATCAATCCGGAGTCGTTGCCTCAATCGGCCATTCGGATGCGACATACGAAGAAACAGTAAAGGCTGTGGATGCCGGCGCGAAACATGTCACCCATTTATTTAACGGAATGAGAGGACTGCATCATCGCGAGCCCGGAATCGCAGGAGCAGCTCTTCTACTGAAACAATTGATGGTCGAAATCATTGCAGACGGAATTCATGTCTGTCCTGAAATGATTCAACTTTCTTTGCAGACAAAAGGAACAGACCGAATGATTTTAATTACAGATTCTATGAGGGCGAAGTGTTTAAAAAATGGAACATATGACCTCGGAGGCAAGGATGTGACCGTAAAAGATGGGAAAGCACTGTTAGAAAACGGAACCCTCGCCGGAAGCATTTTAAAAATGAAAGATTCGATTCAAAATATGATACAATTCACAGGGATTTCACTTTTAGAAGCTATTCAGCTGGCAAGCGTAAACCCGGCGAAACAAATGGGTGTCTATGACCGTAAAGGAAGCTTGGCACCCGGAAAAGACGCTGATATCGTCATTCTTGATGAAAACAATGAAGTGTTTACGACTTTCTGCCGCGGAAAATTAGCATATAAAAAGGGAGGAGAGAACTGAGTAAAATGAATATTATAAAAGCTGAAAATTATGATGAAATGAGCCATATGGCTGCAAGAAAAATCATTGAAAAGGTAAGGATCAATCCAAAAATAACACTTGGACTTGCGACCGGGAGCACTCCTATAGGCGTTTATAAAAAATTAATTGAAGACCACAAAACGAACGGAACAACTTATAAACAAGTCACAACCGTCAATCTTGATGAATACAGCGGAATCGACCGAAACGATCCAAACAGCTATCATTATTTCATGTGTGAACAATTGTTCAACCATATTGATATCCCGCATGAACAGACTTACATTCCGGACGGGATGGCGAAAGATCTTCAACTCGAATGTTCACGATTTGAGAGCGTCGTTCAAAAACTTGGCGGTGTGGACGTTCAGCTTTTGGGAATCGGCCATAACGGTCACATCGGCTTCAATGAACCGGGAACTTCGTTTAAAAGCCGCACTCATGTCGTAGCACTAACTGAAAGTACACGAAAAGCAAATGCTCGATTTTTTCCTTCTATAGAAGACGTGCCTGCTCATGCGATCACAATGGGAATTGCAACGATCATGGAAAGCAAGGAAATTATTTTACTAGCATCAGGCACATCAAAAGCAGAAGCAATTGCAAGACTAGTAAATGGCGAAGTAAATGAAGATTTCCCGGCATCCTTACTAAAGCTTCATAACAATGTGACAATCATTGCGGACAAAGATGCATTGCAATTGGTTTAGCTTCACAACAAGGAGAGTTTTCAATGATTGATAAATCATCACCAATTCCGATATATTATCAGCTGGAAGAATTTATAAAAAAACAGATTGAAAATGGTGAACTGCAGCCGGATCAAGCAATTCCTTCAGAACGGGAATACGCGGAGCGCTATCAAATCAGCCGGATGACAGTCCGCCAGGCCATCAACAATCTTGTAAACGAAGGGTATTTGTACAGACAAAAAGGCCGTGGAACATTCGTTAGCAAACAAAAGGTGGAACAGCGGCTCCATGGTCTGACCAGTTTTACAGAAGATATGCTCGAACGTGGAATGAAACCAAGCAGCAAGTTATTATCCTTTGAAGTGATTCCGGCCGGCTTGGAAACAGCCAGCCATTTAAAGCTAAAGAAAAACGCTCCCGTATATGAAATCAAACGGGTCCGTCTTGCGGATGACGTTCCGATGGCCTTAGAAACTACTTATGTTCCGGCCAATCTAGTAAAAGGGCTTACGGAAGAAATTATCCATCAATCCCTTTACAGTTATATCGAAGAAAAATTAAACCTGGTGATCAGCGAGGCATTCCAGCAAATTGAAGCATCAATTGCCAAGGAGTCAGAGATAAAGCATTTGCAAATCGAAAAAGGATCGCCGATATTGTTAATATTACGAACCTCTTATCTTCATGACGGGACGCCATTCGAATTTGTAAAATCAGCATACCGGGCGGATCGGTATAAATTTGTGCATACTTTAAAAAGGCAAAGGTTTTAATATCAAAATCAAAATTTTCTCAATGATTAAGGGGCTGTCCAGAATGTCAAAATCCACTGAAAGAAACATCATAAGTATTGATATATCAGCGTTTCTAAAACATTAAAGGGGCGTCTATAAGCCGGAAAATCGACTTATTAGACACCCCCTTCTTACGATTAGTCAAGAGGTTTATCAATAGTTATTTGAGATAATGAATCTTTTTTTGGTGGAAGGGGTACCCCCTCCGCCAAAAAAAGATTTTCGCATACCAAATAGACCTAGCGATTTTTGCTTTTTTTCGCTAGGCCCATTATGTTATACTTTTCCTACACAATTACGAAGATACTGAAGCGATTTCGTAATTGTACGTTAAATTGTGTGTAATAAGGTGGAAGAGGCACTTCAATAACTTATTCACACATGCGATGGACGCAACTTTATGACATTTGTTATAGGGTTGCGTTTTTAATTTGTCGTAGTATTCTACAAAATGATTGTGTCCAAAGCGTCGTTGGCGGATCATATTTTGAATCGTAAAATAAAGGATTTTGCGCAGATGACTGTTGCCACGCTTATTGATTTTATCTTTGTAAAACAATGTGCCTGATTGAAAACGCCTTATATCAATTCCTGCATGGGCATTGAGTTGCTTATGATTTTCGAAGCTTGTCATGTCGCCTATTTCTTAAATCAAACGAACGGCTGTATTTTTCCCTATACCAGGAATACTGATTAATATTTGATATTCATTTCGTTCTTCTGAAAGAACAACCATCTGCTAAATCAGTTCCTCACGTTTTCTCAAAATAGCTAAAGTATGTAGAAGTCTTCACTTCACCTTATCGATTCCCTTTTCTTATACACGATCTCAAGGATCCAACATACTGAAACCGATTCTTATAAGGGCAGTGAAGTAGGCCAGTTTTTCACTACGAACTCAAGGTTCTGGGGCTGTCACGAACTATTCTCCACTTCTACTAAAAAAAAATAGTAGCACAGACCATGGTCGTGGTCTGTGCTACTAATCTTAGTATGTTTCGTTTTAATTTCCCGCTTACCAATTCATGCGTAAAGTAATCCCCACCTGTATTCAGATGGGGATTTCATGTATGCTTTATTTAGATTTTTTAGGAACACGGCATTCCTGCGGAAGCGTCGGTGACCATGGCAGGAATTCAGCTAATTTTGTTTTATCTGTCGTATCTATATTGGGAAGCTCTTGAAACAGATAGCTAAGGTAGTTGAATGGATCCAACTCGTTTTCCTTGGCTGTCTCCACAACACTATAGATGATCGCACTGGACCTTGCTCCTTTTGACGTATTACTGAAGAGCCAGTTTTTGCGACCGATCACAAAAGGTTTAATTGACCGTTCCCCGCGATTATTATCGATCTCCAAACGGCCGTCCTCTAAAAATGCCTCCAACCGCTCCCATTGGTTACGACAATACTTGATCGCTTTGCCAAGTGCGCTTTTTGGCAGTACGCGCGGCATTTGCTCTTTAAGCCATGACAAAAAAGCCTCAAGCACGGGTTTGCTGTGCTCCAGCCGTGCTTGATAGCGCTCCTCTGGACTTGCATCTTTAAGCTTGCGCTCAATTTCAAAAAGTTTATTGCAATAGGCCAGACCTTCCTTTGCTTTGACGGTGGAAGTGCTCGCCGATTCAGGCAGTGCCTGCAGGGCTTCTGTGAATTTGCGGCGGGCATGGGCCCAGCACCCGACCAATTTCACATCGGGGAGGACGTTATAACCCGCATACCCGTCCACATGCAAATATCCCCGGAAGCCGTCAAAAAAAATGCGTGGGTGCTTGCCTGAACGGGTTTGCTGGTAATCGTATAAGACGATAGGTGTATCCCCGCGACCGGTACGATAAAGCTATATGTAGGAAGTCGACGTTGCTGGCCGATCCGGTTCAGACAGGACCTGCAAGGTTGTCTCATCCTCTGGAAAGGTGGGATATTTGATTGGAGAGAGATCATTATTAGAAAAAAGTTGGACAAAATGCCAAAAACAAAGGCATTTATTGAGGAAGTCGTTGAGTCTGCCCAAGATTTCCGCTTACGTAGGGTTAAGCAAATGCTAAATGAAATAAATGAGGTGGGAGAAGTAATCAAAGAGTGGAAAGTATTAAGGGAGTCTGGGGATTAAAAAACAATTTTATGGTGAGGTAAAGGATATAATCCAAAAATATAGGATCAATTAAATTTTTAATCTTGTTTTTCGCATCTTGTTCTATTTCATTTATGGAAGATCTTATTGCTAAGTCAGCATTTTCTTTTACTTCTGTTTTGGTTTGACCAAAAATCCAGTACAGGACTATTTAATTCTTCTAAGCAATAAAAGAGAAAACTAAAGATTAGATATTTCTTTCACTATTGAGAACAATGGATCAAGAATAAAAACAACAGAAAAGAGAATAGACGCTTTCCAGGGTACCTTCAAGAATTTTGTGTAATGTAAGTCTGATCAGAAGAATAATTGTGTAAAAATTTACAATTTTGTGAAGATAAAAGTATAACGTTTGACTGTACAGTTTGATTATAATATGATCTTATTAAAAGGGTTAAAAGGGGGTATAGATGGATGGGGTCGTCTATAAAATTGGTGAACTAGCAAGTATAGCAAATGTTTCTAAAAGAACAATCGATTATTATACAAAACTAGGCTTGCTTAAAGCAGAACGGTCCAAATCGAATTATCGATATTATGATTCATCTGCTCTTGAGGATTTAAAATTAATTGACCATTACAAAAAACTGAATTATTCATTAGACATGATAAAAGAGAGGCTAGAGTTGCATAGAAAAAAAACAGCAGCAGAGGAAGAACTTATTCTTAAACAAGCCAAAACAATTGCTGAACATATGAAATTATTGGAGGATGAAATTAAAGAAATTCATGATCTTTTAGGCAAATTGGATGATGAATGTAAGAAAAAGATTTCGAATCAATTGTCTCCACAGACGATGGCATTATTACAATCATTAATCATGTTTTTAGGATGATAAAGAGAGATCTATACAAGGGAATAGTGAAAAAAGCATAATTACTGTTGACATTTCGTTATTAGGAGGTGTAAGTCGTTCCTTTTTCTAGGGGAACGGCCGTAGTTTGGAAATATTTAATTTATTTATGGTTGCTGTATTAATTGGTTTCACAGCATTTTTCGTCGCTTCTGAATTCGCCATTGTAAAAGTCCGATCTTCAAGAATTGATCAGCTTATCTCGGAAGGAAATAAAAATGCTGTTGTAGCTAAAAAAATCATTTCCAATTTGGACGAATATTTATCAGCGTGCCAGCTTGGAATCACCATAACAGCATTAGGTTTAGGCTGGCTAGGAGAACCGACTGTTGAGCATCTTCTTCACCCCGTTTTTGAAAAAATGGATTTTTCCCCATATGTGTCTAATATACTGTCATTTGGAATTGCTTTCGCTGCGATTACATTTTTACATGTCGTTATTGGAGAATTGGCTCCGAAAACGGTAGCCATTCAAAAGGCAGAAGCTATTACATTATTAACAGCAAGACCCTTAGTTTTGTTTTATAAAATCATGTATCCATTTATTTGGGCATTAAACGGTTCTGCAAGGGGCATTATCCGTTTATTTGGCTTAAAACCAGCTTCCGAACATGAGCTTGCACACTCAGAGGAAGAGCTGCGGCTTATTTTATCTGAAAGCTACAAAAGCGGCGAGATTAACCAAACGGAATACAAATATGTGAATAACATCTTCACGTTTGATGACCGGATCGCAAAAGAAATCATGGTTCCCCGAACAGAAATTGTTGCACTTGATAAAAATAAAACCATTAAAGAAAACTTGGAAATCGTCAAAAAAGAAAAATTTACAAGATATCCGGTAATTGACGGAGATAAAGATCATGTTATTGGCCTTATCAACATCAAAGAGGTATTTACAGAAATCTCCTCTTACGATAGCTTAAATACCGAAAAATCCATAGATGATTTTGTCCGTCCAATTATTCAAGTCATTGAATCCATTCCAATCCATGATCTGTTGCTGAAAATGCAAAAAGAACGAATACACATGGCGATTTTATATGATGAATATGGCGGTACATCCGGTTTGGTCACAGTTGAAGATATTCTTGAAGAAATTGTCGGTGAGATTCAAGATGAATTTGATGAAGATAAAAAACCCATCATCCAACAAATAAATCATGATCGAGCTTTAGTTGATGGCCGCATCTTAATTAGCGAGATAAATGATTGGTTAGGGTTGAAAATTGAAGAAACGGATGTAGATACACTTGGCGGATGGATGTTAACCGAGCGTTATGATATTAAACAAGGGGAAAGTATTGAATTTGGACCGTACACCTTTCACGTAGTGGAAATGGCCGGGAACCATATTAAAACGATTGAGATTACTAAAATTGATAAAGGCTCGCCGGTTCTAGTAGAAGATTAATCATAATAAGACTTGGCGACAAGATCCCCCAGCTAGCAGAATACAAAAAAGTCTGCCAAAAAGTTTCGATATTTCAACCCACAGGGGATTACTGTAATCCCCAAAACGTCTTATAATTGCGGCGAAAATAAAAATCTGTCATCCGCCAAACTCTTTTAAACGAAGCTCTCTAAATTGAGTTCACTCCTTCTAATGGTCGCATATCTCAAGCGAATCAGTATCATTAAAATTTAAAATAAGTGGAATGGGATGTCGTATCTTAGAAAGAAAAATTTTCAAATAAATGGAGGGAGAATTTCAAAAATGCTTAAAAAATTTTTAGCGAAATTCGGTAAGGGAGCAGCGACAGTAGATTTACAATTCGAAAATCGTCCTTATCAGATTGGTGAAGTAGTACAAGGAGAAGTTGTCATTAAGGGAGGCGAAGTAGATCAACAGATCAACCAGTTGGCAGTTCAATTCATGATGACTGTTAGAGCAAAGAATGGCCAGTCTGTTTCACGGGAGGTTGAGAGGATTCCTTTAAACGGATCATTTGTAATTTCAAAAAAAGAAGAAAAACGCATCCCATTTAATTATCGAATTCCGCAAGCCTTGCCTTTATCTAGAGGCCCTGTATCTTATTATTTTGATACCCATCTTGATATTGAGGGAGGCGTAGATCGGACAGATATTGATTATATCACCATTGGAGCATCGAAAGAGATCCAATCCATTTTTCATGCTCTTTCCCGTTTAGGCTTCCGAGAAAAATCTACTTCAGGAAAGCTTGATCAATATGGCCAAGAATTTGAATTTTTTCCGACACAGTTATTCGCAGACAAAGTTCATGAATTAGAAATTCGTTTTGCTTATGTAGAAGAAGGAGTCAAAGTTTGGATGGAAGTGGAATGTCGATCAGGCTATGGAAAAATCGAAGCGAAACGAGAATTTGTTTTGACTAAAGAAATAGTAGAGAACGAAGACAAGCTGGTGTCCTCGTTCGAAAAATATATTGCAGAAGCAGTCCAGCAACCGGAATTGTATAAACAACCTTTTGCCTATCCTACCTATCAGCCTCATCATAAAGGCAGTATGGCAAGCGGCATTGGAAGCATGGTTGGAGGATTGGCGATGGGTGTTTTAGGTGGTATGGTATTAAATGAACTAATGGATAACCTCGGTGTAGATGAAATGTTAGAAGATGCGGCAGAGGCCATAGGTTTGGACGAAGAGAATTTTGATTTAGCTGGCATGGATTTTGGTGATTTTTTTGATGAAAACTAATAAAAAAGCGTATTAACGGTCAGAAGAATGATTATTCTTTTAAAAAAACAATTTTATGTTTGATGGAAGAATCCATTTGATCAAGCTTTTTTCCAAATGGATTCTTTTTTATTTACGGTTCAATATTTGTTTGATATTTATAAACAAACTTAATTTTCATTAAGAACATAAATAACAACTCAACTTTCGCAGCTCAATTTTGGTAAATAAGCCTTGATATAATTAGGCAAAACTACAATCCATTTACGTAATTGACTTTCGATGAATTTTTTAATCTTTTGATTTACATTTTGAAGTGCATCTTCAAGAATTTCAATGAGTAGTTGAAGTGCAAAGGCCCAATCTAGTTCATCGATTTCATCACAAAGTTCATAAAAAATGCCGCCTAATGTTCGATAATCTGTACTTACTCGGTTTTGCCAAGACAAAACAATGTACCTTGTAAACACAATAGTGGTATGGCTGATCATGGAATCATAAGATCTTCCTTGGAACTCTTTTTGGAGTTTCAATAAGGATTTGACTGTTTTGAAGAATACTTCAATATCCCAACGTATCCCATAAATACGAATGATTTCTTGATCCGATAAAGTACAGTCTGTACTCAAAATAGCTAGCCACTGTCTCTTTTTATTACGATTACGGACAAATACCACTTTAACAGGTACGCCATTTGCCATCGTTGTGTGAATAGAGCGCAAAATACCCTTTTGATGTTGTGATGGTTTAGCTGTTTGGTATAGTTTTTTTAGGCTCACCCATTCACCGTTCACTTGATATCTTTGTTTTGTATCCTTCACCATTCCAATAACATCCAACCCTTGATCCACAATGGACTTGATCAAAGGCTGTTGGGTAAACCATGTATCCATTAAAACGTATGAGGCATCGATTCCTTGAGAAAGTGCCCGTTTAATCATATTGGGAATAACTTCCGGCGCTTTTTGTAAAGCTTCGACACGCCGCTTATAACCGGATGTACGCTTATCGATTCGGTTATCAATCCCATTGATTTGGGAATTCGTAGAGCTTAATAAAGCAAAATCAATAGGCAAAAATGTAGCACCATCTGACCAGCCGAGTGTAAGCATACGAAATCCTTTGTAATAACGCATTTTTTGAGAAGAATGATCGAAACAGCGAGCAAGCAGTTCAACCTTTTTACTGCGATTTCGTTCATAAGATGAGTCGTCCACGATCAGCACTTTCGGACGGTCGTGTCTCGTTAAACTACTTACCTTCATAATGGTGAAAGTACTCAAAACAAGTAAAAACCTGCGCCAATTGTATTGAGGGTTATTTAAGAAGCGATAAATAGCGTTTTTTTCCGGCAAATCTTTAGCTTTTTTACTTTGAAGAAGTCGAAACAAATTTTTGCCTTCAAAAACTAAACTAAAAACTAGCTGGAATAAATAGGCGCAGGAATAACCGAAACCCTTGTTAATTCCCACTTTCCTTAAATATTTTAAGATTTCAAGTTCATCAAATATAGCTTTTACTTCTTTTGGTAGTTGATTGTTCAGTCTGTTATTCGTTATCATAATAAGAGACACCTCACCTGCTTTTGGTAATGTTTTTTCTGGACAATTAAACTATACCAAAAGTTGAGGTGTTTTTTTTTGCAAATTTTTATGTCAAGAAGTATTCGAAACAACCAACAAACCCATTAACCGTAAGGCTTAGAAATCCAATTTACTGTGAGAAAGTTGAGTAACAACATTAACATGAATTTTATTAGTATCTAAACTTTTGTTTAAAAAACATATGTCATGGAGTAAAATGGAAATAACTCTAAAAGACTGTGTTTTATTTTAATGAGATAATCATAGCAAAGCATGAAATGCGAGCATTTTGCATATTTTTTGACCCAAGAGCCATAAGGATTTCAAAGACATAAAAAAGGACTTCACCCCTAAAATGTAGAATTTTTGAAGTGACGAAACCACAAAAATTCAAAAGGAGGAAGTCACTTTGTATATTCTACAAGAAAGCCTATTTTCCTTTGAAGAACTGCAAAAATTAGAGTCAAAAGAGAAATTACCTATCTTTTTTAGCTCGCTTGATTTACGCCCTTATGCTAAACAGTTGAGAAGTTCTTCACCCCAAGGGGCTGACGGTCATTCCAGAGAAGGGATTCTAAGGGCTCTCATCGCTGCCCCACTCGAAGGCATCGACACCTTTACCGCCCTTCATCATCGATTGGATAAAGACCTTCGTTTCCGTTATCAATGCGGTTTATCGATTGATCGCCCCGCACCGTCTATCTCCACTCTCAGCCGGGTTTTTGCGGCACTTACCAAAAAAAAGCTGGCTGAAAAGATCTTCCTTGACTTGGTACAGTTAGCTCAGGAGGAAGGAATAATTGACGGCAGCCACCAGGCCATCGACAGTGCCGCCATTGATGCCTATGAAAAGAAACAGCCCAAAAAGCGTAGTGAACAAACGGGTAATGCCAATTGGGGCGCAAAATATGATTCCTTCGGCAATAAAATTACCTGGTTTGGCTATAAGATGCATCTTTCAGTCGATACCGCAAGCGAACTGCCAATAGCCATAAAAGTAACCCCTGCCCATGTGAACGATGGAGAAGTCGCACCAGAATTAATAGAGCAAGTGGCAGAGCGTACCAAATCCAAAATTGAATTTCTGATCATGGATGGCGGATATGACCAACTAAAAAACTATGAATCAGCCAAAAACATTGGAGCGCAAGCCATTATCCCGCTCAATTTGCGCAACGAAAAAGAGCCTCCTGAAGGGATTTCTTCCAATGGAACTCCGCGTTGTTCCATGGGTTATGAAATGACTTATTGGGGAGCTGATAAGGACCAGCTCAAGTTCAGATGTCCTCACGCAACCGGCAAAGTGGATTGCCCATTAGGAATGGCAGCCTGTTCATCTTCCAACTATGGAATGGTGGTAAAAGTCGACATCAAAAAGGATGTGCGCCGATATTCCAATCCGCACCGTGATACAAAACGTTGGAAAGAGCTTTACAACGAGAGGACAAGTGTAGAACGCTGTAATTCAAGAATGAAAAGCTACCTTACGGCGAACTCCCTACATGTATGGGGAATTGAAAAAGTAAAGACCCATATTTACCTGAACGCTATTGTATTACTTGTTTCAGCGCTAGCGATGGCAAAGGAAAATAAAGGGAAGAAAGCCGCTTAAAAAAATTCAATGTGAAAAATTCTGTAGGTATGCCCGAAAACAAGATTATTGTAATATTTTGTAAAATAACATGCTGGTAGCTATTTGTCGAGTGCTTTATTTTTTATACTTTTATCCAAAAAATCTAATTTTGCAAAATGCTCAATGCAAATAAAAATGATAAAAATTTAGGAAAGTTTTGAATAAACGTTATCAGTAAAACATCGAATGTTATACTCCCTTATAAAAATTACGAAACGATATGCTTCTTCTTCGAGGATACAATGGATTTTTACTAAGACATAGGTGCTGACGACAATTTATAGTTGAGCTCTATTGTTCAACTAGAACAAGGGGCATTAAACATTTTGTTTTTTAATTTTTAGGGGTTGATGCATTTAAGTATGTAATGGCTGCACTCTGTGGTTTAGGTCTTCTAATAGGGATGGCTGTTATATTTACTACTATTTTATTTATATTTACTTCTACAACTAGTATGATTTTATATGCTTTATTATGTCTTTCCGTTTTATATATTATGTCAAATATAATTTGGATTTTTATTACCTTTTCAACTAGTAATAAAAGCAAAAACACAATTCTTCAATAGGCCTTATTATGCAAATGAGAAGTACAGGAACGGTCCGATAAATTCTAAAATGAAGCCAGTAGAGAAAAATAGTTGTTTTTCTCCGCTGGCTTTTGTAATTTTTCGATTCTTGTCTGAGTTGAAAATGCGGACCCATATTTTCAGGATGCTGTGAACTATTGCCACAATTCCAAACTCGCCCTCCTGCAAGGATCATCTGCAGATCACCCTTGATGTGTCTGAACATTTTTTTACTTCGACTTTGAGTCGAATGTAAAAAAATCACATCTTTCTTCCTGCGTTTTAGGAACTGCTATTTCTTTCATTTTTCTTTGAACCAACTGGTCAAGTAAGTTCCAGAGAAAGGTGCAATCGTGGAACGACTTGAATATTATGGACTTTTCAAGCAGGGGTCGGAATGTGCATTATACGACCAATGCGATCGAAAGAAATTCGGAAATAGTTGAAATCGATGGGCATTTGAGCAGTTTAGAAATCGTGGGGAAAAGTTGTATATTTGATGATATAATACTTTCATGAAAAATGGGCAGAGCAAAAGTAGAGAGGAGTACCGAAGCAAAGGAAGTCTTTCAGCAAATGTTTGGTAAATGTTGCAATGAACCATTATTGCAAAAAGGCCATACAGGAGACTTAAAATTTAGCCGCATTGTGTGAAGAAAACAGCCCTCTATTCTAAATTTCCATCAGAGGTACTTTATTTATCTTGCATTATACAAAATTATTGACGTTACCGAGTCGGTATCATTACAATAAAAAGGTTAACTTTTCCATTTGTCCTGCCTGACATATTTATTTTTTAAAAACTGTTCCTTATAAACAAAAAATTATTTTCAAAATAAGTTAGGAGGCTATATAAATGGAAATATATTTGAAATACTTTTTAATGGGGTTAACGATTGCTTTACCGATAGGAACCATCACAATTGAAATGACTAAACAAGGGATTAAACATGGTTTTTTACATGGTTGGGCAGTGGGATTAGGCGGGATGACAGTTGATTTTCTTTTAATTATTGCCATTTATTTAGGGTTGGCTCCCCTATTATCGGCCCCTTTAATACAAATTCCATTATGGCTGCTGGGCGCTGTTTTTTTATTTTATTTAGCCTATGATTCGATAAAAAATGCAAATCACGATATGACAATGATTGGCGAACCAACTTATAAATCGATTGGAAAAACATATCGAAATGGTATACTTGTTGCAATCTCGCCAAGTAATTTAATTTTTTGGATATCAATTTTTGGTGTAGTGCTGACAGATTCATTTTCTCAAGCGAATACAGCTGATTTTTTTATTACTGCATCAGGAATCTTATCAGGAATATTGGTACATGACATTATACTTCTTACTATCATTTCGGTTACACGAAAAGCAATGAATAAAAAAGCAATAATGACTGTTTCGATTATTGCTGGAATTTTGTTGTTTGGTTTCGGTTGTACTTTTCTCTATAAATTTTTCATAACATTACAAGCAAACTATCCGTTTGGATAGGTGCAAATAAATAATGACATTATTGTAACAGGTTCGAATTGGATCGAAATTGAAAAAACTGCATCTTCCATTTTAGTCCTTCCTTCTATCACGGAACGATATTTTGATTTGAAAAATACGCTCTCCTCGTTGTAATGAAACGGTGAATCATAAAGGAAATTTTGTTTCATTCGATAAAACATCATTAACACTTGAATCTAAAAAATCGGTGATACGGCAGTAGCTCTATTTCCCATTAGCTCAAGGAAGAGCAATAGAAACACAGGAGAATCTCCTGAAGCGATGAAAGGATCAAGTTGAACAATTGAGAAAGAGTCATAAGTGTTTAACTCTTTGAGTCTCATACATTGCTTCCGGCAAAACAAACTTTAATACGATTCGCCAAGTATTTTTGGAGAAGTGCATTTTCTCCCTTAAAAAACACGTATTGATTATTCGGCTTGTTGCGTTTTGCTTGTGCAACATTAAAAAAACACGTATTGGTTATTGACAAAACAAAAATCCAAGCTATATAATATCTAGTAATCAACTAGGAATACTATGTTTCGGTTGCGTAATTTTCGGAAATACATTCAGACGTTCCGTTCCCTTTGAAATGGAATATCTCATTCATGTCGAACAGCGAATTTGCAAAGCTATCTGGATTTATTTGTTTATCAATTGGGCGATTCTTTAACCTTAGAGCATACCAGCACAAGAAGCAAAATAATCACTGATTGGAAATCTGAGCATATCTTGCATGGATACATGATAAAGTCCAATAGCAAGCTGATGAAGTGATGACAATCATTAGTCCACCAGACCACTGGAGACTTCCTTTCATTTTTAAGGGAGTCTCCTTTTTTATTTTAAGCACCTCAAGACATATTTAATCGTCCAAATTCAAGGAGGAATTATAAATGGAAATCTTTTGGTTTATTCCCACAAATGGCGACTTTCGTCAATTAAATCATCAAGAAGGTTCACGTCCTGCAACCTATAACTATTGCAGACAAATTGCACAGGCTGTCGATGATTTAGGCTATAGCGGCGTGTTAATTCCAACAGGAAAAACATGTGAAGAAGGCTTTATTGTCGCTTCAACGCTTGCACCCGTAACAAAAAATTTAAAGTATCTTGTAGCGGTGCGGCCAGGATTAATGTCACCGAGCTTTGCAGCACGCATGTCGGCGACATTGGATCGATTTTCTGACGGTCGGTTATTAATTAATGTGGTGGCTGGCGGAGATCCGGTCGAGCTTGCAGGAGAAGGTGTGTTTTTAGATCACGATGAACGATATGAGTTAACAGATGAATTTTTAACCATTTGGCGTCAATTATTTACAGAAGAAGAAGTTGATTTAGAAGGAGACTATTTACGAATTCGAGGTGGGCAATTGCCATACCCGACAGTTCAAAAACCATATCCGCCGCTATATTTTGGAGGATCTTCACCTGCTGCGATGAAGGTGGCGGCAAAGCATATCGATGTCTATTTAACATGGGGAGAACCACCGGCACAAGTGGAGAAAAAAATCAATAAAATGCGGGCGTACGCTGCTGCCCAAGGAAGAACAGTAAAATTCGGCATCCGGCTGCACGTCATTGTCCGTCCAACAGAAGAGGAAGCATGGGAAGCTGCCAATAAGCTCATTGAACATGTGGATGAGGAAACTATTGCGCAGGCGTTGAAAGTATTTAAGCGGATGGATTCGGAAGGCCAGCGCTTAATGACGAGTTTGCATGAAGGTGATCGTACAAGATTAGAAGTGAGTCCAAATCTTTGGGCCGGTGTTGGATTGGTACGGACCGGTGCAGGCACGGCGCTAGTAGGAGATCCTGATACGGTTGCTGCCCGTATGAAAGAATACGCTGATTTAGGCATTGAGACCTTTATTCTTTCAGGCTATCCGCATTTAGAAGAAGCCTATAGAACAGCGGAATTATTATTCCCGAAACTTCCAATTGATAAAAAGGATACTTCTCATCAGAAGACATTCCTTAGCCCATTCGGAGGAGATATCAAATCGGCTGTTGCGAAATAACAGGTTCATTAAACAATTTGAGGTGACAACAAGAGGATTGTGAAAATGCTTGATTTTAATTGGTGATAACCATCCTGTCTCTTATAGGATGATGCAGAAAGATTTTCATCTGTCACATAGAGGACAGCGGCTCTTTTTGGTTAAAACCAAAGTAAATAAATATGTTCAATTTGAAATAAGACAGTATGAAAGCGGGCAGCTCATCAGCAAGGAAAGGTTTGGCTTTACAGAAAACAGCAGCTCCAAAGTGGCTCAATTAGTGAAAATTACGGGATTTAGTATGAGTTGACCAGACGACTGGAGACTTCCTTCATTTTATGGAAGTCTCTTTTCATTTTTTATGGGAATTTCAGTTTAAAAAAGTAAAAACGATTTTAAATGATGAAAAGGGGATGGATAAAATGGCATTCAATCATTCTGAAAAATTAATCAATCAAATATATGATGTAAGTTTTAAAGCAGATGTTCTTGTTATAGGCGGAGGGCCTGCCGGCGCTTGGGCTGCATTATCAGCCAAAAAGAACGGGGCAACGGTTATCTTGGTGGATAAAGGTTATTGCGGCACTAGCGGGACGACGGCTCCTTCAGGCAATGGAGTATGGTATATACCGCCTGATAAAGAGAAAAGAGAAGAAGCGATGAGAAGCCGTGAAGCCTTAGGAGGGTTTCTTTCTGAACGGAAATGGATGAAAAGGGAACTAGAACAAACATATGAAAGTGTCAATCAGCTTGCTGAGTTGTTTTTGCAAGCAAAAAATACAGATAATTGCAGTAAAATTTACAGAGGCTTGCAAGCTCATTTTCTATTATTTGGAATCTGATTTCTTCACAGAAGAAAGGGCGTTTCTTAAACGATAACTTTCTCCTGTGAAGGCGATAATATGGGCGTCATATACGGACGGAATTCTTGGAAAATTATTTCCCCATCGTTGGTAAAACAGATAAATCGGTCCCATTCTTTCTTCATCACTAAGGACTGCTTGATCCGGACTTTATGAATCACAAACTTTTCCCCATCGACCTTAATCTCACCGTATTTATTTACTTTGACTGTATCGATTGAAAAGATTGGAAGATCTTTTAATGGCAACACTTTTAGCTTCTTTTGATCGTCTTGCCATAATTCTTCGATGCTGACACCTTTTTCATAATGCAGGCGTTTCCGATCTTCGATCATCTTCTTTTTCAGCCACTCAGCTAGTTGTTTGAAGTCCTCCATGATAGGAGCCGTGACAAAAAAGTGATTCCGTACATAACTGACTTTTCTTTCTACGTTTCCTTTTTCATGTTCACTGGCCGGATTACACGGTTGAACTTTAAACCCATAATGCGCTTGGAACCGTAGAAAGGCATCCGTATACTCCCATTGGTCTCCTTTTCCTACCGTCACAATGGCGGCAGCTAGATTATCCATTCTCAAATACGTTGGAATTCCTCCTGCTTGGTGAAACAGTTGTTTTAGTCCTTCTAAAAAACACTCTGTATTTTCAAAGGAAGAGGATAAGCAAACGCTGCATTGCTGTATGAAAAGCTTAAAATCAACGTTTTCACGTCTTTATAAGCCCCGTCTTTCACAGTGGTCATGTTCCCAAAATCACCCTGTGTCTCACCCGGAGGGTACTCTAGACAGTTCGATACGAACCTTCGAACCCATATTCCTCTTTCAATTGCTCAAAAATCGCTAGATTTGTTCTCCGATCTTTTCGATTTAGTTTCATGTCCTCCTCTAACCAACAATCCACTATTTCTCCATACCCTTTTTCATACATTATTCCACGTTTTTTCTTCACAACTTCTTGTTCAGATAAATCACCATCCGCATATTTTTTCACGGTTCTCCAATTATGTCCTGTTTTTCTTGCAATTTCATTTATGGACAAGTCTTCGTTTTCTCTTAAATGTTTGATATAATTAACTGCAGGCATTGCTAGCATCCTTTCTTTCCCTCCACCTGTTTAAGTCTGTACACAACCTAAACATGTAGAGGGGATATTGGGAACTGGCAAACCTTTTTTTTATGCAATCAAGGGCTTGTCTAAAAAGTCCATAAAAACAGAGCGAATGGAGAAAACAATGAGTTTTTCCATTCGCTCTGTTTCCTTATTTTTGAAATTGGTTTGGGAATTTGCGGCCCATTTCAGTATGTTGTGGGCCATTGCCACAATCCCGAATTCTGTTCGGACTTTATGAAGCCCCCGTAACAGAAATCGAGTGAAACGCAAATTGCCCTTGATGTTACCGAACACACTTTCGACATCCACTTTACGCTTCGCATAAAGAGCTGCCTTTTGTTCGTCACCAAGAGCTGCTTTGGCTTTCGCTTTCATTTCTTCATAAATCGTGTTCCAATATACTCGACGATTTCCTTTGGCTTTCGTACACCCATTCTTCAACGGGCAATCCGTACAATCTTCACACTCGTACACTTTCAAATCTTGTATGTATCCAGATGCATTTTTTCTTTTTTGATAATACTTGAATACGACTTTCCGATTGTTCGGACAGATAAAGCAATCGTCTTCTTCGATGTATTTCCAGTTTTGTACTTTTGATAAATCCTTTTTAAACTTTTTACTTTGTTCCTTCAAATAGGTTTGGTATGGGGCTAATAATTCAAAACGAGGTTCTTTTTCTTCGCCAATCGCATATAAATAGTTTTCTTCACTCGCATATCCTGCATCGGCAATGACATACTTGAGTTTCTTTTCCTTCGGCATCGATTCCAATAACTTTTCCATAAATGGTTGGAAACAGCGAGTATCTCCTGGATTTTGATAAATTTCAAATCCCACGATAAATTGATGTTGTGTGGCGAGTTGAACATTATAACCCGCCTTGAGTTGGCCGTTTTTCATATGGTCCTCTTTCATTCGCATAAAAGTGGCCTCATGGTCGGTTTTCGAGTAGCTATTTCGTTCACCTAGAATCTGTTTTTGTACTTTGTATTTTCGTAATCGTGGAAGATAATCCGTTTGAATCGTTTTCAGTTGTTTGGTGAGTTGGGATTTTTTAGAGCGAAGTTCTTTTTTTCTTTCTTTGTCTTCTTCCTGTTTATAATCTTTTTCCAAAGCTTCTATTCTCTCAGAAAGTTGTGCCGATGATTTTTCTAATTCTTCTTCTAATTGTTCTTCTTTTAATTCCTCCAAGGCGATTTGGTGCGCTTCTTGTAGAAACGATTGAATTTTGGCTCGTAGTTTCTGATCATATTTTTCTACGGATTTTCGCCATACAAACGTATATTTGTTGGCATTCGCTTCTATTTTCGTACCATCCACAAAAATATGGTCGAGGTCGATAAGTCCTTGTTCTACTAGTTGAAGGACAAATTGTTCAAATACAGAATCCATCATGTTTGACATACGAACACTACGAAAATCATTTATTGTGCGATGGTCAGGGGTTTGCAATCCCGCCAACCACATCATCGGAAGATTTTCTTTCACCATTTGCGCTATTTTCCGACTTGAATAAACATTTTGAGTGTACGCATATAAAATCACTTTCAATAACATTTTAGGGTGATAGGGTGCACGACCCCCACCAACATAATGAGTATACAACACTTCATCCGGAATCGATTCCACCATTTCATCCACTAAACGGGCGACATGATTTTCAGGAATATACATTTCGATATCTAAAATGCTCATGACTTGACGATTGCAATAAGGTTGGAAAACTAGTTTTTTGCGTTTCTTATTCTTTTGAACCTCTATTTTTTGAATACCCTCTAGAGTCATTTCTAATTGCGTGTTATAATTTTCTTGAATAGTCATTTGATTATTCATAAGAAATCGTCCTTTCTGTAGAATGTTTTTTGGTCAATTTCATTCTATAAAAAAGGACGATTTTTTTGTACCCTAAAAACAGAAAAAAGGGCTGAGCCCAAGGTCGATTCAATCGACTTTTCGGACAGCCCCTCTGTATTTTTATTTTGCAATAAACAAATGGGAAAGAATTAATACGACTACATTGATTTCAACCAATTGACCATCCTTTGTTTCAAAAGGAATACTCTCTTTCCAATCTAATTGTGCTTGTTTTCCTATCGGTGTTTCAAATCGTGCAGTACCTTTTGGAGAAGGAAATCGTTTGTCCTCCTCAAAGAGCTTTAAACTCTGGCTTTTCCGCATATATGCCCGGAAAGTGGATGCTGTGCAATCCAATCCATGATTATCTTTTAAGTACTGCCATAGTACACGGCGATAATAAAATTACTGCTTGGAATCCTCCGAAAGGAGGGCTGCGATCGTTTCATAATACTCATCAATTTTCGAAGTCTTCTTTCGTGTCCGTTTAGGAACGAACCCTTTTAAATACTTATCTATGGTTCTCCGATCTACACCCAGATCTCTTGCTAATTGACTTTTATTTATTTTCATCTTCAAATGCTCCATTAGTTGTTTGAATTTTGGTAAATCTTCAAGACTCTTAATCTCTAAATCTGTTTCGCCATTTGTTGACATATACATACGAGCCCTATGGTGGGTTCAGGCCATCGCCGCAGATCAATCAACAACCTCGCCACTACTTGCCTGTTATACGGCGCTCAATGGAAAAAAGATATGATTGACGAAGATATCGTGCGTATGGCAGCCGAAGAAATGGGGTACTAACACAGCAGGGGCCGATCGGCCTCTGCTGTGTTCCATCCCACTCTATCCTCATTCTAGTTGATCATCCAAAATAATATGCAAACGTTCGGATATAATCTGCAAAATCTGGAATAATTCGCATTATTTCCGAATCCGTCCGAAATAATTGGAAAAAGGGATTCTGAAATAATGTGCTAATTTACACTCGGGGCTCAAAAAGTCAGTTAATCCTAACTTTTTGGACAGTCTCCTGAAAAATTGCTGTTTTATATTCAACATGATTCTGTTTGTCTGGATTGCCAGCCATCTTACATCTTTCATCTGTTCGCTACGTGATAGAGAACTTTGCAGTAATAAATTTATCTCTTTATTAAGACAAAGGGTTTTTTGGCAATTTTTCCACCTTCACTGTTGAATAAATTGCTTTAACATCCTCTTTTCTTACTTCTGGATACCAGTTTAAACAATTGGCTGCTGAATAAGAAATTGCTAATTTCAGTGATTCCTCATACGGAATATTTTGATCAATGCAATTAGTCAAGACACCTAAAAAAAAGTCACCAGATGCAACTGGATTTTTCGCTTCTATTTCTTTTGTTTTTAAATAAAAAAATTCATTTTCCATTTTGGCAATAACACCTTTTTTTCCTAAAGTAATAATAAAAAACGGTATGTTAGTTTGACCTGATAATAATTGATGGTAGTCTTGGATAGTGTTGAGTTTTTTTTTCGGAAATAGATCCATAATTTCTTCGTCATTGATTTTTATCATATATGGTTTTTCTTTATATGCTTCTACTAAAGGTTTTCCGCTTGTATCAACAAAAATTTTGACATTTCTCTTTTTTAACTTTTTTGAAATCTCTGCAATATAATTGTCAGGCATACCTTTCATCAATGAACCGGAAAATACAATAATGTCATTATCCTTAACGTTTGCTGCAATATTTTGGCTAAATGTCTTCAAAATGTCATTTGTTAAGCTTAAACCTTTTTCATAAATGGGATAGATTACTTTTTTCTCCGTATCTACAACAATATTACAGACTCTTGTATTTTGCATAACTTCTGTAATGACAAGATTTACTTTGCGTTTTTTGGCTAAATCAGATAGATATTTACCATTATGTCCGCCGATTATCGTATGAATGCAAACCTCGGCCATTGGATTTTCCTGTTTTATAGCATATGCCACATTGAAGCTCTTTCCACCAGGGAATTCCTTCACCTCAAATGGTCTGTTTGGGGTGGAAGGAGAAAAGTTTTTGACTAATAGTGTTCGGTCTATAGCCGGATTGGGACAAATTAAATGGATCATGGAATACACTCTCCTTATATCAGTATATTAGCAATTGCAAAGAAAAATAGCAATATATTAAGGCTAAATGCAAATAAAATATTGGTTTTTTAATCAAAAAAGCAAAAAAATGCAAAGAAAAGTATTGCGATTATGACTAAATTGGCTTATAATATAGAAAACGGTTACAGGAAAGCAGGTGATAAATTGCTAAATGCAGCAGAAAGAAAAGAAAAAATAATTGAAATTCTTAAAGAAAAGAAAGCAGTAAAGATTTTGAGCTTAAGCAAAATGTTGAAAGTAACTAGGGAAACAATTCGAAAAGATCTATACGAATTGGAAAAAGAAGGATTAATCAAAAAAATTCATGGCGGAGCTGTTTTGGATTTGCCTAATCAAGAATCAGATTATGAAAGAAGGAAAACAAAAAATTTAGAAGCCAAGAGAGCCATTGCAAAAGAGGCAGCTAAACATGTTGAAGACGGCGATATTATCTATCTCGATTATGGTACAACAACGTACCTCTTGGCGGAGGAATTATTAAAATTAAAAAATATCACCGTTGTCACGAATACAATTCCAATCGTTAATTTATTGTTGCGGAGTGATTCAGTTAATTTAGTGATTTTGGGGGGGATGGTAAGAAAAAATGAAGATTCCCTTTATGGACCATTTGCCTCAAACAATATAAAAAACATATATGTTGATATTGGTTTTTTTGGCTGCGGAGGTATTGACAGCTTTAGCGGTATTACGAATCACCATATTGGAGAAACTGAAATTTCCAAAGAAATGATGTCACACTGCCAAAATAAAATTATTCTTGCAGACCATAGTAAATTCGGAACAACCGCTTTTAACCAGACTGCTACATTTTCCGATGTAGATATTATTATCACTGATAAAGATATTGATGAAGAAATTAAATCGGAAATATTAAAGCATAATGTTGAGGTAGTGATTGCAAAAGGAGCATCCGGGGGTGAGGAAAACGATGATTGATTCCAAGTATATTATAAAAGATTTAGATGTTAGCAACCAAAAAGAACTATTTGAAACGATAGGACAGGCTCTTATGGAGGATAAAATTGTAAAGGATGGTTTTATTGAAGCACTCTTAAAGAGAGAAAAAGAATATCCCACTGGTTTACCAGTGAACCCTGGAGTAGCCATACCTCATACAGATGGAACTCTAGTTAATGAAGATCGATTAGTTTTTGCAACTTTAAAAAATCCGGTAACATTTGCTGAAATGGGGGGAAGCGATGAGAATATCATTGACATCCACATCGTCATTTTGATGGCTATTAAAGACGGAAAAAAACATTTGGAAACCTTGCGGCAGCTTATCGATTCGATCAAAAAAGAAGAATTTATCAAAGGGTTGTTTAATAGCAAAAATTCCGATGAGATGGAAACGATCATTAAAAAATTTTTATAAATAAATGGATGGAGGTAATTTATATGAAAAAGAAAATAATTGTTGCTTGCGGTGGAGCTGTAGCAACTTCTACTGTGGCTGCCGAAAAAATTAGAGAATTATTAAAAAAGGAAAATATAGATGCAGAAATTATACAATGCAGAATGAATGAGCTTGAATCTAAAAAAGATGGAGCCGATTTAATCGTTACTACTGCAAGAGTAACGAAAGATTTCGGCGTCCCAGTTGTTCATGGAGTGGCGTTTATTTCAGGAGTAAACGTTCAAAAAACAGAACAGCAAATTTTAGATATTCTTAAATAAATGCTTGCCAAATGGGGGATTTGACATGGCTGTTATCCAATATATTGTTGATTTAGGTGCTAGCGTCATGCTGCCGATCATTATTTTTATAATTGGTTTGCTGTTAAAGCAAGGTGTCGGTAAATCATTACGCTCTGGTTTAACAATTGGAATCGGATTTGTCGGAATTGGGCTAGTCGTTGATTTGCTTAATAAAAACTTGGGACCTGCAGCTCAAGCAATGGCAGACAATTTCAATTTGGGGCTGTCAGTTGTTGATTTAGGATGGCCGGGCACATCGCCTATGGCATGGGCTTCTGCTATGGGATTAATTGCGATCCCGATTGCCATAGCTGTTAACATCGTGATGCTTCTTTTACGGATGACAAAAGTTGTTAACGTAGATATTTGGAATATTTGGCATATGGCTTTTACAGGGGCGATTGTATATGTGGCAACCGACAATTTCACTTTCGGCATTATTGGTATTATTGTCCATGCTATTATTGCCTATAAATTGGGGGATATGTTTGGTCAAGTCACAGATAATTATTTCGGCTTGGAAGGAATTGCAATACCGCACGGAACGTCAGCATATATGGGAGTTATTGCATCGCCAATTGATGATTTAATCGAGAAGATACCGGGAATAAACAAAATTAAAATTGACGGTGAAAAAATAGAACAAAAATTAGGTGTTTTTGGTGAACCAACCATCATTGGTGCCATACTTGGATTTGTTATTGGATTATTAGCAAAGTATCCTGTCGGCCAAGCGCTGCAATTAGCTGTACAAATGGCCAGTGTCATGGTGCTTATGCCAATGGTTGTAAAATTAATTATGCAAGGCTTATTACCTATCTCAGATGCTGCCAAACAAATGCTTGACAAAAAATTTAGCGGCGGCAACTACAAAATCGGCTTGGATCCTGCTTTGCTGCTGGGAGATTCCCAAGTCATATCAGCTAGTTTGCTATTTGTTCCGTTGACGGTTTTAATTGCTGCTATTGTTCCCGGAAACCAAGTGTTACCTTTCGGTGATCTCGCAACGATCGGTTTCTTTGTGGCGATGGCGGTAGCAATTCACAAAGGAAACCTCTTTAGAACACTTATTTCCGGCTCCATTATTATGTTTATTACGATTTGGATTGCAAACCAAATGATATCGTTGCAAACCGCTTTAGGGCAAAGTGTAAATTTGGTGGATGTCGGAGAACGTGTTTCATCTCTAGACCAATCAGGAAGTCCCATTACCTATTTGCTAGCCAAAGGGTTTAGCCTGGAAATGGGAATAGGATTCTTTATCATCTTTCTCATTTATGCGTTCTGTTTCGGGTACACATTTATGAAATATAAGAAGAAAACCATCTATTCAGATGAGAATAATAATTAAATAAGCACCCAAGATACTTTTAGGAGTGGTCAAATTGAAAGCGCTAAGTGTAGTAGATGTCAAAACTTTTAGTCTGGAAGAAATGGAGAAACCACGTGCTGGATTAGGAAACGTCGTTATTAAAGTGGCTTATTGCGGTATTTGCGGATCAGATCTTCCGAGATATTTTAATGGCGCAGTTCATTCATTTCCACAAATATTGGGGCATGAATTTTCCGGTATTGTGGAGGAAGTGGGTGAAAACGTAACATCTGTAAGTCGTGGAGACCGCGTAGCGGTTGCTCCTCTTGTACCTTGCGGAAAATGTGAATTTTGTCAAAAAGGGGAGCCTGCGATGTGTACCCATTACAGTTTTATTGGCTCAAGACAGAGCGGTGCAATGGCAGAATATGTTGAGGTGCCGGCTAGGAATTGTATAAAAATCCCAAACCATCTTTCATTAAAAGAGGCTGCGCTGGTTGAGCCATTGACAGTTGCTATCCATGGAGTAGATCGAGTCAATCTTCATTCAGGAGCCAAAGTTTTAATTTTAGGGGCCGGTACAATCGGATTGCTTACATTGCTTACGCTCCGTGCCAAAGGTGCAGGAGAGATTATTGTAGTGGATTTAAATCCGCATAAGATCAGCATAGCAAAGCAAATCGGGGCAGATGTAGTGATTAATCCGAAGGAACAAACTTTAAAAGATTATTTTTCTACTCATGACCTGCCTGAAATCGTTTATGAAACAGCAGGTAGTGCGTTGACTCAAGTTCAAGCTGTTGAATTTGTTAAAAAAAGAGGGAAAGTCGTCTATATTGGCACATGTACCAAAGACATCCTCTTTCCGCCAAAAGTGTTTGAGAAAATTCTCCGCGGTGAATTAGAAATAACAGGTTCATGGATGTCTTACAGCAGCCCGTTTCCTGGTTATGAGTGGGAAAGTGGGATAAGATATATGGCTGAAAAAGAAATAAATGTACAGCCATTAATCACCGGAGAATTCAAATTAGAAGATAAAGAACAGCCTTTCCAAAAAATGATAGAAAAGGATTCAAAACATATAAAACTTCTCTATAACATGAATGAGAATTAAACAGGAGGTACTCATGCTTACATTAAGTCGCTCTAAAATTGAGGCACTCGAACGTTTATCCAATGGAAATCATATTATTGGCGCATTAGCCATAGATCAACGGGGTTCTTTGAAAAAAATGATTGCTTCACATGGAAACACATCAGCTGGCGATGAAGATATAATTAAGTTTAAAGAAATCGTTTCTGCGGAGTTAACCCCTTTCTCTACATCGATATTACTCGATCCTGAATACGGGTTGCCAGCATCCCGAAAAAGGAATGAACATGCAGGTTTAATTCTTGCCTATGAAAAAACTGGATATGATGCCTCTCAACCTGGTCGCCTGCCAGATTTACTTGATAAGTGGTCCGTCAAACGCTTAAAGGAACAGGGAGCCGATGCCGTAAAATTTTTGCTTTATTATGACGTAGATGAAGATGCGGAAATTAATGAGTACAAACATGTCTACATTGAACGGATTGGTTCTGAATGCATGGCGGAAGATATTCCTTTTTTTCTTGAAATCGTAACTTATGATGCTGCTATCCAAGATGAAAAAGGAATAGAGTATGCCAAGGTGAAACCTTACAAAGTCATTGAAGCAATGAAGGAATTTTCAAAATCACAATATCATGTGGATGTCCTTAAAGTAGAAGTTCCGGTAAATATGAATTTCGTAGAAGGATTTTCCGAAGGAGAAACTGTGTATTCACGTGAAGAAGCGCTGCGTTTCTTCAAAGAACAAAGCGAAGTAACCCCATTACCTTTTATTTTCTTAAGCGCAGGCGTTTCTGCGAAGTTGTTTCAGGAAACGTTAAAATTTGCTAAAGAAGCTGGCTCTACATTTAACGGTGTGTTATGCGGACGGGCAACTTGGAAAAGTGGTGTAAAAGTATTTGCAAATGAAGGAGAAAAAAAAGGAAGAGAATGGATGAGAACAGAAGGTAGAAGAAACATTGAGGAGCTCAATCAAGTCCTTCAAACGACAGCGAGTTCTTGGAAAGAAAAAGTTGCAGCCAAATTGTGAATCTTTCTGGACAGCCTCTCTGTTGAAAAAATTCGATTCTATCTTTAATCATTTTATTTTGTTATAAATAGTGTATCATTTTCGAAAAAGAGCGGACCGAAAAGTGGTATTTACGTCCCAAAATCTAAAAAAGTAGGCTCCAAGAATGTTGTTGCTACAGCATTCTTAGAGCTTTAATTTTGGTGTATTTTACCTTAAAATGATCTTTTTAGATAGCCCCTACTAATCTTAATATGTTTAACTATTGATAAGGGGTTGGCGATAGCGAACAACTTATAAGCATTTGAAAATACTATATTCGATAGCGAACCGCTGTCCAAAACGATCAAGTCTCTTTCACTTCAGCTTCGTTTTGTCTTTTATTCAAGTTGGCAGCGTAATATGCAATGACTAAAATGGCAACCCAAAGCGGACCGACTATTAAGGCGATTCTTGTGTCTGGATAGTAGCCAAGCAGAATTGCGACAAATATGAGAAACGCCCCTGCAATGAAAGTGGATAACGGGTATAGCGGGGTTTTAAATTTGATATTTTTTTGTTGTTCAGGTGTAATCGATTTTCGGAATCGCCATTGTGCTAATAAAATAATAAACCAAGTCAATAAAGCGCCAAATGTTGAGATAGATGCAATCCAAGTAAATACTTGAGCCGGTACTAAATAGTTAAGCAGAACTCCGAATAATAAAACGGCTGATGTAACCATAACCCCTCTAAAAGGAACGCCTTTTTTGTTTAATGTGCCAAATGCCTTCGGAGCTTGTCCATTATGGGAAAGGTTGTATAACATGCGTCCCGAACTGAAAATTCCTGTATTACAGGAGGAAAGGGCAGCGGTTAAAACGACAAAGTTGATAATGCCTGCTGCGGCCGGGATACCGATTTTGTCAAAGGTTAAAACGAAGGGGCTTCCACTTGTCCCAATTTCATTCCACGGATAAATGGACAAAATGACAAACAGCGCACCCACATAAAAAATTAATATACGAAGTAAAGTAGAATTAATGGCTCTAGGAAGCGTTTTTTCCGGATCTTTCGCTTCACCGGCTGTTACGCCGATCATTTCGATTCCTAGAAAGGCAAACATAACCATTTGAAATGACATTAAGACACCTTCAAGACCATTAGGAAGAAAGCCGCCGTGCTCCCACAAATTGCTGATTCCTGTAGGAACTCCGTTATTGCCGAATCCGAACAAAATCATGGCCAAGCCAATAATAATCATAAAGATAATCGCAATAATTTTGATTAGGGCAAACCAGAATTCCAACTCACCGTAAGCACTGACTTGAAGAAAGTTAAAGCTCATCATGATGATTAATGCTGCCAGAATCCAAATCCATCGCGGAACCTCCGGAAACCAAAATTCCATATAGATTCCAACGGCTGTCAGCTCGGTCATACAAGTAATGACCCATACAAACCAATAATTCCACCCTGTAATATATCCTGCCAGATTACCAAGATAATCGTTGGCGTATTGGCTGAATGAACCGGCAACGGGATGATGGACAGCCATTTCTCCTAACGCTCTTAAAATGAAAAATAAAATGATTCCGCAGAAAAGGTAGGATAACATTATACCGGGACCTGCCAGCTTGATCGAGCTTGAAGATCCTAAAAACAGCCCGACTCCGATTGCAGAACCTAATGCAATCAGTGTAATATGTCTTTCTTTTAAACCTCTTTGCAGCTGATTTTCCATGATCGCTCCTCCTTAAGTTCATAAATGAAATCCCTTTCAATGTTCTGTTGCGAAGGTCATCATATGTCAGATTTCATGATCGAAAAATTTAAGTTATTATTCCCCGCAACTCCTCTTGATAATCAAATTGTGACGCTTACATTTAGATTTGAATAAATTTTATCATACTATATTTCAATTTCTTTTTGTATAAAACGACAAATTTAGACGTTCAATTTGTTGAATGATACAAAGGAAAAATGTTCAAATCATTTTCCTTACTTCCGTTATTATGATCAAATAAACCTATAGATAAACTATTTAATTCAAGTTTTCCTGCCCTACTGGTTACAAACATGTAAGGCAAAATCGCGAATAAATACTCCGAGAAATCAGCCAATTCCTATTACAACCGGCTGGGAAATTGACAGATGTAATGAAGGCACGGATTGTTTAAGAACAGAAAAATAACAAAGTTCAAGTATTAAAAGCAAGGCACAGTTGAAAAAGTGTAAAAAATATGAGTGAAGTGAAACCTTGCTTCAAAAATTAATGTAACAAGTCAAACTGAATTTATTTGTGAAAATGTGCACAAAAAAACGAGACAAGCACCTCAATTTTTGATAATACAAAAATAGCGGCAAGTCTAGACTTCAACCGCTTGCCACCCATCGAGAAAAATGCCAAAGATTCATGGACAAGGTGTTATATAGAGTACAAGCCATGTTTTTAAAATGTTTCGCTATTGGATGAGCATCACGATTTTGCTGTGACTATGAGAAAAGTGAAACAAAACCTTTTATTGTCTATTTATTGCTTCTTGATTTTCGTTTACTCTAATTAGAGTGGCAGTATCCTGCCTCTTATTGCGATAAATAGTGCAGTAGCTAAAATGTAAAATAAACATGCTGCAATATTCAATATATTACCATAAATTTTGTTCAGAGTGGTGATTATATTTGGAAAATAGGAAATTCGTGGCAGTTTCCTTTCAAGATTAGAAAATGAAGCTGCATTTCACAAATACTGATTTAGGTAAAAAATTGGTACAAAAGGAGAGGCAAAATTAAAGTTGTGTTGATCACACCGTAAAGAATTGACAGCTTATTCAATCAAGTTTAATTTAGCAGCAAATTTATACATATGATAGAAACCTCAAGCATAGTGTCCGCCATCCCCTAGCGAAAGTTAATGAGTAAATGGTTTTTGCCAGTTTTGTGTTTTCGTTAAGTTGAGATTCTCCATTTTTAAGATTACTTCTAGTTTCTTGCATTTCATTTTTAATGCCTTTGATTTCCTTCATTAATATTTGAACGTTTGTTCAGGCTCCTCCTTAATTCTTGTGTTCTCTCAATTAGTCTTCATATTAGCAATTGATCTTTACCAAAAGGGTTTTTTGCTCGGGATCCGTGAGATAATCATGGACAAGGCGGGGGTTTTTTATAATTCTTCTGAGAAATCAATTAACTTTCTTTTAATTGCTATGAGATTTAAAAAATCTGAAGAGGTTTCAGTATAATGCGGTCCGTTAGACTAATTCCATATTGTATCATACTAAGCATCATCCAGAGAAGCTATGATTCTTATTAACATTGAACTATTTCCTTAATGATAATTTAACTGCATTTGACTCCTCAACTATCCAGATCATGTACAATGCCCTTATGTTGTTTTGCTTCATTCCACTAGAAAACTCTCACTTTTATCATTTTTTTCCGCAGCTAACATTCAGGCTTGTTAACCATTTTACCTGTTGCAGTTCTTTTATTTAAAAAGATCTTTCAGATTGGTTTTAAAAACAACGTTATTAAACGTTTTTTGCGAGATTAATAGATTTTTTTTTGGTAAACAAAAATTCTTTCTATCATGGAATATGTTGCTACTCAAAGGATTTGATGATAGGATAAGTCTAAAAATCGACTAAAACAAATTATTCGTACCCAAAAAATAGGAATAATTTTTGTAAAAGGAGATGAGGATCCGTAAAAAATAATCATCAAGGTGATCCAAATGTTATCCATTACAAGAAAAAAAGGAGGATACAAATGAATGTAGAAGCAGTTGAAAAAATTTCCTTGAACACAGAGGATAAAAAGCCTTTATCCATTAGGGAAAAAACGAAAGTCGCTTTACTACCAGTTGTTATCATCATCACGCTTATTCAACATCAATTTTTGCCTGATAAACAGATCATCTCTGTGCAGACTCAATATAGCTGGCTTTTATTAATTGTTTTATTTTTGTCTATTGTTTTGATTGCCGTTGGTTTTTCTAATAAATCAGTTTTTAACTGGCTGGAGAACAAATCTCCATTTTTAACTTTTGTGTTTGTGATTTTAATTGTTTGGGAGATCATTACGCAAAAATTGAATCTCTTGCCGATGCCCTTTTTTCCATCACCGGTTAAGATTTTTGAAGCAATCATTAAAGATAAAGGTTTACTGGCTATTAGTACTCTTCATTCCTTGAGACTTTTATTTATCGGGTATTTGATCGGGGCATTGGTCGGTTTCATAACAGGTATTCTGCTGGCTTGGTATCAAAAATTCCGTTATTGGGTAAATCCTTTTTTGCGTTTAATCGGACCGGTACCAGCAACTGCATGGATTCCTGTTGTGTTGGTTGTTTTTCCAAACAGTTTTTCGGCAAGTACATTCTTGATTGCGCTAAGTACATGGTTTTCTGTTTCTATTATGACATGGACTGGTGTTGCAAGCGTAAGCAATTCCTATTTTGAAGTTGCAAAAACACTTGGGGCAAATGAAAGATACTTAATTCTTCGGGTAGCTATTCCATCGGCCTTCCCATCTATTTTTGTAGGGCTGTTTATGGGGCTTGGAGTTTCATTCGTCACCTTAATTGTTGCTGAAATGCTTGGGGTTAAGGCAGGACTGGGATGGTATATACAATGGGCACAAGGATGGGCGGAATATTACAAGGTGTACGCAGCATTGTTGATTATGGCAGTTTTATTTTCCTGTATTATTGCAATATTCTTTAAAATCAGAGATCGCATCTTGATTTATCAGAAGGGGATGATGAAATGGTAAGATCGGAAAAAGGTGGACATATTTCTATTCACAATGTGTCACGAATATTTGAAGACAATGCAAAACAAAAAATCGTTACGTTAAATCAAGTGAATTTAGATATTGAACCAGGGGAATTTATTTCTCTTATCGGTCCAAGCGGATGTGGGAAATCTACATTATTACGCCTTATCACAGGCTTAGATTACCCTACAACGGGGAGCATAGCCTTAGATGGTGAAGAAATTAAGGGTCCTCATTATTCCCGCGGCCTTGTATTTCAGGATCCTACCCTGTTTCCATGGAAAACAGTGTGGGATAATGTGGCAACAGGCCTTCAGGCAAGGGGACTTCTGAAGAACAAAAAAGAAGAAGTAGATACATTTATTGATTTGGTTGGATTAAAAGGATTTGAAAAAGTTTATCCTCATCAGCTCTCGGGAGGGATGGCACAACGGGTGGCATTAGCAAGAGCCCTTGTTAATCATCCTAAGGTCCTCCTTCTTGATGAGCCCCTTGGTGCATTGGATGCATTTACAAGAATGAATTTGCAGGATGAAATCTTGCGCATTTGGAAAGAACGGGGAACAACGATGGTTTTCGTCACCCATGATATTGACGAGGCAGTCTATTTAAGCGACCGTGTTATCGTCATGACGCCAAGGCCGGCTAAAATCAAAGAAATTATCAAAATTGATTTGCCCCGCCCAAGATTGAGAAACAGTGTTGAGTTTTTTGAGTATAGATCAAGAATATTGGAAACTTTGCATATTGTCCCTGACATACCGCAACCGGAATATACCATTTAATCAAAAATTGAAGAGGTTTCACCCATGAAAAAAATAAAATTAATTTTCGCTTTTTTCGTTATATGTTCGTTAAGTGTCCTTTTGTTTTGTTGTTCTGAAAATAAAGCATCGGGTGATTTACAAAAAAAAGATAAGTTTACAGAGCCTGTTGAGAGCGGGATGGCCGAAACCGGAACAGATCTAACAATGGAATTCTCAACGAATCCAAAAGAGCTTCAGGTTAATGAGGCTGCTGCGTTATCAGTAAAAGTAACATCTAAGGGGAAAGCTGTTACAGATGCAGAGGTTGTGTTTGAAATTTGGAAGGAAGGACTAAATGAACCACTTTTTATGAATACAAAATCCGATTCTAAGGGAACGTATACTCTTAAAGGACAATTTTCAGAGGCAGGAACTTACAGTCTCATTGCCCATGTAAGTACTTTGTATTCGCACCAAATGCAAACATTCCAATTTACAATCCAATAATAAAAAGACAGCCGTAAAGGCTATCTATGCAGAAGAATCCGTTTGGATTAATTCTTTGGTTCGGGATTCTAAATCGGACCAGGTAAGTCCGCCATATGCTCCGTCGACAATGGTTCCTTCTTGATTAATGAAGAATGTAGCTGGAATGGGCTTGATGTGGTATCGTTTTGCCACACTTCCATCTTCATCAAGAAGCACTGGAAAAACAAATCCAAACTCCTCCGCAAAGATTTTTGCAGCTTGTAAATCATCTATAGAGGTCAAGTTGACAGTCAAAACATGGACATTCTTGCCGTATTCATTGTGCAACTTGACAAAATTGGGTGCTTCCTCGATACAAGGCGGACACCAGGAGGCCCAAAAGTTAAGAACAACGGGCTTGTCAAGATAGTCCTTGAGCTCATGGGTTTTACCGTCAAGTCCTTTTAAGGAAAAGGAAGGAGCTAAGTATCCTATATCCGGGTATTCCTTTTGTTCTGTTTGTCCCGATGCTCTTTTTTCATCGTTCTGATTTGAAAAGAGCTGAGAGTATATCGTGAAGCCAATGAGAAGGAAAAATATGCTAAACAGAAAGATTTGAATGGATTTTTTCATCAATTATCCACTTCCTTGTCTAAATTATATTATTCAGATATGTTTACTATAAATTTAGTTTGAGAGGATGTCAACATAGTTATTTGATTATTTAGAATTTTTTGATTAGTTTGCTAAGACCGAACTCCGGTCTTTGATATAAAAATTCTTGAATCTTAGTAAGGCAGGGGGGCGATTCGATTCTATCAGGGCTAATCTATCATTTTACCGAAAAAATTTAGAATGGGAGGATAGGAGAGGAAAATGAAAAACACATTATCAAAAAAGACAAAATTGCTTTTTGCAGCAGGACTGATTGTTGGAATAAGTGTATTTTCAGGATGTCAATCTGAACAACAAAGCAGCGGGGGGAATGTTGGACAAACCACTGCACAAGGTGATCAGCAACAAGGGGATAAAAAAATCAAAAAAATAACCTTAGCCCACGCAGGTACTTCTCCATGTGAAGCACCGATATTCTCAGCAGAAACAAAAGGTTTCTTCGAGAAAGAAGGATTGGATGTAGAGCTTGTAAAAATGGATTTTGAAACGCTGAAAAATGGAATTGCTTCCGGAAAAGTGGACGCGACTGTCGGGAATTTCGCCTGGTTTAAACCAATTGAACAAGGACTGGATGTGAAGCTGACCGGCGGTTTGCATGCGGGATGTATTCAAGCTGCAACTTTGAAAAGTTCAGGTATTAAAGAAATTAAAGACTTGAAAGGGAAAAGAATCGGGATCGACTTAATAGGGGGAGGACCGCAAATTACTCTAACTATTCAGTTAAAGAAAGCGGGCATTGATCCAAAAAAAGATGTTGAGTGGAAAGTATATCCTGGTCCGCAGCTAGCCACAGCAGCAGAAAAAGTGGAAATTGATGCATTTATTACATGGGATCCGGCTGCCCAAAAGGCACTTGACACAGGAAAATTTCACCGCTTGCTGAGCAATGCTCATGACGAACCATTTAAATCTGGATATTGCTGCTACTCTGTCATCAGCGGACGACTGGCAAAAGCAGATCCTGAAACAGCAGCTGCTTTAACACGAGCACTTTTGAAAGCTGCAGACTGGGTAGGTCACAATACAGGTGAAGCGGGACATATCGTAGCAGATGCAAAACATGTTCCTGTAGATGCTCAAGAAGCAGGAAAACTGATTGGCGGATATCATTGGAAACCTGGTGTGCTTACAGCAGAGGAAAGTGTAAAATTCTTCATTAAAGAACAAAAAGAGCAGGGAATTCTTGAACCGACTACTGATGAGAAAGAACTGTTTGAAAGAATGTTCTTCAAGGCAATCCCTGACTATAACGGTCATTAATCATGGCATAGACCTAAATCCCCCGTCAGACCATCACAGATGGGGGATTTAGTATGTAGTAAAAAATTGTTTTCATTAAAATTTTCTATCAATATATTATATTTTTTCTATCATGGAAACTATTGCCGATGGATGGATTTAGGTGATAGGATTAATCCTAATTAATGTGAACTATTCATACTGAAAAAGTATGAAATGAAAATAGGAGGAAGAAAAATGAGTTATGAGCTTAGCATTTTAGATCAAAGCCCTATCTTTCCGGAAACCTCTGCGGCGGAAGCTTTGCAAGAAACAGTAAATTTGGCCAAAAATGCTGAAAAATGGGGGTATTTACGTTTTTGGCTGTCTGAACATCATTACACGGATCAACTAGCAGGGGCTTCACCTGAAATACTTATATCCTATTTGCTGGCACATACGAAGACGATTCGGGTCGGATCTGGAGGTGTTCTGCTTCAGCACTACAGTCCGTACAAAGTGGCAGAAAATTTCCATGTGTTATCTAATTTAGCGCCAGGGAGAGTAGATTTAGGAATTGGAAAAGCACCTGGAGGACTTCCGCTGTCAACAAGGGCGCTCCAGTATGGAACATTAAACGATGGAAGTGATTTCGAAAGCCGTTTTTCCTTTTTGAAAAAATTAATTGAAGATTCAGTCGAAGAATCCCATCCACTTGCGGGTATTCAAGCAACCCCTCTTCCTCCGATAAAGCCGGAATTAATTTTACTTGGTGCAAGTGCATCGAGCGCCAAGCTGGCTGCTGAATACGAAACACCGTTTGTTTATGGGCTCTTTTTTAACAGTGACCATAACGAACTGGAAAGGGCTGCAAATATATACCATGAACTTTTTCCTAAAGGAAGGTTTATGGTGGGAATTGGCGTCGTAGCTGCTCCTGAACAGCAAGAAGCTGAATTACTAGCAAGGGACTACGGCAAAATTGTGAAAGTTACTTTGCAGAGTGGAAGAACGGTTAGAGTTTTAACAATGGAGCAAGGAGAATTGTTTGGCAAGCAGTCTGGAGAACCTTACAAACTAGAAGAACAGGATTCCAATATTGTATCGGGGACTCCTTCATATGTATTTAAGATTTTAAATGAACTTCACCTTAAATTGGGAATAGATGAGTTTATTTTACACACCCCAATTTTAAAAAAAGAAGAACGATTTAGGTCATTTGAATTGTTGAGCCCTCAACAATTAGAAAAAGGTAATTCGTCAGATAACAACAATGCCGAAAATGGGGAATATGTTTTTTAACTTTATCAAAGGGAGGGTCTATCATGTCGAAGGAAAGAAAATTGAAATTTGGTGTACTTATTCATGGAGTTGGAGGACATATTGCCGCCTGGAGGCATCCGGACGTTCAGCCTGATGCAAGTATCAGTTTTGACTTTTATAAGAGACAGGCACAAAAAGCAGAGGAAGGAAAGTTCGATTTAGTGTTTATTGCAGATGGCTTATATATCAACGAAAAATCAATTCCACATTTTTTAAACAGGTTTGAACCGATTACTATTTTGTCTGCACTTGCTGCGGTTACTTCCCATATCGGTCTGATAGGAACCGTTTCCACTTCCTACAGTGAGCCATTTACAGTAGCCCGGCAATTTGCTTCCCTCGATCATATCAGCCATGGACGTGCAGGATGGAATGTAGTCACGACCCCTCTTGAAAAGACAGCTTTAAATTATAACAAAACGGTTGAAGAACATCCTGATCATCCTACGCGTTACCGCATTGCTGCTGAATTTTTACAGGTGGTCAAGGGCCTGTGGGATTCTTGGGAAGATGATGCATTTATAAGAGACAAAGAATCAGGCGTATTTTTTGATCCTTCCAAAATGCACCGATTAAATCATAAAGGGGAATTTTTCTCTGTTCAAGGTCCCCTTAACATTTCCAGGTCTAAGCAAGGCCACCCGGTTATTTTTCAGGCAGGCTCTTCGGAAGCAGGAAAAGACTTGGCTGCTAAAGAGGCCGATGCAATTTTTACGGGACATCCAACATTAGAGGAAGCGAAGGAATTTTATCGCGATGTGAAAAACAGAGCAAGGGCTTACGGAAGAAATCCAGATGATATTGTTATTTTGCCAGGCTTCTCTCCGATAATTGGCTCAACGGAGGAAGAAGCAGAACGGAAGTACGAGGAAATTGCCAATTTAGTATCGATTGACAAAGCACTTGATTACTTAGGACGATATTTTGATCATCATGACTTTTCCCAATATGACTTGGATGCACCTTTCCCTGACATTGGCGATATAGGTAAAAACAGCTTCCAAAGTACAACAGATCGAATCAAGAGGGAAGCAAAAGAGCAAAATTTAACGCTTCGTCAAGTGGCCTTAAGGGAAACTACACCTAGATCCCCTTTCATTGGAACTCCGGAAAAAATAGCAGACTTAGTGCAGCAATGGTTTGAGGAAAGAGGGGCTGATGGGTTTAACTTAACTGTGACCGTACCAAATACGCTGGAGGATTTTGTAGATCATGTTGTTCCGATCCTTCAGAAACGAGGAATCTTCCGTACTGAATACGAGGCAGATACCTTACGGGGCAATTTAGGGCTTCCCTTCCCTGTAAATAGATATACAATTGAAGCATTAAAACAATAAGATTTATAGAAGAAACTCGGATAGAAAAAGTTCCGTCTAGTAAAATACATTTAAGGAGGCATAACCGTTGAGTAAAGAATTATCCGTTATTGTCTGGTCAAAGCAAAGCTGCAAATATTGTGCAGAGGTCAAAAATTATTTAGAGAATAAAGGTATTCCTTATCAAACAGTGGATGTAACCAATCATGATGAATATCGGGATATTTTGGAGATCAAATACGGTGTTCGTCATGTGCCTGTTGTAGAAATTGGAGAAGGATCCGTATATAAAGGGATAACAGAATTGGGCCTAGAATATCTGGAAAAAGCGCTTGAAAGAACTTAATAACAAAAAGGTTGTTAAAATCCTAGTAAATAGCCAATAAAGCAACATTCCATGATGACAATTTTCCAGCAAATTGATCATATTTAAAATATGAAATGCTGGAAAATTGTCTTTAAGATCTGCCGTATCACACTCCATAAATCTTGGAGGTTTATCATGAAATTCGTTTTATTTAATGAATAAACATTCAAATAGTGTAACAGACAAGACTTTGACAGAGCAGCAAGTATTTCAAAAAGGTATTAAACATCTTTTCCTAAAAATTTGGTTTTGCGGTAATGGTGTTGATGAGAGACATTGTATTTTCCCAACAGCGGTTCTTGAGTGGGCCATTGTGCCAAAAAAATTCAAAAATCCGGCTTCTGACAACTGTTGCCGTTATCATTCTTAATACCGTCCGTGTTATAGAAACAATTTCACGTTGGACAATCTTTCAGCAGGTCGGTTAATATGATCATCGGACAAAGAAATGATCCCAGCCACAATCCGCTTTTGGCATAAGAGAGGATGAGCGTTGGAAATCATCCATTGCGGAGCGATATTACCTTCTTAAAAAGTTATGAAATGAAGAGAACATGTTACGAGGTCCGATAAATACAGACCTCCATTGAAAAAGTGACGATTCTGCCGCAATCGTTTCAAAACAGATGCGAATTTGGCTAAGCAGTGCTTCAAGTAAGCTTTCTAGTGAACCTAACCGAAAAATAGAGACCCGATTTTTTCATCAAATACTTTCATCCTATGGATAAGTTGATTGAACATACCGCGAGAGGCTTGGTTATTACGGCAATGAACCTAAAAAGCCTGATTGGACCGGTGGCAAGAGTGTTGCATATATCGAATACAACGGAGGAAGCATTAAACGATGCCGTCTTTACGATGATGCATAAAAATTCAGAACCTCCAAAGTACAATCATTCGTTTTTTCTCAATCTCGAGGACAATAACAAGAATTTTATAGCTTTAAATAGCATATCTGAAAAATGGAAAAAGGCTGTAAAAATTGTGTTTTAGAGGACTATAAAAAATCTAATTTTTACGAAAAGTCTTAATTTTTTGTTGACAATAAAAGTAAATAAGGTTTATATTAGTAGATAAACAAAATTATTCCCATTGATTTTATAGGTTTTGTCGAAAAATCGGGAGGAATGGAAATGTCAGATGAAAGAAGAATTCACAGAGATTTCATAGCGATTTATTTTTCAGCATGTTGTGATCAATTAATCTTTCTTAGTATTAAACGAGAGTACATGCTGAAAGGTTGTTGATTTTAAAATCCATATGGCCAACCGGAAAACTGGAGGCTCTCAATTCAAGATGATTCTTGGACTGGGTTCCTCCTTTTTAGTTATGAAAAAAGGTTAAATCTGTAACTGATCCAGGCGGGGGAAAACAGGGATTAAGATGGTCTGAAAAGATATCGTTTTTTAGTCTTTATAGTTAATTCATAATTTATAAAGTGGGGATGAAAGATATGAATATTGAATATCTTGAAGCATTTATGTATGTCGTTCATTTGGAGAGCATCCATAAGGCGGCCGACGCATTGTACCTATCCCAGCCGACTATTACAGCAAGGATTAAAACATTAGAACGTGACCTTGGCACACAACTGTTTTTACGAAAAGGCAGAAGTATGATTTTAACAGAAGAAGGGAAAGCATTTATCCCTTATGCAGAACGAATCATCCGCACATACCGCCAAGGGAAAAATTTATTTAAAAAAGAAAACAGAAAAAATGAAATTGTGATCGGGGCCAATATCATTACTTCACAATATTTTCTTCCTTTTGCCCTTCCTCTGTTAAAAAAAGCAAATCCGGAGTTGCGTTTTAAACTTATTTCGGCTTCAAACGAGATCTTGCTCGAAAAACTTCTTCAAAATCAAATTGATATTGCCTTTATGAGAGATACACCCCATCGCGGCATTCACAAGCAGGAGCTTCTTGACAATTCTGTTCGATTAGTTGTTTTTCCAGGTCATCCTTTTGAGCGGCAAAATGGTGTAACGGTTCAGCAGTTAGCCGCAGAGCCATTAGTATTCTTTGAATGTGGTGCCTTTGACTGGAACCGTGTTTACAAACTATTTGAGGTATCGAAGCTGGAGCCCCGTATTGAATTTTTGGTTGATCATCTTGCAGTGGCTAAGTCGATCATTAGAAGCGGAAACGGCATCGGCTTTTTGCCCTACTTAAGCATTAAACAAGAACTAGAAAGAGGAGAACTTATTGAAATTGATATCTCTAATATTATTCAAATTAACCAGCCGATTATTGCTGCCTATTTAGAAAATAGTTTTGATTATTCTAAGATTTGGAATGACATTCTCATAACAGTAGAAATGTTTAATGAAGGAAGACAAAGAGAAAAACAGCTGGCTAGATGATTAAATTTCTTAATGAAAACAATATTTTTTTCTATCAGTAAAAGTATTGATGTTTTTGCTTTTTCAATGTTAGGATACTTGAAAATAATTTAATTAATCTCATCGGAAAACTTAAAATTTAGAAGCGCAAGGAAAGCAAGTCCAATCTTTATTTGGTCGGAGGTGAAAAATAAGCATTTTGTTGCTATCACAATCCCGATGAAAGGGAGGCGAGAAAGTAAAAAAATTAGAAAAGGGGGGTTTACATTGTCAGATCCCAAACTTGCAGAGCAAATTGTTGTATCAGAACTAGCGGAGGAAGATAAAGAAGAGGTGCGTCGTATTTTAGTAGAAAGTTATTTAGAGTACGAAACAGAATATACGGATCCGCAAGTATGGAAGGATTATTTGGAGGAAATTAAGGCTTCGGTTGATAATCCTAAAGTAGATAAAATTTTGGTTGCAAAGAGCGGCAAGGAAGTACTTGGTTCACTGCAGCTGTTTCGTTCATCGGAGCAAGCTTATGGTATACCGGAACTTGACATTCAAGCACCAATCGTGAGGCTGCTTGGTGTTCATCCTAAAGCAAGAGGACGCGGGGTGGCCCAGGAGTTATTAAAAGCCAGTATTGCATATGCGAAAGAACTGGGAGCAAAAAGCTTGTACCTCCATTCAAGCGATAAAATGCATAAAGCGATCAGACTGTATGAATGGCTGGGTTTTAAACGTGATCAGACGAAGGAATTCCAAAAATCAGATTATTTAGTAAAGTGCTTCCGCTTAGATTTATAAGGGGTGTGATCGCATGAATGAGAAAGAATTAGAAACGCGCTTAATCGAGATTAGGCGCCATTTGCATCAGTATCCGGAATTATCAAAAGAAGAGTTCGAAACAACTAAAGCGATTCAAAATTGGCTTCTTGAAGAAGGCATTGAAATTCGCAAGACCAAACTCCCAACAGGTGTTTTTGCAGAAATTAAGGGGAAGAAAAGCGGACCGGTTGTAGCTATCCGGGCGGACATTGATGCTTTGCCGATTGAAGAACAAACAGGGCTTCCTTATGCATCCAAAATCAAAGGAGTAATGCATGCATGCGGCCATGATTTTCACACGGCAGCTGCGATTGGGGCAGCCTATTTGTTAAAGGAATCGGAATCAGAGCTTCATGGCGCAATAAGGTTGATTTTTCAGCCTGCAGAGGAAACAGGAGGCGGAGCTGTCAAGGTGATTAGGGACGGTCAGTTGGATGGGGTTGATGCGATTATAGGACTGCACAACAAGCCGGATCTTCCAGTAGGAACGGTCGGATTGAAAGAAGGGCCATTAATGGCAGCTGTAGATCGCCTGTATGTCACCATTCGTGGCAAAGGAGGCCACGGGGCTCTTCCTCATACAGGAAAGGATCCTGTCGTTGCTTCTGCACACCTAATCACTGCACTGCAGAGTATAGTTAGCCGGAATGTTTCACCATTGGAAAGTGCCGTTATAAGTGTGACAAAAATAGAAGCCGGTAAAACATGGAATGTGATTCCAGAAGAGGTCAAACTGGAGGGGACAGTGAGAACTTTCGATCCAATTATCCGCGAAGAGGTTAAACAAAGGATCGAAACTATAGTAAAGCATGTTGCAGCAGCCTTTTCCCAAGAATCAATTATTTCCTGGTATACAGGACCTCCCCCCCTTGCTAATGATAAAAGGATAACGAAGATCGTAAAACAAACGGCTGAACAGCTTCCGTTAAAGGTAATCGATCCTGAACCATCGATGGCTGGAGAGGATTTTTCAAGTTATTTGCAGCTTGTTCCTGGTACTTTTGCCTTTTTTGGAACAAGCGGTACTGAAGATTGGCATCATCCTGCCTTCACAGTCGATGAGAAAGCCCTTATAAAGGCGGCTTATTTTTTATCTGAAAGTGCGAGAAATTTATTGAATCATATCACTTTAGAAAAATTGCAAACAAGAACCTATTAATCATTCTTTTCTATTAATAGAATATTTTTTTGAATCAGTTAAAGTATTGCTATTTTACGGTTTAACATGATACTTTATTTTCAAACCTCATTATTCAAATCGGATAAATATAAATTTGTAAACAAAGATGGGAGGAAAAGAGCATGAGTAAGGTTGCTACAAACAAAATTAAGAAATCAATTATTGAGTTAGTGGGCAGAACGCCGCTATTGGAACTCGTGAATTATGAAAAGGAACATCAACTGAAGGCTGAAATTGTTGCAAAACTCGAGTACTTCAATCCGGCAAATAGTGTCAAAGATAGAATTGCAAAGGCAATGATTGAAGACGCTGAAAACCGGGGAGTACTAAAAGAAGGAGCTACGATTTTAGAGACGACTAGTGGGAATACAGGAATTGGATTGGCAGCGATTGCAGCTTCAAAGGGATACAAATTGAGAGTTTATATACAGGATGGGGTGAGTGAAGAAAGAACAAAAGTAATTAGGGCATTTGGAACGGAAGTCATACCATTTTCCGATGTTCCACAAATTGCAGAAACAATTGAAGAAACAGATGGGGACTTTGTAAAAGCGATTAATGTTTTCAGGAAGGAAGTCGTTGAAAAAGAAGAAAATGTTGTTTTTTTAGACCAGCTTTCTAACAAAGCAAACCCAAACATTCATAAAGAAACCACAGGTCCGGAAATTTGGGAAGATACAGATGGCAATATAGATATCTTTGTAGCTACTGTAGGTACAGGCGGAACTATTAGCGGTGCGGGAGCGTATTTAAAGTCGAAAAATCCTAATATAAAAGTGGTTGGAGTAGAACCAGGATGGGCATCTATTGCAACTCTAGAAAATCCTGATATTATCGAAATAACAGGTGTACACAGATTTTCAGATGTAGAAGAGGATAGAATTCCGGATAATGTGCATACGGATGTGATTGATGAAATTATAGAAGTTGAAACAAGCCAAGCTTATGAAGCAGCAAGAGCCGTGGCCAAATCCGATGGTATTCTAGTCGGAACTTCCTCAGGTGCAGCCATATGGGCAGCAACGCAGTTAGCTAAACGTCAAGAAAACAAAGGGAAAAGAATTGTTACAATCCTGCCGGATACTGGATTGAGATATTTATCAACTGACCTTTTTGAATAAGGGAAGTAGGGGCAGTTGCTTACAAGAGGGGACTGTCCCCGCTTGCTTTAAAGGTTTTTGAACAACCCATTGTACAATTGGAGGAAGTTTTCTAATTCAATTCAGCCAGACAGTGATTATGTCCAAGCTGATTTCACTTAACTTACAAAGTTCTGATTCTTGCTCAATTTAACAAAGTGCAAGTGTCTCATGTTGACTTTTAACAATTGCATCTATTTTTTCGTATAACCATTAGCACTGTTTATTTTAATGAACTTTTATTGAAAAGCTTCCAGCTTGCACTGAATTTCTTTGCGGTTACGAATCGCGCCGACTATTTCTCCTAATCCTTATTGCCGTTTTTATATCATTTACCAGTTTGTTTAAACTTTGTAGTTCTTTAAGAATGAAATTTAGTTTTCTTCCTTATGTTTTCCTTTCTTTGCACCTCCTATCGTCTTTCCAAGATTTTTTTTCATTATATATTTATTAAATTGTTTCACCTTTCCTTTCTGGATCAGAATATTTAATTTGGATTTTTTATAAGGCCGGAATTTTACTCAACTTTCGCATCTTAAATTTGATAAGTATGTCTTGATATAGTTGGGTAAAGCCGCAGAGGAAAGGAGTCACTTATCAAAAGAAAAGAAAGCTATTTTATGAATTCAATCATTCATGATTTTCTTGAAAAAACTTGTTGCTTCATTTTTATAGAGTTAAAAGTTCAACAAATTTGTTAAAAGCTAATGTTTTGGCAAGTGACTTACGAGTGATAAACACAGTATCTACGTTTACGTAGTCCTTATCAATGGGATATGTGTATAGACTTTTTGTTAATTTTGACATAGACTCGGGAATCAAAGAAATTCCAACTCCTGCACGAACACAATTTAAAATAGCTTGTGCGGCGTCTACCTCTATTACATTTTGAATCGTTATATGATAGTCGTTCATGATTCTGGTAAACACTTCTCGATAGTAACACCCTTCTTTAAATACAACTAAAGTGCATTCCTTGTTTTTAAGAGGATTGTCAGGAGTATTGGTGATAAGTACCAGTCTTTCTTTAAAAATAACGTTTTCGATAAGATCCGGATGATTAACAGGTCCAGCAACAAATGCACCCTCTATATCATGATGTAAGACCTTATCTATTAATTCTTTTGTGGTACCGGTTTGCAATTTAATTTTTACGTTAGGATAATTAGCTGAATATTGTTTTAATATGTGGGGAAGACGTACATAGGAGGTTGTTTCCATGGAGCCTATGTTTAATTCTCCATCGGGGATTGCCAGTTTATTCATTGCTTTTTCAGCTTCGCGACACAAATTTAAAATCAAATTAGCATAGTTAAGAAAGACTTTGCCGTTCGGTGTGAGAATAACCTCTTTTTTGGTTCTTATAAATAATGGAAAACCTAAACAGCTTTCTAATTTATTTAGTCTAGCCGTAACATTGGGCTGTACATATCCAAGCTCTTTTGCAGCCTTCGTAATCCCCTTATTTTTTGCTATTGCTGCAATGATTCTTAAATCTTGTAGCTCAAACATTATTTCTCCCCCATCACTCAAATTGATTCATAACAACAATTATCATTTTTTTCTATTTTACACCATCAAAATGGGGTCATAAACTATTTATAGAAGACAATTTGCGAAATATTAAAAAAATAAATTTTCATCTTTATACAAGTCAATTTCAGATGAATGTAGAAGCAGCTTGAATGAACAACATGATTTCAGTCCAATAATGTGAATTTTAGGATGGAAGGATGGGAACAAGAGAAATAAAAGAGCCGGACAACTGATGTTTCACTAAGTTTTGGGTGATCGTTTTTTCTGCTGCTGACCAAATCGTATGAATGGCATTATTAATTGAATGCCAACAGCTATGATTATTGTATTGTTAACCTATAGATTTGACGTATATAAGGCAAGGAGGAACATGGCATGTGGAATCATACAAAAATAACAGACAAACTATCAATTAAAATTCCGATTATACAAGCGGGAATGGCGGGAGGGATCACGACCCCCGAGCTTGTTGCTGCTGTATCCAATGCAGGTGGTCTAGGGATGATTGGGGCGGGTTATATGACGCCGGAAAAATTGGAGTCGGATATTCAAAAAATAAAGGAATTGACTTCAAAACCATTTGGTGTCAATCTGTTTGTTCCTGAACATCCGGCAGTCATTCAAGAAGAAATTGAAAGAGCGAATCAACTGCTGGAACCTATCCGCCAAATGTTAGGGATCGAAAAAAAGAATGATGTTCCGCAAATCAACACCTCTGTTTTTGATGAACAAATTCAAATCGTTTTAAAATATGAAGTACCCGTTTGCAGCTTCACATTTGGCATTCCTCAGAGAGAAATTATTCATCAATTAAAGAATAATGGTATTGTCACAATTGGAACAGCCACAACAGTAAAAGAAGCCATATTGAATGAAGAGGCTGGGATGGATATGATTGTCGTTCAAGGCAGTGACGCTGGGGGGCATAGGGGCAGTTTTGCAGGATCCTTTGATGATTCAATGATCGGAACAATGGCCCTTATTCCGCAAGTAGCGGATCATGTTTCAATTCCTATTATTGCAGCTGGCGGTATCATGGATGGCAGAGGAGTTTTAGCTTCTCTTGTATTGGGAGCGCAAGCGGTTCAAATGGGAACAGCCTTTCTTACCTGTATAGAAAGCGGAGCAAATGAACTCCATAAAGAAGCAATATTAAACGGTACCGAAGAACAGGCAGTAATCACTTCAGCATTCAGCGGCAAGCCAGCAAGGGGATTAAAAAATGAATTTATCATCAAAATGAAAGAGCATGAAGATGCTTTGCCAGCTTATCCGATTCAAAATATGCTCACCCAAGATATCCGGTCAGAAGCTGCAAAACAGAAAAATAAAGAGTGGATGTCGCTTTGGTGCGGGCAAAATCCTCGACTAAGCAAAAATTTGCATGCCGCCGAACTGATCGAAACAATCATCAATCAAATAGAAGAAATTATAAGTAACTTCCCATTAATAAAAGGATGACTATGAAACCGCGGCTTACTTTATGCGGCGGTATTATTGCATTGATTATTGTAATGGGGATCAGAAGATTTGCTTATACCTCTATCTTCCCCTACTTGAATATAACTAAATCGATGGCTGGAAATTTGGCTGGAACTTTATTTGTTAGCTTTTTTAATTTGAGAAGATATGAATCAATTTATTTAAAGACAGTAGCGTTGCATAAAAAATAAAAACATTTTATGCGGAATTTTCTGAATAAAATATTTTATAATAAACGAAAAACAAGGCAGTAACCAACTAAAGGTGATCACTATCCATTTGGTAATAAATGTATTTGTTTTATTGTTACATGGCTACTGCGCTTCGCCGACTTTTTTCAACTCATTCCCGTTGAATTCGTTCCACCCACACGGTACTTGGTTTCCAAAGAAAAACGCGAAGCCAACGATAAATCTGGGTGAGAGAATGTTTCGATTTCATTTCAAGTTGAATAAGAATGAGTAAACAGTAAGAAATCAGAGCTAAGTAAACCTGATTTTCTACAGCTTCTGGACTCGTTCCATAAAGATGTTTGAGTGTTAAACGTTGCTTAATCCACTTAAAAAATAATTCAATGGCCCATCGAGAACGATAGATATCACCAAGTTCTTCTGGATCTAGGTCGAATCGGTTCGTAATGATTCGAATTCGATTCCCGTCCGAATCGAATGTTTCGATTAATCGAAAGACATTTTCCGTTCGTTTTTGTGGTGTCCCAATGACCACCATCGAATCAGATAAAATAGAGGAATTGGATGGGACAGAGAACGATTCAAGAAATCGAACATAGGCATTCTTTTTCAGACGGGAGGCGAAAAAGAGGCCTTTATCACAGTAATAATCGAACTTTTCGTAGTCTACATAACCACGATCAAACACGTACATGGCATCTGTTTCGTCGATCAGTTGTTCCATTTGTGTTCGATCATTGTTCCCTGCTGGGGTCATGACCATTTTTTCCGGATAAACCGTATCTTCATTGACAAACACCAGTCGTAAATGAACCTTAATTCCCGACTTCGTTTTGCGAAACGTAGCCCATTGATATTTTTTCAGATTCAGTGAAATGGTCGTAGAATCCACGATTTTTAAGCCACTCACCTGACTGGAGGAATTCGTGGACATCTGGCGGATTTGATTCACTAAATCCAGAAAGATTTCTGCGAGCAATTCGGGTTTTACTTGGCGATGTTTTCGAGAAAGTTGTGAAGCACTAATAGATGTCAATCCTAATTCTCGCTGAAAATCATCCAGTAACGCATCATCGGCGATGGCGCGCAGTTGAAGTTGAGCATGCAAAAACAAAAGTAAATACGCTTTTGTGGTTAATTTTTTCGTATATTTATCTTGTTTCATCTCTTCAATTCTTTGTGTAAATTTAACAGAATTGAGAGGAGTGACCCATTTACCAAATGAAGAAAATAGTGTATCCTTGTCCATAGGCTTCATCCTTTATATTGGATTTGGACAGGGACCACCTGTACCATCCATTATAAAGGATTTTTTTATGGACTTTTTTCAATTCGGAATTTTCGAATTAAATTAATGCAACGCTAGTGATTTAAAGATATTTTTAGCTTTGAACATTTTTACGACTCTGCTCATGGGAATGGTCAGTAAATAATATATTTTGGTACCTTTTCAAGCCTTAGCAGCGGTGTAGTCTTTGTCTTAGTTTCTAGTATAGTGCTTCAAGTATTGAAAAAGCATAATATGCAAATATTTAACGGTTTGTTTTATAGTGGTGTAGGGATTGGGATTTTCTTGTGTAGTATTCTAGTTCCTTTCTTCATTAGTATAAACGGGTGGAAACCATAAACAGCTGTTAAATATCCAATTAATTTGCTGCTGTTGTTCGTTGACATATATTGTACTTTTGAAACAGCTAACGTTTGAACTTCCAGGCATGCGTGTTTAAGTGTTGTTTTAAGCGCTATTCTACCCAAGAACTGGATTTCTTTTCCGAGGGCTATCATTTTGGACTATTCTGAATAATAAGATTTTCCGCTGCCGCTTGTACCATATTTCTTCCAGATACAAAATAATTTTTGTTCAAAAGAGGCTGTTTGGAAAGGACCATAAAAAATTCTTTTTCAATTCAGTCTCTTTTTTTCGTTGATAGGATATTGGCAGGGAGAAAAAAGATAGGGGGCTATACATCAGATCATCTTGACGTACGGTAAGTTTAATAGAATTTCATTTTTCTTATTTTTTTGTAAATTCAAAAAATTCGTTGAAAAATCTTCATAAGAGTGTTTTAATAATTGTAAACATATAACATATCAAATATGTGTAATAAGAGAAGTGTTGCAGTCGATTGAAAGAAAATGATTTAAAACGCTTGTTCTTTTGCGAATTTATAGAAACGGTGTTTCTTATTACAAAACATAGGAGGTGCTTGATTTGCTCCAAGGAGAGTTGTACACAGAATTAAAAGATGTTTTCCCCGAAAGTCAAATGGAAGTAAAGGAAAATGAAGGTCATCCACTTGGAAATGGCGGAAAAGTCGCAGTCTATCCAAAAACTGAAAACGAAATTTCACACATCTTGCAATATGCAAACAAAAATGGGAAAACCGTTTCCATTGTGGGCGGAGGAACAAAGCGGGGGTTTGGCGGTCTAATTGATTCGGCTGATATTTTGCTTTCCTTAGCAAATCTAAAAGGAATCGTCGAGCATACAGTGGGAGATATGACATTAACAGTGAAAGCAGGTACACCATTTCAAGAATTGCAACAGTACTTAGAAGAACATAACCAAAAAATATCTCTAGATCCTGCTTGGCCGGATTATGCGACCATCGGAGGTATTATCGCTGCGAATGAAAGCGGTCCCAAACGTTTGGCATATGGATCCGCCAGAGATGCAGTCATCGGGCTTCGAGTTGTTTATCCAAATGGCAAGGTCATCCGAACAGGCGGAAAGGTCGTGAAAAATGTCGCCGGATATGATATGAACAAACTTTTTGTCGGTTCCATGGGCACTTTGGGGGTTTTGACGGAAATCACTTTAAAACTCCGTCCTTTGCCAAAATATGAAAGCAATGTTCTTTTATCATTTACAGAAGGAGATTTTGCTGAAATGCGATCATTTGCCGCGGCGTTTTTAGATTCGCAGATGGAACCTGTCTCACTGGAACTGATAAGTCCGTCTTTGGCTGAAAAGCTAACGGGTGAAAAATTTTATACATTGGCCATTAGTTTTGAAGATAATGAAAGTTCGGTTCATTACCAAGAATCTTTTCTAAAAAGCATTCAGCCTCCTAAAACGAAAATGACCATTCTTGCTCAAGAGAAAGCGCGCAAGTTTTGGCAATCTTTTTATACAATCAGCCCGAATGGCAGGGTGTCTAATCAGACAGGGGAGACTGAAGCAGTATTGAAAATCGGAGTTGTCAATTTAGATGTCCTAAAAGTTATTAGGGAAAGCCATTTATTACAGGATACGCACAATTTGCTTATCGAAGCCCACGGTGGATTAGGCCACGGATTGTGTCAAATCATTTTAAGAGGCGGCAGCGAAAACGTCATTTCAGCAATTCAGCATTTAAGGAATTTTGTCAAAGAGCTCAATGGGTATGCAGTCATTAAACATTTGCCGTTTATTTTACGCCAGAAAATAGAGGTTTGGGGGGAAAATCCGCCATATTTCTTTCTTTTCAAAGGAATCAAAACAAAGATTGATCCGAACAACATTCTCAATCCGAAGCGATTTGTGGGAGGGATTTAAATATGGGATTAAATGAAAGTGATCTTATCAAAGAACCAGCCTGTCAAACCAACAGCTTCAGCAATTACCTTTGGAGTGATCCGCCTGATGAAAACAAATGGGCGGATTGTGTCCATTGCGGTATGTGTTTAGAATCGTGCCCCACTTATGAGATCACGGGTCAGGAACAGCATTCTCCCCGCGGACGCGTCCATTTGATTAAATCAGTCGCAGAAGGAAAGCTTGAAGTGAACGAACATTTTATGGATCCTGTCTTTGCTTGTCTTGATTGCCGCGCTTGTACTACCGCTTGTCCTGCGGACGTCGATGTAGGGGGATTGATAGAAGAAGCGCGCGGTCAAATTCGCCAAGCCATGCCGTTAAAAGGCTGGAAAAAGGCGGTCAGCCATCTGTTTTTGCATAGTTTGTTTCCGCACCACAATCGCTTGTACACGTTAGGAAATGTGTTGAAATTGTATCAAAAAAGCGGCATGCAAACGTTTGTCCGTAAAACAGGGCTGATCAATATCATACCGCAGCACTTAGCCGAAATGGAAGCGATCATGCCGGAAGTGAAAAAGCCTGTGCGGAAAAAGTACAAACATGAAAAAGTCATTAAAGCAAAAGGAGAAACGAAGAGTACGGTTGCGTTTTTAACTGGCTGCGTAATGGATGTCATGTTCAGCGAAATTAATGAAGCAACAATTAACGTGTTAACTCGAAATGGAAATGACGTTATGATTCCGCAAAATCAAACTTGCTGCGGGGCTCTTCATGTTCATGCAGGTGACCGGGAAATGGGGAGAAAATTAGCGAAACAAAATATTGAAGCATTCCAACATGCTGAAAAAGTAATTGTAAATTCTGCCGGTTGCGGATGTATGTTAAAAGAATATCCGGAGCTGTTCCGTGAAGACCCCGTTTGGCGCCAAAAAGCTGAAACATTTTCAAAAAAGGTGGAAGACATTTCAAAATACCTTTATGACACTGGTTATAAAAGGCCCATCGCCGAAATCAAGGCTCGTGTTGTCTATCATGATGCATGCCATTTAGCTCATGGGCAGGGCATTCGTGACGAACCTCGCAGCCTTCTTCTTGATATACCTGGGGTCGAAATGGTTGAAATGGCGAATGCTGACCGATGCTGCGGCAGTGCTGGCATTTACAATATAACAAATCCGGAGATGGCTAAAGAAGTGCTTGATAGCAAAATGAAGAATGTCCCTAAAGAAGCAGAAATGATTGTAATGGGAAACCCCGGCTGTATGCTGCAGATGGCGATGGGTGTTCAAAAAAACGGAAGAAATCAAAAAATTGTTCATACCGTACAGCTGCTGGATTGGGCGTATCAAAAAGAAGATCGGCTAAAGGAGGGAGAGGAATGTCTCTAAAAGGGATAAGAACAAATGACAAACATATAAAAAACCTTGCAAACATTGTTGAAGGAAACCGTTCCATCTTGTATAAAAAAGAAGATTTATTAGCTTATGATTGCGATGGCTTTACCATTCATCGTCGTTTGCCGAGGGCAGTCGTTTTCCCGAATAATACAGAAGAAGTCGCAAAAATTGTGAAATATTGCCACGAACATGATTTGCCGTTCCTCGCCCGCGGCGCTGGAACTGGTCTCAGCGGCGGGGCGATCCCGTTGAATGGGGAAGTAATCATTAGTCTTGTAAAAATGAAACGCCTTATAAGTGTTGATTTTGAAAACAGGCGTGCAGTAGTGGAACCTGGATTTGTCAACTTAAAACTGACGAACTCCATTTCGGACAAAGGATATTATTATGCGCCTGATCCATCAAGCCAATATTGCTGCACCATCGGCGGAAATGTCGGTGAAAATGCGGGCGGTGCACACTGTCTAAAATATGGTGTGACGACAAATCACATTTTAGGGCTTGAAGTGGTATTGCCAAATGGCGAAGTCATTGAAATAGGCAAGGATGGAATACCTGATGCACCGGGCTATGATTTATTAGGACTTTTAACAGGATCAGAAGGAACTTTAGGAATTGTGACGAAAATAACGGTTCGTATTTTAAAAAACCCGGAAGCAAAGCAAACGGTGCTCGCTTATTTTGACAGCGTTGCGGATGGCAGTCAAGCCGTATCGGACATTATTTCTGCCGGAATTGTACCAGCAGCCCTTGAAATGATGGATCAAATAGCAATAGAAGCGGTTGAAGCGGCAGCGTTTCCTGTCGGCCATCCAAAAGACATTGAAGCGCTTTTGCTCATTGAAGTGGATGGAATATCCGCAGGTATAGACGAGCAAATCCATCAAATTTTAGAAGTTTGCAAGAGAAATCATGTTCGAGAAGTAAAAGTGGCACAAAGTGAAGAGGAAAGAGCTAGATGGTGGGCAAACCGCAAAACTGGATTTGGCGCAATGGGGGCGATCTCTCCTGATTATTTAGTTCAGGATGGTGTGATTCCCCGCAGCAAATTACCCGAAGTGTTAAACAGAATTCACGAAATCAGTCGAGAGTATGGTCTGCGCATCGCAAATATCTTTCATGCTGGCGATGGCAATCTGCACCCGCTTGTACTTTTTGATGCCAGAAAACCGGGCGAAACAGAAAAGGCTTTAAAAGCTGGCAGCGCCTGTTTGCAAGCATGTGCAGATGCCGGCGGATCGATTACAGGTGAACATGGAGTAGGGATCGAGAAAAGAGAAGAGATGCGCTTCATTTTTAGCGACGAAGAAATAGCGGCGCAAACGGATATTCGGGAAGTATTTAATCCGAAAAATTTATTAAATGCCGGGAAGCTCTTCCCAACTCCGGGACGTTGTTTGGAAGTGAAAAAAGAGGGGAAATCTGTTACAGCATCATAAAAAAGAATTTTAAGAAAATTATTGAAATGATTCCATCATCATGTTATCCTTTTTTAAACAATTACGAAACAGTGTTTCGTAATAACAAACAAAAATTATAACATTTAAAGGAGGAATTGTGCCCATGAAAACAAACTATGTAAAAGTCGGCAATTTGAAAGTAGCTGAAAATTTGTATGATTTTATCAACAATGAAGCATTGCCGGGAAGCGGTGTGGAAAAAGATGAATTCTGGCTTCAGTTTGAGAACCTTGTTTATGAACTGACACCTATTAATAAAAATTTGCTTAAGCGTCGTGATGAAATCCAGCAAAAAATCAACGAATGGCACAAAGAACATCGCAACAAATTCAACTTTGAAGCCTATAAATCATTTTTGCAGGAAATCGGCTATTTAGAACAAGAAGTGGAAGACTTTAAGATTACAACAGAAAATGTCGATGACGAAATTGCTCTACAAGCCGGGCCGCAGTTAGTAGTGCCGATTAATAACGCACGGTACGCTCTTAACGCCGCCAATGCCCGATGGGGAAGCCTTTATGACGCTCTTTATGGAACGGATGTCATCAGCGAAGAAGATGGGGCTGAACGAAAAGGAGAGTATAATCCGATTCGCGGGGAAAAAGTCATTGCCTTTTCGAAAAACTTCCTTGATGAAGTAGTGCCGTTGCAAGAACATTTCCACCGAGACGCTGTTCAATACGCAGTTGAAGACGGGAATTTGCTTGTCACTTTAATGAATGGCAAGACAACCGCTCTTAAAGAAAGAGAAAAGTTCGTAGGCTACAGAGGAGAGTCGGATAAACCATCTGCCATTTTATTGAAGAACAACGGTCTTCATATTGAAATCCAGATCGATCGAAGCCATCCAATTGGAAAACATGACGATGCGGGAATTAAAGATATTCTATTGGAAGCGGCTGCTACAACGATTATGGATTGCGAAGATTCTGTGGCGGCAGTGGATGCGGAAGACAAAGTGCTTGTTTATCGCAATTGGCTTGGCCTCATAAAAGGAGATTTGACAGCTACTTTTACAAAAAACGATAAAACGATTACACGTACGCTTAATGCTGACAGAACATACACATCCAAAACAGGAGAAAAGTTCACTCTCCCAGGTCGTTCACTTATGCTCATTCGTAACGTTGGGCATTTGATGACAAATAGTGCAGTGCTCATTGGAGAGGGAGAAGAGATCCCAGAAGGAATATTGGATACGGTTGTAACAAGTTTGATTGCTAAACATTCCCTTTTAGGAAATGGCAAATTTGAAAACTCCAGGAAAGGTTCGATCTACATTGTAAAACCTAAAATGCACGGGTCTGAGGAAGTGGCGTTTGCCAACCTGCTATTTAACTGCGTCGAAGATTTGCTGGGATTAAAACGGAATACGCTGAAAATTGGTGTGATGGATGAGGAACGGCGCACAACTTTGAATTTGAAAGCTTGTATTCGGGAAGTAAAAGATCGTGTTGTATTTATTAACACAGGGTTTTTGGACCGAACTGGCGATGAAATCCATACATCAATGGAAGCAGGTCCGATGATTCGGAAAAATGATATGAAAACATCTCAATGGCTGCAAGCCTATGAACGCTCAAACGTCTATATCGGTTTACAAAGCGGCTTCCAAGGCCGTGCGCAAATTGGAAAAGGCATGTGGGCAATGCCGGACATGATGGCGGAAATGCTCAAGCAAAAGATTGGCCATCTAAAAGCAGGCGGCAATACTGCGTGGGTGCCATCACCAACAGCGGCTACATTGCATGCTCTCCATTATCACCAAGTAAATGTAACAGATGTCCAAAACAAATTGGCTGAAACGATTGAAGATCTCCGTGATGAAATTTTACAAATTCCGGTTGCAGAAAACCCGAATTGGACCCCTGAAGAAATACAAGAAGAGTTAGATAATAATGCACAAGGAATTTTAGGATATGTTGTTCGTTGGGTGGAGTTAGGAATCGGCTGTTCAAAAGTTCCGGATATTAATAATATTGCTTTGATGGAAGACCGGGCAACGTTGCGGATTTCAAGCCAGCATATCGCAAACTGGCTGCATCACGGCATTGTTACGAAAGAACAAGTTCTTGAAACACTTAAGCGGATGGCGAAAATAGTCGACAAGCAAAATGAAAATGAACCTGGCTACCGCCCGATGTCAAAAGATTATGACCGTTCCGTCGCATTTCAAGCTGCGTGTGACCTCGTATTTAAAGGTTATGATCAACCTAACGGCTACACAGAACCGATTTTGCATCGCCGCCGTCTTGAAGCAAAAGCAAAATATGCTGTAAAACAATAACTTCTCATCATGAAGGCATCCTACCAAAGGGTGCCTTCTATTTAAAAGCTACATCTTCCATGCACAAAAACCGATCAAAATCTTTAGTTGCGCGGCTTTGGTTATGAATGAAAAGTTTTATTATGAAGGAGTTGAATGTATGAAAAACCTTCGGGAAAAGGCGCTGGAAGTTCATAAAAATCCGTTATTTGTCCTGAAGAACAGATTGTTATTCCAGAGGGAATAGACAGGGTAAAGTTTGAATCTAAGCTGGCAATTGTCATCGGTAAACAAACGAAAATGGTGCCGGAATCAGAAGCATTGAATTATGTATTTGGGTACACGGTGGGCAACGACGTAACGGCGCCGCAGTTTTCCATGAAGATGGCCATTGGACAATCGGTAAATCGTTTGACACATTCCCCCCTTGGCCCTGTCATTGAAACAGAACTTGATACATTTCGCATTCATGTTGAAGCAAAGTTGAACGGTGTTAAAAAACAAGATAGTTCAACGGAATTAATGATTATTTCCATTCGGAAAATGATTTCCTATTTATCATCTGTCATGACACTTAAACCCGGTGATGTCCTTTTAATAGGAAGTCCGGTTGGAGCCGATTTAGTTTAAGCAGGAGATGTAATTGAATGTGAAATGAAAGGAATCGGCACATTAAAAAATACCGTTGTTGCTGCAAAAAAACGTGTTAACACGTTATGAAGGAAACAATCTTAGTATTCAAATGATAAAGTGAATAATGGAACAGAAAGAACTTGGCAGTTTTTGTTCTTCCTGTCATAATATAAGGGAATCAAGAAAATTTATATGGCGGAATTTGCACTCTAGCAAATTCCGCCAAGATTTTAGAAGGTGAACGGCTGTGGAAAGGGACAATATGGTCAAGTCTGTAAGCAGGGCGTTGGACATTATTCAACTTGTCAGCTTAAAAAAAGAAGGTTTAGGCGTCACAGAGATTGCCAATCAGATTGATATCAACAAAAGCTCCGTGTATCGAATCTTATCTACACTTGCCCGGTACGGCTATATTGAACAAGATTCCGAAACAGGACGATATAAACTGGGGTATAAATTTTTGGAAATCAGTTCGAAGCTATTAGAATCGATTGATCTTCGCAAAGAAGCAAAACCTTTCCTGCAAAAATTAGAAAATGAGACGAACGAAGTCATCCATCTGGTTGTTTATGACCAAGGAGAAGTCGTTTATATTGAAAAATTGGAAGGAAATGAAACGCTGCGCATGCATTCGAAAGTCGGAAAGCGTGCCCCAATGCATTGCACCTCTGTAGGGAAGGCCATTCTCGCCAATTTGCCGTCAAGTGTCGTTTTAGACATCCTTGACAGAAAAGGGTTGCCGATGCATACGAAAAATACGATTACGAATAAGGATGCATTTTTGAAAGAGCTCATTCGAGTAAAACAACAAGGATATGCACTAGATTTAGAAGAAAACGAATATGGGATTCGTTGTATTGCCGCCCCAATTTTTGATCATTTGGGGAAGGTCATTGCTGCCGTGAGCGTATCAGGACCAACCATTCGAATGACAGATGAGAGGCTCAAACAACTTCAGCCGCGGATGATTGAAATAGGAAAGCAAATTTCTGCTCGGCTTGGTTTTGTTGACTATGCTTGAGTAATACCTTCGCCTTATTTGAATTGGATTTCGATCCAACTTTTCAAATAGGGCAAGGGTTTGATTATTACATAACAAAGGAATTAGTTAATGATAAAAAATTCAGAAAATATTGATAATTAAAAAAATAAAAGATATAATGAGTGTACAATGATTTTCCATTCATGTGGGTGAATTACATTTTGAATAAGAGAGGGGAAAATCTCTTGTGAGTACTGGATTGTTGGCTTTTTTATCGCTTCTTCCAATTTTAATCGTCGGAATTTTCTTGGTTGGGTTTCGATGGTCAGCTAGCAAAGCGATGCCGATTTCATATGTTGTGGCCGTCATACTTGCGCTCTTTGTTTGGAAAGTATCAGCAGCCAATGTAATAGCTGCCTCCATAAATGGTTTGGTTGTAGCTGCTACACTATTGTACATCATTTTTGGCGCCATTTTGCTTTTAAATACTTTGCAAGAAAGTGGGGGAATTAAAACAATCCGGCAAGGGTTCACCGATATTTCTCCAGACCGGCGCATTCAAGTAATTATTGTCGCATGGTTATTTGGTTCGTTTATTGAAGGATCCGCAGGCTTTGGTACACCAGCTGCAGTTGCTGTTCCATTATTAGTAGGATTGGGATTCCCAGCGATGGCAGCCGTTGTGGCGGGCATGGTCATACAAAGCACACCCGTTTCATTCGGTGCTGTCGGCACACCGATTCTTGTCGGCGTACAATCAGGATTATCCGCTGATGCAACGATTACTGATAACTTGTTGTCGTTGGTCACTTTGATTGGAGCGAAAGTTGCTATTCTTCATATGATAACGGGCACTCTTGTTCCATTATTTGTTGTAGCCCTAATGACCAAATTTTTTGGAAAAAACAAGTCGTTTTCTGAAGGAATTAAAGTTTGGAAATTTGCCTTGTTTGCGGCTTTTACAATGACGATACCATATCTCATCGTTGCCAATGTCCTTGGCCCTGAATTTCCTTCCATGGTTGGCGGCTTGGTCGGATTAGCAATCGTTATTGCCGCTGCGAAAAAAGGTTTTTTAATTCCATCTCAAGAAGAAGTATGGGATTTTGAAGAAAAGTCTAAATGGGATCCGGATTGGATAGGAAAAATTGAGATTAAAGATATCGCACACAAGAACGGCAAGATGAGCATGATTCGCGCTTGGACTCCGTATATTTTAGTTGGCCTGTTTTTAGTGGCGACCAGGTTGAAATCGCTTCCAATCGGCGGGTGGCTGCAAGCGTGGACGATTGAGATTCGGAATATGTTTGGAACAAATATTACGGCTAGCTTTCAACCGCTTTATTCACCAGGAACAATTTTTATTGTTGTGTCACTGATTACCTTTTTTATTCACGGAATGAATGGAAGCGCATACAAACGTGCTTGGATGCATTCAGGGAAAACGATGATCTCAGCTTCAACCGCGCTAATTTTTACCGTTCCAATGGTTCAAGTGTTTTTAAATTCAGGCGGCGGTGCTGCAGGTTATGATCAAATGCCAATTGAATTGGCGAACGGAGTAGCAGCGCTGGCGGGCAATTATTGGCCCTTTTTCTCCACATTTATTGGTGGACTGGGCGCTTTTATAGCTGGCAGCAACACGGTCAGTAATATGATGTTTTCTTTATTTCAATATAATGTAGGTTCCCAAATTGGTGTTGATCCCACTTGGATTGTTGCCCTTCAGGCGGTAGGTGGTGCGGCTGGGAATATGATTTGTGTACACAATGTCGTCGCTGCTTCGGCAGTAGTCGGGTTGGTAGGAAAAGAAGGAGCAGTTATTAGAAAAACATTGCTCCCATTTACGTATTATGCTTTAATGGCCGGTTCGATTGGATACTCGATTGCATGGTACTCCGAAAAGGGAATATTTAATCTCGGTTCCTTGATTGCAGTCTTGATCGCAGTTGCCGCCGTTTACATCATTGCAACAAATAAAAAACGGGCAACATGGCCCGCTCATAATAAGTCATCATTTGGCGCAAAACAATAATCCTAACAAAAAGAATGGATATAATAATTTTTTAAGAAAAAGTAAAGGCTGTCTTAAAATATTTGCTCCCCTTCACTAGGGGAGTTTTTCTATGTCAAAAAAAACATACTAATCTTATTAATCTTAGTATGTTTTGTGAAGAGTGATCATAGGACTTGTATACTTTACAAAGTTGCTCTCACAATATCGCCCTATATTAAAATCCAGCTTTTTTTATGCAGATATAAGATGTGCTTGGTTGCACGTAAATATCAACGAAGTTTACATCAATAAGAAACCCCTTGGAGCCTAAAGGGGTTTTTGTGACTATTATGTTAACTATGATTGAACAACATATTTATATTTTGAAAAGGTGAAAAAAATTTAAAGTGACATATCCCCCCTGGGGGGATATTATCATAATAAGGAGGAATGAAATATGTGTCAAAACCACCATCATCAAAATCATGAACATAAATATCGCAAGCAGGTCATTAATCGATTAGCGCGAATTGAGGGACATGTTCGTTCCATTAAAGAAATGGCGATAGAAGGAAGAGACTGTCCTGAAATTCTTCTGCAAATTGCGGCTGTAAGGAAAGCGTTAGATAATGCAGCAAAAGTAATTTTTGTTGATCATATGGAGAATTGTCTAGTAAATGCTGTTCATCAAGGAAATGAGGAACAAGTATTAAACGATTTAAAAAAAGCATTAGAGAATTTCATTCGATAAGGGGATTAAATTTTTTGATGATTCCAGAGGGTATCAGTCAGGAGCGATCAACAAAACAAAAAATAAAGATCATCCTAGCATTAGCTGTTCCTGCCATGATCGAAAATATTTTGCAGACAGTGGTAGGATTTGTAGACACACTTTTTGTATCAAAATTAGGATTAAACGAAGTCACAGCAGTAGGCGTGGCAAATGCTGTTCTAGCCGTATATATTGCCATTTTCATGGCAGTTGGAGTAGGGGCTTCTTCTTTGATCGCACGTCATGTCGGTGCTGGTAATATTGGCCAAGCAAAAGCCGTTGCTAAGCAGTCAACCATTCTTTCTTTTTTTATAGGTTTATTTTTTGGTTTTATCACCTTATTTTTCACAGAACCTTTACTTCGTATTATGGGAGCAGAACCAAGCGTTTTAGTAGACGCCTCTGTTTATTTTCGGATTGTAGCTGTCCCGTCTGTTTTTATTTCTTTAATGTTTATCTTTGGAAGTATTTTACGAGCTGCTGGCGATACAAAAACACCGATGAAAGTAAGCTGGTGGATTAATATCATCCATATCGTTTTGGACTACTTTTTCATTTTTGGTTTATTGGGATTTCACGGGTTGGGCTTAGCAGGAGCAGCCTGGGCGACAGTCATTGTAAGAGTGCTGGGAGCCATCGCTCTTTATTATTACATTCAAAAATCGTCTATATCATTTTCTTTATTTCAGAAATCTTCTTTGGATATAAAGAAATTCACATTGTCTATTTTGAGGCTGTCTGCTCCTGCAGCAATTGAACGCTTAATTATGCGTTTAGGGCAAGTGTTTTACTTTGGATTAATTGTTCGAATTGGAACGGAAACGTATGCAGCTCATACAATTGCCGGGAATATCGAAACATTTTCCTATATGCTAGGATATGGCTTAGCTGCGGCAGCATCAACACTTGTAGGGCAGCATATTGGGGCAAAGCTTGAAAAAGAGGCTTATACATATGGAATGCTGACGACTTATATCGCCATGTTATTTATGTCTATTATAGGTGTTCTGTTGTTTTTTCTTTCTCCTTGGCTTGCTACCTGGTTTACAACAGATAAACAGGCTATTGAGATGGTTACTACGGCATTAAGAATTGATGCTTTTGCCCAACCAGCATTAGCTATGGGATTGGTGTTGACTGGAGCTTTGCAAGGAGCAGGAGATACAAAAAGCCCCATGTACAGTACAGCGGTCGGCATGTGGGTCATTCGTATTGTAGGTGTATATGTATTGGGCATCCAATTAAATTTAGGAATAGCAGGAGTATGGCTATCCATTGTAATCGATCAAGTCATTCGAGCCCTGTTTTTATGGTGGAGATTTAAAAAGCAAATCAAACATTGAACAATACAATTATATGTATAGAAAACTATAATTCTCAAATACTTTAGTATGCTAATGAACTAAAAATATCCATTGACATTCATTTTTATGTTGTGTTATTTTTATTTTATGTTAATTTATTACTCTAATATATTATCGAATTAAAGTACACTCGCTGATATCTTTATAGATGCGTTTTTATAGCAATTATCGTTATTGCTTTTTTGAGCTTATTTGATGCAAATGTTGTCCGAACTATTGCAGATGCATTTACGGATGGTTTAATTGTGAGTAGTAGCGGGGGACATTTAAATTTTTTGGACATGCAATAGGTTAAAAACAAAATGAAAATAAATTAAAGGTGGTTATCTACAGTATGAAACGATTAGCAATGTTTATTCTAACTATGGCAGCGTTATTCTCGCTCCTGATAGGATGCTCCAAATCGGAGGAAAAAGACAAAACGCTAGTAATTGGAATAGATGATAAATTTGCACCTATGGGGTTCCGGGATGAGAATAATGAAATTGTAGGGTTTGACATTGACTACGCCAAGGCAGCTGCCGAAAAAATGGGAACAAAGGTAAAATTTCAGCCGATCGATTGGAAAACAAAAGAATCTGAATTAAGCAGCGGACGGATCGATCTCATTTGGAACGGGTATACCATTACGGAGGAGCGCAAAAAGAAGGTTCTTTTTACAAAGCCTTATATGAAAAATGCACAAGTTGTGGTCACACTTGCTGATTCAAACATTTCTAAACTTGATGATCTAGAAGGCAAAGTGGTTGGTCTTCAATCTCTATCTTCTGCAGCCGATGCGTTGGATAAAAATCCGATTAAATCGAAAATCAAGACGGTTACGGAGTATGCCGACAATGTTCTGGCATTGAAGGATCTAAAGCTAAAACGTGTTGATGCAGTAGTGATTGATGAAGTTGTCATTAAATATTACATGTCGAAAGAAAAAGATACTTATAAACTGCTCGATGAATCCCTTGCACAAGAAGAATATGGAATTGGTGTTAAAAAGGGTAATGAGGAACTGCTGAATAAACTGCAAAAAGCTCTCGATGAGCTGAATGAGGACGGCACTGCCGCCGAAATCTCGCAAAAGTGGTTTGGCGAAAATAAGGTATTAAAGTAAAATAGACCGAACTTGGATTTCCTTGAGAAACCCTGTTTTGCTTTTGGAGGAATTCTTTCATGTCCGTAGATTATTTCAACTCAATCATTAAGCCGATGCTGCTAGGGGCACAGATGACGGTTCTCTTGTTTTTGATCGTCATTGTGTTGTCAATTCCGCTCGGCTTCATACTAACACTTGCTGTAAGAAGCAGGTTCAAGCCTTTATCGTGGCTTACACAGATTTATATATATGTGATGCGGGGCACTCCATTGCTGCTTCAGCTGCTTTTTATATGTTTTGGACTGCCGATGATCCCTGTGATCGGAGATTATTTGGTATTAGACCGCTTTGTCGCAGCTTGTTTGGGTTTTATATTGAACTATGCTGCATATTTTGCCGAGATTTTCCGCGGCGGTTTGCTGGCTATTGATAAAGGTCAGTATGAGGCATCACAAGTCCTAGGCTTGAATAAATGGCAGACGATGACGCGAATCATACTTCCACAAATGTTCCGCATCGCACTTCCTGCCGTCGCTAACGAATCGGTTACACTGGTTAAGGATACCGCACTGCTCTATGCTGTTGCCGTACCAGAATTATTACACTATGCACAGACTGCTGTGAACCGTGATTTTACAATCGTGCCTTTCTTCATCGCAGGCATTATTTATCTGATCATGACGCTCTTATTAACTGTTCTCTTTAAGTGGCTCGAACGACGGTTCAAATTTGATTAAAAAGGAGTAGTGAGTGTGGTTCTCATTGAAGTATCCAACCTCAAAAAATCATATGGCAAGTTGGATGTATTAAAACAGATAACATTTGATGTTAACAAGAACGACGTAATTGCTGTGATCGGACCATCTGGCTCTGGTAAAAGTACAATGCTCCGTAGCCTGGTCCATCTTGAGGAAATTGACGGAGGCAGCATTTGTATATCCGGGGATTATTTGGTGAAGGACGGGATTTACTCAAAACCGCAGGAGATTAAGCGGATCACCTCTAAGATGGGAATGGTTTTCCAACATTTCAATCTCTTTCCTCACCTCACGGTTAAAGAAAATTTGGAACTTGCTCCTAAGCTAGTAAAGAAGGAGTTAAATGCGGAAATTGAACGACGCAGCACAGAACTTCTGAAGAAAATCGGGCTCTCCGATCGGGCATCAGCTTATCCTGCAAAACTTTCAGGCGGTCAAAAACAAAGAGTCGCCATTGCTCGTGCGCTTATGATGAACCCTGAAATCCTGCTGTTTGATGAACCTACTTCCGCCTTGGACCCGGAGTTAACCGGCGAAGTACTGCAAGTAATGAAGCAGCTGGCTGAAGAGCACATGACGATGATTGTGGTGACACATGAGATGGGGTTCGCCAAGGAGGTTGCAAACCGAGTCATTTTCATGGACAACGGGGAAATCATCGAATCCGGACTTCCGACTGAGATTTTTACAAACCCGAAGTTTGAACGAACGAAAGCTTTCTTGAACCGCAGTTTGAAATAATCCGGGACGCTGTCTATTAGTAGATTACTTGACACTTGCTACTTAAAATAAATAGTAACTGATCAACAAATAAAACGTACTTTTAGCACACCCCAAATCCGTTTTAAATAAAACATATTAAGATTAGCAGCATAGACTACGGCTAAGTCTGTGCTGCTATTTTTGTACGCCCGGCAGAGTGTAATAATCTCTAGGGTGAAAGCCGAGCCGTGAAGGCAGAAGTAACGGTACGTACGGTGGTGTGAGAGGGCGGGGGTTAGTCACCCCCTCCTACTCGATTAGTAGAAGCGGTGAAAAGGTCATGAGCCCCGGAACCATAAGTTTGTTGTACAAATTCATTCGATGGGGTATGGAGCAGGATCATTTAGAAAGAGCCTTGCCTTTTTAGCATTCGTTCCTAAGTGCTTTTTCTCAGTTTATTGATGAATTGCTCAGACAAAATGTTGAAGGAAAGAATATGGTCCATATACACTTCACCGATTAGTTGTATCTCTTCATTTTCATGCTGTAAAGAATATGGGAGAGTTTTTTCTATTAATGGTATATGTTTTTCTGGTTCTTGAACAATGGTGTTCCATGCACGTATGATCAGCTCTAAGTCTTCACTGAACAGTGCGCTTTCCAATTCTTCCGTCGGTAACGGCTCTGATAATAGGGGCATTTCATCCACGAACTGTTTTGAATAAAGTCCTTCTAAAAATTTTTCAAAGTTTTCAGCTAGCTCCTCTGTATTTGCACCAAGATAAAATATTTTCTGAGTTTCAAGGTGAAGGACAATATTTCCATTGGTACAAACTGCAATCGGGATGACGCTGCCTTCTAATTTCAATTCCTCAAGAGATAAAAAGCGGTCGATTTCTATAGCTTCCTTTTCCGTTAAAAAATACATTTTCTCCGCTTCTCCTTCGTGTAAAGCGGTCACGAAAGACGCATACTGATCCGGCAGTTTGTAAGGAAGACTATGTCTCTCTTTTTTTGCTTTATGGCGGCTATGATTTTCCTTCTCAAATTCCTGATCGTGGTGAAAAATTTGTGTTTTATAAAAATGGGTAATGGAAAATTGTTTTGCAGCTACCTTCCATTCCGTCATCGGATTGTCAAATAAAACACTTAAGATGAAGCTTTTGTTATTAAGATCCCCTTCTTCATAAAGCCAAAACATACCTGGTGTTAAAGGTATTTCGGATTGTTCCTCTTTGATTCCAGTAATCTCAATAACGATGGCATCCCCCTTGCTGAAACTGCCTTCCCCATTTAACGTTAATCTGAGTGCATCGTGATCGCGATGGATATATTGTAATTCTGCGTCATGTAATCCATCTTCCAAAATGCTGATCAGCTCTTCCGGCAGATTTTCGCGAATATGTTCAAAATGATTATTCGCTTCATCTAACACTTTTTCGCATTCCTCTATTTTAGCCTTAAACCAAATGATGAGTTCGTCCCGCACTTCCTTTGGCAGTGTCGGCTGATTAATGGTGCCGTCCAGAATATAGGGATGAAATGTTTCCGGCAATGTTTGCAATAATTCGTCTTTAATAGATTCAAGATTTTGCCGCAAATAGTCGTAAACATCCTCGCCGTCTTCTTCAAAGCTTTTGATAAAATCCACCCATTCTTCATCAGACTCGGGAATTGTAAGCAGGTGCGCCTTCTGCATTTCGTCATACCATTCTTTTGTAAAAAATTTCATTATATCTCTCCTTATATGCTATCCGCCATTTTTTCTCATACAATGAATTCACTTCTTATAAGCGTTTCACCTGCTAAAAAGGAGAAATTTAACAAAATAGGTGATGGGGGTGTCTAATAATTCGTTTTTACGGCTTATTGACGCCCCCATTAATGTTTTAGAAACGTTGATATATCGGTGTTTATGATTTTTTGTTTTCAATGGGGATCTGACTTTCTGGACAGCCCCATGATTGTACAGAAAAATATCCGGTTTTAACGGGCAGGATATAAAAAAGAATTACTATCATGCATCTGAACTTAAAAGTAATTACTGTACAGAAATAGTTAAACTAATAGTTGAATAAATTCAAGTTCTATACTTACTAGACAACATCTTTCAAGCCTAACTGATCTGACGCGAAGAGAAATAATTCGTCTACTTGCCTCTCATGACCGAACAGTATGGGAATTGGCGGAACCTTTTTGATATGTCTTTAGCAGCTTTGCTAAGCATATCAAAACATTAGAACGGTCAACCCTGTTTGAAAGGACTATGCAAGGACGAACGCATATTTGTCGTCTTACCTCCAAATCGTTTTCTACTGCTAAAGATGGCTTCGATTTTATGAACGTTTTTGGAACAGACAGTTTGACGTTCTTGAACATGAGCTGAATAAAGCAAAAAGGAGAAAAAAATAAAGTATTTGCAACAAATTCATTATTTTGTAAAGGGTGATGAGAATGGTTAGTACATCTACAATAACCTTAACGATGAAACGTTCTTTTGATGCCTCTGCAGATAGAGTATTTGACGCTCCACTTTGCATTACCCCTGTTAATCCGAAATAAGAACGGGCTGGTCGTTGAGATAACGGATGGCACGGCAGAATACAACGAGAAAAACTACCGTTTATCACTGTTCTACGATCTTGCCAAGATGTCTGTCATTCGTATGGCAAAGTCTTTAGCCCATAAGCTTTTACCATATCAATGCACCGCCGTAGCAGACTCCGGGTTGGATGCGTTCTGAAATTATGCTTGATCACTATGGTATGACAGAAGAAAACTGGCGTGATGCCCTTGTAAAGGAACCCCAATTCATCATCTCGGAAACGCCGCGTTTTGTCGGCCACTTTAGCCGGTGATCCGAAGATTGCTCGCTGGAACGGTCAATCTGTGTCAAGCGGTCAGCTCGCGCAAGTGTATGGTTTTATGATCTTGATGGCTCACAGCCAGATGCCTGGCGATATATCGGAGAAGTGCAGGATGCTGGTAAGCCAGCGAATGCTTCCGAGTACCGCTAACGGGAAGCGATAGCTCGATATCACCGCAGTGCGGATCTTTATTTTCATGTTTAAAAAAGTGTCCAAGAAGTCGAACTTGATCACCAGGCGCATGTTCGGCTTCTTCTTTTGTGGAAAATTGATGATATCTTCTATTCTCTCGAAGCCTTGTAGCTGTATGGGAGTCGAAGGGTGAGGGGGGAGAAGGTGGATAGATAAGAGGAAGAAAGAATGATGAAAACCTGTGATAAAATATGCATAGAAGGAAATTCTTTTTCAATATAATGGGAAGCAGTATAAAGGATTTGACAAAGATGGAGAGAAAAAATGACTTATTCGTTTATTTTTAAAGATTCATTTATGGATTTAACGAAAACTCGTATCCGTGAAATACAGACTGATGAAGAAGTGTTGCTTCATCCTAAATGGAGGTTCCAATTGGAAAGTATTCGTTTTTTTCTGGAAAAGAAGAAAATAAGGCAATATCTACAAAAGAACATTTCATACAAAACGCCTTTGTTGTGCTTCAACCAGACGGAAAAGAAATTGTACGAATTAAAAATTTGTCACTTCATAAGAAAAAATCTATTTTTAAAGAGCTTCGAATGGTTTATAGCCAGAACAGCTTTCATATAAACTCTACTCTTGCATTTAAAACGATAACGAATGGAAAAGAGGTCATTCTGACAGCGAAAAAAATTTCTTTGATATTTAAAAAATCTTTTAGAAATGTATGATTACGAAGTTCAAGTTCATCAAACGATGAACTTACCATTTATAGTGTGGGTGGCCATTTTCAAGGGGATCCATTTATTGATTAGACGTTAGATCCATTGTAAAAATCTCCTTGGACCTTTCCGGAATTCCTTTTTCTAACTCTTCTCCACGTAATGTTGCGGACATGATTTTTCCTAGTATTTTGTACTGGTTGCTGGTGAAAAGACGAGAGTCTGCGTGCATGACTGTGAGTAAGCGATGGTTTGGATTTTATCAGGTCAGTCAAAACGTATTTTTCGAAGACTATCAAATTGTTATATCAAAAAGGACAAAAGTGCGAAGGACCGTTAAGTTTTAGGAGGATTCACATGAAGGAATATGTAATTTTGGCGGTAGCCATCATAAGTGAAGTATTTGCAAGTTCAATGCTGAAAGTATCAAACGGATTTAAAAAGTTGTTTCCTTCCATCGGAGTCGTAATGGGGTATGGCGCAGCTTTTTATCTCTTATCTTTATCTCTAAAAGCAATACCGCTTGGTACGGCTTATGCGATATGGTCAGGCGTCGGTACGGCTTTAACTGCATTAGTCGGTGTTATCTTTTATAAAGAAAGTATTGATCTTAAAAAATGTTTAGGCTTAGTTCTAATCATTTGTGGAGTGGTTGTTTTGAAACTCAGCAGTTCTCATTAACGATGAGAGAGGAGGCAATTGTATGAAAGGTTATATCGCATTAGGAATTTCTATTATCAGCGAAGTATTTGGTACGACAATGCTTAAATTGTCAGATGGATTTACAAGTTTTTTCCCTTCCATTGGTGTTATAGTTGGTTATGGATTATCTTTTTATTGTTTGTCGTTATGTCTTAAGACAGTTCCGCTAAGCTTGGCCTACGCGATTTGGTCGGGGCTGGGGACAGCTTTTACAGCGTTAATTGGTGTTCTAGTATGGCGGGACCCATTTAATATTATTACATTAGTTGGTCTAGTATTGATCATTGGCGGGGTGATTTTATTAAATGCTCCAAAAAGTCCAGATAAAGTTTTATAAAAACTGACCCCCTGTCTGAAGGGCGCAAGGAGTCAGCTATAGGTCTAAACGTTTGTATTTCGTTTATAGGCTGACTGCCGGTTCGTATTCTTTAATTCGCTGACGGACGAAATCAGGAATCGCTCTCGATTTTCCAGCGGCGGCATCATAATTGACATAGATCACTTCAGCCTGAACCAGCGGGTCTTTTTCTCCCGCTTTTGTGATGATAAACTCCATTGTCAGGCTAGAGCCGCCAATTCGTGATGTTCGGCACCAGATCTCAAGCATATCTTTAAAACGGGCTGGCTTTTTATATTCCAGCGTTGATTTGACCATTGCAATATCAAATATATTTTCTTGGGCAAGCTCCTCGAGATCCCGCCCAAACACTTCCTCAAAATAGTCAATAACCGCAACGTCAATATATGTCAAGTAATGGGCGTTAAAGACAATTTTTTGTCCGTCAATTTCTGAGTAGCGCACCCGCAGGCGGTGTGAAAAACGGAATCCTTCCATTATGTACCCTCCTGAAAAAATGTTATTTTCATTATATAATGAAAATTCTATCAATTAAAGCGGGAAATAAGACTTTGTAAAGAAGTTCGAAATAAGCTGAGCATCTGTCAAAAATTCAAACATTGATGCTAAAGTTGCGTTCACCTCTTTGATTAGGACAGAGGCAGGAAATAACATAAAGAACAAAAATAAAAAAATATATTCAATAACAAACAAAAGTATTATATAATTGAAATTACAGTAAAAACCAACTAGTATGTTTGGAATATTTTTATATTTATGCAAAAAGCGAAAATAAAAGATGTCATGAACTCTTCCCCCTTTCCTTGGCGCCGACGCTGGCATTTATCAAGCTAAAGAATTTAATTTGTCCAAAGGTGAAGGAATGTACGACAGTTAGTGAAGAAAATTGAAACCGTTTACTTTAAAATTTCTAAATTTTCATAACAGTTCATAAAAACAGCATAAGGTACATTCATAATGTATTAGAAAAAAGTACTAGTTTACTAAAGGAGATGGATAATTTATGGTTATAAAAGAATCTTTTGAGATAGCAAGGCAAGTCTATGAAAAATGGGGAATAAATATTGAAGAAGTATTAGAAAACTTGCAGCAAGCGTCAATCTCTATCCATTGCTGGCAAGGTGATGACGTAAAAGGATTTGAAGCAGATGCAAGCGAGCTTTCAGGGGGGATTGATGTAACAGGAAATTATCCGGGGAAGGCAAGAAATGCTGAAGAATTAAGGCAGGATTTAGAGAAAGCGCTGTCATTAATTCCAGGAAAACATCGTGTCAACCTACACGCCATTTATGCAGAAACAAATGGTGAAAAAGTGGAAAGAGATCAGTTAGAACCGAAACATTTTGAAAACTGGGTTAATTGGGCGAAAAAAATTGGTATAGGGCTGGATTTTAATCCTACCTTATTTTCGCATGAAAAAGCAGCAGATGGACTGACGTTGTCTCATCCTGATCCGGGAATTAGAGAATTTTGGATCAACAACTGTATTAGGAGCCGAAAAATCGGTGAGTACTTTGGCAAGGAGCTTGGAACACCATGCTTAACAAATATATGGATTCCGGACGGCTATAAGGACATTCCAAGCGACCGATTGACTCCAAGGAAGCGATTAAAAGAATCATTGGATAAAATTTTTAGTGTAGAGATCAATGAGAAATATAATTTGGATGCAGTCGAAAGCAAATTGTTTGGAATAGGATCTGAGTCTTTTGTTGTCGGCTCGCATGAATTTTATCTAGGGTACGCCTTACAAAATAATAAAATATATTTATTAGATACAGGTCATTTTCATCCTACTGAAACAGTCTCAAATAAAATTTCATCGATTTTGCTTTATAGCGACAGGCTTGCTTTACACGTATCGAGACCGGTTCGGTGGGACAGCGACCATGTCGTGATTTTGGATGATGAATTGCGTGAAATAGCGCTTGAAATCGTGCGCAATGATGCGCTGCATAAGGTTTTAATCGGACTTGATTTCTTTGATGCCAGCATCAATCGTCTTGCTGCATGGGTCATTGGAACGCGTAATATGATTAAAGCTTTATTATATGCAATGCTTATGCCGCATGAATATTTAAAGCAATTGCAAGAAAAGGGAAACTTTACGGAAAGATTGGCGGTTATGGAGGAATTTAAAACTTATCCTTTCGGTGCAATTTGGGATTATTATTGTGAAAAAATGAATGTTCCTGTAAGAGAAGAATGGTTAAAAGAAATTCAAAAATATGAGGAGGAAGTATTAACTAAGAGACAGTAGTCGTAAATATGGCAAGAGTATGAATTCTCTTGCTGCTCAAATTAGCCGATCAGTGAATTAAAAGAGCTGAAAAATTATAAAGACTTCGTGGATTAAGGAAAGCTTCACTCCTAATGGAGAAAATAAAGTAAATATAGGAAGTGCTAGATTCGGCAATTTCACTTAATAGCTTTAGCATCCGAAGCATCAGTAGATAATAGAAAGAGAAAAAAATGTGTGGCAGAGGTTGATGAAATGAACAAATCACAGCCAATTTTTATAGGAATTGATATTGGAACACAGGGCATTCGCACAATTGCAATCGGTTATAACGGAACTATTTATGCAGCCAGTACTGTAACTTTTAACTTGGCGAAAGGAAACGAGTTAAGAATGGAGCAATCGCCGTTTATGTGGTGGCAGCATACCGCTGAATCTATTCGACAAGTAGCAAATAGTTTGAAGGAGCAAAAAATTCTTAATCAAGTTGTTTCCTTGTCTGTCACTTCCACATCAGGTACTGTAATTCCCCTTGATAAACAATATGAACCGCTATACAATGCCTTAATGTACAGCGACAGCAGGTCAGCATCTGAGGCAGCGCTTTGCAGAGAGGCTGCCTTTGCAGCAGGGCATTATACGGCATTTTCCAGCTCGTATGGTTTGCCGAAAATTGTTTGGTTCCATAAACATTTTCCGCAAATAGCAAAGGATGTATGTTTATGGGCGCATCCTACTGACTATATTATCGGGAAATTAACGGGAAAATGGGGAATAACCGATTATACGAGTGCATTTAAAAGCGGCTATGATTTAAATAATGAAAAATGGCCGGAATATATTGAAAAAACTTTAAAAATACCTGTTAAATTACTTCCAATCGTATTGCCTTCAGGGACTTTTGCCGGGAATGTGTCAAAGGAATGTATGGAGAAAACAGGGTTGCCGGAAAATGTAAGCGTTACACTCGGACTGACTGACGGTTGTGCGTCGCAGTTCGCATCCGGTTCATTATCGCCTGGAAACTGGAACACGACAATTGGCACAACTTTAGTAATAAAAGGGATTACATACGAGCCAATAATAGATGAGAAGGGAATACTTTATAACCATCGCCATCCAGATGGATATTGGATGCCGGGCGGTGCGAGCAACACAGGGGGAGATTGGATTTCAATTGATTATTCAAAAGATGAATTAGCTTATTTAAATAGTAAAGCATATGAATATTTCCCAAGCCGGTGGATTTCGTATCCGCTCCGGCAAAAGGGAGAGCGTTTTCCTTTTGCATTTCCTGACATACAAGGCTTTGACGAACCAGGTTTGACAAAAGAACAGCTCTTTATTTCTCGTTTAGAAGGTGTTGCCTATCTTGAAAGAATGGCTTACGAGATGATTGAAAAGCTGTCAAGCGAGAAAGTGAGGGCTGTCTTTACAGCAGGCGGAGGAAGCAGCAGTGATGTATGGCTGACTATACGGAGCAATGTCTTAAAGAAGCCTATTATTAAAATGAAGCATAGCAACGGTGCTATTGGGGCTGCGATTGTTGCGGCAGCTTCATATTTTGGAAGTATTCAAGAAGCCGGGGAGAACATGCTGAAAAGAGAAAAAGAGGTGATGTTTGAAGAACATATAAGTGAACAATATGAAGAAGGATATGAACGCTTTATTCAAGCACTTAAAAAGAGAGGAGTTGTGCTGTGACAAGATTTTTCCTTTTACGCCATGGAGAAACGGAATGGAATCGGGATGGCAACAAATATTGCGGAAGGACGGATGTTTCACTGTCAGAGCAAGGGATTAAGCAGGCGGAAGCAGCAGCTAAAGCGCTGAAGCACGTAAAGTTTCACGCGGTCTTTTCTTCAACTCTAGTAAGAGCATCGGCAACAGCTGCAATTATAAGCAAAGAGTTTGGTTTGCCAGTTATTGAAGATCAGCGTCTTGTAGAAATTGACTTCGGGAAATGGGAAGGAAAAACGGTACAAATGATTGAGAGAGAACATAAGGATTCATGGACAGATTGGTTAACGAATCCAGCAGAGTGTTTTGCCGGGGAAACGGGAGAATCTGCAAGTCAAGTTTATAATCGGATCCAATCTTTTTTTGAAGAGGTATCGAAAACATATCCAGATAAAAATGCGCTTGTTGTAGCTCATAACACAGTAAACCGTATTGCTGCAACGCAATGGTTTGGATTACCTTTTTCGCATTACCGCAAAATAAAAATGGACAATACAGGGGTTTCTATTATTGAATATCACGGTAAAGGAAAGGCATCCATTATTCAATGGAACAGTATTTTGCATCTTCTTTGAAGCAGGAAGTTTCCGATAAGCATCAAATCGATCTTAAAAAAATTTCCTTTTCGGAAAGGTATGGAGAAAATTGAACAAAACGTTTAAGTTTTTCGCCCTTGCTTTTTTCCTGTTCCTTTTGGCATCCTGCTCTTTATCAAAAGAATATGAGGTTATTTATGTAGATAAACCAACTGAACAAATGAATCATGAAAGCAACAGGAATCATGAACATGAGATTGTCATTGGACTTGTTCCTAAAATCGCTAATATTCCTTATTTTTTAGCAGCAAAGGAAGGAGCCTTAGAAGCAGCGAAGGATTTGAATGTTACAGTCATCTATAAAGGGCCTTCTGCGGCAACCGCAGAGGAACAAATTGCCGTTATTCATGAGCTGATAGAGCAGAAAGTAGATGTGATTGCTGTTTCAGCAAATGACCCGAAAAAATTGGGTACGGTTCTGCAGCAGGCCCGTGAAAAAGGGATAAAAGTCATCACTTGGGATGCAGACACAGACGCAAAATATCGTGACTTCTTTGTCAATATGGTCGATGCCGAGCAAATGGGAAGACATATTATGGATCTTTTAGCATTAGAAATGGGAGAAAGGGGGAAATACGTTATTTTGACCGGCTCGCCGACTGCTGCGAATTTAAACAATTGGATTAGGTGGTTAAAGGTGCAGCAAGAAGAATATTATCCAGAATTAGAGCTGCTCGATGTGGAGTATGCGAATGAAGATATTCACAAAGCTTACAATTTAACAGTTAACCTATTAAAAAAATACGATGATCTAAAAGGGATCATTGGTATATCGACAGTGAACCCGCCTGCTATTGCGCAGGCGTTAAAGGATTACGGAAAATCTGGAGACATTAAAGTTGTTGGAACATCGACTCCGAACATGACAAGACCATATTTGAAAGAGGATGTGCTGCAAACCATCACATTATGGAGTCCGCAAAAGCTCGGTTATTTAACCATTGCGTTAGCCAAAAACTTAGTGTTGGAGGATTTGCCGTATGATGGACAGTTTGTGGAGAATATAGGGAATATTAGTTTTGACGGCGACATGGTGATTATGGGACAGCCAATCGATTTTACAAAAGAGAATGTGGATCAATATGATTTTTAAGAGAAGAAACGATTCAAGCCGAAAATCTTTGTCTTTAACACATAAACTAATTATTTCCTATGTTCTGCTGACTGTTATTCCAATGGCTTTGCTTGGTCTTTTAGCGTATTCGCAGTATACATCCTCTATCGAGAAAGAAGTCGGAAAATACACTCCGCGATTATTAAAGCAAGTGAATAATAATATCGAAAATGAAATCAGGAAATTGGAAGCGCTTCCAAATCTAGTGTATAATTCGAGCGATGTGATGACAATATTACGGGAATCAGAAGAAACTACTCAATCTAAAAGACTCCGAGATAAGTATATTGTTGAAAGCTATTTAACAAGAACATACTTGCGAAACCACACAGACAATATTTTAGGAGTGTTCCTTATATCGAAGAACCGTGTTTTTTCAAGCACTACTTTACCTTATGAGAATTTTGGCTTTCATGACGGTTCGTTGCCATATTTGAATTCTTTAAGCAAAGTTGGAAGTATGGAAGTAGTGTTATCAAGTCAAATTAACTTAACTTTTGAAGGGTCTCCTTCCTATTTTATGCTAATAAAAGAAATCACCGACTTCGATAATAGAAAAAAGCTGGGAACAATATATATTGTGGTAGATGTAACATTCATAGAGCAGTTCGCTAAGGATTTGCTGCATGAAAAAGATGCGGAAGTATGGATGATGACGAAGGACGGAATGATTATATATCATTCAGATCGCTCCAAAATCGGCACAGTCGATAGGAGAATTGACAAATATCCAATTTTAAACGGCAGCTTTACTATAAAAAAGAACGGCGAGCGCCTGCTGGTTAGCTTAAATGAGTCGAGTGTATTGCCGTGGGTGATGGCTCATAGCATGCCAATAAAAAATTTAACAGAAACAACGGATTTAGTAAGGAACGTGACAATCCTCATTTTCATAGCGTTTGCCTTAATAACGACCGCCATTTCCATATTTTTTGCAATGAATGTAACCCGTCCTTTAAATAATTTAAGCAAAATGATGAAGGAAGTTGAAAAAGGAGATTTAAGCATTAATATACCTGTTCATTCAAATGATGAAGTCGGGCAGCTGGCTAAAAGCTTTAATTCAATGCTGATGGAAATTCGAGAGCTGATAAAGCAGAAATATAATGTAGAGCTTAAACAAAAAACAGCCGAATTATATGCATTGCAATCTCAAATTAATCCTCATTTTATGTATAACACATTAGAAACAATCAGCATGTCGGTCGAAGAAGAAAAAACAGAAGATGTTGTAACAATGCTGACTTTGCTTGGAAGAATGCTTCGGTATTCTTTAAATAACAAAGATAAATTAGTCACGATACGGAATGAACTGCAGCATATTGAAGATTATTTACGCATACAGAAGTTCCGGTTTGAAGAACGACTGCACTTTGAAATTGAAAAAGAAGAGAAATTACTAGAATACTATATTCCTAAATTTGTGCTGCAGCCAATCATTGAAAACTCAATCAAATACGGACTTGAAAAACAGAGAGAGCTAAAAGTGAATATTTCAGTTTGTGAAGAGCATCCGGACCTCATTTTAACTGTTTTGGACAGCGGTCCTGGAATCGCCAAGGAAAAGCTGGAAGAGTTAAATGAAAGATTGATGGCTGATCCAATGTTAGGAAGGGATTCCGGCATAGGAATTATCAATGTAAATGCCAGAATTACAATGATTTTTGGGGATCATTACAGATTATCGATTACTAGTCATGTAAATAAAGGTACTATGATTAAAATTCGAATACCAAAAATAAACGCCTATCAAGCAAACCAGCTTCTTTTGAAAGGAGGAGGTGATTAATGATCACGGATCAGATAAAGGTTGTAATTGTCGATGACGAGCCGCGGATTAGACAGGGGCTGGAAAGACTAATTAAAAAGTTTAGGCCAAACTGGCACATTTGCGGGGTATTCTCAGACGGAGATGAAGCTTTTAGAGAAATTCATGAAAAAATTGGCGCCTTCGATCTTATATTTACCGATGTGCAAATGCCGGTTATAAACGGATTGGAATTAATTAGTCTACTGAAAGAAAAAGGGTATAACTTTTATTCCATTATTGTCAGCGGGTATGATGATTTTAAATATGTCCAGACAGCGCTGCGGGAAGGGGCAATTGATTACATTTTAAAACCGATAGATCGAGAGAATTTTGAATCCCACTTACAAAAAGTAGAGGAGCTTATAGTAACTGACAAGAAAAACAAAAGACTAATCGAAGAGGCTGAAGAAATTCAAACAAAATTGACGTATGAAAAGCAAATCCAATTATTAAGCGATACAACGGCAGTTGAAAATATGGATGTGTCGTATTTGGACTGGACACGTGATTTTCCAGATGGAAAGTATAACTTGCTTTATATCGGTATAGATAATGCGTTTTCTAGAAACGGCTTCGAAAATAAGGATGAATGGAAGAAATGGGATGTCACCATCAAAGAATCGATTCGAAAATCGTTTATGCAGGAACGCAATTGGATTTGGAAAAACAACCAATATTCGTATTGGGTGCTTATTTATAACGGGGAAGAAGCGAAAATTGAACAAAGCTGTTTGTCGCTCAAAACAACCATTCAGAGGACAACGCCTTTTACGGCATCGATTGCTTTAGGACAGCCATTTGTGGATTTATCAATGTTAGTGGATGTGAAGAACGAGCTGCGAGAGGCAATGAAATATAGGATGATTCAAGGAGGGAATAAGCTTTTTAAAACGGAATCTTTAAAGCACCTTACCTATAATAAGATTACGGATGTTCCGCCGGCAGTGTACAAATGGGCTGAACAAACGGTTGAAGCAATGAAATATGAAGAGCAAAATGCTTTAACAGCAATCAACTCATTTTTTGACGAGCTTAAAAAAATGACCTCACCTTTTTTGCTTCAAGAATCAGTTCGTTATTTGTGCATCCGGGTCATAAACCAATGGATACAGGATGATGGGATTAGCGAGCTTCCTACACTGCTTAGCGAGGCGTTTTCGATTACGGATGAACCGGCTTCCTTTTCTGTTTTGAGACAGGAAATGATTAACTGGATCATGAAAATTAGAAAAATGAGAGAATATTATCGGAAAAATACAATTGACCCAATTGTTAAAGCAAAAGAATGGATTCATTCTAATCTTGGCGAAAATATTACCATTAAACGTATTGCGGAACATGTTCATTTAAACCCAACCTACTTTTGCGAATACTTTAAAAATCAGACAGGAGAAACAGTTCTGGATTATGTAACGAATGCGAGAATTCAAAAGGCGAAACAATTATTGGCTGCTACGGAAATGAAAATTTATGATATAGCTGTTCATGTCGGATATCAAGATGCAAAATATTTCAGCAGATTATTTAAACAATGGACCGGTTTATTACCGTCGCAATACAGGGAAAAACGGGGGAGCTTTTAAGAGGACGCACTGAAGGCGTTGAAAACTGATCGTTGAAATACAAAAATACTTGAAACCTTTTTAAAAGAACGTACTGAAGACGGTTGGCACATACCGAACTTTGTATCGGCAGCTGTGCTGAATTTGTTTTCAGTACGTTTTTTATTTTTTTAAAATTTACTGAATATTGTCACACCAATCCGAATTTTAACCCCTATCCATAAGTAAGCGATTTCATTAATATGTTTATAAAAAGATAACACTTGAATTTATCTGTGAAAACGGGGGAATTTTCAGTGACGATGATAGGGCCGTCGCTAATGTGTGCAGACATGGGAAATTTAAAAAGGGATGTGCAAGAACTTGATCAGGCCGGGGTCGATTTTTTTCACATTGACATTATGGACGGTTCGTTTGTTCCGAATTTTACGATGGGGCCGGATATGGTCAACGTCATCCGTGCGGCAACGGATAAGCCGTTAGATATTCATCTCATGATTATGAGGCCGGAGGAGCATATAAATTTATTCGCTGATGCCGGTGCAGATATGATTTCGGTTCATATTGAATCAACTATTCATTTGCAGCGCGTTTTGCAAACGATCAAATCTAAAGGCATAAAAGCGGGAGTGGCCTTAAACCCCTCCACTCCAATTGAATCGATTGAATATGTGATGGATGTGATTGATTATGTCACATTGATGACAGTGAACCCCGGTTTTGCCGGTCAAAAATTCATACCGACGATGTATAACAAAATCAAGAAACTTCATCAATTGATTGAAAAAGAAAGCTACAATATTTTAATTCAAGTTGACGGCAATATAGGTTATGAAACGATCCCAAAGGTTTTGGAAAATGGAGCAAAAATGCTCGTTTGCGGCACATCCAGCTTGTTTAAATCCAAAGGGTCTCTTCATGATGCTGTTATTCATCTTCGTCAATTTATTGAAGGAACAGCCAAGGTAAAAACGGGGGATTAATATGTCTTCAATTACAGTAGTTGGCAGCATTAATATGGACATTGTTGCGATGACAGACAAATATCCGAGCCATGGTGAGACAGTTTTCGGGAACAGCATGGTTTTGTTTAGTGGAGGAAAAGGCGCCAACCAAGCAACAGCTTGTGCAAAGCTTGGAAAAAAAGTTTATTTGATTGGTGCGATCGGAGAAGATGCTTTTGGCGCCGAACTAACAAAAAGACTAGTGCAAAACTGTGTCGACACGACATTAATCAAAATAGTGCCGAACGTTCCTACAGGCAGCGCCTTAATTACAGTTGATTCATCAGCTGAAAACACAATGCTCGTTATAAAAGGCGCAAATGATTCATTAACCGCTGAAGATATATTGGAAAGGATCAATACGATTGAGGACAGCAAGGTGCTTCTCATTCAAATGGAAATACCTGTTGAAGCCGTTATCCAGGCGATGAAAGCAGCAAAACGAAAAGGGATGTTTGTTATATTAGATCCGGCTCCTGCAGAAGGCATAGTACTCGAGGCTCTCCAGTATGCCGACATTATAACGCCGAATTTACAGGAAACCTATACATTGACAGGCATTAAAGCTGATTCAGAAGAAAGCGCAATCAAAGCAGTAGAACATTTCCACCTTCATTTTGGAATGAAAAAGAGCATTATTAAAATGGGCGGAAGCGGTCTTTTGCTTTATGATGAAGGCAAGACTTTATTCATACCTCCGTTAAAGGTAAAAGCTATTGATACGGTTGGAGCTGGAGATTCCTTTGCCGGGGCTCTTGCATGCGCAATTGCTGATGGAAAAACATTAGAGGAAGCTGCCAAATTTGCTGTTATTGTTTCCGGCATCAAAGTAACTAGAAAGGGTGCGCAAGACGGCATTCCGACACTTGAGGAAGTAAAGCAATATTGCAAAGAAAATGGAATAACAACTGGTTAGAAATAAGGTGATAGCATGAGTGAATACTTGCTTCAAATGTTAAATATCAGCAAAACATTTCCTGGTGTAAAAGCATTAGATGACGTGAAGCTTGAAGTAAAGAAAGGGGAAGTTCATGCCCTTATTGGAGAAAACGGCGCCGGTAAATCCACACTCATTAAAATACTAGCTGGAGTTTATCAGCCTGATCCAGGAGCCCAGTTTTTCTTTGAAGGAAAGGAAGCAAAAATACGAAGACCAATTGATGCCACTATGCGCGGCATATCAATTATTTACCAGGACTTAAGCTTATTTCCGAATTTATCGGTAGCAGAAAACATTTATATAGGAAGAGACAGCGATAAGCATTCTTGGAAAAAAGTTGATTGGGCTCTTATGGAAAAAACGGCCAAAAAGGCTTTAAAAGAGCTTGATTTTGAGATTGACGTTTCAACACCGGTAGAAAAACTGAGCATAGCCCAGCAGCAGATGGTCGAAATAGCGAGGGCGCTTGCGTTTGATGCGAAATTAATCGTCATGGATGAGCCGACATCATCACTTTCCGCCGGTGAAGTAGAGAAGCTGTACGAAGTTATATTTTCTTTGAAAAAAAGAGGGATTTCAATTATTTTTGTAAGCCATAAATTAAAAGAACTTTTTACAGTTTCTGATCGATTCACCGTTCTAAGAGATGGCAAATATGTCGGTACGTATCATGCAAATGAATTAACAGAAGAAAAACTAATTACGTTAATGGTTGGCCGGAAAATTTTATATGAAAAAAATAAAGAAAAGGCAGCCTCAGGCAAAACATTGCTTGAAGTAAGAAACCTTGCGAAAGAAGGAAATTTCAAAGATATTTCATTTGAACTGAGGGAAGGGGAGGTTCTTGGAATTACAGGGCTTGTAGGCTCTGGTCGCACCGAGCTGGCGCAAGCTATTTTCGGCATTAATCGTCCTTACAAAGGGGACATCATCATTAACGGTCAAAAGACTGTGATCAAGTCTTCAGAAGAGGCAGTAAAAAAAGGAATTGCTTATATTCCTGAAAGCCGGAAGACACAAGGGCTTATTTTAAGGCAATCAATCATTAACAATATTTCGCTTCCTGTGTTGAAAAAATTAAAAAATAAATTTTTGCTGATTAATCGAAGAAAAGAAATAGAATTAGCTGAGCATTATATACAATCATTAGATGTCAGACCGCCGCTGCCATACAGGGCTGCCGGCGATTTGTCAGGTGGAAATCAACAAAAGGTAGTCATAGGAAAGTGGCTGTCAACAAATCCTAAAATTTTGATTATCGATGAGCCGACTAACGGAATTGACATCGGTGCCAAGTCAGAAATCCATAAGCTTTTAAGAGGATTAGCGGCAAATGGAATGGGAATCATTGTGATTTCTTCTGAACTTCCTGAGGTGCTTGCTGTTAGCGATCGCATTATCGTTATGCGCCATGGACGAATTGCAGGCGAACTCGGGATTCATGAAGCGACACAGGAAAGCATCATGAACCTTGCATTGCTTGGGCAAAAGGGTAAGATCCGCGAGGAGGCACAATTATGAAAGCGTTTTTAAAATCAAAAGAAATGAGCGTTGCTGTCATTATTTTACTTCTATGCATCATATTGGCCTTCATTAGCCCGGTATTTTTAACAGCAGATAATTTGTTGGATGTTGTGAAAGGAAATGCAGTATTAGGCATTTTGGCTATTGGAATGACGCTTGTCATCATTACAGGGGGGATTGATGTATCTGTTGCAGCAGTGACAAGCGCGGTATGTGTCGTTTTGGGCAAGACGATGATGTTTTTGCCTGATAGCCCACTGACCATTGTGTTAATTTTTGTCATTGCTCCGCTTTTCGGAGTGCTGTTAGGCTCCATCAATGGAATTTTAGTTGCAAAAATTCAAATTCCGGCGATTGTCGTTACTTTAGGGATGATGAGTATTATTAACGGACTTGTTCTGTATATTACAAACGGCCAATACTTGAACAGCAGCAACTTCCCAACTGTTTTCTTAAAATTTTCGAATTTCTCTGTTTTTGGAATATCCATTATTATTTGGCTTTTTATCATTACAGCAGCTTTGACATGGTACATTCTTAAATACACATTAATCGGCCGCGAAGTAATGGCTATTGGCGGAAACAAAGAATCGGCTGTCCGAGTCGGAATTAACTACAGCAAAGTTCAAATATTTGTTTTTTCTTATATGGGCTTTTTAGCAGGGATTGCTGCGATTGCTCAAACTTCTTATACAAAAGCGGTAGATCCGAACGGAATGCTTGGCTTGGAATTAATGGTTATTGCTGCAGTGGTGCTGGGAGGAGCCAATATAATGGGAGGACGCGGAACAATATTTGGAACGATATTAGGTGTTCTTCTGCTAGGAATTATACAAAATGGATTAATATTAGCGAAAATTGATACTTTCTGGCAAAAGGTTTTTACAGGGGCAATTATTTTAATCGCTGTATCGTATGACCATATTCAATATAAACGCTCGCAAAAGCAGCTTTCAAAAATTGAAGTGGAAGCATAAGGGGGGAGAGGATGAAACAGGTTACGCTTTCAAAAGAAAATATACTCGGACTCATTGCCATCGGTCTATTTGTTTTGATGAGCATAAGTGTTCCGGGATTTTTATCAAGCAATAACTTGACAAATATGATGTTTCAGCTGCCTGAGTTCGGTTTGTTTGCTTTAGCCATGATGGTGGTGATCGTAACAGGCGGAATCGATTTGTCGATCACGTATACGGCAGCGCTGGCAGGGGTAGCAATTGCGATATTATCAAGCAATGGATATCCGATGATCATTGCGATTTTAGGAGGCATTGCAGTTGGACTTCTTTGCGGTTTTATGAATGGATTTATTATAGCCAAGATCGGAGTATCACCGATTCTTGTAACCCTTGGGACAATGGTATTGTTTGAAGGGCTTATTCTCAGCATTACAAAAGGAAATTCAATATCCGGATTCAGCCCTGAGTACACGCTGATTGGAAATGGTTATTATCTGGGGCTCATTCCGCTTTCGATTATAATCTTTCTCTTTGTCGCTATTTTGACTTCCGTACTGCTGAATAAAACAGTATGGGGAAGATCAGTTTATATGGTTGGAAGCAATCCGGTTGCATCCTTGTTTTCAGGGGTTAATAACAGCAAGGTTTTAATGAAGGTGTATTTATATAGTGCTTTGTTAGCAGCAATTGCTTCTATCATCATGACATCAAGATATAACACAGTAAAAGTTGATCTTGGATCATCCTATTTATTGCAAAGCGTTGCAGCAGCCGTTCTTGGCGGTACTGAAATCCAAGGAGGCTATGGGAAAGTGATCGGCACGTTATATGCAGTTATGATTTTTCAAATGATATCCAGCGGCTTAAATCTAATGGGAGTGCCGAGACCGATTGTGACAGTGATTATGGGGGTTATTTTAATCGCGGTGTTAATTATTAACTTTATTAAAGTAAAGGCTGATGAAAACAAGCAAAAAAAGCTTGCAGAAACAGCATAATGACTTTTCTTTAATTGGTTAAAAGATTTATAAACTATAAATTTACAAGGAGGAACAGTATGAAAAAAATTGCAGGTTTATTTGTCGCTTTATTGCTTGTATTTGGTCTTCTTGCAGGATGTGTTTCTCAGCAGGGTGCAGGGGGGAATTCAAATTCATCTAAAGATGGAAAAGATGAGGCTGGCGGGGGCGATGGAAAAATCAAAATTGCCGTTGTTCCTAAACTAATTGGCATTCCTTATTTCAATGCATCTGAAAAAGGAGCAATTCAAGCGGGAAAAGATCTTGGAGTCGAAGTGATTTATACAGGTCCAACAGAGGCAGATGCTGCCCAGCAGGTTAAGGTGATTGAAGATTTAATTAGTCAAGATGTGGATGTAATTGCTGTTGCACCGAATGATGCAGCTGCATTATCGCCTGTATTACAAAAAGCGAAGGATAAAGGAATTATCGTGATGGACTGGGATACACCAGCAGATCAATCTTTAGTTGAACTTTCTGTCCACCAAATTGATGACGAAGCTTATGGCCGTCATATCGCAAAATCATTAATTGAACAAATGGGGACTGAAGAAGGGGAAATCGCCATTCTCACAGGTGGTCTTGCGGCAGCAAACTTAAATTCATGGATCGATGCAGCGAAGAAGGAGCTTGAAGAAAATTATCCAGGAATAAAGCTAGTAACAGATAAAATTGCGACTGATGAAAAGCAGCAAGTGGCATACCAAAAAACGCTGGATTTAATTAAATCATATCCGAACCTTAAAGGGATTATGGCATTTTCAACTCCTGCTCCTCTTGGCGCAGCTCAAGCTATTCAAGAGAAAGGTCTTCAAGACAAAATCGCTGTTGTCGGAACAGCACTTCCGAAGGATTCAGCTCCATTTTTAGAGGATGGCTCATTAGATGTAGCAATCCTTTGGGAGCCTGACAAATTAGGATATTTGACAGTCGCTTTAGCTAAAGATCTTGTTGATGGCAAAAAGCCTGAAAACGGCCAAAATATAGATGGTGTAGGAGAAGTGGAAGTTTGGGAGGATGGTAAAACGGTCATTATGGGACCGCCTACAGACTTCACAAAGGATAATGCTAAAGACTATGACTTTTAATTTTCGTTAAAGAGATTACCCCTCTCACATTTTTGCAATTGGAGAGGGGTTTCGTTATTTTAGAAAGTATTGCTATTTTTGCAGATCCGGTAAGTTCTTTGCCTTGCAATAAAAAAGTGAAGGCTAAAATATCAATATTTTTATTGGCAGGAAACGTAAAGAGATTTTTCTTGCTTTGTGGAAAGGGAAAACTTTTTTAATGGTTACTGCCAATGAATTTTTTGAAGAATGGAAGAAAAGTTGTTTGCAAATGTTTACTCAGATTTTGACCTGCTGCATGAGCAGCAAGAAAATGTCTAGTTATGGAACGCTATCCTAATTTTTAAGCGAAACATTTAGCAGCTTCATAGATTGTGTGAATTTTAGGAGGGATAAAATGACACATATCGCAGTTGACATCGGTGCATCAAGCGGACGGCTTGTCATAGGGGATATAAAAAATGGAAAATTGACAATTGAAGAAATACACCGATTTGCCAATGGTTTTACGGAACGAAATGGAACGTATTATTGGGATATTGATCATTTGCTGACGGAAATTGTAAAGGGATTGGCATATGCCAAAACATTGGGAGTGAAAAGGTGTACACTTGGAATCGATACTTGGGCTACAGATTATGTGCTGGTCGATCAAGAAGGAAAAAGGGTGCAAGAGGTCATAGCATACAGAGATAAAAGAACAGAACGGACGATTGAGAAAATTACGAAGCATATTTCCAAAAAAGATATATATGAAAAAACAGGCATTCAGTTTTTATCCTTCAACACCTTATACCAGTTATATGAAGAAAAAAAAGAAAATCTTGAAAAAACGAAAATGATTATGACAGTTCCTGATTACTTAGGATACAAACTGACTGGATGTGCAGTGACGGAAGTGACAAGCGCATCTTGTACTCAGCTTTTAAACGTGAAAGAAAAAGATTTTGATCAAGATTTGCTTCAGCTGCTGTCAATTGAGCGTGAGCAGTTTCCGCCGTTTTCTTACCCCGGGGACATGCTCGGATATGTTAGAAACGAATATTTTCCTGATTACGATCTTCCCGAAACAAAAGTGATTATAGTTGGTTCTCATGATACTGCTTCCGCAGTTGCAGGAGTACCTGCTGCTGAAAAAAATTGGGCGTATTTAAGCAGCGGAACTTGGTCTTTGATTGGGATTGAATCGGATGCGCCAATCATTACGGAAAAATCATTATTTTACAATTATACAAATGAGTGGGGAGTGTTTGGGACATACCGTTTTTTAAAAAATATTATGGGCATGTGGATTATTCAAGAAGTGAGAAGACATTTAACGAAAGATTACAATTTTGCCCAAATGGTTGATGAGGCAAGAAAGGCGCCTCCGTGCATACAATTTATCAATTTTAACGATCAGCGATTTTTTAATCCGGACAATATGGTAGAAGAAATTCAGAAATATTGCAGGGAAACGCTTCAGCCTGTGCCGCAATCAACAGGAGAAATTGCGAGATGTGTATTTACAAATCTGGCTATACTATATTCCTTGTCAATGGATGAAATTGAAAGTATATCGGGCAGAACAATCGATTCATTATATATTGTCGGAGGCGGCTCGCAAAATGATTTCATAAACGAAATGACCGCTGCTGTAAGCGGAAAAACGGTTTTTGCCGGTCCCTCTGAAGCAACGGCTGTAGGAAATATTTTAATTCAGCTAATAGCGGAGAAAAAGCTTGCAAATTTACAGGAAGGACGGAATCTAGTCTTGAACTCTTTTTCTATTAAGCGTTTTGATCCAAGAGAAAGCGGAAACGATGCATTAAAAGAACAATTTAAACAAGCTGTTTTCTCCTAGATATGTACAGAGTACCGGCTCCATAAGAAAAATTGATCATAACACAATAACTCATAGTGCCTATGTTACATCAGGAATGAGCGGCGCTCCAATTTGTGTTCACCAGCAATTGGAATGCATTATCATTAAAAAGTACATCGAGTTGGGGAATAGCATTTCCAACAGCCTCAAAAAATTTCATTTAAACTTGGGAGCGCAAAATGAAACAGAATATGGAAAGGTTCCTTTTGATGGTCTTAATAGATTAGCTGCTGTTTTATCGGATCATGTACAATAAAAGAGATTTTAGAATAAAGACACTATTCCAAAAGGCAAATAAATGAACTTCAAAAGGAACCAAAAAAATTTTTCTCTCAATTTATTGCTCCAAGAAAAATGTTAACGGAATGTTGAACATAAGTTTTAATAGAGAAATATTTGAAAAAGGTAAACCGATTCTTTACAGTGAAAAAGTCAAGAAAAAAGCGGTAAGACTTTACTTTAGCTGTTTAATTTTTTTCATCATTTTGTGAAAACCTTCCTCTCCCATTGTTAATAATTCTTTCTTCATTTGTTGATTGACTAGGCAAAAAGCAGGGATTCCTTGAATACCAAAAGATTGTGCGATTTCATAGTTTTGATCTAAAACTACAGGAATTGTAATCTTTTTTTCCTCTACTCGTGTTTTCACAAGCTCCAACGATTTCTCTTCAACTGTATAAGGTACATGAACGGCAATGACATGAAAGGTTTCAAGATTAACTGTTTCTTCTAATAACTGATCCGTTAATTCACTGCAATACGGGCAGCTAATTGACCAAAAATAAAACAAAAGCCGATTGGATGATGGGAAATCATGGCCGTTTTTTGGAACGTTCAGCCACGGCAAGTCTTTTGTCATTGTTTGTATTAAATCCATGTGCTGTTCCTCCTCATTGATCCTTTAGTTGCATAGCGATAATTTTACCAATTGCTTCCTCCGCGGCAAAAGGACTGACCATTCCGGACGGCTTATCCAGTTCTTCTTTTAGACACTTCAACATAAGAGGTTCAATTTTAGACGGATCGATCAAGGAGATTGCCCATGATGCCCAAAAACGCGGTTTTCCTTCTGTATTTCGTGCAACTTCAACGAGGGCGTTCAGACTGTGATGTCCGATTCTCATTAAGGATAAAGCAGCTGACATTCTTATATCTTCGTCGTCATCTTTTAAAAGCGAAGCGAGTTCGGGAACTGCTTCCTTTGCATCTGCACCAAATTCCCCCAGCACAACGGATGAAATCATTCGGAGGGATTTCTCATCTTTTAAGGCTTTTATGAGTATTGGGACAGCGGCTTTTCCCGTTTTTTTTAGCTCTTTCACTCCTTGAAATACCGTTGCTTCATCGCTGCTTTTTAGTTTCGTTAAGGCTTGAGAGATTATTTCATTTGAACTCATGAAAATTCATCTCCTTAAGAAAAAGTATTAAATCCCTTCTGATTCAACGTTCATATTGATAGAAAGATAAGAATAAAATCGTGCTTAACACGATCATGAAAAGAGGCAGCCAATAGAAAAGAAGGTTTTTGAAAAGAAAAAACAAAAGGATGTAACAAAGGGTGCTCCCCATACAAATGAAAGCAAAATTTTTATAGTATGAAATCAGGCTGAGAGAGGGGTCTTTTTTATATGTTCTAACAAATGCCGCCCAGCGGATGGAAAGCATGAGCATGTATCCTCCAAGCCCGTACAAACTAAATGAAAGGAAATCTGTAAAAGCAGTGTTGAAATGGAAATGCCACATACCCACGCAATAAAGATAAAATAGAAAGATCCAAGCGGTATTCGATCCTTCCAGCAGCAATGCTTTTTTCCATAGTTTTCCCGGCAGCAAAAAAAGATCTCCAGACTTTGCATGTCTAATTAATCCTGAATAGTAGGAACTGCTGAAAAAAGCTCCGATTGTAAAAACGACCAAAATATAAAACCAATAAATGTTTTTTGCAATGAAAACGGGAACTAAGATGAGAAGAACAAACAAATGAGTAGCATGAAAAAAAATGTATTTCTTGGCAAGCAATATTTCGAGCCAAAGGAAAGAAAAAATACCGTTTAATCCTTTCAGCCCCCACCATGTGTGCATCTCTTTCAGGCTGTTTTTAAAAAAATCGGTTTGATGATCTTGAAACTCCGCCCAAAAATCAGCTTCTTTTACCAATTTTTCTTTGCATTCCGATTTTTTCGTTGTTATTCGAATAATCATGAACGAAAGGGCGATCATGATTAGAAAGGCAAGAAACCCTTGCAGCAAAAAGCTGTTTGTAAATAAATAGCCGATAAAGCCGATATGGTAGCTAATATACTTCTGCCAAATCAATTCATTGGCTTGAAAAAAAGAACCATAGAGAGCAATACCATATATAACGGTGAGAATGAAGGCAACAAAGGAGAAAGCAATTTTTGTTCCTTTTACAGTTCTGGCACAGGACATAGCCATTATCCATGATTCTAATAAAACAATGAGACAAAGTAATCGGATTGATTGTGCTGTTAACCGGCCAAATGGATTTCCTGCCAAAAAATAAACGGCATCAGCTGTGATTCCTGAGAGAAGACAGAGCAACCCTTTCCAAGACAATCGCCATAATAATATGGAATAAGCGATTTTAGTGAAAGAATAAGGGGCGGTATAAAGCCATATGACGTCTTGCATGAGCCCAGGTATGCGGTTGGAAAGCAGCCCAAAAATGGTCATGACAATAAAAATTCCTGAGCAAATCCATCCTGTATAGGCAATGTCCCAACTTCTGGAATTAGCCCCCCATTCAAGTTGAAACAGAAAAAACCATATAAATAAAACAAAAATGAACAGAAAGAATTTTATCCCGTGTTTTTGGCTATCGATTTCTCTTTTCGCTTGAAGGAACAAAAATGACCAAATATTAATCATTTGACCAATCCCCTAAACTGCGTATGACTTCTTGCTTCCAGGCTGGATATTCTTCGTTGTTTTTTGGTACGGCCATTTCTTTTACAATACGGCCTTCTCGAATTAATAAAACTCTGTTAGCCGTTTCCAATACAAATTCGAGGCTGTGGGTGGATATGAGAATGGCGCTATGATGTTTTGATTTACGGACAAGCCAGTTGGCAAGCCATTGTTTGGAAGAAATATCCAAACCGATTGTTGGTTCATCCAATATATATATAGAAGCGTTTTGTATAATGGCGCCAGCCAAAATAACCCTTTGCTTTTGTCCCCTTGACAATTGCCCGCTTAATCGATCCGCCAACGATTCAATATTTACCTCTTTTAAAGCTTCATAAACTTTTTTTTGAAGGTCTTTTTTTTCAACTTTGAAGGCTCTGGCGCGAAATTGCAAATGTTCCGCTACGGTTAAGGTAGGGTACAAATATGGGTGATCCGGAATTAGCGAAGCGGATTGCTGCGCTTCAACCGTACCAGGGGTATGCCCCGCAATTTTGATCGTCCCATCATCAGGGGTGTATAATCCAGCGAGACACCTAATGGTTGTTGTTTTACCTGCCCCGTTTGGCCCTAATAAGGCTACGATTTCTCCTGAATGAACGGAAAAAGTTATATCTTCTACACCATCGCCGTTACGATATTTTTTCTTCAAATTGGTTACTTGGATGATCTTCATGCCTCTCCTCCATTGTTATACTGAGGGTTGTTTGAAGGTTTCACTGGCCTTCAATTTTTTCTGGAAAGTGTAATCCCAAAGCGGCTTCATGACAAGAATAAAATTATAAATAAAATGAATGGTTAAGGAGGACAGAAAACCGAACTGGATGAAAAAGAATCCCAGTATAATGCCAAAGATTACTAATTGGATCCATCTGATCCATCTGGGATGAAATCCTGTTCCTTGGTGCATAATGGCCCATAGAATGGAGGAAATGATGATCGCCAAAGCCCAATTGCCGCTCAACCACCATATCGTCGGAATGATCAACAAACGGTAGACTGTTTCCTCTGCAATGGAGCTTTGCAGGCCGATGCTTAATCCTTGTTTAAATGTAAAGCCTGACAAGTAAATGGTACGATTGGACAACTCGGGAGAAATTCGCAGCCAATTTTTCTCTTCCAGCCATGAAAAAATTGCTGAAAAAAAACCTAAGCAGCCGATGCCGACACTTAAGCCGACGAAAAACTGCCATACAGCATTATCAAAAAAAGCTATTTGGAGAACATTACTCAAAGAGTGCCCTGCCAATGAACATATATATACGACGAAACCTGTGGCCAATCCTGCTAAAATTGCCGATAAGATTCCAAGAGCATAAACCGTTTTTATGCTGAGGCGGGAATCATAAGTATTGACGATGCTCAGTTGAATGTCTTCTTTTATTGTTATGATGTTACAAAAGAATAGAACCGCCCCCAGCAAGATGCTTGCAGTGATGCCGGCATTTTGGCGAAGGTTGATAAGGATGATGATCGCTGCAATAACGGCCAGGCATGACGCTAATACTCCCGTCATATTTAAGGTAGATTCCATTTGCTCTTTCTTAACCGCTGTTTCGATGTCTTCTGTCAATATCTCTTGTTCTGAACCGATATAGAATATTTGCCCGTTATGGATTTCAACCGTTATTTTCATTCTTACTGGTTGAGATTCGGCAATATACCAGTACGTTTCAATATTTTCCAAGTCTTCTTCTTTTCTGCCTGCACCTGTGAATTGAGATGCAGCCCATAATCCATTATCTGAGACGGCAAGCTCTTTTTTTAATTGTTCCGGAGAGGAAAAAGCGCCTTTATGTTTCGCCATTTCTTTCTTTGACAGGTTCGCGGTGTAAAACGTAATTTCTCCATTTGAATTGATGCCAATGATGACTGATCGGTTTTCTCGAACGAATCTAATTCTCCATGATTCGACTAAACCCCAATGATATAAAATATGGCGAACTTTGTTTAACAATCCTAGGTGATGCAGCATATTGACGGTATTTCGGTCGTACCAATACATCGCATAAAAATCCCAATCTGATACATCAATGCCGGAATACCGTTTAATGAATTGCACTGCCAATTCCCGAGCTTCTTTTTTATGTAATAATAGCGATTCGTACGTTTTTGGTTTGAATTTGTAAAACAGAAAGGTTCCTGCAATAGGAAGGATGATCCATAATAAATGGATGATGGTCGTCATCATGGTTTAACCTCAGCTTCTTTTTGAATGGTAAAAGGCAAATCGGCTTCAGGTAATTCTATCTTTCCTATACATCTACATTGTTTAGCAAGTCGCTTCGCTTGCATTAGCCTTTCCGGTGAACCGATCTCCTGCATGCTGTTTTTTAAGACGTTTCCAAGGGATGTATCTTCAATTTGACAAGGTGTAACTTGTCCATCCGCACGAATATACCATGACAAAAATCCCGGCGTGCAGAAATCTGTAAGACTATCATTTTGATGGTGGTCTTCCCAATCCATAATAATGATTTGATCACTCCATCTTTTTTTGGCGTCTGCCAACTGCTGCTTTACTTTCTCCTTCATTTCGCTTGTCATGTCTTGATATTCAGATGCTCTGCCTACGGGAATAGTTTGACCCGCACGAAATACAACTGCGCCAACTTCCACCGATTTTTCGATTACTTCATAAACTTCTTTGTAGTTGAGTTGGTTAACAGTCATAGCAATGAGGACGGGAACCGATGATTGAGCAAAACGTTCGGCATTTTTCAAGCTTTCGGAAAATCCTCCTTCTCTCCCTCTTAACTTGTCATGGGTGCTGCTGTTTCCATCTATACTTATTTGGACACTGACATTTCCCAAGTGGCTGATCAGTTCAATCTCATCGTCGCGCCAATTTAGGCCATTGCTAAAAAGGTTGACGTTCGTAAATAAAGAACTGGCTGTGGCAATGATTTTCAAGAAATTTTTTGTTAGCTTTGCTTCTCCGCCTGTAATGGTGATGTCAGCTACACCGTGAGATGCGAGTTTTTGCAACACTTTTATCCATTGGGAAGATGATAGTTCATCTGGATACGGTTTTCCTGAGCTTGCATAACAGAAAGGACACTTCAAATTGCACATATTTGTTAATTGAAGGGTGCAGCTGATTGGCAAATAGTACTCTGTAGATCCGGTGATCATCAAAGGGTGATTTAGCAGGCCTTTTTTCCACGCTGATGTAAATGGATGTGAATCTAGCTCGTTATTTAATTCTTCCTCACTTACCTTTTCTTTTGAAAGAATCTCCCAAATTCTTGCCGTTTTTTGAACACTGTTATTTTTGGCAAGCATTAAGGCTAATTCTGTTCCCCTGCCGCTAAGTCTAAAATAGAACATGCTTTTTCTGTCAAGCAAAATGGCCCCATGAGGTTGGAAGTGGATCGCAAATTCTGGTGAAGTGTTAGTTGCCGTTTCTAACAATTTTGACATAAAATCCTCCCTCTATAAATGTTGATATATCAATGGTTGTAGCCATTTTAAGGGGTGTCAAAAAATTTTTTTTCGACACGTTTTCTAACTTTGTTTCTCAAATCTGTATATATATGACATTGGATGGGTGCGCTTCACTGCCACTACTCCTTTACTTTAGGGAGCAGTTAAAAAACTGCTCCATTGCAATCCTTTTGAATATAATGGTTATAGCAGGCGCATTGCCGGATGTGGGAGCCAGCAGACTCTAGTCATCGAGATACTTTTTGAGGCCCAGCAGCTCATACATCCAGCCGCTTTCACAATCGAGGTGCCTGCTGGCTTTTTCAGTTCCTTGATAGCTGTTGGCTCCCACTGTTTTTTTTGCTTCTCCATAATCCCATCTCCTTCCAATTAAAAATGGTCATTATTGGAATAAAATATAACTGTTTAAAATTTAGCATAGCGATAATGTCGAAGTAAGAAATAAATTGTCATTTTGTTATAATTTTTTGAAAATTTAATATAAAGATTTCATAACAGCTTGTATTGGTGCAAGAGCTGTTTATTATTGATACAAGTTTCATGCTTATTAGCCTTTTGATACAGGATGTCCGTTTCAGCAACCGGTAAGCCTTATCATCCAACCAGCGATTAGCGATTTACGCTACGGTTTTTGTATAAACTCAAATCCATATGAAGACCTTGCCACTTCCTTCACCTCAGCCCTTTCAGTTACAAAGCGTTTCATTGATGAAAGGCATTTAGAGCGCCGCATCAGGAAAATGAAAAAAATATATAAAGCGCGGCGTGACTATGTAAAAAAATGTTTGACTGAACAATTTGGCGACACAGTTAAAATTTTTGGCGATTCCACCGGTTTGCATTTAGTCGCAGAATTTCAAAATATCGTGTTTTTAATCAAGTAGTAAATGAAATAATGAAGAAGCATAAAGTGAAAATTTATCCTGTAGAAGTTCATGCTATTCAAAAAGGAATCCATCAAAACAAAATTATTTTAGGATATGGAAATTTAACAAAAGAAGAAATTGCGGAAGGCATTTTTAGATTAAGGCAGCTCTAAATTAGGAGGTGTTCATCGTGGGGCATCTAAACGTTTGATGAAGATGAAAACATGTAGGATATTCATTTTAAATGTCGATAATAAAATTGTCCAAACATGCCCATGAAACGATAATATTGACCAAATACAAAATTTGATGAGAGCGCTGTTTATGGAGGTAAGTTTGCTGGGACTTTAAGTCATGCAGGGTTTTAATCAAACGTTTGTTTAAGGGGTTAAACTCTCTCACAACTTTGAGGGGGTTTTTTTATGTGCTAAAAATTCGTTTCAAATGAATCAATTTCAGAGGATTTTATTTCATCAAATGAATTATCATAGACAGCCCCCGAACAAAACGGGGAAAAAGTTGGTATCATGCAAAACCACATGTATTTTGCCCTTTTGAGTTTTCGCTGGATCTTCAAATTCTAAGCGAATACATTTTACTTCAAGTAGAATGAAAGACAGCGGATCTTAAAGCATGCCGGATAGTGCGTCTGCTAAGTTTAAATGCCTGTATTGATTATAATATACGTTAGTTTTTATGTTGATGGCACATCATTTTGCTTTCATTCGTACCGTCTATGCCGAGTTTCTTTTTCAACGCTCGGATTTTTTCCTCAGGCTCTCGGTCGGGATTTCTGTTTTTTCCCTTTTCAGCATTATGTTGCCTGCATTGAATTTAAATTTTTATTTGATTTGTTTGATGTTATAAGATATTATAAATCTGTAAAAAAGCGGAAGGATGATGGTTTGGATATGACTAACTAATTCTATCTTTAAGCTGCATTTTTAAGGAAGCGAATATATTTTCTGGATAGGATTAGTATGTGTTTGAAAATGCTAAATACAAATCACCGCAGTATGCCTGTAGAATAAACCTGCTGTCCAGAAAACGGAATAGCAGGTTTTCTATGTGCTTGAAATAGACCGGAAGAAAGCGTAGGTACTCACTATGTCAATGTCTCAGTGGAGAAAAATGGTTATTTTAATGATTAACATGTTTATAACTATTGGAAGCTTCGGCATTATTATCCCCATATTGCCTGCTTATTTGGAGTCCATTGGTCAAGGCGGTACGGCAGCTGGTTTAATGGTCGCAATATTTGCAGGAGCCCAGCTTGTGTTTTCTCCAATTGCAGGGAAATGGACAGATCAGTATGGACGGAAAAAAATGATTGTTTTAGGATTAATCGGTTTAACTGTTTCTATGTTTATCTTTTACGCATTTGATTCCATTTGGTGGCTGTACGCTTCGCGTGTAGTCGGAGGGATAGGCTCCGCGCTTCTGGTACCCGCTATTTTTGCTTATATTGCCGATATTACGACAATTGAGCAGCGGGCTAAAGGCAACAGTTTCATATCAGCAGCCATGTCGCTTGGGATTGTAATAGGACCAGGGGTTGGTGGTTTCTTTGCTGATTTTGGGTTGAAAATGCCTTTTCTTGTTGCAACGATCGTCTCTTTAGCTGCTGTTATTTTTTCATTAACAGTTTTAAAAGAAAGTGTTGAACAACAACATACCCCGGAACAAAAAACGCAAATCAATGATGAGCCGATGTTAAAAAAATTGGTTTCGTCCGCTCATAAGCCGTATTTTATGCTGTTGATTATTACTCTTGTTATGAGCTTTGGTTTAATGGCTTATGAATCTGTCATCGGGTTATATATGGATGATCAGTTTGGGGCAACACCGCAAGAAATTGCTTGGATGGTTACATTAACTGGACTGATAAGTGTGATTGTGCAGTTGTTTGTGGTCGATAAGCTTGTCGGCCGCTTTGGGGAAGGAGCCGTTTTAAATTTCTTTTTAGGCGTAGTTGCAATTGGATTTTTCCTTTCATTGTTTGCCGACAGCTATTCTCTGTTTTTTGTCATCACCCTCTTGATTTTTCTTGCAACATCCATCTTGCGTCCTGTTTTGAACACTCTTATTTCAAAGATGGCTGGAAATGAACAAGGCTTTGCCATGGGGTTAAACAACGCCTATATGAGTATAGGAAATATATTGGGGCCGATGTTGGCGGGAATATTATATGATATTCAAATTTTGTATCCTTTCATTTTAGGATGTATTTTATTAGTGTTTACACTTTTTATTACTGTCTTTTGGCAAAACAAGTCATTGAAAAATACGAAACTGGCCAAATCCAAGTCGTCTAGTTAACGCTAAGAACTGTTGTTATTTCTCACCTTTTTTAGACCGAAGTGACAAGATGAATAGGCTTGTAAAAATCTATTCTCGTTGGGAAAATTGATTCCAACCTGTAACTTTTTTAAACAGTGCGGGAATGGATCATTTGCTGGCGCCGAAGTTCAATTGAAGCCGTCGTACAAGGAAAATAAAGCGCGATCGCTTGGGCGTTTACGGATTTTTGGACAGCCTCTTTAATCAAAGGCTGTCCTTTTTTTGTATTTTGGCATGCCATTCGCATGAAACGTATTCGACCAGCTTGAAATAATTGGTATTAGAAATTAGTTACCTGAATCCGTGACAAAACATCTTTACAATGGTCGCAAACCGTTGATACGATAAGGGAAAACGACGTTGACGATTCTTCATCAAGTAGGTGATGTGATGAAAGATTTCCCGATTCGGTTTGTATTGACAGATGAAGCGATTACCCCAAGTGCTGGGCTTGCTCTCGTTGGCTACTTACTCCATCGAACGAAACTGGATAAACGGGTAAACGCACTTCGGCTTCCAACGGTTCGTCGAGAAGTGCACATTTCCCATAGCGATGTCATTCGCTCGATGATTGGCTTGCTTGCCACAGGAAAAACGGATTTCGATCATATCGAAGCGTATCGTCAGGACGATATCTTTTCGGCATCGATGGGGATTCAGCACGTGCCTTCCTCTCCAACCTTGCGACAACGACTCGATCAGCTCGCTTGTCTTCCGATGACCGAAACGATTCTTTGGGAGGAGTCCATACGTCTGTTGATTCAACGACATGCCACTTTGTCCCCTTGTTGGACCAAAGGAAAGACGACATGGCTTCCCCTTGATATAGATGGTTCCCCATTTGACAACTCCGATACGAAAAAAGAAGGAGTCAGTCGAACGTATAAAGGATTTGACGGTTTTACACCGTTGTTTGCGTATGCAGGGAAGGAAGGGTATCTCGTTCATGCCGAGTTGCGTCCAGGGAAACAACATGTGCAAGACAACATGCCCTCGTTTTTAGTCACCGCTATCCGTCGAGCTCGTCAACTGACTTCATCTCGTCTGCTTGTTCGCATGGATGCAGGAAACGATGCAGAAGCGAATGTGCACGTATGCCTAAAGGAAGACGTGGACTTTGTCATCAAGCGAAACTTACGCCGAGAATCGACAGCGCTTTGGTTCCAGATCGCTTCGCAAAAGGGCAAACGTGTCGATGATGGACAAAGCGAAGGAGTACAAACCTATGAGCTATGCCTTCCACAGAAGGCAGCGATCGATGGAAACACGTATACGTACGTTCAAGTCACCCAAGTGACGGAACGGACGATGGAACGCAATGGACAGCTGATGCTCGTTCCTGATTATGAAGTGGAAAGCTATTGGGTGCGGCTCAAAGGATACGAGCATGTTCGAATGAGCGATGTGCTCGCGTTGTATCATGACCATGCGACATGCGAACAGTTTCATAGCGAACTGAAGAGCGACTTAGATTTAGAGCGGCTTCCATCTGGGAAGATGAAAACGAATGCGCTCGTGTTGGTCATGGGAGCCTTCGTTTACAATCTTCTTCGTCTGATTGGACAAGATCTATTAAGCGATCCGAGACATCCGTTGCACCACAAAGTGAAACGCCGCCGCATCAAGACGATTATTCAGACGGTGATCACGATGGCAGGGCGACTCGTCCGTCGATCACGACAGATCTGGATGAAACTGACGCGAAGGAGTGGCTATAGCGAGCCCCTACTGAACGTCTATCAGAAATGGAGAGAGGTAAGATAACGAACGAATGTTCGATCACTGATGTCCAACGTCACTCCCTGGGCTTTTTTGTCTATTTTTTTGGTTCGTATACCTAAAACAGAGATTTGTTCCATTTTCGGAAATAGAGATGACATAGGTCATAAGCATAAAAGGGGTTTATGGATTATCAATCCATCAAAATTACAACAAAATCAAAGTCGATTTCAATTCATCACGGATTCAGGTAAGAATCTATTAACCATTATTTTCCAACCTCTTTCTTCATAGATAGGAGTATCTCCTAAAAATCAAGATAGCGTGAACGCTTTCTCGATGTAAAAAAGAATAATTTACATATTTCAATTTATTTTTATAAAATTTTATATAAGATAGTTTTCAAAACCAGACATTTCAAATAGGGGTTCTTTTGAAACAAGAGGGCATTCTATCACAAAGTTAGAAGTCATAATCATACCCACTATTTGAATTATTTTTTGTTAATTTATGATTTTTTCAACACATTATATTTAAAAATAATACCAAAATTGGATACGTATATTAGTAGTTAATGCTATAATTATATTATGTAGAATAAAGAATATACGAGAGAGGTATCAGTAAGATGATCACAAAAGAACAAGGGTTACAAGCAATTCAAGAGTACCTAACAGAAAACGAGATAGTTGAACACACAGCTATTGCGCATTATAAATACGAGAATAGTCTTGCTGGTCTAGCTGGTATAGGTTCCACTTATGGTGTTCCAGTTCAAGGAATTCTTGTATCGACGAATTCGAGATTACTATTCTACGGAGAAGTAATAAAATCTATACCTGTTTTTGTTGACATTAAATATACAGATATCAATCGTATAGAAGAAAAGAAGATGAATTATGGTTTATTGAAGTCTATCCCTGCAATTATTGTTTCTCATAAAGAGACAGAAACATTTACAACCCAGGGAAATCCCGACGAATTTTCTAAGCTAAAATCCTTCTTTGAATTAGTCAAAAAGAAAGTAGCTTCTCAGCAAAACTGAAGTGTTTATTGTCAACAAAAATGTACAGTTTGACAATTAAGCGTATGTATCTATTCTACATAATTATAAATTTGTCTTGACAATCATAATAAACTAGCTTACGTACAAAACCACATCGCTTGCTCTTTTAAGTAAAATCTTAACAGGTTCCGTGTCAAGTAACGTGATATATGCGTTAATATTCATTCAAACACTCCTCTATTCTATCACGAAATCGAGTAGGAGGGGGTGACTAACCCCCGACCTCTCACACCACCGTACGTACCGTTCGGTATACGGCGGTTCAATTAAGTATGACGTAGTGCTTGATATCTTTCGAATAGACTTCTTAACCCTCGACGCTTCCAATAGGAGTTGTCGAGGGTTTTGTGTAGAATGGGACTGCAGGCAATCCGCCAATATTTCTTGCGTGTATTGCCCCATTCGAATGCTTTATGGCTTGGAACTTCTAATCCTCTGAGTTTCCGAATTCTTGTTTTCGGGGTTTTCCATTCTTTCCACAAACACATCCGAAGCCTTCGTCTAATCCATTCATCAAATTCTTTGAACTTACTTGGTGTTTCTGCCAAGGCAAAATATCCGCACCATCCCATTAAATACTTATTCAGTTTCTCAATCCTTTTCTCCATTGGATACGGTTTCGACCTTGATGTAATTTCACGGATCTTGTTCTTCAAACGTTTCACACTTTCGTTCGCAATCCGTACCTTTGGAGTCTTATTGAGTGTGAAGCTGAAACCGAGAAACTTCCGTTTCCAAGGACGGTCTACCGCCGATTTCTCTTTATTTACCTTGAGCTTTAACTCCTTCTCTATAAAGTTCGTAATGGAGTTCATGACACGAATTCCTGCTTTCTTTGTTTTCACATAGATGTTACAGTCATCCGCATACCGAACAAACTTATGTCCACGTTTCTCAAGCTCTTTATCCAATTCATGAAGCATGATGTTTGATAAAAGTGGACTAAGCGGGCCGCCTTGAGGCGTTCCCATGTCCGTTTCCATTACCACTCCATTGATCATCACGCCTGATTGAAGATACCGGCGAATTACCTTCAGTAGAATTCGATCTTTGATCGTTTTCGCCAAGATCCCCATCAGTTTGTCGTGATTCACCTTGTCAAAGAATTTCTCTAGGTCTATATCGACTACCCAACGATATCCTTCTTTGATATAACCCTTTGCTTCCCTAACCGCATCATGTCCCCTTCTACCTGGTCGGAAACCATAGCTATGGTTCGAGAAGGTCGGATCAAAGATTTTCGTCAACACTTGGGCAATCGCTTGTTGGATGAAACGATCCGTCACGGTAGGGATCCCTAGAAGTCTTACTCCACCGTTCGGTTTCGGGATTTCGACTCGACGGACGGGTAAGGGCTTGTAGGTTCCTTCTCTCAACGACTGTCGAATGGAGTCCCAATTTTCGTAGAGGTGTCTTCGTAGGTCTTTTACGGACATGCCATCTACTCCGTGACCTCCTTTATTCTGTTCGACTCGTTTCAGTGCCGCCAGGAGATTTTCCCGTGACAAAATCATTTCCATCAACATTGATATCCTCTCCACGTGAACGAATTCTTCTATTTGTGCCATCTTCTGCTCCACCCTCTTGAAGTCCCCCGTGGGATTCACCACTTCCTCCTTCAAGTAAGTCCTATCGGATTGTCTGCTTCCACACAGAAGGTGAACGCCTAGCGATTCGTTCTCCTTAATTGTTCAGTCCTTCCTCTTTCGTCTCGAGCTCGAAAAGAGTACTATGACTTCTGCTGACTTCTGACTGTTCAGTTATCTATCACTAGATAGGTTACCAAGGTTACTTGGCGTGCCAGCCAGACCTCCCCGGGTAAGTACATGCACTTTCACACCATCTATCCGCCTCATTTACTCGATATGACCTTCGACAGAAAGAGCTTTGTTTTGTTTCGCAAACTCACTCAATCATACCTAGCCTTATATGAGGTTCGTGTTCCTCGGACCGGTGTTTTGCCTCCAGCTTCCTTCAGATTCCGCGTCACCACGGACACCCTTGCTCTTGGCTAACCTCTACTTCTGTCTTCGGGGTTCGGGACTTACACCCTATAGTTCATGTACATGCCGGGCGCACAAATATAAAAAACCGTTCTAGTTCGGAACGGTTTTTTTCATTTATATCTAAGAATTTCTATTTCATGAGTCAGTGCATTTGACATAATACCTTGTGGTTTCATATAATTTGAAACTAAATGATGTAAAAAGGAGCAAGACTATGGAAAAAAATCATCAAAATCCATTACAAGACATTCATCAATCAATTGTATTAGAAGCCTTAATTGAAAAAGTTTGGGAGGCGGCGGCTACGTCAGAGGGGATTGCGTCATGGTTCATGCCAAATGATTTTCAGCCAAAGCTGGGACATGAATTCCATCTGCAATCTCCTTTCGGGCCGTCTCCATGTAAAGTGGTAGAACTTGAACCGCCTTACCGCCTCTCTTTCACATGGGATACAGAAGGCTGGGTTGTTTCATTTATTTTGAAGGATTTAGGGGATAAAACTGAATTTACTCTTATTCACAGCGGATGGAAGCATCCTGACGATGTGCTGCCTAAAGTAAATGAAAAAAGCTCTGTTGTTCGTGAACGGATGAATCATGGCTGGATGAACATTTTAAAAAAATTGCAAAAGGTTGTGGAATAACAAAAAATTCATTTACGTTTTCAGATCCAGCTCGAGGAAATAACTTGGAGGAAAAGAAAACAACAAAAAAATTAGGGAGATGATGATCTCCCCAATGCAATCGCCATATCGTCCGAAGAATAGAGGAAAAGGTGGCTGCACTTTTTTGAACACTGAAAAAAAGATTTTTTATTAAATCTTTTCGAATACTTCCAATTTTAGCGGATGTGCTAAAGCTTCAGTCATTAAATAGGAAAGTGTTGATTCCGCGCCCCGATTTTGATTAGGGCCATCGGAGTTCAGACCGTCGCAGCAGCTGCCATCGCTAGGATCGACTAAAGGAATGTGATGGTCATTCCCACCATAAAACCAGTCTCGGCAGCGCAGTACAACTTGTAAGTAAGCAGAATCATCCAAAATATGATAAGCTTCGTTTGCAGCTAAAGCTAGTTTCATAACATCGATGGGCTGCTGATCCCAGTCGGCGCGATTGTGGCGGCTGCACCAACCCCGGTTGCCGATTGGACGAATGGAGGAGCTGTTGAATCCGCCCATCTTTTCGATGAGAAAATCAAGACTCTCTTTGGCAATTCGCAATGTTTCATTGCGACGGTTGTATCGATAGGATAAAAATAATCCCCAAGGCAAAATTCCATTGGCATATGTCATTTGTTTTTCGAACCAATGCCAATCTTCCGTTCGGTGCTCTTTGTATGCTGTTAATAAACTATGTTCGCATGTTTCTGCCAATTGTTTAAGTTCATCTTCTGCTATTTCAAGAGAGGAAATGCTGTTTTTCTTTTCCATGAGCAGTTTGCTGCAGCTGGCCAGCACCCATGCTTGGCTGCGGGCAAAACGAAGCTTGCGGCATGCAGAAAGGGCATTGCGCAAAATTTCTGCTGCCACATAGCGGCGGGCATTGTCATTAAGTTTTAAATAGGCCATTGTCACTGCCCAAACTGATCGACCAAGACAATCTTCAGAACGAGTTTCCGATTCAGGTGTTCGGTCATAATAAAAGTTATTATGAAACCATCCATCATCCCTTTGAGCCCAAAGCAAAAAGGCTAAATACCGATCAAGCATTCCGTAGAGTCTCTTCAATTCAGACGGTTCATCTTGAAGAAGCTCTATCCATTCAATACATAGCCAAAGGGCGCGCGCATTGTCGTCTGTTGAATATCCTTCTTTACGGCGCGGAATCCGGCCGAGGCAATGCTCGATCAACCCTGTATCGTCAGTTAAACGTTCCAAATGATCAAAATTAATATTTGGTTGGGGCAACGTGTTTCACCACGCTTTCGTTCGGCTCTTTCACACCCTTCTCATCCAAGTCCATTTCGCCGATTTTGGCAAACAGCTTCAAATATTGCATCCCGACAGTTGGCCAATGGGTTGCCTTTCCAATCTGCCGAATTCGATTTTCCCATTGGTGCAATGCATTGTCATCCATTAATAGCTCTTTTAATCGCTGTTCCCATGCTTTGATGTCGCCATACGGAAGAAGCAGTTCTTCACAGCCTTTTAATAAATCTTGCGCATGCTCGTATGGCGTGGAGAGAATCGGACGGCCTATTCCAACGGCATAAGCCAGCGTTCCGCTTGTGATTTGCTGCAAGCCCGGATAAGGAGTTACATATAGATCACACGCTGTTAAGTAGGAGACGAGCTCCTCTTCATTAAAGTAACGGTCAATCATTCGGACATTCTCTTCTAATCCGAGCTGACGAATCATGTTTTGCAGCTCTTCACGGTATGATTCTCCTTCCCGCTTTTTCACTTCAGGATGCGTTTGTCCCGCGATAATATATAACGTTTCCGGTACTTCACGGACAACTTCTGGGAGGGCTGAAATTAGAGACTCGATTCCTTTGCCGCGATTCAGTAATCCAAATGTAAGCAATACTTTTCTGCCTTCAAATCCCAGCTGGCGGCGAAGCTGATCCCGCTCGTTATCTCGAGGTTTAGGCGATCCATGTGGAATGTAGACAATTTTATTTTCGGGCAAATTATACGCTCGGACTAAATAAGAGACAGCCTTGCGGTTCATGACGACTATAGCGTCGCTTAAATCGGCAATTTCCTGCTGGACTTGCCGATATGGCGGCTTAGGATCAGAGAAAATCGTGTGAAACGTCGTAACGAGCGGTTTATTTAATGCGCGTACAAAGTCGACTATGTACTCTCCCGCTTCACCGCCGAAAATGCCGAATTCATGCTGCAAAACTACAACAGAAATATCGCTTCGATTGACCCTTTTGGCCATCTTCACATAAGCTGAACGATCTTGCATTGGCAAAGGCCAAAATCTCGGATTATTTTCATATACATTTCTGTCATCATTTTCATTATAAAGTACAATGATTGGATCACGATTACCGCGTTTGCCAGCAGCGCTTACGTTTGTAAATACATGTTCAGTGAAGGTAGCAATACCGCAGCGGCGCGGAGGATATGTGCTGACATATGCAATTCGACTCATGCTTGCATCACCCTCTCATATTGGTTCAAGATCAAGTTATCGTACACTTTACCTTCATTTAAGAATGTCTTGTAAGCCATAATACTGTTGTTGACACGAATATTATCGCTTATGCTTGATTGATCCCAAAGAATAGAGTTTGAAAAATGCACTTTGGAGCCAATGCGGCAATGATCACCAATCACTGCAAACGGACCAATTACTGACTGATCGCCTACCTCGACATTATCCCCGATTAAAACAGGAGGGATAAAGCGGACGCCAGATCCGATTTTGGTGTCTTTTCCTAACCAAACGCTCGGTTGAACTTGATTTCCGCGAGTAGGCAACGGGTTCCGATTTTCAAGAACGTCCCAATGAATTTTCCGGTAACGTTCTGGTGTTCCCATATCAAACCAGTAACCGCTGCTTATTTTTCCGTATACACTTTTGCTTTTTTGAATAAGGGTGGGAAATGTTTCACGTTCGATAGAAACTTCACGTCCTGCTGGAATGTAGCGCATTACTTCTGGTTCAAGAATGTACAAACCAGCATTGATCAAATTTGATGGTGCTTCTTCACGACGAGGCTTTTCAACAAAACGCAAAATCCGGCTGGAATCGTCCAGTTGAACGACACCGTAAGAAGAAGGGTCATCTACTTCCGTCAGTGCAATTGTGGCGATCCCGCCGCTTTGTTCATGAAATTCAAGAAGAGGAATCAAGTTTGGCAAGTGAACAATGTCGGCATTTACAACAAGAAATCTTTCCTTCAAAAATCTTTCAGCATTTTTGATAGCTCCTGCTGTTCCCATTTGATGTGTTTCATCAGAGTACTCAATGTCTACACCGAAACGTTTGCCGTCTCCGAAGTAATTTTTTATGACATCTGAACAGTGATGTGAGGCTATTACGAATTGGTTGATTCCTTGATCGCGAAGATAAGTGATGAGGTGTTCGAGCCATGGCCGGTTAGCAATGGGTGCCATCGGTTTCGGCAAATTTTCAGTTAATGGGCGTAAACGTGTTCCTAAACCACCAGCTAACAGTAATGTTTTCATTTGTCATCCCTCCATTAGTCTATGATTATGAAGTTCATAACAGATGGATGAATGAAAAATGAAAGTGGCGTATATTGTTAGCACTCAAACCTACTGGTTGCTAATAAATATTATAACAAAATTTCTTATATAAGTAAAATGTATGAATTTCAACTCAGTCGGGGGTTTTCCTATACTTAATGAAAAAAGGGACAAATATAACACCCTTTTGTTTAAAGTCTCTACTCCGATTGATAGAAGCTTAAAAAATGTTTGAAAAACCTCTAAGAAGAGTGCTGTTTGTTTTAATGTCTAATTATTCAGAAAATCTATCAAAAGCCTTATGAAATGATATAATCTCCTTGAATTTTATGAAGAAAGCAGGTGATATCGTTGAACTATTGTCAACAATGCGGACACCGATTAGAAGAAAATCAAACATTTTGTACGAATTGCGGCGCGAAAGTCGTAGAATCACAAAACGCCGTACAATCGCAAAATGTAATGAAGGCAGGGGAGGGATCAGGATCAAGAAGACCGGTGCTGGCAACGAAAAAATCTAAGATTTTTGCAAGTATTGGAGTTCTATTAATTTTAGTAATTGCAAGTTCATTTTTTATTGTAAAATCGGTCTATAAACCGACAAAACTGGCGGAAAATTTTATTCTAGCGATCAACAATCATGATGCAAAAAAAGTGGCTCATTTACTAAACTCGAAGCAATCGGATATAAAAATAGATGAAAAAGTGGCCAAACAATTAATTGACCATTATCAAATGAACCCATCGGAATTTTCTGAACTGAAAAATAGCTTGCATAAAGAAGCCGTTATTTATGAAAAAGGGGCATTTCCTGAGCATACAGATGCAGATATTTCGATCAATAAATTAGGAAAAAAATGGTTATTTTTTGACTATTATGCACTCATACCTAAAAATTTATATATTGTCGTAACGGCAAATCATGATAGCCATATTTACATAGATGGGAAAAAATATGAACCTATAAAAAAAGACGAAGAACGGACTTACGGGCCGTTTTTGCCAATCAATCATAAAGTGCAAGCAGTATACAAAGGAGAATACGCAGACGTAAAGCAAGTGGAAGAAGTTTCGCCAAGTGATGCAGAAGAAAATAAAGTGTACATAAATTTTGATTTAACTGGAGATTATGTATATTTATATTCAAATATTGAAGATGCCACTTTATTCGTCAATGGAAAGAGCACAGGTTTAAAAATTTCGGATGTAGAAGAGTTTGGACCAGTTGCAACAGACGGTTCGATGACGCTTCATGCCGAAATAAAAACTGCTGATGGTACGGTGAAAAGCAATAAAAAGACAATTAAAGAAGCCGGGGAAACGATTGATCTATTATTTGAACAAGAAATTCCAATGGAAGATTTCGAAGATGTTGGAGATTCATTAAAAGACTATCATGATGAACAATCGGAGATCGAAAATGTGATTATGAGCCATTATACTAGTATCTCAAGCGGTGACTACGAAACTGCATATGCAATGTTTTCCTCAAGCCGTCGCAGTAAAATTAGCTATGAAAAATGGTCTAAAGGGCTAAAAAACAATTTTAAAAATGAAGTTACGAATGTAAGTGTGGAAAGTATAGAAAATGATCAAGCGACAGTGAGTTTTCAATTAACTTCTTATGACAAACAGGACGACGGCTCCACATTAGTACAAGAATGGGGAGGGAAATGGTATTTAGTGAAGGAATCAGACGGCTGGAAATTAGCAACGCCTGAAATTAAAAAGCTAAATACTAGAACGGAATGAAATGGAAATCTTTGCTTCTCATTTTCGCCATATTTATTTTGAGTATTTTTGCCATTATATCAATCCCGAAATTGCCGCTCTTTCAGGAAAATCAAAAAACAAAGATTCAAGACCAGCATGAAGAACCGGAAGTAAAAGAAGCGGGTAATGTTGCAGCTTTGCAAGAAGAAAAAAACGATAAGAAAGAAGAAACGGTCGAAGAAAAAGCAGCTAGAATAGTGGATGATATGTCTTTGGGCGAGAAGGTCGGCCAGCTTTTGATGGTGGGCTTTAAAAGCACGGAAAAAGACGAGGAAATAACCGATTTAATCGTAAACAAACATATCGGTTCTGTCATTTTGTTTGACCGCAACATGGAGACTCCGGAACAAGTTGCGCAATTAAATAATTCTTTGCAAAGGCTCGCGCTGAAAAAGCGGTTTGGAGTGCCGCTTATGATCGGAGTGGACCAAGAAGGGGGAGACATTTTGCGGATGAGAGAAAAAGTGTCTCCCATCCCGTCCCAACAGAAGCTAGGGCAAGCTGCAAATGAAAAAGCGGTGTACGATATTGCTCTTCTGAACGGAAGGGAATTGGCTGCCATGGGATTTCATCTAAATTTTGCACCCGTTTTGGATTTGTCAGAGACTGACAGCCGATCTTTTGATACAAATCCGGAAGCGGTCTATACGTATGGTGCAAAAGTGGTTCAAGGATTGCATGAAGCGAAGATTACAGCAACGCTCAAGCATTTTCCCGGCAACGGAAGAAGCAGTGTTGATCCGCATATTGACACTTCTTCTGTAAAAGCGGACAAATTGGATTTGGAGAATTCCGATATTTATCCATTTAAAAAGCTCATTGAAAATACAGATCACAATCAATTCTTCATTATGATGACTCACATTAAATATCCAAGTTATGATCCTAGCAAACCAGCAAGTTTATCTTCTGTTATGATTCAAAAGCTGCTTCGGGAAAAGCTGGGGTATAAAGGAATTGTTGTCACGGATGATCTTGAAATGGGCGCAGTAAATAAATATTATTCATATGAAGATATGGCAATCGAAGCGATTAATGCCGGAGCGGATTTGCTGCTCGTTTGCCATGAATATGAGCATCAAGTGGAGGTTTATAATGGCTTAGTGAAAGCAGTGAAAGACGGAAAAATTCAAGAAAAACGCATCAACGAAGCGGTGACAAGAGTGCTAATGCATAAATTATCCACTATTCAAAATCCGATCGTTGATCCGCAATATGCGAAAGAAACAGTTGGAAGCAAGGAGCATAAAACACTGATCGAAAATTGGATGAATACAAAGGAACAGTGATTCAATTAAATTCGTAGAAGACCTTCATTCAATGTTTGGGCAAGCCGATTGTAGGCGGCTGCCCATGTTATACCAATAAATAGAGGAGGAACAATAGAGGAAAATGATTTGTCATCAATGTGGAAATGAACAAGAAAAAGGAAATTTTTGTGGGAAATGCGGGGCAAAATTGAATAATGATCCAAATCTACAAGAAACAGCGGGAGGCGGCGGGGATCAGGTTTCAATTAACAGAAATCCCCAACCGTCTTATGGCCAAGCAGCTTCCACGCAAATGAATGAACATGTAGAAAAGGTTAAAAAGCAGTCGAAAGTGTATGGAAGCTATTTCGTTCATTTTTTGAAACATCCGTCATCCATTTTTGGCAAAGAAAAAAATGAATGGGTGAATGGCTTTATCAGCATTATTTTATTTGTGTTCATTGTCACACTAACGGTTAGCGTTTTTGTCCGCAATCTATTTAAATCGGCAATTCATGGTACTCAAGGACTGATAAATGAGTTTTATGATGGACCTTCGTATGTTTCGGTATTTTTTAATGTTTTTATATTTGTTTTTCTTATTGTTGCGCTCGTGTTATTGTGTATGTTCATTGTTAATAAATTGTTTGGATCAAGTGCATCTTTTAAAGAGGTAACAGCTATATATGGAGCACATCTTACCACCGCGATCATTGTTTCGCTTATCGCGTTATTGCTAGTTTTGTTAAAATCCCATGTTTATGGAAACATTGTGCTGAGCATTTCACTTTTGCTTGCGATCGTTTTAATTCCATATTATTTGATAAGTGTACTGCTAACGAAATATTCAAAAGGAATAGATCCTTTATACTCATTTATTATCTATGTTGCTATATTTTCCATCGTGTTTGCGATTTTTATCGGTATATTGGCTGATTCGGCAATGGGGAGAATTGTTGATCAATGGAGATATTTTTGGTGATGGAGTGACATTGAACATTTTGAACGAATCTAAATATTAGCTGCTTTAATTTTCATACAATATAGACTTACACAATGAGTACCGTTAAGCCTTAAAAGCATCAGATCACCTTCTGCGCTGGTATGCCCGCCGCATACCAGCGTTTCATATGTTAATAGGCTGATTTTCATTCTATTGTATGATATGACGTTTTAAGTTGAGGTCATTATGAGAGAATTGGAAGCAGTATGGAACAATTGGCCGATATTCTAGGCAAACTATAAGCTGAAACTGGACATATTTTAATCGTTTGCCTAAAATGAAGCTAAAGGGAATACCAAAACAATCCAAAAAATTGTTTTCAAAGGAAGGTGATGCTCAACATGGATGCAAAGGCGAAAAAAACGGCTTTACGTGGAATTACATATGGCTTGTACATTGTCGGAACGAAAGATGAAAACGGAGCCAATGGATTTGCTGGAAATTGGTTGACGCAAACCTCTTTTGAACCGCCTTTAGTTGCAGTTGCCGCAAAAGCGGGTACACGTTCACAACAACAAATTGCCAAAAGCGGAGTATTTAGCGTCAATATTTTGGAGACGGGTCAGAAGGACATGGTTACTGCCTTTTTCCGATCCATTGAGCCGGAAGGAAACAAGCTGGCTGGATACGAATTTTATACGGAAGAAACAGGATGTCCGATTTTTAAAGATGCGTTGAGCTTTTTTGAGTGTAAAGTGGTGGAAAAAATAGAAAAAGGTGACCACTATATTTACGTCGGTGAAGTGTTCAATGCCGGAGTGCATCGGGAAGGCGAACCGCTAACATTGAAAGAAACCGGTTTCTATTATGGAGGCTAAACTTTTTATAAGAATAATGTTCTGGTTAAAAAGACCTGCAAATTTTATTATTTGAGACAAAAAATAAGAATATAGTTTTGTTCGGCTAAAGGTTGAAGCAAGATTTTAAAGGATAAGCGATGATGACTTACGATTATTTGAAGCAGGCGTTCATTTCCGCCTGCTTCAAGCGTTTTTTCCAAGTGAATGTACGTAGTATAAGTATATGAATTCATTGAAATTTTCGTAAAAAAATAGTATAATATAATTTATTGTATGAATCGTGTGAATTGTTTTCATAAATCGATTTAAAAAAATTACATCATGGTGGGATCGAAAAATTATGGATCAAAAGCTATCATTTTCTTCGCTTGCTGTCATTGGAGTTATGTTGTTTGCCCTATTTTTTGGGGCGGGGAATTTAATATTTCCAGCTCAGCTTGGACAAAATGCCGGAGAGAATCTTTGGTTTGCTGTGACTGGATTTATTATTACTGGAGTCGGATTGCCGTTTCTCGGGATTATAGCGATGAGTTTTTCCGGAAGCAGTGATTTACAAGAGCTTTCTAGTAGAGTTCATCCGACTTATGCCGTCTTTCTCACATCATTGCTCTATTTAACAATTGGTCCTTTTTTTGCAGCACCGCGGACTGGAACTGTTGCGTATGAAGTCGGTATTGCGCCGTTTGTTGCTGAGGAATTTCATCAAGTTGGATTGTTTATTTATACGCTGCTATTTTTTGCTGTGACTTTTTGGTTTTCTTTATACCCGGCTAAAATTGTTGATAATGTTGGAAAACTTCTAGCGCCTGGAATTGTGATTCTTCTTGCCATACTTTTATTTATGGTAGTTGTGAATCCTATTGGGGATATTGGTTCAGCGCAAGGCGTGTATAAAATTCATGCGTTTTCCCAAGGTTTTATAGATGGCTATAGTACAATGGACGCCCTTGCATCACTTGTATTTGGCATTATTGTGATCAATGCCATACGCAAATTAGGTGTAACATCAAAAAAAGATATTCTGAAAGCTACAGCAAAATCAGGAACTGTTGCCATTTCACTGCTTGCACTGATTTATATTGGAATTGCTTATTTAGGAGCAACAAGTACAGAAGCTTTCGGAATTTTTAAAACAGGTGGACCCGTTCTCAGCAATGCGGCTTCACACTATTTTGGCACATTTGGTTTAATCATGCTGGCTATTATTATCATCCTTGCATGTTTAACGACTGCCATTGGTTTAATAACGGCGAATGCTGAATATTTTCATAAATTGATTCCGAGAATCGGCTATAAAACGTGGGTTATCTTCTTTAGCTTACTTACTTTTGTAATAGCAAACTTTGGATTAACGAACATTATTTCATTTTCTATCCCTGTCTTAATGTTCATCTATCCGCTAGCGATTGTTTTGATTTTGTTAACGTTCTTGTCGCCGCTTTTCCATCACGCACGCATTGTATATGCTTCAACGACTGGAGTTACATTTTTAATTAGTATTTTTGATGGTTTGAAATCATTATGTAATTCACTTGGAATTGATTATTTCGGATGGATGGTACCGATTGTTTCGTTCTATGAACAAGTATTGCCATTTTATAAACAAGGACTCGGCTGGTTTATTCCAGCGATCATTGTCATTATTATTACAGGTATTGTCGGAAGGGTTCAGGCCAAATCAACTGTTAGAGCGTAAAATGTTCTATTATAATAATAGAAAGAATAGTTTGAATTTTTGCAAGCTATAAAAAAGGAACTTTCTTAAGGAAGGTTCCTTTTTTTGATCAAACTTGACCATTGACAATTTTTTAAAACTAAAGGAAGATTCTTTTTATTATTTAGTGATTATGGTATTTTTCTTGTAGAGGTTAAAGTCTATCCACCCTTCGTAAGTTCGGATTTAAAAATAAAAGATATTTAGCAGCTGCTAGAAGTATCCCCTTTACAATATAATGGAATGATATCAGAAGCTTTGAAGATGTATGCCGTTCATTAGACTTTATTAATTGAGAGAAAAACTTTAAGGAAGGGAAATAGGAATATATATTGTAAGGGTAACATCGACCGCTAGATGGTTCTATGTTCGGCAGCTGAATGCAATTGGTGATTAGTTGATGAACAGAAAAGAAGGATTTCATTACACTTTATAAAAGGAAGTGTGACGTTGTGAAAGCCAAACAATTATTGGTATTACTATTTATTACAATAATCATTTCTGCTTGCAGTTCAAATAAAGAACAATCAACCATGGAGCACGCGCCGAATGGCGACTTGTGGGAAACAACTGCTTCAAGGGATGAACTGCCGACCTTTTTAAATGAATATAGCGAAAACATTCAAATCATCTATCAAGCAGCCGGAAAATCAATGGAGCTGCTGCAATGGATTCCTTGTTATTGTGGCTGCGGCGATCATGCCGGACATCGGAGCAGTCTAAATTGTTTTGTTAAGCAAGTAAATCAAAATGGTTCTGTTGTATGGGATGACCATGGAACACGCTGCAACGTCTGCTTAGAAATTGCAGCAGAAGCAATCAAAATGAAGCAAGATGGAAAAACGGTAAAAGAAATTCGCCAATATATAGATGAAAAATACAAAGAAGGCTATGCGAACCCGACAGACACACCAATGCCGTTATAAAGAAAAGGATGAGACCAATTATTGGTTTCATCTTTTCTATGTTTTATGCTTTGTCGAAACTGTTTTTGTCCTCAGGACTTGATCATGATGGAAAAAGGCTTGTGATTAGACATTTAATCTTGAATATCCATCAATACTGTTTTTTGTTATTTTTACATAATAAAATTGTCGGAGAAAGCTCCTTCGGCTTTTTTTTTGACCGATCCTCCACGCTTTCCAACAAAGAATTATTTATAATCATATTCCCTTTCGCTCCATGACCCATTTTCCATTCTGCCTTTCCCTCATGTCTAATTCTAAGGACTGATCTAATAAAACTAGCAAGAAAAGTCGAAATTTTTAAAAACATACTTGACAAATAGGAATAATGGAATTAATATCATACTTAAATCTTTTACTTTTATCCGGTTGCCCACTGGACCGCCAGAGGCTCATATCAGTTCCTAATATTAGGATCTGATATGAGCCTTTTTTATTAAAATTTAAGGAGGGAAAATCAATGGGTTTACAATTTGCTTATTGGGCGCCAAACGTTAGTGGAGGGCTTGTGATCTCTAATCTGCCACAGAAAACAGGCTGGTCATTTGAGGATAACAAACGTTATGCACAAATAGCTGAAGAAAATGGTTTTGATTACGTCCTGCTGCAAACAAGATTTTTCGCCAGCTACGGAGCTGAAAAACAATTAGAAGCCGCTGCGCTTGCTTCTGCACTTGCCGCTAGTACCAAAAAATTAAACATTATTACAGCTGTGCTGCCCGGCCTATGGCATCCAGGTGTCATAGCAAAAATTATTTCAACGATTGATCATATCAGTAATGGCCGTGCTTCAATTAATATTGTCAGCGGATGGTTTAAAAATGAATTTATCGGTTATGGGGAACCGTGGTTAGACCATGATGAACGTTATCGACGGTCTGAAGAATTTATACAGGTTCTACGAGATTTGTGGACAAAGGAAACCACTACTTTTAAAGGAGATTTTTATCGTATAAATGAAGCGCCATTAAAGCCTAAACCTATTAATATCCCGAAAATTTTCCAAGGCGGAAACTCGAAAGCAGCAAGAGAAATGGCTGGACGAGTTTCAGATGTTTACTTCATGAATGGAAACTCGCTGGAAAATCTGAAAAAGCAAATTGATCATGTGAAATCATTGGCTGAATCGAACGGAAGAAACATCCAATTCGGTGTTAATGGCTTCGTGATTGTTCGTGATACAGAAGAAGAAGCAAAACAAGTTTTAAAAGATATTGTTTTACATGCAGATAAAGAAGCTGTGGAAGGCTTTGAAAGTCAAGTGAAATTCGCAGGGAAAGCCTCTCCTGAAGGTGAAGGAATGTGGGCGGAATCCACCTTCGAAGATCTTGTGCAATATAATGACGGTTTCAAAACAGGTTTGATTGGGACGGCAGAACAAGTGGCGGATCGCATCATTGAGCTGAAAAAAATAGGAGTCGATATTGTTTTGACAGGATTTTTACATTACGATGAAGACTTAAAAGCCTTTGGTGAAAAAGTCATTCCGCTCGTAAGAGAAAAAGAAGCAAAATTGGAGGGAATCCTAGCCAACTAAATAAAGAAGCATAAGACTCGAAATGAGTAAGCTTTCGGAACAACTAACAAATGAATATGAATGATGTTGAGCATTCAACATCAAGGAATGAGGAGTCTCTTTCTTTAAATAATACTTGACATATAGGAATAATATGTATTAATTTAGTAATAAACAAAATAGTTTGATGAATGCTGACTGGACAACTAGAGGCTCTCAATTCAAGATCTGTTTCTTGAAATGAGAGTCTCTTTCTTTTTTTACAAACATGGAAAGGTGGATTAGCGGTGGCAAATAGTTATGTGAACATATTGGATTATAAAGCGGAAAAACAAAAATCTTTGCGAGAAAATGAATATTTGAATTTGCCGGATTTACACTTTTTCCTTTGGTGCCAAAAGAATTATCGGATAAATAAAGGTGTTTTCAATACGATTGACAATTGGTTTTATACAAATGGAGTCGTTTCTATTATTCATCGTCGAATTTATATTTTAGCTTTTCTGGAATTTGTCAAAAGAGAAGATGCAGATTTTAAAAAACGCAAATATATCCGTTTTGGAAACGGAGGTCTTTCAAAGAAGCTTCATCAATTTATGAATGAAATAATGGAACAATAGAACGATTATGTCAGTAAACTATTAATCACAAACATTATTTAGATAAAGAAGACAAAGGGGTAACTAATGATGAGTGTTGCAGAAGGAACAGGTCATTACCTTGACACAGCTTTGCAGTTAGCAAAGGAGTTTGCTAAAACTGCAATTGAAAGGGATGAACGAGGAGGAACAGCAAAAGCAGAACGTGACCTGCTTAGAAAAAGCGGATTACTTTCACTTATCATCCCGAAGTCTTTAGGCGGACTGGGGAAGGATTGGAAAGCTGTGCTGCAAATTACACGTGAGCTGGCAAAAGTAGACGGGTCATTGGCTCACTTATTCGGCTATCATTTCTTATGCTTGACATCCGTACATCTATTCGGTTCCCCTCAGCAGAAAGAGAAGTATTATAAGGAAACGGCTGAAAATAATTTGTTTTGGGGAAATACCTATAATCCTCTTGATGAAAGCTTGCTCGTAAAGCGAGAAGGGGATCAGTTAAAGCTAATTGGGAAAAAAAGCTTTTGCTCGGGTGCTAAAGATTCAGAGCGGCTGCTTATATCAGCTAAAAGTCCAAATCAAGATCGCCCTGTTATTGCTGTTATTCCTACTAATCGGACAGGAATAATCATTAATGATGATTGGGATAGCTTCGGCCAACGGCAAACGGACAGCGGCACTGTTGTTTTTCAAGATGTACTGCTGAAGGAAGAAGAGATATTAAATTTCTATGAACAAGAACCTGAAAGCTTTTTCCCTACTATAAGGACGCATACTGCTCAAACCATTTTAGTTCATGTTCTTCTTGGAATTGCGGAGGGAGCATTTGAAGAAGCGAAAAACTATACGAAAAATATCACTCGTCCTTGGCTGACCTCTAAAGTAGATCAGGCGACGAGCGATCCATATACGATTCGCCAGTATGGAGATTTATATGTGCAGTTAAAAGCTGCAGCTGCATTGGCCCAAGACGCTTCAAATGCTCTGCAAGAAGCATGGGATAAAGAAAGGGCATTAACAGAACAGGAACGTGGAGAGTGTGGAATTATCATTGCGACTGCAAAGGTTGCAACAGCAAAAGCAGCTTTAGAGGTTACCAGCCGTATGTTTGAAGTAATGGGGGCAAGGGCAACTTTAGGAAAATATCGGTTTGACCGCTTTTGGCGAAATGTAAGGACTCACACGTTGCATGATCCCATTGAATATAAAATCCGTGATATCGGAGAATGGGCTCTTAACGGTAAATTGCCTGAGATTACACCGTATTCTTAATGTATAAACGATCGAATTTAATTGAAGAAAGGTGATGACATTATGTCAAATATCGTGATTATTTCCGGAAGTCCATCTAAACCATCAAGAAGCTTAGCTATCTCTGCTTATTTAGAAAAAAGGATCAAGGCTGAAGGGCTGAATGCGTCTACCATTTCAGTTCGTGACCTGCCGGCAGAAGATCTTTTATTTGCCAACTTCAACAGCCCAAAAATTCAAGAGGTTTTAGCACAGATTGAACAAGCACAGGCAGTTATTATTGTAAGTCCTGTATATAAAGCAAGCTATCCAGGGGTGTTAAAAGCCCTGTTAGATTTCATTCCTGAAAAAGGATTCGTTGATAAAGTTGTTCTCCCGGTGGTTACCGGCGGAACAGCAGCTCATCTTTTAACATTGGAATATGCTATTAAGCCGATTGCTTCTGTGTTAGGCAGCCAGGAGATTTTAAAAGGAGTGTATTTCGTAGATTCTCAAATTGGCTATCACGAAGATCAGGTTACTTTTATTGATGCGGAAATAGAATCGAGATTACAAACATCATTGAATGATCTATTAAGCCGGTTAAAAGTTGAACAATTAAAATAGTGATTTATATATTGTTTGCACCGAACAGAAAGGATGTTTCATCCTGCTCACGGAGATGAAAAATAATGGTGCCAGAACTGTCGCCAATAAATTGCTTAAGCTGCCGTTGATTCCAACCAAAAAATTCTTACCTTTGTATAGGGAAATATATTACTTTAGCAAAAATTTCATACGATCAAATGTATCATGTTGACTGGACGACCAGAGACATATCATCGCAAGTTTCGTACTTGCAAAGATAGTCTCTGTTTTTTTTCGTTATAAACCTTTAAATAAAACGAAGAAAAAGATGTAACAACAAGTATTTGAGAAAGAGACACGTACCTTTCAAAAATGATCCCACTCCATTTCAGTTTTGATATATAGAATCACAGACATTATCGGTCCATGGAATGATAACTAAACGACAATGTCAAATTTACGGTTAGTCGGGAGGAAATCATATGAAGAAAAAGCGAATTTATTTAAACGCTTTTGATATGAATTGTGTGGCGCATCAATCTCCGGGATTATGGGTGCATCCTGAAGATCAGTCATACCGATATAAAGATATTGAATATTGGGTTGAGCTGGCGCAATTACTGGAAAAAGGGCGGTTCGATGGATTATTTATTGCAGATGTAATCGGCATTTATGATGTGTATGGAAATGATAAAACAACAGCAGTACGTGAAGCAACCCAAGTTCCAGTCAATGACCCTATTTTACTTGTTTCTGCAATGGCGCATGCAACGGAGCATTTAGGCTTTGGGATCACATGCTCTACAACATTTGAGCATCCATATACATTTGCACGCAGAATGTCGACTTTAGACCATTTAACAAAGGGCCGAGTAGGCTGGAATATTGTTACTTCCTATTTGGAAAGCGGAACGAAAAACATCGATATTGGTGATCGGTTCCTCCATTCAGAACGATATAATATTGCGGAAGAATATTTGGAAGTTTGCTATAAATTATGGGAAGGCAGCTGGGAAGACGATGCTGTTATAAAAGATAGAGATAGAAAAATTTTCACAGACCCAGCGAAAGTTCATGAAATAAATCATCACGGCAAATATTTTAATGTGCCAGGCATTCATTTGTGCGAGCCGTCGCCGCAAAGAACACCTGTTTTATATCAAGCAGGCGCTTCAGCGAGAGGGCGTCAATTTGCAGCAAAACATGCTGAGTGCACATTTGTTTCGATGCCAGGAAAAGAGCCTATCGCTTCATATGTTAAAAATTTAAGAGCCCAGGCTGCTGAATTTGGCAGGGATCCGCAAAGCATAAAAGTATTCGCTTTGTTCACACCGATTGTTGGGCGGACGGAGGAGGAAGCGTGGGCGAAATATGAAGAATTATCGCAATATATCAGCTATGAAGGGGCCCTTTCTTTATTAGGCGGCTGGTCAGGTGTTGATTTTTCAAAATATGATCCTGATCAAGAAATTGAATACATTGATACTAACGCCATCAAATCAGTGCTCGAATCATTAACGAAAGCAAGTCCAAATAAAAAATGGACTGTCCGCGAGCTGGCGAATTTTGCTGGAATAGGCGGAATGGGTCCTGTAGTAGTCGGAACACCAAAGCAAATAGCTGATACGTTTGAGGAATGGATTGAAGATACGGATATCGATGGATTTAATCTCGCCTATGCAATAACGCCGGGAACTTTTAAAGATTTTGTTGATCTTGTCATTCCGGAGCTTCAACAACGTGGAGTCGTGAAAAAAGAATATGAAGAAGGAACTTTGCGGGAAAAATTGTTTGGCAAAGGCCAGTCCCGTTTACCGGAAGACCATATTGGAGCTAAATATAGAAATTTAAGCTATCAACTGCAGGATTAACCTTACTTTTTTGTATCAAAAGAAGCTTTGAACTTCGTATGATCAGCCTTGAAAAAAGGAAAATGTAGGTTAGTCGTTAGTCAGTATTACTTTTGCATCTTTATTTGACTTGTTGCCAATTTTGCTGCGGATTCATAAGTCCTTTAAGTCGTTTATGAAATGAATTCTTTTTTTGGTTAAACAAATTTTTAGGATAAATGGAGATATGGGGAATATGACAAAGCCATTATCATTTTCTGCTTTTGTTATGAATACACCTTCTCACATTCTTCACGGGATGTGGCGTGATCAAGAAGGTCATCAGCTTAACTTTAATGACGTAAATCTTTGGGTTTCTTTAGCGAAACGGCTGGATGAGGGAGGTTTTGACGTCATCTTTTTCGCCGACGTCGTCGGGCTGTACAATGACTTTCGAGGAGGATGGGATTTCCATATTGAAAATGGCTTGCAAGTACCTAGTAATGACCCAATGGTACTGCTTTCAGCACTTGCAGTAAATACAAAACATTTGGGCTTAGCTTTTACGGCGGCTCCGGTTCAAGAACCTCCCTTTAACTTTGCACGCCGTGTATCAACATTAGATCACATCACCAAAGGACGAATTGCCTGGAACATGGTTACCAGCTACTCAGCAAATGCCTTTCGCAACTTTGGCTATGACGGCTTAGTTCCGCATGATGAACGATATGAGTGGCTGGATGAATATGTTGATGTTTTATATAAGCTTTGGGAAGGTTCATGGGATGAAGGAGCGCTTTTGCAGGACCGTGAAAGCGGAATTCATGCGGATCCGGCGAAAGTCCATAAAATTCATCATGTCGGCAAGTGCTACAAGGTGGAAGGACCGCACTTAGTGGCTCCATCACCGCAGCGCACACCGTTGCTTTTTCAAGCTGGTTCGTCCCCTACTGGCAGAGATTTTTCGGCTCGCAATGCTGAAGCGATCTTCATTGGAGCACCTGATCCTGAAAATGCCCGCAAGCTGATCGATGAAACACGAAGGTTGGCGGTTGAAAATGGCAGAAAGAGTGAGGATATCCACTTTTATCAGGGATTGTACTTTGTGATCGGAAAGACGGAGGAAGAAGCTCGGCAAAAAGAATATGAACTTGAAAATAAGATTGATTTCGATATGATGATCGCTCATTCCGCTGGGGGGATGGGAATTGATTTAGGGAATGCTACTTTAGATACTCCATTGGAAGATATCAAAACTGAAGGGATCAGAAGCACATATGAATGGCTAAAGCAAAGCACGCCGGGAAGGACTCCTACAGTTAGAGATCTTGCTAGGCTCAGGAGCAAAACAAACCGTATTGTCGGCACTCCTGAAATGATTGCAGACCAGCTTGAGCTTTGGAGGGATGCAGGTGTTGACGGCATCAATGTCATCAATGCGACGATTCCCGGTTCCTATGAAGAATTTATTGATCAAGTCATGCCTGTGCTTCGAAAGCGAGGTTTAGCGCGCAATGGATATGGAAAGCCAGGAACATTGCGGCGCAAATTGTTTGGGACAGATCGTCTCAATGAGCGTCATCCTGCTGCAAAATACCGAGGTGCATTTGCAGCGAAAAGCCCTGTAAATTGATCTGAGGTGCTAGTAATTGCTGTTTGGCTCTTTTTTTTACAAATAAATATTACTAAAAAGATGTGAATAGTGAAATTTAAAATACGATTAAAGGAGTGCATAAAAGATGTCAATTCAAAATCAATTAAATGAAGCAAGCTCTTTGACTTTTAACGGTCCGGTAAAAGTTGATTCGCCTGAATTAGATCAATTGATTGATGTAATTGCTAAAGACGCTGAGGAACGAAGAAATGCCGGCAGTGAAGAACTGCCTTATCACGCCTTCGATTTAATTCGGCAATCTCGATTGGGTGCTTTACGTCTGCCTGTTGAACTAGGCGGTGGAGGAGCTAGTATTCGTGATCTTTTCTATGTCCTAATCCGTTTAGCTGAAGCCGATCCGGATGTGGCGCACAGCCTTCGTGCCCATTATTGGCAAGTAGAAGAAATACTTCGAAATCCGGATAAAGAACGACGTGAGCAATTGTTGGGAATCGTGGCAAAAGGAGATATTATTGGGAATGCCTTTACGGAAATTTCATCAAAAAATGTTGGTCATTTGATTTTTGAAACAACTTTGACTCAAGATGGCGAAGGGTACCGATTAAACGGTACGAAATATTTTAGCACCGGTACCATATATTCCGACTGGGTAATCGTTATGGCATCAACCCCTGAAGGAAAACCTGTTTCCGCGTTTATTCCGACAAATCGTGATGGCGTCATCATTGAAGATGACTGGGATGGTATCGGACAAAAATTAACAGGAAGCGGTACAACACGCTTAAACAATGTATATGTCAATCGAGAAGAAGTAACATTTATTGATGAGACGAAGACGCCTTTCAATTCATTTTTACAGCTCTATCTGCAAGGAGTGATAGCGGGTATTTTGCGGAATGTGGTGACAGACGCTAAAGCTTTAGTTCATGGAAGATCCAGAACCTTTACTTTTGCATCGGCAGATACGCCAGCGGCTGATCCGCTGCTTCAGCAAATTATTGGGCAGCTTTCAAGCAGCGCGTTTACCGCAGAAGCACTTGTGCTGGCTGCCGCAGATGCATTAGACATAGCAGTGAATGAGGCGGTTAATGGAGAAATAGACTTTGATTTAAGTCATGAGGCTTCCCTGCGAGCTGCTCAGGCGAAAGTTATTATCGATCACCTTGCATTACAAGCAGCTACACTTCTCTTTGAGGTTGGCGGCGCTTCAGCTACGAGACAATCCAAGCATTTTGACCGCCACTGGCGCAATATTCGCACACTTGCTTCCCATAATCCGATAGCCTACAAAGCAAGAGCTATTGGCGATTATGTTGTGAATGGTACGAAGCTTCCGATAAGAGAGGTTTACTTCTAAGGATTTTATTGGAGGATGCACAATGGATTTTAACGCAAGCAATCAGACGATTCGAAATGAACGAGATGCAAGGCTCGTAGAATATGCGGAGCGCATTGCAGAGAAAATTCGACAGACAGCTGATAAATATGATGAAACAGGAGAATTTCCGTTTGAGCATATCGAAATCCTAAAAAAAGAGGGTTATCATAAGCTAACAATCCCTAAAGAATATGGCGGTGAAGAACTTTCATTATATGAAATTTTGCTGGTACAAGAACGATTAGCGAAAGCCTGTGGTTCTACGGCACTGGCGATAGGATGGCACTTAATGGCATTCTTTAGCCTTAGGGATTTCCGGCCTTGGAAAGAAGAAATTTTTGCGAAAATATGCAGAGAGGCCGTTGAGGAAGGTTCATTATTAAATGTTTTTGTCACGGAGCGGACATCAGGCAATATTGTAAGAGGCGGAACCCCATCAACAATTGCGAGAAAAACGAAAGACGGATATATCATTTCAGGAAGAAAGGCATTTGCAACATTGGCGCCAATTGTGTCGCATTTTACGATTTTGGCATATGTCGAAGAAGAAGATAAAACGGCCGAATTTTTAATTAAAAAAAATGATTCGGTACAATTGATAGATACATGGAATGTTTTGGGAATGAGAGCAACAGGCAGCCATGATATCGAACTGCATGATGTGTTTGTGCCGGAAGAGGCGTTATTGTCTTACATTGACAAGGGGAAGAACAACCGCTTTAAGGGCAACAGCAGTGCCTACACGCTGCAGTTGCCAGCCATTTATTTAGGGATTGCGATTGCTGCCAGAGATTTTATTTTAAAGTATGCGGCTGAGAAATTTTCACCAAGTCTAGGAGATGTTATTCTAGAGGCGCCGCATGTTCAGGATAAAATTGGAGAAATCGAAATTTTAATCGCTGTATCAAGATACCTGTTATACGGTTTAGCTGAAAAATGGGACCGAAATTTACATGTTCGAGACAAGTTAAGCAATGAAGTCTCTATTACAAAATATACAGTATGTAATAATGCGATCAAAATAGTAGAGCTGGCTATGAGAATCGCAGGCGGTCATTCGTTATCGAAAGATTTGCCATTAGAAAGATATTTTAGGGATGTTCAGTGTGGTTTATATAATCCTCCTTTAAATGACATGGTCGTGAGTCAAGTTTCGAAATCCGTGATTGAAGAATATCGAAATAGCTTGAAAGAAGTGCAATTTAAATAGGAGGATGCTGGAGACTGTGGGAGCATTTTCTGCTGCTGAGCAGAAAAGTTCATAATATTTGCTGACTGGAACACCAGAGGCCTTAATTTCATGAAAAATGAAATTAAGGCCTTTCTTGTGCGCCCGGCATGGGTGTAATCTATAGGGTGAAAGTCCCGAGCTGCGAAGGCAGAAGTAGCAGTTAGCTTAACGCAAGGGTGTCCGTGGTGACGCGGAATCTGAAGGAAGCGAGCGGCAAACTTTGGGTCTCTCGGAACACGAACTTCATATGAGGCTAGGTATCACTGGGTGAGTTTGCAAGACAAAACAAAGCCCTTTCTGCCGAAGGTGATACAGAGTAAATGAAGCAGATGGATGGAAGGAAAGATTACACTCTTACCCGGGGAGGTCTGGCTGGCACGCCAAGTAACCTTGGTAACCTATCTAGTGATAGATAGCTGAACCGTCAGAAGTCAGCAGAGGTCATAGTATTAGTTGGTCTAGAACAACTAAGAAGGACCGAACAATTAAGAGAGAATAGCCCTTGGCATTCAGTGAGTCATGATGAACACAGAAAACGTAGTACCTCACTTGAGGGAGGAAGCGGTGAATCCCGTGGGAGATCTCTTGGAGGGTGGAGTGACCACTGGCATAAAGAGAACAGCTATTCACGGAAGTTATAAAGACTTGCGTCAATTATCTTAATTGAACCGCCGTATACGGAACCGTACGTACGGTGGTGTGAGAGGACGGGAGTTAATCGCTCCCTCCTACTCGATTTTCACAATATGACAAGGAAAAAAATTTTTTGCATTGCACAAATGTGTCAAAGTATTATGGTTCATCGCCATTTTTCCAAGTTAAACAAATTAAATTAAACATAAAGAGTTAAGATGGGAGAAGCACCATCCCCAAACGCTCGAGTAGTTCCCGCATTAAACGTTTTGAACAAAGGGGATATTGTATATAGATCTGGATAAATTTTCGGTTGGTGGAGGAAATTGATGATTAGGCTAGAGAGAGTTAGTAAAATATACGAGTCTGGTGGGAAAAAAGTAGAAGCTGTAAAAGATGTTTCGCTTCACATTAAAAAAGGCGACATTTTTGGAATCATCGGCTTTAGCGGAGCCGGAAAAAGTACACTGCTTAGGTTAGTGAATTTACTCGAACGTCCGACAAAAGGAAATATTATAGTCGATAATTATGATTTGAATTCCATATCTTCGAAAGATCTGCGGCAATTAAGAAGAAAAATTGGAATGATTTTTCAAACATTTAATCTATTTAATTCTCGCACGGTATATGGCAATATTGCTTACCCTTTAAAATTGGAGAAAAAATCGAAGGAGGAAATCCACCAACGAGTTACAGAGCTATTACAATTTGTTGGTCTTGAAGACAAAGCTGACAAATTTCCAGAACAGTTGTCTGGAGGTCAAAAACAAAGAGTAGGGATTGCACGAGCGCTTGCAACTTCACCAGACATTCTGTTATGTGATGAGGCTACCTCGGCTTTAGATCCAGAAACCACTAATGAAATATTAAATCTATTGAAAAAAGTGAATGAAGAATTCAATATTACGATTTTATTAATAACACATGAAATGAACGTGATTCGAAAAATTTGCAATCGCGTAGCGGTTATGGAAAACGGGAGAATCATTGAAGAGGGCGAGGTTTTTAATATATTTTCAAATCCTCAAGAAAAAACGACGAAAAATTTTATCAGTTCGGTTGTAAATGAAAAATTATCTTCGAGCTTGCTTGAAAAGTTAAGGAAGGATCATGAAAGAAAGCTTTATCGAATTGTATTTTCAGGAGACACTGCGAGTCAACCTATATTATCGACATTAACAGCTAAACATAATATTCACTTTAATATCATTTACGGAAGCATCAATGAACTTCAAAATCAATTGTTTGGCAATTTAATCGTGGAATTCATTGGAGCTGATTCTCAAATTGAAGAAGTATTAAAAGAGTTGACAGAGATAGTTGAAGTAAGGGAGGTCACAAACGGTGAAAGTTGATTGGACGACGTTTTGGCCTAGAATACTTCAAGCAACAGGTGAAACGATTACAATGGTCATTTTCACATTGATTTTTGCTAGTATTTTAGGAATTATCATGGGACTACTGCTATTTGTCACCCGTAAAGGCAATATTTTAGAAAATAGATTCATCTTTTCATTTTTGAATTTATTAATCAATATTATTCGACCTATACCGTTCATCATATTTTTAGTTGCCATCAGCCCGCTTACGCGATTCGTTGTGGGAACTACAATTGGAACGACAGCGGCTATTTTTCCGATGACCATTGCTGCAGCTTTTGCCATTGCCAGGGTGGTAGAAAATAATTTAGTCTCAATTGATCCAGGTATTATCGAGGCTGCAAAGGCGATGGGGGCATCACCTATTCAAATAATATTTGGGGTACTAATTCCCGAAGCATTAGGGCCTTTAATTTTAGGAATTACATTTATCACCGTAGGACTTATTGATTTTTCCGCCATGGCTGGAACGGTTGGCGGAGGGGGCCTTGGGGATCTTGCGATGACATATGGTTATCAGCGGTTTGATACATCCGTCATGATTGTTACGGTTGTCATATTAATTATTCTTGTTCAAATTGCTCAATTTATTGGCAACATGCTTTCACGTTTCTTTTTACGCAGATAGATCAATCATATATTAGGGGGATTATTATTTTATGAAAATCAAACTATTCCATTTACTAGTTACAATTTTGGTGATTGGCCTCCTGGCGGGCTGCAACAGCAATTCAGCATCTGGGGATAAAAAAGAAAAAGTCGTTACTGTTAAGGTGGGGATTACCGGATCAGATGGACAGTATTGGGACATCATTAAGAAAAAAGCGTTAGAAAAAAATATTAAGGTAGAATATGTCGAATTTTCCGATTATGTGCTGCCAAATACTGCACTTGTCAATGGCGAGGTAGATGTGAACGCCTTCCAGCATCTTGCATTTTTAAGCCAATTTATCGCGGAAAATAATGTGAATATTGTGCCGATTGGCTCAACTGTTGTTGCTCCTTTAGGATTGTATTCGGAAAAATATAAAGATGTATCCGAGATCCCAAATGGTTCAAAAATTGCGGTTCCAAATGATCCGGCTAATTTAGGCAGAGGGCTAAAGGTTCTGCAGCAAGCTGGATTAATTGAGTTAAGGGAAGATGTCGGTCTTTATCCAACAGTAAAAGATATCGTTAAAAATCCAAAAAATATTGAAATAGTAGAAGTCGTTGCCCAACAGACTCCTAGAGTACTGCCTGATGTAGCCGCATCAATTATTAATGGCGGAATAGCTGGTCAAGCCGGCTACACTTTAGCAGATGCCATTTTTCATGATGATCCAAACAGCAAAGATACACTGCCGTATGTTAACGTTTTTGCCACTTTAGAAAAGAATAAAGACAATGAGGCATATAAGACCATTGCGGAAATTTATCAGACAGAAGAAGTAGCTAAAGCAGTAGAAGAAGATACGAAGGGTGCAAGCATTGTCACAAAGGTGCCAGTACCAGAACTGCAAAAAGAATTAGATCGCTTAGTTGAAAATATAAAACAAGGCAAAGAATAACATAAGGAAGGAATTGTTTATTTGCGAGCAAGGCTGCATTTGAATTTGATGACAATCGACTGATAGAATCGGAATTTGTACTTTTGAAAAGATGCTGGAGTGAGAAATATGGCAAAGCAGATAATATTAAATCTTTTTGATATGGCAGGAGCTATGCATAATTCTCACGGATTATGGAAGCATCCTCAAAATAAACGTCATCTTTATTATAATGATCTACATTATTGGATTGAGTTAGGAAAATTGTTGGAAAAAGGGAAGTTTGACACCATTTTTTTTGCAGATGTAGCCGGAGTGTATGATGTCTATCAAAATAGTAAAGATGCTGCGATTCGAGACGGCGTTCAAGTTCCGCTAAATGATCCGGCCTTTATTGTACCAGCGGTGGCAGCTGTTACAGAGCATTTGTCATTTGTAGTAACGGTCAGCACAACGTATGAACATCCGTTTTCAAATGCACGTCGTTTCTCCACATTAGATCACTTTACAAACGGCAGAATTGGCTGGAATGTTGTCACCTCATATTTGCCAAATGCTGCGCAAAACTACGGCCATAAAGAAATTGTTAAACATGACGAGCGTTATGATATTGCCGATGAATTTATGGAGGTTTCCTATAAGCTTTGGGAAGGCAGCTGGGAGGAGCATGCGTTTGTTGGCGATGCGGAAAATGAAATTTTATTTGATCCCGAAAAGGTTCATGAAATAAACCATAATGGGCGATATTTCAGCGTAAAAGGCCCGCATTTAACATATCCTTCTGCACAGCGGACACCTGTTATTTTTCAGGCAGGTTCTTCTGAACGCGGCAGAGATTTCGCCGCCAAGCATGCAGAGTGTGTGTTTGTTGGCGGGTCGACGCCCGAAAAATTAAGATTTTATATTCAAGATATTAAAGAACGGGCTGAAAAATACGGACGGAATCCTGAAAATATTAAAGCATTTACGTTTTTAAATGTCATTGTGGCAGAAACGACAGAAGAAGCTGAATTAAAATATGAGGAATACAATCGATTGTGGAGTGCTGAAGCGGCAAAAGCTCAATATAGCGGTTCAACAGGCTATGATTTATCTAAATATGAAGATAAAGACGCTTTTTTTGAATATAAGCATACGGAACATGGTCAGTCTCGAGCTGCTTCATTAACGAAAGATGCGCCAAGAAAATTAACTGTTCGAGAAGTGTTAAACAAGTTTGAAACGATCGGAAGGAGTAATGTATTAGTCGGCAATCCCGTTGAAATAGCTGACAGCATTCAATTCCAGATCGAACAAACTGGAATCGACGGGTATAATCTTGCACATCTTATAACGCCTGGAAGCATTGAAGAGTTCATTCATTTCGTTGTTCCGGAGCTGCAAAAACGTGGAATCTATAAAAAAGAATACGAGAAAGGAACACTGAGGGAGAAGCTGTTTGGTACAGGGAAAAAGCTGCTGCCAGATGATCATACAGGCGCAAAATATCGGAATTTTTAACAATTTTAAAGTTTGCTTCTCCTTCAGCTCATAATGTTGGAGGTAATAATGGAATTTCGTACAGTTGGAAGGACAGGCATTCATGTTTCAAATTTATGCTTTGGAACAATGTCATTCGGCGGCATTGCAGATGAAGAAACTTCCATTATAATGTATAAGCAATGTCGAGAAGCCGGGATAAACTTTTTTGATACAGCGAATGTTTATAATGATGGACGTGCTGAAGAAATTCTTGGAAAGTGTATTGCCGGTCATCGAGATGAGATTGTTTTAACCTCTAAAGCAGGCTTGCCTACAGGCAAAGATTTAAATAGCGGCGGTTTATCGAGAAGAAATCTTTTTTTATCAGTTGAACAAAGTTTAAAAAGATTGGGCACTGATCGGATTGAATTTTATTTTGTTCATCTGTTTGACGAGTATACAGATATTGAAGAAATCGTTAGAGCTTTAGATGATTTACAAAAACAAGGGAAGATTTTATTCCCCGCTGTAAGTAACTGGGCTGCCTGGCAAATTGCAAAAGCTCTAGGAATATCTGAAAGAAAACAGCTAGCACGATTTGAGTTAATTCAACCGATGTATAATCTCGTAAAACGGCAAGCGGAGGTAGAAATTTTTCCGTTAGCTCAATCAGAGCAATTAGGTGCCATAACTTACAGTCCGCTCGGCGGAGGCTTATTAACCGGAAAATATAACAGTACAAACAAGCCGGAGCAAGGAAGATTAGTAGAACAAAAGAATTATGAGAAAAGATATAGTCATCAGTATTATTTTACTGTTGCACATCAATTTACGGAGCTGGCGAAACAATTTGGATATCATCCTGCTTCTTTAGCAGTTTCATGGGTATTACATCATCCTGCTGTAACTGCTCCAATTATAGGAGCGCGTAATCCGGAACAACTGGCCCTATCGATTGCTGGGGCAGAAATCCCTTTAACTGCCAGTGAAAGAGAACAGATATCCGCATTGTCAGATGAGCCTCCATTACCAACGGATCATAGTCCAGATGAGGATTTATTTAGCAAATATAGAAAGTAATCCAGAGGAAACGGTGCTAGTGTTTTAAAAATCTAGCATAAGAATCGATTTCACACTTTGACAAATTTGAAATCAGAGAATGGTTATGCTGTCTTTTCCTTTAATGGCAATTTGTGAAAAGCTGTTGGAGCAATCTTTTCTTACGGGATGGTGGACTTAAGTATTCTAATGATGAACATCAGAGCTTGGTAAATGGACATCCATTTCCTGAATCAAAACAATCGTGGTGTAAGCTGCGGTGTAAAACAAACGGATTGATGAAACAGTTGAACGTTTGAACTTTCACATTATTTTTTGCGGTAATACAGCGAAAAAGATGTGGTTGGTAAATTTAAAAAACAAAACAGGAGTGTTTGATGAATGTCAAGCCAAAAACCATTAAATCAAAGGATTAACTTCAAAAATAAAGATGAATCAAATTCTCTAACTTTTACCAGCCCAGTAAAAGTTGATTCACCAGAATTAGAATACTTAATTGCTGCAATTGCAGAAGATGCTGAAAAACGCAGAAGTACTGGGAGTAAAGATCATCCATATTATGCCTTTGATTTAATCCGAAAATCTCGATTGGGTGCATTGCGATTACCTGTTGAACTTGGCGGCAGCGGTGCAAGTATTCGTGATCTTTTTCAAAGTTTAATACGTTTAGCGGAAGCTGATCCAGATGTCGCACACAGCCTTCGTTCACACTTTTCCCAAGTGGAGAAATTTTTGCTGCTTACGGATGAAAAACTCCGTGAAAAGTGGCTGCAAAGAGTAGCCAATGGAGAAATCATCGGCAATGCTTCTGCTGAAATTTCATCAAATAATGCTGGAAATTTGGTTTTTGAAACAACTTTATCACCGGATGGTGAAGGCTTCCTATTGAATGGCAAAAAATACTTTAGTACCGGCACACTGTATGCAGACTGGGTAGTTGTTACGGCATCAACTCATGAAGGAAGGCCTGCATCGGTAATAATTCCGACAAATCGTGAAGGTGTCATCATTGAAGATGACTGGGACGGCATCGGACAAAAATGGACAGGAAGCGGTACTACACGTCTTCACAATGTGTATGTCAATCAAGATGAAATTACATATATTGATGGCTCCAAAACGCCTTTCAACTCTTTTCTGCAGCTCTATTTGCATGGAGTGATAGCGGGCATCTTGCGGAATGTGGTGACAGACGCTAAAGCTTTAGTTCATGGAAGATCACGGACATTCAGTTTTGCTGCTGCGGATACACCTCGACAAGATCCGCAACTTCAGCATGTCATTGGACAGCTCTCAAGCAGCGCGTTTACCGCAGAAACTATTGTCCTAGCTGCCGCAGATGCAATTGATGCTGCTCTGAAAACAGCAGTTAATGGAGTGATCGATTATTCTCTGAGCCATGAAGCTTCCCTGCGAGCTGCACAGGCCAAGGTTATAATAGATCAACTTGCCTTACAGGCCTCGACGCTTCTTTTCGAGGTTGGAGGGGCATCCGCAACGAGACAATCAAAACATCTTGACCGTCACTGGCGTAATATTCGCACTCTTGCTTCACATAATCCAACAGTTTACAAAGCTAGAGCTATTGGCGACTACGTTGTGAACGGTACAGATCTTCCAATAAGAGAGGTTTACTTTTAAGGATGTTTTAAAAATTTTATATATAAAAAGGAGCGTTTAAAAATGAGTAACTATGAAACAATTAACAAAAAGTATTCAAGAGCATTTATTGAGGAAATTAGGGAGAAAGTTAAGCCAATTATTGAAGAAGTCATTAAACCAAGTGCTGAACGAATTGACAAGAGTGGGGAGTTCCCGCGTGAAAGTTTGTTAGCCCTTGCGAAAGAAGGATGGAATTCAGTAACATTTTCTGAAAAATGGGGAGGATTAGATTTAGGATATTTAGGATTTTCCATCGTGGCTGAAGAAATCGGGAAAGTTGATGCGTCAACAGCTTTAGTATATGCTATGCATGTTGGAGCAGCACAAGTAATTGTTTTATATGGAAACGATGATCAAAAGAAACGGTGGCTGCTCCCTATCAGAGATGGTGCGATCGGAACCTTTGCTGTTAGTGAAAAAGCTACAAGAGGTCATGTATGGTTTAGCTTAAGCCAGGCTGAGCGCGATGGCAGCGATTATATCATTAATGCTGAAAAATCCTTTACGACAAGCGGAGGCCAAGCAGATTTTTATATTTTGCAAACGAGAACACCTGATTCTGACGACCCTAGTAACATTAGCTTCTTTATCGTTGACGGCCATAATGACGGTATAGTTGCAAAGCCATGGAATGCATTAGGTGTAAGAGGAAGCCACAGTGGTCCAATTACGTTTAACAATATAAAAGTAAGCGGCCGCGATCTAGTGGGATACGAAGGGTTAGGAAGAGAAATCATGGATGAAGGCGCAAACCCTATTTATATACTGGGTATTGCATCTGTTTGGCTCGGTGTTGCCCAAGGTGCACTAGAACTGGCTGTTAAACATGTTAAGAATGCAGTTAACAAAGGATTTAATAATAGTTTGGCTGACCATCAAGTCATTCGTGAAAAATTGGCAGAAGTGAAAATAAGAATTGCAGGTTTAAAAGCATGGCAGATAGATTTAGCAAGACATTATGATGAATTGCTGGCAGAAGGGCAACCTATAAGCTCATTGGCATCCGAAGTCATAGAATTTAAAGTGAAAGCATCCGAAACAGCAGATTTTGCTGCACGAATTGCGATGGATGTAGCGGGCGGTTATGGCTATATTGAAGGACCTTTTGAACGGCTTTACCGCGATGCCCGGGCAGGAATCCCGATGGCTCCATCTAATAATATCGCCCGCGACCAAGTGGCAAAAATTTTATTAGAATTGCCGTTGAATCTTTGGAATGAGAATGAAAGAAAATAAACCAAACCAGCAATGCATTTTTATTTGGAGTCTGAAATCTGTAAGAACTTTACTGCCTATTTAGGATAATGATGAATGGATGAATCGGTAGGTCAATTGTCTGTAACGCTGTTAGAATAATTATGAATTAATGAATAAATGACCAATTGCTCAAAAAATCTGTTGTTTTTTACAATGTTTTAAAGACTTATTTTGCCAAACTTTAAAAACTCTAGATATAACCATTTCGATGAACTATATGAATAAGCCTCACACTTCTTTTTTATAGTAGGTGTGAGGTTTTATTTTGTGAAAAATAGAGGACATTCGCAATTTTAAGTGGCTGATCATTTACAAGGGAAGTAGACGAGAGTTTTGCCTGTCAGGGAAGCGTATAACAAACAACATTTCAACTTTAAAACAGAAGAAGCATTGGAAAACTGAAAGCGCGAGACTTAAAAGTTTTTTTTCAACGTTTATGGGAAAAGACAGATTTTCACGTTAGACTTCAATGAAACATAAAAAATCAAAAAGCATTTTTCACTGTGAGAAGTTGTGCGGCAGGCAAATTCCTTGTAATACCATTGAACAGTTTTTTACAATCCTTATAAGGAGAGTTTAAAAGGAGTTGAAAAAATGACGAATTCTCAGAAAAAAAGACTGGAAGAGATTGAATTCTCAGTTTTGGATTTGGCTCCTGTTTTATTAGGGAAAACGCCGGCTGACACATTCAAAAACAGTTTAGACCTTGCGCAAAATGTTGAACGATTTGGATATAAACGTTATTGGCTTGCAGAGCACCATAATATGGAGGGCATCGCAAGCTCAGCTACTTCTGTATTAATAGGCTATATTGCAGGAGGTACGAAAACGATTCGTGTAGGATCTGGAGGCGTCATGCTTCCGAACCATGCTCCTCTTGTGATTGCTGAACAATTCGGGACATTAGAGTCGTTGTATCCAGGTCGAATTGATTTAGGGATAGGACGTGCTCCTGGAACAGATCAGGTGACATCCATGGCATTGCGAAGAAATTTACATGGGTCAGTATCAGAATTTCCAAACGACGTCCAAGAACTCATCAATTATTTTGCTCCGAAAGAGAAGCGGAAAGGGTATGTACGCGCAGTTCCTGGTGAGGGATTAAATGTTCCTGTTTGGCTGCTTGGATCAAGTACGTATAGCGCTCAGCTTTCAGCAAAGCTTGGACTTCCTTTTGGGTTTGCAAGCCATTTTGCACCGAATCACTTATATGAAGCACTGAAAATATATCGTGACCAGTTCCAGCCGTCAGAACATTTGAAGGAGCCGTATGCGTTGGCGTGTGTGAATGTCGTGGCAGCAGATACCGATGAAGAGGCGAAGTATCTTGCAACCAGCTTGTATCAAATGTTTTTGGGCGTGATCCGAGGAACTTCTAGATTGTTGCAGCCTCCTGTTGAAAGCATGGATGGAGAGTGGAATGAATTTGAAAAAGAAGCGGTACGCCATCAGCTTTATTTTTCGTTTGTTGGATCTAAGCAAACAATAAAAGAGAAGCTTCAAAAATTTTTGGATGACACTCAGGTAGACGAAATAATGGTTGTTTCATATATATACGACCATTCGGCTCGCGTGCATTCGTACCGTATTTTATCTGAGATAAAGAATGAAATGTAGTTCTTTTATTTTAAATATGTTATTTTCGGCAACTATCAATACTGTTTAACTTTTCCAGTTCGGGAAGAGATCTGAGAGCGGCAGACTCCTTTTTCAGAAATGTTATTTATGCTGTCATAAAAGCAACGATGTTTATGAATTGCGGATTCTCGAAACAGGCTATCAGCTTTGCTGACAGCTTGCTATTATTTCTCTGATAGCAGATATTTGATGTAGTTATAACTTTTCTGAAATGGGCTGCCCGATGAGTTCCTAAAATGAAGGATTTTGGAGCAATACTACTGTGAAGGACAAAAAAATCCTGTCCTTCATAGAGGCATGAAGTCAACTAGAAGCAATTGTATGTGCTGAATGTCTGTCATAAAACTTTTGAAGAACGAATTCAGAAAGAGAGCATAAGAAAAGTCCTTCATAGACTTCTGAAGGATATAAACAAGATAGAAAAAATGACCTGTCCGATAAGTTCCTAAAATGAAGGGGCTCCAAAAAGTCAGTTAATCCTGACTTTTTGGACAGCCCCGCAACATTTTTTATATGATGCGATTTTAAGAGAATTGCTGAAACTAGGCAAAAAAAGATGCCATTTCAGGGAATATTCCAATTCTAATAGCCTTATAAAATAACAGTAAACGCTTACAAAACAGGAGGTTCAAAATATTTTTTTTCAAAACGTTGTTGTTTTTTAAACGACGGCATGTTTCTTTATTATTGATTGAATGTTAGTTCTTAACTTTTGGGGCTGCCGGCTGACTTACTTTCTCAAATGTGATCAGTGCGTTCCAGCTGCCGGAAGATTGGCCGTCTGCCCAATATTTCGGTTGGTCATCGTCTTCAAGCATGCTTAATAGCATGGCGAGATGTCTTCCGCCTGATTCTACCTTTGCCAGACGGGCGTATTGAGGAAGCATTTGATAGGCTGCATCATATTCTTTGTTTAATATATAACTAATGAATTGTTTATCTAGTGCATGTTCTGAAGCGGTCGGTTTATTGTGTCTGCCGCGGACTAAATTGTGGGAAAGTGCGCCGCTTGAAACAAATACAATTTTCTTTTCGCTTTCTTTTAATACTTTTGCAATCAGCTGTCCCCATTTATACGTTTCATCTAAATTGGCAGCCAACGTCACGGACAAATTCACAACAGGTATGTCTTCATTCGGCACAAGGTATCTAAGAGGCACAACCGTTCCGTAATCCCAAACATAGTAAGGGTCTTCTATTCCTACAACTTGCAGTCCAGCATCTTGACCGATTTTTACTAGTTCATCACCAAGCTGTTTATCTCCGGGATATTCATATGGAACATCACGAATTAAATCAGGACATTCAAAAGCGGTTAAAATGCCCTTATGGACAGGAGTGCAATCAACATAATGGAAAAAAGTCGACGGCCAATGGCAGGAAACAAGAACGATGGCATCCGGTTTTAAATCATAAATTGTCTTTGACATCTTTTGCATCTCAATGGCCATATTCTTTTGAAAGTCGGGGACTTGGTCAAAATGGCACATGCTTGGCACATGAGGCGCTAACAAAGCCAGCTCAATCGTCATAGCTACTTCTCCTCCTTTAAAATTATTTTCTTACTTCAGATGCGGGTTTGCCCGCAATTCCCCAATGGGTTTTTGGCACCTCTGTCACTAAAACGCGGATGTTTTCTTTTGGTGAATCGAGCGTTTCCGATACAGTATTTGTTACATTTTGAATTAACTCCTTTATTTTCTCTGGCGGCCTGCCCTCCATGATTTGAATAGTAACAAAAGGCATGTCATCCCTCCTATCAGGTAAGAAATTTTTTTCTTTCGCTATTTAAACAACATGGAAGCTTACTTCGCCCAATCCGTCAAATTTTCCTGTGACATAGTCGCCTTTGTTTATCAAGACGGCGCTCGTGATTCCTCCTGTTAGAATGACATCACCTGCACGCAGCTTTTGTCCTTTTCGTGATAACATATTGGCAAGCAGAGCGACGGAATGGGCAGGATGGCCAAGCACAGCGGCTCCGGCTCCTAACTCTTTTATTTCGCCGTTTATGGAAAGAGTCGATCCAACTAAATCAAGTTCTAATCCTTCCGGCTTTTTAAAAGACGTTCCGAATACAACCCGGGATGTTGACGCATTGTCAGCGATTACATCAGGAAGCGTAAAATCAAAATTTTCATATCGGCTGTCGATGATCTCAAGAGCCGGCATCACGTATTCTGTTTTCGCAAGCACCTGTGCACCATTGACACCAGGTCCTTCAATATCTTCTTTTAATACAAAAGCGATTTCCGCCTCCACTTTTGGGTGGATTAAGTCATGAAAAGGCAATGCTCCGCCGTTATTGATCACCATATAATCGAATACATAGCCGTAAATAGGCTCATTGACCTTCATTTGCTTCATCTTAGCAAAACTTGTCAAACCCATTTTTGGACCGATGATACGGTGACCTTCATTTATTTTCATATTGACAATCTCTTGTTGAATGGCGTAGGCTTCTTCGACGGACAAATCCGGTTTTAATGAGGCCGTTACCTTTTTTGCTTCACGTTTTTCCTTTTCCGCTGTTACTAAGTAGTCAGCAATTTTTTTTATATCTGCGCCAGCCATTTGCTGCATCCTCCTTAAGTATGTGCCGTTTGTTTTTGTTTTGAAATTTCAGCAGCTACATCAATAATCATATCCTCTTGACCGCCAACAACCTTTCTTTTGCCAAGCTCAACTAATATGTCGCGCGAATCAATTCCGAATTTTTTGCTGGCAGCTTGTGCATGCAACAGGAAGCTTGAATATACTCCAGCATATCCGAGTATTAGTCCATCTTTTGTAATTTCTTGCGGCTTTTCCAAAATGGGGGCTACTATGTTTTCGGCTACGTCCATAATTTTGTATAAATCGATTCCGGTGTTGATTCCTAAACGGTTGAGCACCGCGATTAATACTTCCGTTTGAGTGTTGCCTGCACCGGCGCCTAAGCAGCGGATGCTTCCGTCAATCCGCGTCGCTCCTTCTTCAATGGCTGCTAATGTATTGGCCATTGCTAGGGAAAGATTGTTATGGCCATGGAATCCGATTTCAATTGACAAGCTGTTTTTTAAAGCTTGAATCCTTTCTTTTACTTCATGCGGCAGAAAAGCGCCAGCTGAATCGACAACGTATACAACATCAGCTCCATAGCTCTCCATAAGCTTTGCTTGCTCAACCAGTTTTTCTGTTGGAACCATATGGGCCATCATCAAAAAACCGACAGTTTCCAATCCTAATTCTTTTGCGAAAGCAATATGCTGTGCTGAAATATCCGCTTCTGTTACATGAGTGGCGATTCTCGCCATTTTTACCCCCAGCTGTGCAGCTTGTTTTAATTCTTTCATTGTCCCGATTCCCGGCAAAAGCAAAACAGCAATTTTGGCATTCGTGACAGTAGATACAGCGGCTTCGATCAATTCCATTTCATTTGTTAAAGAAAGTCCGTATTGCAGAGATGAGCCACCTAAACCGTCTCCGTGCGAAACTTCAATATAAGGTACATTGGCATCATCCAACCCTTTTGCGACGGCTACGACTTGATCCACAGTATATTGATGTCGAATCGCGTGGCTGCCGTCTCTTAAAGCGACTTCAGTAATCAGTATGTTACGTTCTCCCACGATATTCACTCCTTCCTTAAACATTCACTTTAGAAGTAATATTTTTCGCCCATTCCTCCGCCACTTTCACTGCTGCGGCTGTCATGATATCCAAATTGCCTGAATAAGTCGGCAAATAGTCTCCAGCGCCTTCCACTTCAATAAAAACTGTTATTTTATTTCCGTCAAAGAGAGGTTCTTGTCTTAAGCGATAGCCCGGTACATAAGATTGGACTACTTCCACCATATCTTTGACGGATTGAGTAATCTTTTTTTGATCGACAAAATCATTTTCTACAAGGCAATATATCGTATCTCTCATCATAATCGGCGGTTCAGCAGGGTTTAAAATAATGATAGCCTTCCCTTTTTTAGCGCCGCCGATTTCCTCGATTCCGCGCGCTGTCGTTTCGGTAAACTCGTCAATATTTGCTCTAGTTCCGGCACCGGCGCTTTTGCTTGAAATCGTTGCCACAATTTCTGCATATTTGACAGGCTGAACTTTGTTGATGGCATGAACGATCGGAATCGTCGCTTGGCCTCCGCATGTAATTAAATTAATGTTGTCGGCATCCAAATGTTTATCAATATTTACAGGAGGTATGACAGACGGACCGACGGCAGCAGGTGTTAAGTCAAGAACTTTTTTCCCTGCTTGCTTCAGCAATTTTGCATGGCGTATATGAGCTTTTGCGGAGGTGGCATCAAATAGAATATCCGCTAGATCGGGATTTTCTAAAAAACCTTTAATGCCGGTATCAATCGTGTAATATCCGAAATCTTTTGCTTTTTTTAATCCGTCCGATGAGGGGTCAATTCCGATGACCGTTGTAAGCTCCAACACATCTGATCGACGGATTTTGTACATTAAATCTGTTCCGATGTTGCCGGACCCTAAAATTCCAACCTTTACTTTATTCATAAAATTCTCCTTTCAATCTATTATTCTGTAAATGATACCGTTACATGCCCGAGATGAGCGAACCGCGCCGTAAAGACGTCTCCAGCTTGTGCATCAGCGGCTCTGGATAGAGCGCCTGATAAAATGATTTCTCCGGGACGTAATGAAATATCAAAATCAGCCAGCCTGTTGGCGAGCCATGCGACACAGTTTGCCGGATTGCCTAATGCTGCTGCGCCGACACCGGTATTGACTAGTTCCCCGTTTTTTGTCAAGCTCATTCCAATTAATTCGAGATCAACATTTTCTATTTTTTCCGGTTTTCCTCCCAATAAGAAATATCCGGATGAAGCGTTGTCGGCAATGGTGTCAGCCAGCTTGATTTTCCAATCTTTAATGCGGCTGTCGACAATTTCTAATGCCGGAACAATATAGTCAGTTGCTAAGATCACGTCTAAAGCGGTTACGTTTGGACCTTTAAGCTCCTTTTTTAAAATGAAGGCAATTTCAGCTTCTACTCGCGGCTGCAAAACTTTTTTCATGGAAATGCTTCCGCCGTTTTCAACGACCATGTAATCTAATAAATGTCCATAGTCCGGTTCATCGACTCCAAGCAGCTTTTGCATTGCTAAAGATGTTAAACCGATTTTTTTTCCGACAATTTTTTGACCTTGATCGACCTTTCTTTTTATATTTTCCAGTTGTATAAGATAAGCTTCTTCGGCAGTCAGATTCGGATCAACGGAAGTAAGAGGATCTGTCGCCCTGTTTAAAGCTTCAGCTTCCTGCAGTTGATTGGCAAAGTTGGCAATTTTCGTTGTTAACATTTTTTCCTTCCTTTCTCATTCAGACAGAATGATTTGGTAAGCAGGCTATTTTAACATACTCCTTATGTTTCAACGGCACCTGAAATTATAGCTTTATCGTTATGTTTGAAAGCTCTGTATAAAAATCTAAGCTGTGCATGCCGCCCGTTCTGCCAATTCCGCTGTGCTTCATTCCTCCAAACGGCGTTCGTAAATCACGCAGGAACCAGGTGTTGACCCAAATGATGCCTGCTTCAATTTGATGTGCCACCCTGTGTGCACGCCGTAAATTATTTGTCCAAATAGTTGCGCTTAATCCGTAATGTGTATCATTGGCTTGGGCTATAACTTCCTCCTCCATGTCAAACGGAGAGACAGTTACAACTGGGCCGAATATTTCTTCCCGTACGCAGCGGGAATTTCGATCCAAACCAGTTATGATTGTAGGTTCGAGATAATAACCCTTATCTAATCCGTCTGGACGCTTTCCGCCTGTTAAAATTTCTGCCCCATCTTGCTTGGCTATGTCGATGTAGCTGTTGACGCGTTCGTAATGTTCCTTGCTTACGAGTGCGCCGACATCTGTGCCATTTTCAAATGGATCGCCAATCTTTAATTCTTTTGTTTTCTTTACAAATTTTTCTAAAAACTCTTCATAAGCTGGGCGCTCTACATAAATTCTTGAACCGCAAAGACAAACTTCGCCTTGGTTAATAAAGCTTGATTTGATGGTAGTTTCAATGACTTCATCTAAATCTGAATCGGCAAAAATAATGTTTGGATTCTTGCCGCCCAATTCATATGAAAGTTTTTTCAAGGAATTAGATGCTGCTTTCATAATGGCTGCTCCTGTACCCGGTTCACCGATAAAGGAAATGGCGTCAATGTCAGGATGTTCGGCAATTGCTGCCCCAGCGGAGTTTGGACCGAAGCCATGAACAAGGTTGACAACTCCGTCCGGAACACCGGCCTCTTTGCAAATTTCCATTAATGCAGTAGCGGTTAAAGGAGTCCACTCTGCAGGTTTAATAACAGCTGTGTTGCCCATTCCTAAACATGGAGCCAGCTTCCAAGTCAATAATAAAAGAGGTAAATTCCAAGGCTTGATAATTCCCACTACTCCGACTGGGCGCCTGTGTGCATAATGAATGGCCTGATCATCTTGCTGATAAGCTTCATTCGTAATCGAAATGATGTAGTCAGCGAAGAAGTGGAAGTTATAGGCAGCACGGGGAATGTCAATTTTTTTTGCAAGAGATAGCGGTTTTCCTGTATCCAATGATTCCAATCGTGCCAGCTCATCCTGTCTTTCTTGGATTAAATCGCCAATGCGCCGCAAAATTTTTGAACGCTCCGTTAATGTTATGTTTTTCCAAGGGCCGTTCAAAGCCCTTTTGGCAGCGGAAACGGCATAGTCGACTTCTTTTTTTCCTCCTTCAGCGACTGTTCCGATTACTTCCTCAGTTGCAGGATTAATATTGTCAAAGGTCCTTTTGTTATCGGATTCAACAAATTGTCCGTTAATAAAATGCAAGCAGTTAATCGTTCCGTTTGAGTTGATTGGCATGATTCACCCTCCCGAATATCATCATAAATTTCAACTGTGACTTTAATGGTAGTTTCCCTATGTTGCACTTTCAACTTCTAAATTGCTATATATGCAACAAATATAAAAATTTTTAAAAATATCGAAATATTTAATTTTTTACTTTTCAGTTGTTCATATATTTGATATATTCTCGTATAAAGAAAATTGATGTAGAGGGGGAGGGTGTACATTGAATGGAAAAGACGAGAAAAATCAGCTTTCTTCCATCAAAAATGCGCTGAAAATATTGAAAAGCTTTACAATGGAAGAGCCAGAAAAAAAAATAAGCGATTTATCCAATTCTCTAGGATTAAATAAAAGCACAGTCAGCAGGACAATGAAGACGTTGGCAAGTGAAGGATTTGTTTATAAAGATTCAGAAACGAAGAAATACAGATTGGGATTATCCATTTTATCTTTAAGCGGCGTGCTATTCAGCAATATGGATATTTACAGAGAATCGCAGCCTGTACTAAATAAACTGGTCGAAGCAACCGGTGAAACTGCCCATATTTCTGTATTGGACAATTTAGAAGTTGTTTATTTGCAAAAAGTAGAGTGCAATCACCCCGTAAGATTTTTAACCCATATCGGGAGACGCAATCCGCCTTATTGCACGAGCTCTGGAAAAGTTTTAATTGCATTTTCGGAAAATGAAACGGTCGAAAAAATTATATCTAAAGGGTTAAAGCGTTTTGCTAAAAATACGATTACGGATCCTGAGAAGCTGAGAGATCATTTAAAAAAAGTAAGGGAGAATGGGTATGCCGTTAGCATTGAAGAATTGTCCGAGGGAGTTAATTCCATTGCCGCCCCGATTTATGATTATACCGGAAAGGTTATTGCAGCACTTTCTGTAGTCGGTCCAAAACAACGAATCAATTCTTACAAGCTTAAAGCGATGGCGAAACAAGTGATCGCAGCCAGCAAGGAAATTTCTGAAAGAATGGGGTATTTGAATTTTTCTTAATTTGGTGGGAGAGTGGAGAGATGTATGATTTTCATACACATTTCATCCCTGAAGGCGTGATGGAATGGGTAAAAGAACATAAAGAAACTATTCATGCTGAATGGGTGAAAAAAGAAAAGGATAAGGAAGAGTTTTTGATTGTTAATCAAAAATGGGGATTTGAATTAAAAAAATCTTTTTTAGATTTAACCCTTTTTTTAAACGAACAATTGAAAGCGGGAGTTCATCATTCCGTCATTTCACCGATACCGCAGCTTTTTATGTACGAGTTTCCGGAAGAAATCACTGCTGAACTATCCGGCGTGTATAATGATTCATTAGCGCGGCTTGTGCAATCGTTCCCGGAAAAATTGTCTGCGCTGGCAACGGTTCCGTTAAATAACCCGGATAAAGCTGCACAAATCTTGACAGATGCGATGGGAAAAGGGTTAAAAGGAGCCATTATCGGTCCTGGGGCAGCTAATCATATGCTGTCAGATGAATTTTTTATCCCATTTTTTGAAGAAGCCGATCGGTTGAAAGCGATTGTTTTCATTCATCCGTTATTGAGCGAAGATCCTCGCTTGAAAAGAAGAATGATGCCAAATTTAATCGGTGTTCCGTGGGAAACAACGATTTGTGCTACAGATCTTTTATTAAGCGGATTGATTGATCGATTTCCAAATGTGAAAATATTATTTGCCCATGGCGGAGGATTTTTGCCTTACCAAATCGGCAGAATAGAAAAAGGATACGAAGAATGGGAAGCGGTTTCAAAAAATTTAACATCCTCTCCGAAAGAATACTTAAAGCGTTTTTGGTATGACAATGTTTTGTGGGAGCAAGCAAGCATTGACTATTTAGTGCGAATAGTGGGAGAAGATCGAGTAGTGCCTGGCTCCGATTTTCCGTTCGACCTTTCTGTCTGGCCTCCAAATGAAAAGCATTGCAAAGGGGCAAGTTCATTAATAGATTTTTAAAAGCTTTTCGTCTTTTAAGCCAGCAGGCTGGACAATCAATCGCTAAATGATTTATCTTTTGAATCATCGTTCCGGTTTTTGTTAGCAAAACGTTATTTCACGAACGGGCCCAGCATCATGAAAACGGAAATGTCGTTGTATTATATGGCAGCAGAAAAGCATAAAAGCAGTCTAGACTTGCGGACTGCTTTTATGCCGTTGTGTGCTGAACAGGCAGTAAAGGTGCTATCTCGTCTATTATTTTTTGATCAGCAATGACAGTATAATTTCCGATCGTTTGTATAGCTCCGCCCGCTTCGCACACAAGCAGCTGTCCAGCAGCAATATCATAAAAATTAGGCTTATAGTAGACTGCGATATCAAGTTTGCCACAAGCAATGTAGGCTAAAGTGACAGCAGCTGTTCCGATCATTCTGACTCGGTAAACGTCGTTTACAATGTTTTCAAGCAATGAAATGCGCTCTTTATTCGTTTGTTTATTGGCGTCCTTTGCAAAATCGCCAATGGAAATAAAAGCTTCCGCCAGGCTGGCATTTCGAATGTTTATAGCATTTCCATTTAAATAGGCTCCTTCTCCCTTTGCTGCCCAATACGTTTCCCCAAAAGCAGGCAATGATATAGCAGAGACGACTGGATCATTTTGATAGGTTAGGGCGATGGAAACTCCGTAAAGCGGAACGCCGAAACTGTAGTTGATGGTCCCGTCAATAGGGTCAATCACCCATTCAAATTCATCCTTTCCCCCAATGCTGCCGGCTTCCTCACTGAATATGCGGTGATCAGGATATGTCTCCTGAATGCGATCAATGATCAGCTTTTCAGCTTTCAAATCCATTTCAGTCACAAAATCTTTTGCTGACTTTAATGTTTGCTGCCCAGCTTTTCCTGCATACGGCCGAATCAATTCACCGGCCTCTTTAGCTAACTTTATCGCAAAAGGCAAATATTGCTTATACATTGCGTTCCTCCTTCGGAAAAGTGAATCAATGATTGATTGCTATTAATTAATCATAATATATTTCAAGAAATTTAGGAATAGATGGAATGTTAACACACACTTGCTTTAGAAGTGTAATGAAAGGTTTCCACATGAGAAATGAAATGCCCTGGATAAGAAAAATCATCTTACATCTTGCATTGAACGCTTTTCTCTTCATATCTTCCGGTGTTTTACATGTTCGATGGTGCAGCGGCTTGACGATTTAATGACAGAATATTATAATTTTAATAAAATTGGACTGCCCAACAGTCCAAAAAATGAAAGGAACATGTTTATGAAATCCAATATATTTAATGAGCTCACCAATACGAGAGTTTACGAAAAAATTGTTGATCAAATTAAGCAGCTGATAGAAGAAGGAAAACTAAAACCAAATGACCGCCTGCCTCCGGAGCGTGAATTGGCGAAAATTCTCGGGTGCAGCAGGACTTCTTTGCGGGAAGCATGCAGAGTTTTAGAATCGGAAGGAATCATTATTTCAAAACCAGGCGGCGGACGGTTCGTTCAAAAAGTCGATCAAAGCTTGATTCTGAAATATCAGATCAACCCTATTGATGTACTCGAAAAAACAACAGTGATTCAATTTTTGGAGGCCCGGGAAGCATTGGAGCCAAAAATTGCTGAAATAGCATGCGAAAGGGCAACGAAAGAAGATATAGAAAAGATGGAAAAGGCATTGAAATTAATGGAAGAAAAGTTGAAAAATCCGGAAGAGGAAATAGATGCAGACAGCAACTTTCATTTATCTCTCGCCCAAGCGACACATAATTTTGTGTTCATCTCATTTATGGATACGAATTTGAATTTATACCGCCAAGTGCGAAAGCAAACGTTGCAGTCGCAAGCGCGTTATTCTGAATCTTTTTTTGAACATGAAGCGATTTTGGAAGCCGTGAAACAGAAAGATAAAGCAAAAGCATCGGAAGCGATGAAAGTCCATTTAAGCAATTTGCGAAGCAATGTATTAGGCATGCTGCCAGAGAAAAATTAATGTTTTGGAGGGGGATACGATGGAAAAAGGAAAATATGGTCCGTTAACAGGAGTAAATATTTTGGATATATCGACTATGATCGCTGCTCCTTTTGGGGCAACGCTGTTAGCTGACCTTGGCGCCGAAGTGACGAAAATTGAATTGCCCAATAAAGGTGATACTTTGCGGACTGTAGGCCCTTGGAAGGGGAATGAGCCGCTCAGATGGCCAGGGCTTGCCCGCAACAAAAAATCAGTTACTTTAGATATACGGAAAGAAGAAGGAAAAGAAATTTTAAAAAAACTTATAAAAAATACGGATATTTTAATTGAAAACTTTCGCCCCGGTACTCTTGAAAAGTGGGGGCTAGGGTATGAAGAATTGAAAAAAGCAAATCCTAAATTGATTATGGTTCGAATCTCCGGCTACGGTCAAACAGGACCGTATCGCGAAAAAGCCGGGTTCGGAACTCCGTGCACCGCTTTCAGCGGCCATACTTATATCCAAGGGTATCCGGACAGACCGCCTGTCAGCCCATCTTATTCATTGCTTGATTATATCACTGGTGTATATACTGCATTTGCTGCGGTCAGTGCATTATATTACCGTGATAAAACTGATGATCCAGAAGGGCAAGTAGTCGAAATGGGATTATATGAATCGATTTTCCGAATGCTCGAATTTTTAGTAGCTGAATATGACCAAAACGGTATAGTAAGAGAAAGAACACCCGGGTTGGCCGGACATTCAAGTCCAGCAGGAACATATGAAACGAAGGATGGAAAATATGTTGTTCTTGTTTGCAGTACTGATTCAACTTTTAATCGGCTTGCAGAAGCAATGGAACGAACAGATATGCTTGAGGATGAACGTTATTATACAAATTCACAACGTTTAAAACATGACGATGAAGTACAAAAGATTGTCTCTGACTGGATACGCCAGTTTACGCTGAAGGAGCTGCAGGAAAAATTGGATTTGTACGGTGTGCCTGTCAGTCCGATTTTAAGTATTAAAGATATTTTTGAAAATGAACATTATCAAGCTAGGAAAAACATAGTAGAAGTTGAGCATCCTCGGCTTGGAAAAGTAAAAGTGCCGGGCGTCGTTCCTAATTTTTCAAAAACTCCTGGAACCATTCGTTACCGCGCTCCTGAGCTTGGAGAGCATAATGAAGAAATATTAGGAGGAAAATTAGGGTTATCAAAACAGGAGCTTGCCGAGTTAAAAGAGAAAGGAGTCATTTAAATGAGTGATGTCATGTTTCCTGCAAGGGTCATCATTTGCGAAGTTGCGCCGCGCGACGGGTTTCAATCAGAGGATCAATGGATTCCGACTGAACAAAAAATAAAAATTATCCGTGCGCTTGCGAACACAGGAGTTCAATCGATAGAAGTGACATCGTTCGTTCATCCGAAAGCAATTCCGCAGTTGAAAGACGCCGAGGAAGTTGTGAAAGGGATAGAAGATTTAACGCATATTAAATTTCGGGCTTTAGTGCCAAATGTAAAAGGGGCCCAAAGAGCAATTGCGGCTGGAATAAAGAAATTGAAGCTTATGCTCTCGGCAACAGATTCGCATAGTTTATCAAATGCAAACTGCCTTGTGGAAGAAGCGCAAAGAGGATTTGAACCTATTGTCGATTTGGCGCAAAAACATAATGTTGAAGTAGGAGGATCAATTTCCGTTGCATTTGGATGTCCATACGAAGGAAAAGTGCCTTTAGAAAAAATAGTAACAATTGTAGATCGATATAAGAAAATGGGGATAACTGAAGTTTCGCTTGCTGACACGACAGGAATGGCTAATCCAAAACAAGTCTATCAATATCTTGGCGTATTAAAAAAGGAATTTCCTCACATGACTTTCTCCATGCACTTCCATAATACGCGCGGAATGGCGTTGGCGAATGTGGTTGCCGCTTTGCAGCAAGGTGTCATCCATTTTGACAGTTCTGTCGCAGGTCTCGGCGGATGCCCATATGCACCAGGAGCAACGGGTAACATTGCAACAGAGGATTTAGTTCATTCACTAGAAGAGATGGGGATTGAGACTGGAATTCATTTAGATCGCATAATTGACATTGCAAAAGATGTAAGAAACATGCTCGGTCATGATGGAGGAAGCTACATGCTTCAGGCAGGACCTTGTTCGAAATTGAGTCCAAAACCAACTGCTCAGGAAAAATTAGAAAAGTAAAATGATTGATATGGAAAACATATTTTTGGATCGATCTAATAAGATCGATCAATTTTTTGCCGTCAAAAAAGAGCCAGTTGAAATGCGTAAACCCAATCTGTTAGGCATTGAATAAAGAGTCGTAGCAGGGCAGAAAAGTGACAGGAGCTAAAGGCGGTTGTTGAAAACGAAAGAGCAAGAAACTCGAATGGTGAATTCGAAAACTCTGGCGATGGAAAGAGTAGGATAACTCATTTGCTGTATCAAGGAGAACGTGGAATTCTGGGCAAGATCCCTGCCGCAACGTTCCTTGACAACATGATCATTTGTCCGGGAAGACGACCGACAGGAAGACTTGCCGGATTTACCTGCCACGTCAAGCCATCAGATTCATGTTTCTATCAAAGAGGGAAATTTACAAAAAAATTTGGACTTAACCGATTGTTATATTATATGTTATCGAAGGCTTTCCACATAAAAATCCCTTTCATGAGCTTTCATTTTTCGGTCAACTATAAAGGGTATCATATCATTCGTGCGGTGGTTAAGTTTTTTATTGTGCAGTAGACATAGTATGATGATCATTGCTTTCTTACAACTTTATATTCGGCGGATCATTTCCCTTATAAAAGAAAGGATTAAGATATAACATGTGTCAACAGATTGCCGGGAATAGATTCCAATTCATCGGTGGAGGTGGACAAGAGATGCTGATGAAAAATAATTTTTACTATATATGTAAGAAACTAGTGAAAATTCATTTCTTCTTTTGTCTCTAAATAAAGTGCAGTTATAAATTTTTTTATGCTCAATCGGCATTTTGTTGTCTTTTCTCCATTTTTTAGTTCCTCCATTCGTTGGCGGATTTCTTCAAAATCAAATAAACGGGGGGCGTAATGTTCGAAATTAGGATTTGTATAATCAGTTAATCCAATTGAAGCTAAATTGGTGAATGTTTGTAAAACTATTCGGCGAATACGCTGTTCCATGGCACGCAATTCCTTTTGTAGAGATTCTTCATCAAAATGATTTCCAGATTGCAGCAAAATTTGTTTGTATAAGTCTTTCAATTGAGGAAGGTCGTGTATATTTTTTCCATTCTGTTCTCGAGCCTCTAGCCATTTTATCACTGCTAATATGTCAGAAGTTCCCGTCTCGCCAGCAATGCCTAAAGTGAGAAGGAGATGGCAAGCTTTTTCCTCAATCGAATGCTTTGCAGAATATGTAGAAGCTTTTAAAAATGGTTGCTGATCTTTATCATCCATTACTTCTAATAAATTGCGAATAGATATAAGTGAAGAAGATAAGGCAAGATGGTTGGCAACTCGTTTTAAAACGGAAACGACTTCGTATTTGTTAATAGGTTTTTGAATGTATGTGTCGACACCCTGCAAGTATGCTTCACCGACCATTTCTTTATTTTCAACCTGAGAAATCATAATAAAGGGACCGGTGAATCCTTCGCTTCTCAATTTTTTCATTGTTTGAATGCCGTCTAGTCGAGGCATCAATAGATCAATTAGAATAACATCCACATTTTTGAGTTGATCGATTGAAACATTAATCCCATCATCTGCTTGTCCGATAACTTTTCCAAGCCCGCTGTCTGTTATTATTTTTTCCAACATTCTTCTAACAACAGGATCGTCTTCAATTAGGAAGAAGCGAAGGTACATCATGTTCCCCCCCTTTCTTTATTATGAAAATACCTATGTAAGCGTTTTAAACAGCTGATCTTTTGGTATCGTTACTATAAATTGAGTAGGTGGTCCTTTTTCATTTGATAATTGTATTGAACCATTTAAATTTTGTACAATTTTTTGGGCGTGTGTCAAACCGATTCCTGTTGATGGATTCCCGTTTTTGTCAAATTTTGTTGTAAATCCGGGTTCAAAAATCCAGTCTTGATCTTCCTCGGATATACCAATACCGGAGTCGGTTACGAAAAATTTTATGCTGTGATTATCTTCCACTACACGCAGTTCAACCCAACCTGAATGATGTATTGCTTCGACTGCGTTTGAAACAAGGTTGTTTAATACAGATAGAAGAGCATATACATGGTTAGTACATGAGTCAATATCACATTTTTTTTGGAATTGAATTGACTTTTCTAAAGCTTCTGCATATTTTTGATTTGTTTTAATAACTAAATCGCAAATATCTGTAATGGAAATATGAAGGTTTAGTTGCTCTTGACTCATTAGTTTAGATAATCCTGCCAAAATCTTTTGTGAATCTTTTTTCACTTCATGAACATGTTCAGCAATATAAAGGGCTGTACTTGCCTCTTTATTTTCTAATTCCATTAAACGCATATATAGTTGATAGCTTTTTCTAGTAATATCTTCTAGATGGCTCATTGATTTCCGCAAAAAAAATGTTTCTTCATAAAGGCTTGTATTGATCATAACGAGACGTTCGAGTTCATGTTGTCGCGCTTCGCTTATGGCTTTTAATTGAGAAAGATTTAAAATATTGTAAAGCCCTACTGCGCAAAAACTTCTTAAAATCCCAAATAATAGTAGCATCCAAATAGTTTCTAACGTGAGGGTAAATTGTTCTTGTATTAGTATGCGAAAAGATAATTCCACCATATTAGATGAAAAATCAATGCATGCTCCAATGATTCCTACACGAATGGGAGTTTTTAAATATTTTTGAATTTTTGTAACATAAACGAGTAAAGTAAAATTAAAATAGTAAAAGGCAGCTGGTAAATGGATAAAGAAACTGTCGATCCAAAAGACTCGCCCTAATATAAGATCGATCATCATCCGAAACAGCAAAACAAAAATGCCAGTACTAAATCCAGTTACAAGGATAGGAGCAGATCGAAAAGATAGTAATCCAAAGAAGAAAATTGCACTTCCTAATGAAAATCGAAAAAAATTATCAAAAGGATTGATTTTCATTTCTCCCAGAAGTGCAGTAGTGAAAACAAGGACAACAAGTGTCCAAAGGCGGTTATTCATCGCATTCTCCCTCATAGACAATTATAATACCATTATGGCCAGAAACCTACGAAACGTCTATTTAGATATATTTGTTTTCCAACCGTCTTGAAACTAATGATAATAAATAATTTACAGTAAAATACATGAGAGCAACTAAAATAAAGATCGGAATGACATAGTTGATATTTTTGCCATTAATGATTTGTGCATGATTCATTAATTCTGGTAAAGAGATCACGACAGCAAAAGAAGTATCCTTTAGTAGTGAAATGAATTGACTGACAATTGGCGGAACCATCCGGCGTAAAGCTTGCGGCAGTATAATATACCATAAAGTTTGCAAATAATTTAATCCAGAAGAACGAGCAGCTTCTATTTGACCTTTTTCAATGGAATTTAATCCACTTCGAACAATTTCTGACAACATAGTAGATTCAAAAACTACTAATGCTAAAATGGCAGCGGCCATTTTATCTAATTTTAACCCTATTTCTGGAAGAGCAAAAAACGTAAAGAAAATAATTAATAATAACGGTAAGTTTCGAATCGTTTCCACCCAAACGGCCAGTAGGTGACTAATGACCGGAACTTTTGTGTAACGCAATACACCGATCATGATGCCGAATATAAAACTAAGGGTAATGGATATAAAAGCAACAAGTAGGGTGACAGAAAATCCTTTCAAGAGAAATATGATATGACTGGGTGAATAAGCACCAATAAAATCCATTTTGTTTTCCCCTCCCTCTATAATTTCTCCCAATTCTTTAACACCTATAGATTCTTAACCTCATGTTAGTGGATACAAATTGAATTTATTCAATATATTTACATGGTAGAGGGCTATCCTCTTTATCTATTTTTTGCTAGTCTGCGTTCAAGAAAACTGACACTTAAGCTTAAAGGAATAGTTAACAGCAAGTAAAACATAGCAACAAAAATATATACATCAAATGTTACCAATGTTTCAGAAGATATTAAATCACCGAAATACATGAGATCTAAGCCAGCAATTACACCGAGTACAGACGAGTTTTTTACAAGATTTAGAAATTGATTTCCTAATGGAGGGATAACAATTTTAATTGCTTGTGGCAAAATAATATACCACATCGTTTGTACGTATGTTAAACCGGAAGAACGGGCAGCTTCCATTTGACCTTTCGGTACTGCTTGAATACCTGCACGTATCGACTCGGCGATAAATGCGGCTGTATAAGTTGTAAGACCTAGTGTTCCTGCCAAAAAAGAATTAATGCGTAACCCCAAAGCGGAAGGAGCGAAAAAGAATACAAATACTATTAACATCAACGGGATGTTTCGGATAAATTCCACATACATCGTGCCAAGCCAATTGAGTGGTCGAAAGGGAGCTATACGGAAAATAGCGATAATTGTTCCTACAACTAAGCTTGCAATCATAGCAAATACACTAGCTTTTATTGTATTAAAAAAGCCTTCTATATACATATCCCAATGATCAATGAGTATGGAAAAATTCAACAAATATAATCACTCCTTTCAGGAAGAAACAGATGAGGGTGAAAAACCGCTCATCTGTTTATCAAATTATTTTTCATTTTTTGGTACGTCTCCGATCCATTTCTCATAAATTTTGTCATATTCGCCGTTTTCTTTAATTTCTTTTAAATATTCATTAATTGTATTTACAAATTCTGTATCACCTTTGCGGACAGCAATTCCATAAGGTTCTTCTGTAAATGTTTCATCAACGACTCGGAAATTAGGATCTTGCTTTGCCATTCCTAGTAATAAAGCATTATCTGTTGTCAAAGCATCTCCTTGACCAGCTTTTAAAGCAGTAAAGGCTTCAGCATAATTTTCAAATTCTAATACAGTTGCTTCTGGTGCTTTTTCACGAATATTTTGAGCGGAAGTAGATCCTTTTGCCGTTAAAACGGTTACACCTTTTTTGACGTCAGAAATACCGTTGATTTTGCTGTCTTTCTTCACAAGTAAAGATTGTCCGGCCATAAAATAAACATCTGAAAAATCTACTTCTTTTTTGCGCTCTTCCGATATAGTCATTGTGGCAATGATACAGTCGATATCGCCATTGTTTAAAAGAGGAATTCGGGTTTTAGAAGTTACTTCTTTCAGTTCGATTTTATTTTCATCTCCTAATATTTTTTTAGCTAAACCTTTAGCAATATCGATATCAAACCCTTCCACCTTTCCGGTTTTAGGATCTTTAAGTCCGAAAAGATTTAAATCATATTTTACGCCGACAATCAATTTGTCCCTTTCTTTTATTTTTTCTAACGTATTTTGATTGTCGGAAGAATTTTCTGTTTTTTCTTGTTCTGCAGTAGTATTAGTAGTAGTTTTTCCGCCGCAGGCTGACAAAATAGATATACATAAAATAGAAATTAAAGAAATGGAAAGTATTTTCTTACAGAATGATCGAAAGCTCATATATAACATCCCCCTTCATATTTAATGATTTAATATTCTGTTTAGGAAATTTTTTGCTCTTTCTTCTTTTGGATTGGAGAAAAATTCTTCAGGTGTTGAAACCTCCAATATTTTCCCTTGATCAATAAACACAATTCGGTCTGCAACTTCTCGGGCAAAACCCATTTCGTGTGTTACAACCACCATGGTCATCCCTTCTTTCGCCAGCTTTTTCATGACGTCTAACACTTCTCCGATTGTTTCTGGATCCAGTGCAGAAGTTGGTTCATCAAACAACATGATTTTTGGTTTCATTGCAAGACCACGGGCAATTGCAACACGCTGTTGTTGTCCTCCGGATAGAGAGGATGGATAGGAATTTGCCTTATCAGGTATTCCTACTTTTTCTAAATAGTACATTGCAGTTCTTTCAGCCTCTTCTTTTGCAACTCCTAACACTTTTATAGGAGCCAGCGTAATGTTTTGTAGGACGGTTTTGTGAGGATAAAGATGAAAATGTTGAAATACCATCCCGATGTTGCGGCGTAATTTATTTATATCTGTTTTTTTGTCATGAACTTTTACATTATCTACTATTAATTCTCCACTAGAAATTGTTTCAAGCCTGTTAATACAACGAACGAGTGTACTTTTCCCGGATCCTGAAGGACCGATAATGACGACAACTTCCCCTTGTTTAATATGCAGATTGATATTTTGCAGAACATGGAATTTTCCGTAATGTTTATTTACTTCATGGAAAATGATCATTAATCAACCCCCTCCTTTCTATATGTAAATAATTTTTAAAATATTTAACAAATTCTAAATTAATATTAAATTAAATCTACGAAAATCTACAAAAAATTACAAAAACCAAATAAAAAACCTTGTCATATTTTTTTACAAAAGTAGAGAATGGTATAAATGGGTATACTGTTAAAAAATTTTATGTAATGCGGGGCAGATACAATATTTCTGAATGAATTTGGAATTGATAGGGAACCGATTTCCTTTGCAGGAGACTGTCTAGGGAGTCAAATTCTAAAAATATTAACGTTTTTAAACCATAAAAAAGAGGCATCAATAAGCAGTAAACGCAATTAATCTGCCATATATGATTAATTGTTACGTTCTTCGAATTTTCGCTGGAGGGCTTCCTGCGCTTCTGCAAATCTTCGCAACTTTTCGTTCTGCCTATTTCTCGCTAAAAGTTTGAAAGGTCAAATATACTGCTTTTTCAGCGGATTCTTAACTGCTTAAACTGTTCATCGGCTTTAGACGTTTCCGAATCTCCTTGATCGCTCATTGGATGGTATTTATCGTGTACATCACACTTCGATTACTGCTTAGGTTCATGAAGGCGAGACTCAAGATCGGGCTTCTCTTTTAAAATTTACTCAATTATTCCGATGCAAACTGCCGAAACGACTTCCATGCGTTTTCTTTACCCGGAGATCGATTAGACTGATGCCCTTTTGGTGCTAAGATCGAAACTCGGAATTTCAAACGCGAATTTCCCTTTTATAAACATTATACGGGCTCGCTTTAGGAAGCGATCATCAAGACACGGGAAATTAGCATGTGGATGGAAAGTCCCTATTCTCCTGACGATCAGTTGTATGACCAGAAAGAGAAGACATCAAAAATGGCGCAACTGTCCACTATCCAAGCGTTATGCTGTTTTATATTTGGACTACGACGGTTGAAAAAAAGTCATTTATGTAGTGTTAGGAGTAAACGAAAAAGGATATCGCAAAATTTTGGATTTTTTCGTAGGTGGACAAAATTCTGTAAAACCTTTACACAAGAGGTGTCAAGAAGTGCTTTAAGCGTATTCGATGATTGCCAGGACTGGAGGAGCGCTTTATCCGAAAGGCGACGTACAGCGTTGTGTCGTTACGTTGTCTGTCATACTCTTAGCCGTGTAAATTAGAAATAAAAAAGGATCTGGAAATGAAAGTATATGGATTTCTTAGAAAAAATGAAAGCATTTACGAAATCCTAAAAAATGATCGCAACAAACATAAATGCTTTATCAATAATATGAAACCGATCGGCTTTTAGGGCCACTTCTTCCCGTATAGATTTGGACGGCGCTTTTTAAGCAAATCGACTTGTGCTTTCTTCTTCTAAACTTTTAAATTGCATGTGTTTTCATACTTCCCGCCGATCGTAAAAACGCATCAAAAAGCCTCTACATTTTGACATTTCTTAAATTTTGCGTATGCCGCTTAATTCCAAAATGTTCATGAAGTTGCCGATAAGGGAGCCTCCTTTCATTTCAAACGAACGATTCACGCTTCAGATCTTCTGAATATGAGTTACATGTTTGATTTTTCACCATAAAAAATCCCCTCTCCGGCAGACTCCTAAGAACACTTTTTTTACTTTCCACCTGGAGGGGATAAAACCACACAGAACCTTCTTTTTTCCCATCCAATGGATCAATGAAAATGATTATGAAAGGAAACGGACAGCGGAATTTGATCTTGGTGTTAACGCTGCTTGTTCAGCGCCGTTCTAAGATTGGCCAACTCGTTTTCAATTTCCGTAAGCTGCTGTTCCGCTTTTTCTATATTTCCTCCGACTGATTCAAGCTTTTCGATGTCCCCTTGAATGCGGATATAGTCAGATTTTAATTCGGCGATTCTTTGTTCAATTTCTTGTTTTGTCATCAATATTCACTCCAATGTATCTGATTTCCTTTTTACCATTTTATCATGAATGTCGGAATGACGCCTTACACGATATGAGTGATTCCAACTAAAAATGTATGAGAAGTAACTATTATTTATGAAAGAGTCGAAAATATAATTATTTTTTCCGAAATAAAATAAGGAGAATTTTTGCGCCGTCTCTTTTAAGGGGTTTTTGGAAAAGGAGTAGGAAAAGGAGAATGAAAAATGTTTTGGTGCTGATGGAAAAAAATTTTGACCGAATCTACAAAAACTTTAACGATTTGTGCACAATGTTTGAAGAAAATCATCATTTAGACTACCAATCTTTTGAAACATATCAACAATTACGGAGAAAATTAATAGAAGATGTAAAAGCTCTTGAATATTTTATTGTTGGAACAATGAAATCTAAAGAAAAATAACTTTTCAATTAATAAAGGCTGCTTTGTTGATTTCGTTGCAAAAGATATATGATTTATGAAAAGATAAGTAAAAAAAGAAAAAGAGGAGGCAGGATGAAAAAAATTATAGCGGAAGCATTAAGGACTGCTGGAGATTTTGGAGTAATCGAAAACATTCGGAAAGTAAGCGGAGGTGATATTAACGAAAGCTATTTTGTACAGACAGAAAACCAAACGTATTTTTTAAAGTACAATTTAGAAGCTCCCGAAGATTTTTTCCGTCTGGAAGCGGAAGGGCTTCAACTGATTAGGGATACTAACACCGTGCGCGTACCGAAGGTGTTTGCTTACTCCGAGAATTCCAACGAGGGATTTTTGATCATGGAATGGGTGAACGGTAAAAAAGATGATAATACAGAAAAGCTGTTAGGCCAAAAGCTGGCAGCTTTACACAAAAGCCATTTTGTATATCACGGATATTCGAAAAATACATATATTGGAACGCTGCCTCAAAGAAACCGCCTTATGTCATCTTGGCTTGAATACTATCGGGACTACCGTTTAAGCGGACAAATGGAAATAGGAATCAAGAAAAATTATATACGTGGTGAACGTGGAAAAAGATTGGAAACTCTCCTTAATCGCTTGCATGAATGGATTCCAGCAAACGTGGAGGCTTCTCTTTTACACGGCGATTTATGGGGAGGGAATTGGATAGTTGGACCGAATGGGGAACCATTTTTAATTGATCCGTCCGTAATGTATGGAGATCGCCATTTTGAAATTGCCTTTACCGAATTATTTGGCGGCTTTTCCCAAGATTTTTACCGCTCATATGAAGAATATTACCCTCTTTCCGAAAGATATGAGGAAATCAAGCCTTTGTACCAGCTTTATTATTTGCTTGTCCATCTGAATTTGTTTGGGGAATCATATGGTGGAGCAGTAGACCGCATATTAAAAATGTATGTTTAAAAAAGATGAGGACTGAGAACCGTTAGTTTTTTCGGTTTAGACAACTGTTTCCCTTCGTTTTAAGAGCTTGCAGCTCCCTAATTGTGCAAACGATCAAATGTTTTCTTCCAGAAAGAAAAGGATAGTTGTCGTCCCTCCCCGAAATTCTTATTTAAAAGCCCGCTCTTCTCAAATAAATTTATAAACGAACGTTTTCATTTTCTAATTCAACTGTAATGTCAAAGCTTCGCTGCCCGGCGCATTCGGTTTATTAGCTGAAAGAGGTTGGAATACTGAACTCAGCATCAAAATGCAAGGACTTGAAGCTGACAGCATTTCTATATTGAAGACAAATGGAACAGGCTTAATAGCTTGCTTGGTCCATTTTGTCTCGGTTGATTCGATTTATCTGAAAAATTCCGCCTCTAAACGCCGATGAAGGCAGCCGCATTGCGAGACTGCTGATTTTGGCAATCATATTTGTTGTTAAACAAACGTTTGATTAGTAATATAGGTAATTGATAATAATATATGAAGCAAATAAATGTTTCCACAAAATTTTTTATGATAATCTAAAATAAAGGAGTTGATCACATGGCAAAAGTAGCTACTCTTATTACAGACTTGTTCGAAGACAGTGAGTTCACAAGTCCTGCAGAAGCATTTCAATCAGCAGGTCATGAAGTGGTCACAATTGAAAAAGAAGCTGGCAAAAAAGTTAAAGGAAAAAAAGGTGAAGCGGAAGTTAGAATTGACTACTCGATTGATGATGTAAAACCGGACGATTTTGATGCACTTCTTTTGCCGGGAGGTTTCTCGCCGGACATTTTGCGTGCGGATGACCGTTTTGTTTCTTTTGTAAAAGCTATGATGGATGCGAAAAAACCGGTATTTGCTATTTGTCATGGACCTCAGCTGCTAATTTCGGCAAAAGCATTGGAAGGTCGGGATGCAACTGGCTATAAATCAATTCGCGTAGATATGGAGTATGCAGGCGCCAACTATCATGACGAAGAAGTTGTCGTGTGCCAAAACCAATTGGTTACAAGCCGCACACCTGCTGACTTAGAAGCATTTAATAGAGAATCATTGAAGCTTTTGGATAAAGTATCAAAGTAAGCGGAGAGAAATTCAAACTTTTTTGCTGAGTGATTTTGGCAAAAACAAACTTCATATATGGCAAAAAACCTGCCTGTTTATGTTTGAACAGGCAGGTTTTTATCATGCAGCAAGACTTTATTATAGAACATCTTTCATCAAACGTTTAATCATAGGTGCCATGAAGAATAAAATAAGGCCAAGAATAATTGAAATCATGCCGATAATGCCAAAATAAACAATTTCTGTTTCAACTGTGTAGTATTTTACAAGCTGGGCATTAATGGCTTGAGCGGCTGCACTAGTTAAAAACCATAGGCTCATTGTTTGCGCTGAAAAAGCCGCTGGAGCAAGCTTTGTAGTTGCTGAAAGTCCTACTGGGGACAAGCACAGCTCTCCGATTACAACAAGGAAGAAGCTTAGTACGAGCCATAAAGGGCTAACTAATGACTCAGTACCGTTTACATAAGCAGGAATGATCATAACTAGAAATGATAGACCGCCAAAAATAAGTCCGAATGCAAACTTGCTCGGTGTTGATGGCTGACGCTTTCCAAGCTTCACCCAAAACCATGCAAAAACCGGCGCCAAAAAGATGATAAATAAAGGGTTCAATGATTGAAACCATGATGATTGCAGTTCAAGTCCTGCATAGGATAATTGGGTGCGCTTATCTGCATAAGTGGCTAAAATAATAGCCCCTTGTTCTTGAATAGCCCAAAAAACTACTGCGGCAATAAAGAGCGGAATGTAAGCAATTACACGCGAACGCTCCACTTCTGTTGTTTTAGGACTCCGGTACATAAATATAAAATAACATGCAGGTATTACAATTCCGAGGATGCTGACAATCATAGTAAAGCTATTTATAGTCAAAAGTCCTGCAGGGATGGTGACAGCTAAAAAGGCGATAATTACTAAAGCGCCGATGCCGAAAATAGTGAATACTTTTTTTCGTTCTTCCGGTTGTAATGGGTTAGGCACCTGTGTTCCGGCGAGACCAAGGTTTTTCTTTTTTGTTAGGACAAATGTCAAAAGCCCAAAAAACATACCAATAGCAGCAAGAGCAAAGCCAAGATGGAAATTATATCCTTGTCCTAAAGTTCCAACAATAATGGGAGCTAAAAATCCACCTAAATTAATACCCATATAAAAAATACTAAACCCTGAATCGCGGCGGGCATCGTTATCTGCATAAAGATCGCCGACCTTGATACATTCGGCTTTAAAAGTCCAGTACCAAGAACAATCAGCGTCATGGAAATGAATAAAGCTTCAATATTTCCAGGGAAGGATAAGACGATATGGCCGAGCATGATTAAAATTCCGCCGTAAAAAACAGTTTTGCTTGTCCCTAACAGGCGGTCTGCAATCCATCCTCCAATCGTTCCCGACATATACACGAGAGAACCGTAGATCGCCATAATCGATGCAGCGGTAGCTTCATCTATTCCCAAACCGCCTTTAGAAACTTCATAATACATATAATAAAGAAGTATTGCTCTCATTCCGTAATAGGAAAAACGTTCCCAAAACTCCGTAAAAAACAGCGTAAATAATCCTTTTGGATGTCCAAAAAAACCTTTTTGCGGAAGGCTTTGGACAATCTGCTCTTTTGTTATCATAAAAATAAACCTCCATTATTTTTATATAATTTTTAAGATGTTTTGAATTGTCCGAAAATAAAAAATAACCGTCCTACCGCTCTTTAAATAATATTTTAATATAATTAAAACGTCAACTGTTAAATGCATAAAATTATATACATATAATATTTGAAACAGTTGTAAGTTAGGGAATTTTTAAAAAAAGGGGAGGATACAATATGAAATGGGGGATTGGAAAAAGAAAAAATCGGTTCCCATATAGGTTAAACCGATTTTATCCATGGTCATATTGATTATATTAACGATAAGATTTCTTTCTATTTATTTCCTCTGCTATCAATTGATACGATTTTGTGCGTTCTTCATAGCTTCCAGTTATTGTTATGATCATCATTTCATCTGCTTCATACCAATTTTTTAATTCATATAAACGGTGAACGACAAATGTTGGATCGCCAATGATCATATTCTTTTGAAACTGTTGAAATTCATCTGAATTCAGCAATTGCTGCTTTGCTTCTTCTTTTAATGGAAAATCAAGTGTTTTTCCTTTATGATGCTGAAGATTCCATAAAAAGCTGCTGAAGGCAATTTGCTCCGCTTTTTCGCTAGTTTCAGCGCATATTGCCGAGACTGTGACAATTGTCTTTGGCTGCTGTTTTCTTTTTTTCTGGAACTGATTTTTATATGTTTGAATAATTTGCCGCCCGTCTTCATTGCTCATAAATTGGCCAAATGCATAGGAAATGCCGTTTTCAGCTGCTAAAAAGGCGCTCTTTATGCTTGTGCCAAGGATCCAAGGTTCAGGAGGAATATTTGGCAAAGGAGAGGCTGAGATGCTCGAAAATAATTCATTTTTTGGATAGTCATTATATAAAAAATGAAGCAGCTCTTGAACGGTTTTCGGCATGTTTTTTACATTTTCGAGATAATTGCCGGATAACGCAATGCTTGATTGAGCGTCTCCTCCGGGGGCGCGCCCGATCCCAAGATCAATGCGGTTAGGAAATAATGTTGCCAGCATATTAAACATTTCCGCAACTTTATACGGCTTATAGTGGGGGAGAAGCGTTGCGCCTGACCCGATGCGAATCGATTTTGTTTTTGCCCCTATAACTGGGAGCATAATTTCTGGAGCGGAGCAGGCAAGTCCAGAAAGATTGTGATGCTCCGCAATCCAGTAGCGGGTATAGCCTAGTTTTTCCGCCAATACGGCCAGTTGAATGGATTGCTCCAACGCCTCTTTTGCTGTTGAGTTGTTCAAAATCGGTGCTTGGTCTAAAATGCTAACCTGCATTATTCGCCAACCTTTCTTCGTATATTAAAAATTTTTTAATGCTTCGCGAATCGGGGTGTTTCCTGAGACAAGATCAAATGAGCGGCGAAAAGTGTTTTTCTCCGTTATTGATGCAAAAATAACCGAAGCCACATCTTCTCTTGGAATGGCGGCTCTTTCAAGATTTTCGGCAATTTTTATTTCTCCGGTTCCTTTCTCATCCAATAGCGCCCCCGGCCGGACAATTGTATAGTTTAAACGGCTTTGGACAAGGAAACGGTCGGCATAATGCTTGGCAACATAATAATGTTTAATCTTTTCGTTCCAATTTTGTCTATTATGGGCTTGCAAAGCGCTGACCATTATAAACCGTTGAACGCCTGCCTTTTCTGCTGCTTCAATTGTTTTTACGGCACCGTCTAGATCGACTAAAAGAGTTTTATCTGCACCTGTATGTCCGCCTGAACCAGCGGTAAAGACGATCCCTTCCGCACCTTTGATCGCCTCGGCGATCTGATCGACTGTGCCTTCCAAATCAGCTAAAACCGTCTTGACTCCGATCGAGTCAAAATATTCTTTTTGGTTTTCGTTGCGGATCATTGCTTTCACTGTGTGCTCGTTGCTTTCTTTTAATAACTGAACAAGAATTTTTCCGATTTTTCCATTGGCGCCAACTACAACAATTTCCATAAACGGACTCTCCTTTCAAACATCGTTTATTAACATTATTCCAGAAGCTGTCTGTTTTCTCAAATGATCGATACATGGTATGTGGTTGATTTTCCCATCGATGGGGATTAGTATATTAATAATTGACTTTTAAGATGTTCAAGGGGGGTGTGCTGGCATATCAAGATATCGATGGGTATGAGGTATATTAATAATTGACTTTTAAGATGTTCAAGGGGGTAAAGGAGGGGTGAGTATGGAACGCTATACGGTAAGGGCAGAAAAAGAAATTTCTATTAAAAAAATGCTCTTGATAGTTGGAATCATCTTTGCTGCTTTTAATTTGCGTCCTGCTATTACTTCGGTCGGACCGCTCATCGGTTATATTCGTGAAGATCTCGGAATCTCCAACGGGGTTGCGGGTTTACTAACGACTATCCCGTTAATCGTTTTTGCGGTTCTTTCGCCATTAGCTCCGAAATTTGCAAGCCGATATGGAAATGAAACGGCGATTTTTGCTGGGTTAGTCGTGCTTCTTGCAGGAATGATTATTCGAACATTCGGAGCGATGATCGGTCTGCTTTTAGGAACTGTATTGATTGGAGTAGGCATTGCCATTGGAAATGTGCTTCTTCCGGGTATTGTAAAAGAACGGTTCCCGGATAAAATCGGACTGATGACAAGCGTTTATTCAACAGCTATGGGTATGCTTGCAGGGATCGCTTCCGGTTTAGCAATTCCGTTGTCGGAAGGATTAAAATTTGGATGGAAAAATGCCTTATTATTTTGGGCAATTTTAGCAATTGTGGCGATATGTTTATGGTTTCCATTAATTAGTGGAAAACAGAGATCCGCGAAACCGCCAATTGAACATATTTCAAATGGTTTTTTGCTCCGGTCGCCGCTGGCATGGCAAGTCACATTTTTTATGGGTCTTCAATCGTTCTTATTTTATAGTATGGTTGCATGGCTTCCTGAAATTTTGCAGGCGGACGGATTAAGTGCTTCAACAGCTGGTTGGATGCTGTTTCTTGTGCAAATTGCTGGCTTGCCGGCAACATTTGTCGCTCCGGCACTGTCGGACAAATATGCAGATCAAAGGCGAATTGTAGCGGTTTTAGGAGCTATTTATTTAGCAGGTCTCGTTGGATTATTGTATGGCGGGCCTCTTTTACTGATTGTCTTTTGGATTATCTTAATCGGTATTGGACAAGGGGCAAGCATTGGGCTCGTATTAGCGCTATTTGGTTTAAGAACAAGAAGCTCCGAGCAAGCTTCCGCTTTATCGGGAATGGCGCAATCAATTGGTTATTTGCTTGCTGCTTTTGGGCCCATTTTAATTGGCGTTTTGTATGACAAAACTCATTCGTGGGTGGCGCCCATTTTATTGTTTATTGCTGTCTGTGTTTTGATGATCATTGCTGGTTTGAATGCCGGACGAAATAAGTATGTGTAAAAAGAAACTAAATAAAAAGCCGGGGCAGTTCAAAGTCGTTTTTTCGGCTTATTGACTGCCCCTTTTAATGTTTTAGAAACGTTGATATATCGGTGTTTGTGATTGTTTGTTTTCAATGGGGATTTGACTTTTTGGACAACCCCAAGCTTTTTATTGTATTTGGAAGGTTCCATTTGATAAATGAATGTTCACATCGGCGATGGATGCAATGTTTAAGAAGGGGCTGTCAAGAAAGTCAGTGAAAAACGATTTTCTTGACAGCCCCATTCCAGCTTGTTGATAGTGATTAATAATATTGTTTATTCTTCCTCATAATTAACACCTATTGTAACCTCTGTATTTTCAATTGAAAAGTTTACATTCCATCTAGGATGTATTTTAACTTTATTTTCTTCATCAAGTTCTAGGACCCCGTGTATTTCATCATTATTTTTAGAAATGAAAATAACTTGCTTTGTTTCTTCATTTACATAAACATTAATTGATTCATGATAATTAAGTGTAAAACCGTTAAAAGTCATTTTCTTCATAAACTAAATCTACTCCTATTCTTTATTTGGATAACACTTTCCCATTTTTATCTAAAGAAGCTATTCTTTTTTCATCTTTCTTTAATTTCCATACACGTCCACCACGTCCTGCTGTATCTTTTTCTACTGACCACTTCCCATTTTTAAAAGTACCAGAATTTTTAGTTAGAGGTGTATTCCCGTGTTTATCTTTAAAAGAACCTAATTTCACTTTTCAGTTTGAATCTAACAATGATTGTGGTATTCCATAATTAGAAGCAATTACTCTTTTAGGATCATTAAAATAGTTAGAAATAGTTTTATAGAGCCAACTTCCAGCCTTAATAGTAACCCCACCAACTACTATTGCACCAGTCGCTAGTAATGCAACTTGACCAACACCAGGAACAAAATAAATAGCGGGAGCCAATGCAAAGAAAGGTTAAATAGAAGAACCACCATTACCATCACTTAAAACAACAATCTCAGGTGATTTTAAATACTCCTCAAATTCCTCTGGACTATAAAATTTTCCATCTATCAAAACACCATCTTCCAAACTTCAAAATTAGGAATATCTTGGTTATAAATGATCTCCTCATCTTTAAATTGAGAAGCTTTTAGAGTAGATATACCTGCAGTTCCTACAGATGAAAAAATTAAAGCAAAACTAAAATACATTTCATGCGGTTCATATCAAACGTTGCCTTTCAATTTTTGGTTCTTAAAATGTTTAAACAGGTAGAGAAATCACATATCCGATAAAAAACAGCATTGTTAAAAATATTTTTGATTTTCCAACCTTTTTAGCTGTTCTATAAAATCCCCCCTTTAAACTTCCAATTTTATGTAGGTTTTTAGCGATTGGGATACATTTCCATTAATGTTATTATAGTATTATGTTGTTTTCAACCCCTCTATATAACATGAGTCAGTCAAGACTTTGTGGGAACTTTTTGATTCGCTGAAAAAAGAAGTAAGTCATAGGTTAGCGAACCATTTTTTTGAATCATCCGTAAGCGCTTTTGGACTCTCATCTCTTGCCATGACGGACGAATATGTATACCTTTTTTTACCATCCCTTGAATTCAGACAGGGCATGCCTTTTTGTCATTGGCATGGTCAAACAGCTAAAACAACGGTATCTCTTCAACGGAGAACGTTTAACCTTGGAACAACTGTATCGAAAAGCGAAACGAGACATTGGCAAAAAAGAAACACTCGGCTCGATTCACGTAACCCTTCATACGGGTTTACCAGTGAAAATCGTGTTTGTGCGGAATCGAAACAACCAAAGTGAATGGCTGGCCATTTTGAGTACAGATACCACGCTGTCTAATGAAGAAATCGTTCGAATCTATGGGATGCGTTGGGACATCGAAACCTTTTTTAAATTCAGTAAATCGTTTTTACATTTAGCCAAAGAGTTTCAAGGTCGTTCCTATGACATGATGATTAGCCATACTACCATTGTCTTCACTCGGTATATCTTGATTGCTTGGCAACTTCGGAAAGAAGAGGATCCAAAGACCATGGGGGCAACTTATTCTTGTTTCTATGTGACGAAGTAAAAGAGATGGACTTTAAAACGGCTTTACTACAATTGATTTCTCTTTTCCAAACTTTGGCTGAAGCTATTGAATGCCGGACGAAATAAGTATGTGTAAAAAGAACTAAATAAAAAGCCGGGGCAGTTCAAAGTCGTTTTTTCGACTTATTGACTGCCCCTTTTAATGTTTTAGAAACGTTGATATATCGGTGTTTATGATTGTTTGTTTTCAATGGGGAATTGACTTTTTGGACAACCCCAAGCTTTTTATTGTATTTGGAAGGTTCCATTTGATAAATGAATGTTCACATCGGCGATGGATGCAATTGTTAAATCGTGCGTCACCATGATGACGCATTTTCCCTCTTGATGTGCTAAATCTTGAAAAATGCGGACGATTTCTTTAGATGTTTGCTCATCCAAGTTTCCTGTTGGTTCATCCGCGACAATTAACTGCGACTCGCAGCAAAGAGCGCGGGCAATGGAAACTCTTTGCTGTTGTCCTCCGCTTAGTGTCAGTACTTTTTGCTTTGCTTGGTCCTGCGAAATCCCCATTTGTTCTAATGTTTTTAGTGCAAATTGTTTATATGGCTTTTTAGAGGATTTCGTTATTTCCATTGCCGCAACGACGTTTTGCAATGCTGTCATATAAGGAAGCAAGTTGTATGATTGAAAGACGATTGAGACGTATTGATTGCGAAATTTGGAATAGCCGATTTTTTTTAAATCCTTGCCCTCGTATAAAATAGACCCTTCTTTTGGAGAATCAAGAGCACCGGCAAGAGCTAAAAATGTGGATTTTCCCGCACCGCTTGGACCAGTAATTGTGTAAAATGTACCTTTTTCAAAATCAATATTGATCTTTTTTAAGATTTCTACTTTTTTTTGATCTCTGCTATACCAATAGCTAACATCTTGAAATTTCAACAATGCACTCATTTGATCCCCTTCTTTTCTTAGTCTTGTTTAGTTAAAATCACCTTCGGATGCAGCCGCAAAACGGACAGCGATGGAATAAATGATGATAAAACGGCAATTAACATTCCGATAGACGACAGCATGCCTAAATCTTTCGGTGTTATTGCGATTTCTAAGTCATCAATTGTTTCCACGTTAGCTGCTTGCCCTCTCATTCCTACACTGCCTCCCATTCCTGGTCGAAAGGATGGAGGTGTATTCATCTGCTCTTGCTGGGCCAGCTCTTGCGCTAATAATTGATCGCTGATCTTGCCGGCCACCACATTTCCGCATGCGCTTGAAATTCCGATGGCGAGAACGGCTACAATCAATATTTCTGCGACAAATTGACCGATGAGCTTCCATCTTTTCTCCCCAAGAGAAAGAAGAACACCCATCTCGTATTTCCGTTCGCGGATTGACAGCATGACAATCAGTCCAAGAATGACAGCCCCCGAAATCGTCACTAAGTAAACGACATTTTTTGAAAATGACGCGACATTGTTGATTGGTCCGACCATTTGATTGTATAGCTGATCATTTGCATCAAGCTTGAATGTATCGAAGTCTATGCTCGAATTTTTCTTCGCTTTTTGAATAAACGAGTCTATTTCCGCGGGATCTTTCATGTAATAAACAGCGCGGTCAATGGTATTTTCATAGTCTTCACCTTTCAGTGTGTTCGCGACAGTATATGGAACGTACAATTTGTTGTAAGGGTTCATAAAAGAAAAATTCATTCCTTGATCTTGTTCGTTTGTGGTTGTCTCATAAATGCCAATGATTTTTAATTCAATCGTTTTTTCCTCTTCATTGGCACCTTTTACCGTAATCGTATCACCGACAGTTAAGTCGTTTTCATCCGCCAATGTTTTTTCGATGACCACAACATTTTTTCCTAATGATTGATCGGTAATATGTTCACCTTCTACCAATGTAGAATCTCCGTTCATAAATTCTTCGACAGCATCAGTAAAAACGACGCCTTGCAGACTGACATCAGATTGAAACATTGGATTTCCATTTTCCCCAAAGGGACCTCTGTTTTCTGTTTCCTCATCCGAATCACTTGTGTCTTCATTTTCAATTGGATCAAAGTCTTCAGCAATTCCGTTTGTCGACGAATATAAGTTATAACCTTTTACTTCTGAGTATGTAGATAATTCTTCTGCCGATTTTACCGGAATGGGTTCAAGCTGAAACCTCGTCCGTTCACCTTCCGATTGCTGCTGATTCCGCATTTTTTCCATATCCATCTGCAAGGTCACTTCTCCTCCCAGCTTTTCCTTCGCTAAATCACTGGCTTTCTTTGCTGCACTTTCGATCGCCAGACCGGAAAGGACAAGTAAGCAAATGATGGTGAAAATAAACAGTTGTAAAAGGCTCTTTCCTTTTCTAGCCCATACGCTTAACAACGACCTTTTAAAAAAATTCATCTAATCTTACCTCCTTCGTGATTGTCAACGATAAGCATATTGGAAACATATGAACAATTTATGAAAAATCTATGTTCGAAAGTTTAATTTTTTAAAAGAGAAGTTGAAGTAGTTGCTTCCCTTTCTTTACTCGTTTATCTTGAAAATAAGAGTTGTTTTAGCGGGAGGAAGAGAAATGAAAATTTTAGTGATCGAAGATAATGAAAGCGTCTGTTCGATGCTAAATATGTTTTTTATAAAGGAAGGGATTGAAGGGGAATTTGTCCATGATGGACTTGAAGGCTACCAATCCGCTAAGAGTGGCAATTGGGACTTGCTCATCATCGATTGGATGCTTCCCGGAATGGATGGAGTCACGCTTTGCAGAAAATTAAGAGAAGAAGAACACTCCGTTCCGATCATCATGCTGACCGCTAAAGACAGTGAATCCGATCAAGTGATCGGACTTGAAATGGGAGCCGATGATTATGTCACGAAACCGTTTAGCCCGATTGCACTAATGGCGAGAATAAAGGCAGTGGCGAGAAGATATAACAAGCAAGAACCTCGTCAAAAAAACATTGTGACAACCAAACACTTTAAAGTGGACAAAGATGCAAGAGAAGCGTATTTTAAAGGACAATCGATTAATAACCTAACTCCAAAAGAGTTTGACCTCCTTTATCATTTTCTCACACATCCGCGCCAAGTATTTACGAGAGAGCAGTTGCTGGAAAGTATATGGGGGTATCAATTTTACGGGGATGAAAGAACGGTTGATGTTCATATGAAAAGGCTGAGAAAGAAGCTCGGGCCTGAAGCGCAAAACTTCCTTCACACGGTTTGGGGGGTGGGATATAAATTCGACGAATCGGTGAAGCACGATGAAACTTAAATATATGTATCAGCTGCTTATTAGCCATATAGGAGTTTTAGTCATTGCATTCTTGATTTTGAGCTTTTCCTTTGCAAAATATGTTGAAAACTATGTTTATCAAAATAAAGTAGAAGAATTGATTGCCTACGGCCAAAACATTTTACATGATTATAGCCGCGATAATTGGGGTGGAAACCGGATTTTGGATCAGTACCGGCAGGTGCTGAGGACACGAAATATTATGTTCAGTGTGTTTAATCAACAAGGCGAAATTTTTTATCCGGAAGCTGGCTTTTTCCCGCGGTTCACAATGTCAGAAAAAGAATGGGAGAGTTTGGAGGATGGCAAAATTGTCGTGGTCAAGCAAGATTTAAAACGGTTTGATCAGGCGGTATCCTTCGTTTCTTTGCCATTCATCGTGAACGGGGAGCTGATGGGAGGAGTTCTCCTAGTTTCGCCGATAAGCGGTTCAAGAGAGACCATCAGCGACATTAATCAGTTTTTATTTTATACAATTTTAATTTCGTTGACGGTTTCATTTTTGCTAAGCGGTCTTTTATCGAAGCTGCATGTTCGGAGAATTCAGAGGATTCGTGAAGCAACGTCAATGGTGTCATCTGGAAACTATGACGTCCAGGTGAATGCCTCCAAAATCGATGAAATTGGTGAGCTGGCAAGCGACTTTAATGAAATGGTAAAAAAGCTTAAAGCTTCTCAGGAGGAAATAAGCAGGCTTGAAAAAAGAAGGAGACAGTTTATTGCAGATGTTTCTCATGAGTTGAAAACTCCTCTTACAACGATCAGCGGTGTCATTGAAGGATTAAAAAGCGATATGATTCCTGAAGAAGAAAAAGAAAGAGGCATTCAATTAGTAAGCCAAGAGGCAAAAAGGCTGATTCGGCTAGTTAATGAAAATTTGGACTATGAAAAAATTCGGTCGAATCAAGTAAAGCTAAATATAGAACCTATACAGTTAATTGATGTGTTTGAAATTGTGAAGGAACAGCTTCTTTCACAAGCGGAGGAGAAAAATAACATTATGATCATTGAAGCGGATGAAAATGAAATCATTTATGCTGATTATGATCGCCTCATTCAAATTTTGATCAATATTGTTAAAAATAGCATTCAGTTTACACAAAACGGAAAAATATTTTTGCGGGGGAAACCTGGATATAAGGAAACAATCATTGAAATCGAAGATACCGGGATCGGAATGGACGAAAAAGAAATTGAAAACATTTGGCAGAGATTTTACAAAGCAGATCTGTCAAGAACAAACAATAAATACGGGGAATTCGGGTTAGGACTCTCAATTGTGAAGCAGTTAGTGCTCCTGCATCAAGGAGAAATCAACGTGACAAGTAAAAAAGGCAAAGGAACGAAATTTGAGATTAAACTGCCTGTCAAAAGCTAAAGAATCTTGTAGAAGGGATTGGATAATACATGGAGCTTGCATTTCATCGTTCGCCCAATAAATATATCGGGGGAGTATCGATCAAAGTGGAGGATCTTAAGAGATCTATTGCGTTTTACCACAATTTATTGGGGTTTAAAATATTAGAGCAAAAGGAAAATAAAGTCGTTTTTTCTGCTGATGGAAAGAAGCCGCTATTGATTGTCGAACAACCGGATAATGTAATAAGAAAACAAGTTCGGACGACAGGGTTATATCATTTTGCCATTTTATTGCCGGAAAAGAAAGATTTAGCTAATGCCCTTTATCATCTCATTCAAATGAACTATCCGCTGCAGGGTGCTTCCGATCATTTGGTCAGTGAAGCGGTCTATTTGGCAGACCCGGATGGAAACGGCATTGAAATTTATGCTGATCGAAAGTCGGCGAATGGGGAATGGAATCAAAATCAAGTTGTGATGGACACGATTCCGTTAGATATAAACGATTTATTTTCTGAAAGAGATCCAGAGGGCTGGCAAGGGATGCCTGAAGCAACCATTATTGGTCATATTCATTTGCATGTTGCCTATTTAGATGAAGCAGAACAATTTTATTGTAAAGGCCTCGGTTTTCAAATGACATCAAAATATGGATCTCATGCATTATTTATTTCTAGCGGCAAATACCATCACCATATTGCGTTAAATACTTGGAATGGTATAGGGGCTCCAAAGCCTCCTGAGAATAGTGTCGGGCTTAAATGGTTCACAATCATTTTGCCGAATAAGGAAGAAAAAGATCAGATGATCAAGAGATTAAAAGAAATAAATGCACGTATAACTGAAAAAGATGGAAAAATATACACGATCGATCCTTCCGGAAATCAAATTGAAATAACGACAGCTCATTAAAAATCGATCATGAACATGGACGCATTGGCGTCTTTTTTTTGTGCAAATTTTTCTTGCATTAAGAATAAAAAAACGAAAAATGCAAATATTAACAAGAAATAAAAATGCTGGAGTTAAGCAAAAATGAAATTCAAAAAGATGCTTTTATTTGCTGTTGTTTTGTTGTTGTTATCCGGCTGCTGGAACCGAAGAGAATTAAACACGATTGCCATTCAAGTGGGTTTAGGGATCGATAAAGAAGGAGACCAGTATGTGGTGACCTCGCAAATAGTAAACCCTAGTCAAATTGCCATGCTGATGAGTAAAGGGGATAAAACTCCTGTTATGACTTATCAAGAGAAAGGTCACACCATCATTGAAGCTATACGACGAATGACCACTGCTGTTCCAAGGAGAATTTACTCGTCTCATTTGCGGATTTTAGTAATCGGTGAGGAATTAGCAAAAGAGGGAATTGGGGAGGTGCTTGATCTTTTGTCACGCGATCATGAAATGAGAACAGATTTTTATATAACTGTTGCAAAGGATGCCAAGGCAGGGGATATTTTAAAAGTTTTAACAGCGTTAGAAGATATCCCGGCGAACCAGCTTTTTAATTCTCTTGAATTATCAGATAAGCAATGGGCGCCGACAATATCTGTAACTCTTGATCAATTGTTATCGGATTTAAGCAGCGAAGGGATCGAAGTGAAACTGACAGGAATATCAGTAGAAGGCAATCAGCAAGTCGGTGAAACGAAAGCCAATTATGAACAAATTGACCCTGAAGCAAAATTAAAATTTAAAGGAATCGCTTTGTTTCACCAAGACCGATTAATAGGCTGGCTGGATGAACAACAGAGCAGAGGACTTCATTATATTATCGGCAAAGTACATCGGACGATCGAAGAAATTTCATGCAAGAATGACGGAAAGATAAGCATTGACATTTTTTCTGCAAAAAGCCAGCTAAAAACAAAAATGCATAAAGGCAATCCCGTTGGTGAAGTTCATATAGAGGCTCAAGGAAATGTAGCGGATGTACAATGCAAGCATCTCACAATAACAAATACAAAAACGATAAGAAAGATAGAAAAAAAGACGGAAGAAGAAATAAAACAAGAAGTTGAAAAAGTTCTTTCGAATGTTCAGCAAAATTACCGAGTCGATGCTTTCGGTTTTGGAAAATCATTGTATCGGGACGATTATAAAAATTGGAAAAAAATAAAAAAACATTGGAGGGAAACGTTCACTGAACTTCCAATAAAAACTACTGTTGATGTCAAAATTCGAAGAACAGGCACGATCAACAATCCTCCGCTTCACAAGCTGGAGGATTGAGAGCAGGGAAATGGAAGGAATTTTATATGGAAAAAGCAAAAATCGATGGGTTACAGATGTTTTCATTTATGTTTTTGTTTCAATTTGGAAGTCTGATTGTCACAGGGCTAGGATTGGAAGTAAAGCAAAATAATTGGATCGCCGTGTTAGTTGTTTCCGGAATTAACATTCTCCTTATTTTAATGATTTACGGTCCAATTTATAATCGTTTTCCAAACCTAACCTTGACAGGAATATTTTTGGAAAACACAGGGAAAATTGTTGGTACAGTGCTTTCAATCATATATAATTTTTATTTTATCTTAATCGCCGGCTTTATATTGCGGGATACTGGGGATAACATCATTAAATATCTTTTGCCTGAAACGCCTCTTGAAGTTGTTTTATTGATTGGAGTTTTACTTATTTCTTATTCATGCTTTTTAGGAATTGAAGTGTTCGCAAGAGTTGCCCAGCTGCTTTTCTTTATCATGATCACTCTAGGGATAATGGGAAATTTTTTAGTGTTTGCCTCCGGAATTGTTGATCCGATACATCTTTTGCCAATTTTAGAAGATGGCTTATTTCCTTTAATCAAAGCGGTGTTTCCGTCTATCATTTCTTATAGCGAAATGGTTGTCTTTTTCATGATACTTCCATACTTAAACAAACCTCAGAACGGTGTGCGAATTGGAACGTTATCGGTTTTATTCAGCGGTTTGGCCGTCTCATGGACTTTTGCATTAACTATTGCAGTGCTTGGGGTGTACGGAACGGAATTAGCCGATCTTCCTTTGCTTGATACAGCCCAAAAAATCAATGTCGGCGACTTTTTTCAGAGAATGGATCCGATTGTCATTTTAACTTTATTTATCGGCCTTTTCATAAAATTAAATATTTTTTTTTATGCAGGAGTTGTAGGAATGGCGGAGCTGTTTAAAAAACAAAAGCACCAGCCTTTTATACTACCTGCAGCGATTATGATTTTTGTCATTGCAATTGTAAGTGCGGAAAATGAGATCGAGAAAAAAGAACTTTTAAAGGAAAAGCTTCCATTGTTCATTGAGCTGCCGATTTTAATTATTATTCCTTGTATATTGCTGGTGATCATAGCCATTCGCGGCAAACGGCAAAAAAGAAAGCATCTACAACCTTATTCAAAAGGATCGATGAAGGATGAATGAATTTTTGGTAATAGGCGCATTATTATTAAGTCCCTTGCTGACATATGTGATCGTGTTATTAACTATTCGCCCTCTTATTAAAAGAGCTACTTCATCGTTTACAAAAATTCTCATGGGTGATCCCTATATGGAAAATGTATGGGAAATGGTCAGTGCCTTTACGCGGATAAGTCCAAGGATTGTCGTTGAGAACAGCTTGAGGGCTGCAGAAGGGAAAATTATTGACCGCCCGTTTGGTAGCCCGCGAAAATTTCTAAACTTTGACGGACTTGTTTTTTCACCCGCTCAGCTCGCTGTTTTTCCAGCAAAAGAGGACGCAAAAGTGGAAATGAAAACGGTTATTGGTCCCTTGGCCAAAAAACCTCTCACAATTGATATACCTGTTTTGCTTGGCGGGATGGCATATGGTCTTGGCGTAAGCGAACAAGTTCGAATTGCCCAAGCCTGGGGAACAGCCGTTGTCGGAACAGCCTGTAACATCGGTGAAGGGGGATTTTTACAAGAGGAACGTGAACGGGCAAAGCATTTGATCGTTCAATACCACACTGCGAATTGGGGGAAAAATGCAGATGTATTAAAACAGGCAGATGCTGTGGAAATCCATATTGGGCAAGGAGCTTCAGCTGCTGTCCCGGCAAGAATTTCACCTGAATTTTTGCAAGGAAAAGCCCGTGATATATTAGGTTTAAAACCGGATGAGACCGCAGTTATTCCAAGAAGATTCAATGAATGGAACAGTCCGAACGATTTAAGAAAGGTTGTAAAAGAATTAAAACAACTCACTGGAGGAGTCCCGATCGGAATCAAAATTTGTGCAAGCAACAGGCTTGAAGAAGATATTGAATACGGACTTTTGGCAGGTGTGGATTTTATTTCGATTGATGGCGGTCAGGCAGGTACAAAAGGATCGGCGCCGATCATACAAGATGATTTCGGATTGCCGACGATTTATGCATTGACTAGGGCTGTCCACTATATAACAAAAAGAGAAATGAAAGGAAAAGTGAGCTTATTGATTGGCGGCGGAATCAATACACCCGGGGATGCATTGAAGGCTTTGGCGCTTGGAGCAGACGCTGTTTATATAGGAACTGCTGCTTTATGGGCAATGACGCATACACAGGTCGTAAAAACAATACCATTTGAGCCACCGACGGTATTGGCCTTTTATAGCGGAAGAATGGCGGATCAATTTAATAAAGAGGAGGCAGCATATTATTTATCTAATTTTTTAACGTCATTTTCGGAAGAAATGCAGGTCGCTGTCAAAGGTTTAGGGAAAACAAATGTTCATGATGTGAACAAAAGTGATCTTGTCGCACTTGATGAAACAACAAGTAAAATTACAAAAGTCCCTTTAGCATTTGACCCAAATGAGACCGCTCATATGACTGGAAGCAAAAATTGATTTCGACTATTTCTTGTTTAGTACGTGGCTAAATCTTAACGCATGTTCAATTTCATCAGTCATGGCTCTAAAAAAAGCATCTCGAATCATTGGATCTTGTGTAGATAAATAATTATCGCGGTATGTCTCATATGCTTCCAATTCTTGTTCATAAGCGATCCGCAGACCTTCTTGGAAATTTCGGAATCGAGTTATTTTTGTTTGATAAACCGGTTTTTTTCCTGTTAATGTTTGATAAAGCTGCGTGAATGTTCGTAAATGTATTTTTTCGTCTTCTAGCGCATGTTCAATTGCCTGTCTCTGTTCAGAAGTTTCCGCCGCCTTTGCCAATCTTGTGTAAAAATCAATAGCACTTGCTTCAGAAGAAATTCCGTTTAAGATAGCCTTCAGTATATTGTCAATGGAGCTGTTGTTTCTATTTTGTCTAATGAAGCTGTGGTCGTAAACTGGATAATAGTAGTTTACATAATGTGTATTAGCATACATGCAAATATCCCACCTTTCATTTTTCTTATGTCAGTTTATTCAGATATAGAGAAAAAGTGATGAATTGGGTGAAATCGAGACGTGTCGGAAACAAATTTTTTATAAAAACTAAATTCTTATTGACTTAAAACGAAAGAGGTTATATAATCATTTTCAAAATTATTTACTAAATAAATTATTTTCAGATAAGAAAAGCAAAGAAAAGGAGCAGTAAAAGAGGCCGGTGGCGCATAGAGAGCTGACCCGCAGGCTGAAAGGTCGGTCGTTCACCACTCTTTGAAGGTCACCTTGGAGCTTTGTTTTAGAAATAGCGCAAGCTAAAGTATAAAGCAACGGTTCTTCCGTTATCAAGAAAAGTCATGTACGTGACTTGCTGAGTCTGTATTTCGCGAGGAATACAGAAAAGTTGAGTGGTACCGCGAAAAACTCGCCTCAACAATCCAATATTTCTTTTTGGATTGGGGCGAGTTTTTATTTTGATAATTTCATATGAAAAAGGTGAGGAAAAGGAGCAGTAGAAGAGAGCGATGACGTATTAGAGAGCTGACCCATAGGCTGAAAGGCCAGCCGTTATCTCTCTTTGAAGATCGCCTTGGAGCCTTGTTTTAGAAATGGCTTTTTGCCAAAGTATAAAACAACGGATCTTCCGTTACGAAGAAAGTCATCTATGTGTGACTTGCTGAGTCTGTATTCTGTGAGGAATACAGAGAAGCTGGGTGGTACCGCGAAGCATCTCGCCCCAGCAATCAACCGATGTTTTATGCGTTGGTGATTGCTGGGGCATGTTTTTTTAATTGGCTATTTCGCCATGCTGCCCGCTAAAAGAAAAGCCCGATTTAGCCAATCAAGCATTCAATAAAAATTGGCAACCAAATAGGTCTAGTCAGCAGCGCACAATAAAATTAAAATAATGAGAAAGGATGGATGAACATGAATCAAGTTATTGAATTTATTAAATCGGACCGGTTAAAAGAAAAGCCTGATCTTGAATCGTTAGGATTTGGAAAACATTTTACAGACCATATGTTTATATTGGATTATAATAAGGTGCAAGGGTGGCATTCCCCTCGTATAGTGCCGTTTGAACCGTTGGTGCTCTCGCCGTCAGCAATGGTATTTCATTACGGGCAAGCAATTTTTGAAGGGCTGAAAGCTTATAAAACGAATGACGGTCGCACATTGTTATTCAGACCGGATAAAAATATAGAGCGATTGAACCGCTCTTGCGAACGAATGTGTATTCCGCCCATTGACCCTGATTTAGTATTGGAAGCCATTGTGCGGCTTGTTGAAGTGGAAAGAGATTGGATTCCAAATAAAGAAGGCACTTCTTTATATATCAGACCGTTCATCATTGCAACGGAACCATATTTAGGAGTTAGACCAGCAAGCGAATACAAGTTTATGATTATCCTGTCGCCAGTTGGAGCTTACTATTCAGGCCGTCAGCTCGTTCCTGTAAAAATTTATGTTGAAGATGAATATGTTCGCGCTGTACCGGGAGGAGTTGGTCATGTTAAAACATCCGGAAACTATGCAGCTAGCTTATACGCCCAAAAAAAAGCGGAGGAATTAGGATACGATCAGGTGCTCTGGCTCGATGGAAAAGAAAATAAATATGTAGAAGAAGTTGGAAGCATGAACATTTTCTTCAAAATCAACGGTGAAGTGTACACGCCAAAATTAAACGGAAGCATTTTGAGCGGTATAACAAGAGACTCCGTTATCCAGCTAGTGAAAGATTGGGGAGTACCGGTGCATGAAGAACGCATTTCAATAGAAGATATCTTCAATGCCTACAAAAACGGGGAATTGGAAGAAGTTTTCGGAACAGGAACAGCAGCGGTAATTTCGCCGGTCGGAGAGCTGAAATGGAATGAGCATAAAATGCTATTGAATAATTCTGAAACAGGCGAGTTTTCTAAAAAGCTTTATGAAACGATCACGAACATTCAATACGGAAAAGCGGAAGACAAGTTCGGCTGGACGAAAGAGGTATAATTCAATTTTATATTGATTTCAAATAAAATTTATTAAGGTGCCATCCATCTTTATTTGCTTTCGAATCAGAAATATTGGCAGTGTCAAAAAATTGTTTTTAGGTAAGAATGGAACAGAATATGGAGAGGAGATAGATGATTGATTAAAGCTGTTTTTTTTGACTTAGATGATACACTTCTTTGGGATGAAAAAAGCGTCAGCGACACATTCCAATATGTTTGCACCACAGCCGAAGAACAATACGGGGTTGATTCAAAACAGCTTGAGGAAGCGGTTCGTCAAGAAGCGAGAAAATTGTATGAATCTTATGAAACATATCCATTTACAAAAATGATTGGCATCAATCCGTTTGAAGGCCTTTGGGCAAATTTTAGCGAAATCGTGCACGAACAGTTTGGGAAGCTTAATCAATTGGCGCCTGTTTACAGAAAAGATGCTTGGACGAACGGTTTGAAGGCGGTCGGTATAGATGATGCTGAATTCGGGGAAAAGCTGGCTGAGCTTTTTCATGCAGAACGGCGCAAAAGACCGCTCGTATATGAAGATACATTTGAAGTATTAGAACAGCTGAAACAAAACTATCGTTTGCTTCTTTTAACAAACGGGGATCCAAGCCTGCAAAAAGAAAAGATTGCTAGTGTTTCTGCTCTCTCATCGTATTTTGAGCATATTGTCATTTCAGGTGAGTTCGGCAAAGGTAAGCCTGATCCGTCAATTTTTGAACACGCACTAAACTTAATGGGTGTTCAAAGCAATGAAGTGGTAATGGTTGGAGACAAACTGAGCACTGACATACTTGGGGCATCACGGACAAATATCCGGTCTGTTTGGATAAATCGAAAGCAGTTGGAGCTTAGCGGAGATGTCACTCCAGACTATGAAATCAGCCAATTAAGAGATTTATTGACGGTTTTAGAGGATTTAAAAAAGGAATAGAAATACTTTGATAGGAAAAGAATGAGGCTGGACTGGATGAAAAAACATCCGAAGTCCAGTTTTTTTAGATTCGTGCTTTTTATGAAAGGGCTGTCTTAGAAAATCAAATCGCCATTGAAAACAAAAAATCATAAACACCGATATATCAACGTTTCTAAAACATTCATGGGGGCGTCAATAAGCCGTAAAAACGACTTATTAGACACCCCCAGCGGCTTTTTCTTTATTTAAGATGCGAGCCTAAAAATTCTTTCACTTCCTCAGGTGTTTTTGCGTATGCGCTGTGCAGATGAGCGATTTTTTCGTTGTTTTTAAAAATTAAAATGCTTGGAATTCCCATTACTTGATATTTTTCAGCTAGGTCGGGGAATTGATCTTTATTGATCTCATACCATTCATATTGACCGTATTCTTCTAAAATGTCGCCGATAAACATGTCCATTCTTTTGCAATCAGGGCACCAATCGGCAAAAAACTTGATGATGGTTTCTTGATTGCTCTGAATCACTTGTTCAAACTGTTCTGCTGTCTCTATTGGCTTCATTGGATAACCCCTCCTTCCTTCGTATTTATTTTAATTCATGGTAAAGAAGAAGTGAATTTTTTTCTCCCGCAAATAAATTGTTCGGCAATGATAACAAAAACAACCTATATAATGATAAAATAAAACAGATGATTTTTTTCAAAACGGGAGGAAAAAATAAATGGCAATCAAACTGGCGCTTGTATATGGGGGCAAATCTGCCGAGCATCAAGTATCATTACAAACAGCTCGGGCAGTAATAAACGCTCTCGATAAAAATAAATTTGACATACATCCAATTTACATTACGGAGCAAGGGCAATGGGTAAAAGGAAAGCAATTGAACGGTCCAGTTGAAAGAGTAGAAGACTTGAAGTTTCTAGCGGGAAATTCCGAAGCTGGAGAAAAAGGTGAACATTTGCCGGTACCTTTCAGTCAAGAGCTATTTAACGCTCCAGGAAGCGCTGATCCAGTCCATGTCGTATTTCCGCTATTGCATGGACCGAATGGTGAAGATGGAACGATACAAGGAATGCTGGAATTGCTGAATATACCTTATGTTGGGAATGGAGTTTTGGCTTCAGCAGCGGGAATGGATAAAATCATTATGAAAAATTTATTTGCCCAAGCAGGACTTGCTCAGGCAAAGTACGTTTGGTTTACGAGCAAAGACTGGGAAAAAGATAAAGAGAAGGTTTTTCAAAAAGTCGAGGAGCAGCTCGGGTATCCTTGCTTTGTAAAGCCAGCCAACCTCGGCTCAAGCGTAGGTATCAGCAAGGCAAAAGATCGGCAATCGCTCATTCAATCTATTGAAGAAGCGTTTCTGTATGATCGGAAGCTGATTATTGAAGAAAGTATTGATGGAAGGGAAGTTGAAATCGGAGTAATTGGAAATGATGAACCGATCTGCTCTGTTGTTGGGGAAATTGCTCCGAAAAAAGAGTTTTACGATTATAAAGCGAAATATGAAGACGGAGATACGGAACTCATTATTCCAGCTGACATAACGGAAGAGCAATATGAACAAATCAAGAAAATGGCGCTGAAAGCATTTAAAGCTATCGATGGTTCTGGACTTGTTCGGGCAGACTTTTTCTTGAGAAAAGACGGAACACCGTTGATCAATGAAGTGAACACAATGCCTGGATTTACGCCGTTTAGCATGTTCCCTCTTTTATGGAAGCACAGCGGCATCGATTATCCGGCGTTGATTGAAAAATTGGTTCAGCTTGGAATCGAGCGATATGAACTAAAACAGAGAATCAAGTATACTATTTAAAGATCGTTCTTAGGGCGGCTGTGTAAAGCCGCCTTTTGAAAGGAGAACAAAAAAGCATGATAAAACGGCAATTATCAGCAATTAAGCAGATGGCAAACAACGCAGAATTAAAAGAGGAATTTGAGAAGATTACCATCGAAGGAGTAACGACTGATTCGCGGAATGTCCGTAAAGGAAACTTATTTGTACCCATTATTGGCGAAAAGTTTAATGGACATGACTTTGTCGAGAAAGCGTTCGAAAATGGTGCTCATGCCTCCTTATGGTCTAGATCAGTCCCGAATCCGCCGCAAGACAAACCATTGATCATTGTCGACGATACCTTGGCAGCATTGCAGCAGATTGCTTCTCACTATTTGTTGGCAGTAAACCCAAAAGTAGTAGGGATTACAGGCTCTAATGGCAAAACAACGACAAAAGATATGATCGCATCGGTTGTGGGCACTCGGTATCGCGTGCATAAAACGAAAGGGAATTTCAACAACCATATCGGTCTGCCTTTAACAATATTAGATATGCCTGAAGATACAGAAGTGGCCGTATTAGAAATGGGCATGAATGCTAAGGGAGAAATTGAATTATTATCATCAATTGCACGTCCTGATATAGCCGTCATTACCAATATCGGCGATGCTCATTTACAAGATTTAGGCTCTCGTGAAGGGATTGCGGAAGCAAAGCTTGAAATTATAAAGGGTTTAAAAGAGAATGGAACGCTCATTTATCATGGTGATGAGCCTTTGTTAAAAAAAGACTATTCATGTCAAACCGTAACGTTTGGAGAAAATAAAAACAATAATCTTTTTCCGACATCAATGGAGCTGTTGGGTGAAGGAACACGGTTTCGCGCCAATATAGCTGAACAGCCTTTTTTTATCCCTGTTTTAGGCCGTCACAATGTTTTAAACGCATTGGCAGCGATCGCTGTTGGAGAACTGCTAAAGATCGGACTGGATCGTATTGAAAAAGGGCTTCGCGATTTGAAAATAACAAACATGAGACTTGAATTGATTCAAACGAAGAACGGTCTGTCCATCATAAATGATGCATATAACGCGAATCCTACAGCGATGAAAGCAGCCATTGATCTAGTCCATGGTCTAAAAGGATATTCGCAAAAAATTCTTGTCTTAGGGGATATGCTGGAGCTTGGCGAAAGAGAAGTTGAACTTCATCAAGAAGTAGGAATGATGCTGTCTGATCAAGAAATTGATCACCTCTTTACATTTGGAAAACTCGGAAAAGAAATTGCCGTTGGTGCAAAGAAAGTTATAGATGAAAGAAAAATTCATGTGTTTTTTGACAAAGATGAACTCATTCATGAATTAAAGAAAGCTCTAGGCTCAAAAGATCTTGTGTTAGTGAAAGCGTCCAGAGGAATGAAGCTGGAAGATGTTGTTCATGCATTAATGAAAGATTGAACTACCACTAGGCTAAAGCCGCAGTGGATTCTTAGGTAGAAGGTTCTAACGAACCTTAATTTACTAAGCTATCCCCGTAGTTCCTACGGTTAGAAGCCTTATGGCTTCATTTTTGATATTGATACTTGCGTTAATATCTCGGTCATGATGGGTATAACAATTAGGGCACTCCCATTCACGCAACGCAAGATTTTTAACGTCTTTGTTTTGGTAGCCACAACACGAACAAAGCTGACTAGATGGAAAATTTTTCGCCACCGTTACAACTTGCTTTCCGTACCACTTTGCTTTGTACTCTAACATGGTTCTGAACTGTGACCATGATATTTCACTGATTGCCTTTGCAAGATTACCATTTTTAAGCATATTACTAACAGACAAATTTTCTATCCCGATAATGTCGTGGTTTTTGACAATCTCGGTTGAAATTTTGTCTAAATAATCCTTACGAGTATTGGCAATCTTTTCATGGATGCGAGCAACTTTAATTCGTTGCTTATTCCAATTAGAACTACCTTTCTTACGTCTTGAAAGAATACGTTGTGCTTTTGCTAATTTCTTTTCTAGCTTACGAAACCATTTAGGGTTTGTATATTTTGTTCCATCAGAAAGAATAGCGAAGTCCTTTAAGCCAACATCTATGCCAACGGCTGAACCTGTTTTCGGCAACTCTTGTACTTCTGTTTCAACCAAAATGGACACAAAGTATTTGCCACTTGGATTTCGTCTAACAGTCGCACTAAGAATACGACCTTCTACTTCTCGACTTTTGGCAAACTTAACAAGACCAAGTTTAGGTAGCTTAATTTTGTTATCTATAATGGCTATATTTCCGTTTGTATACTTAGTCGTGTAAGATTGAACCTTATTCTTCTTAGACTTGAAACGTGGTTTATCGTTTTGTTTCTTGAAAAAACGATTGTACGCATCCACAAGGTTTTTGAGTGATGATTGAAGAGCGATGCTGTCTACTTCTTTTAACCACACTAATTCCTTTTTTAGTTGTGTTAATTGAGAAGAACAAGCGTTATAAGTTAATCCTTTACCTGTTTCCTTGTAAATATCATTCCATTTTGCTAAAAAATGATTAAATACAAATCGACAGCAACCAAATGTTTTATTAATTAATATTTCTTGTTCTTTGTTTGGGTAGATTCTAAATTTATACACCTTATTTATCATCATTGATTTTCACCTCCCTGTTTGTGTATTATTATAATATACATTGATTATATCATGTATTATTTTAATACACAATGGGGGTTTTAAAAAAATGTCGCAAGTTTTGAATATGCGTTATCCAAAAGAGTTACTGAAACGAATTGACGAATTCAAAGAAAAGAAAGGTTTTACAACTCGTACCCAAACAATTATTTATCTCATTCAATATGCACTCGAACAGTTGGACAAAAATTAGGGCTTACATCCCCTAACCTAAAGGTATAGGGGTTTTACGCCCACCTTATAAAATAAAATAAAACATCATTTTGCTTGTGCTTTTGTTTTTATGCTTTTTTATCTATAGTGCGGTAAGTTGAAATAGATTGATGGAAATGGTATGATAACACCTGCGGTGAATGGATAAAAATCCCTATGCGTACTTTCCAGCAAAAATCGGAGTTTACACTATTCTCACGACTATGATAAGCTTACAGTTTCTAGAAAATACGCACAAGAGCCTTTTTATCCAGCAGCGCTTAATAAAAGTCTTAAAGGAGTTTGGAAAAATTGACAAATTTGTTTCACCAGTTCGGGTTGAGTCCGGAGCTGTTAAAATCAATAAAAAGAATGGGCTTTGAAGAAGCGACTCCCATTCAAATGCAGGCGATCCCTTTAGGCTTGAACAATAAAGACATCATTGGACAAGCGCAAACAGGGACAGGAAAAACAGCAGCTTTTGGCATCCCTTTAGTAGAAAAAATTAATGTTCATGATTCAGCTGTTCAAGCGATTGTGATAGCCCCAACACGGGAACTTGCTATACAAGTATCAGAAGAGTTATATAAAATCGGCTATGATAAACGGACAAGAGTATTGCCGATTTACGGAGGCCAGGACATTTCCAGGCAGATTCGGGCTTTGAAGAAGCCTCCCCACATCATTGTTGGAACACCTGGAAGGTTATTGGATCACATACGGCGCAATACGCTGCGGCTTGATTCTGTGCACACTGTCGTTTTAGATGAAGCGGATGAAATGCTCAACATGGGGTTTATTGATGATATTGAGCACATTCTTTCAAATATTCCTAGGGAGCGTCAAACCCTTCTATTTTCTGCGACAATGCCTGGTCCAATTAAATCAATTGCAGAACGCTTTATGAAAAATCCGACTCATGTCCGTGTAAAAGCGAAAGAAGTAACGGTTCCAAATGTGCAGCAATATTATTTAGAAGTGCCTGAAAAACAAAAATTTGACGTTTTGACAAGACTTCTTGATCTGCAATCACCGGAGCTTGCGATTGTGTTTGGCAGGACAAAGCGCCGAGTGGACGAACTTTCTGAAGCATTAAATGTCCGCGGCTATTCAGCAGAAGGAATTCATGGCGATTTAAGCCAAGCGAAACGCTTATCTGTTTTGAACAAATTTAAAAATGGAGCCATTGATGTACTTGTTGCAACAGACGTAGCAGCCAGAGGGCTTGATATATCTGGTATCACCCATATATATAATTTTGATGTACCTCAAGACCCTGAAAGCTATGTGCATAGAATTGGAAGAACAGGACGGGCTGGGAAGTCAGGAAAAGCGATGACGTTTATAACCGCAAGGGAACGCGGTATTTTGGAAACCATTGAGCATACAACAAAAAGAAAAATGGATCGAATGCGTCCTCCTACTTTAGATGAAGCACTAGTAGGAAAACAAAAAATGACGGTCGAAAAAATTTGCTCTGTAGTGGAAACTGAAAATTTAGATCAGTATAAAAATTTTGCTGCGGAGCTATTGGAAAAATATGATTCCGTCCCATTGCTTGCAGCAGCTATTAAAATGTTAACGAAGGAGCCGGATACGACACCTGTAAAATTGACGGAGGAACCTCCTCTCCCTATGAAGAAAGAAAAAAGCAGAAATAAACGAAAGCTTGATTTAAAAAACAAACGGGTTGGACGGAAACGCTCCTTTCATTCAGCAAGATCGACAAAAGGATCGGCTAGCCCAAAATAATTGGAATGAAAAAGAATAATCAGACATGGAAAAAGAGGCATTCCAAAACTTGGAGCTGCCTCCTTTTTATATATTTGAAACTTTTTGCCTAAATGAAACGTAATTTTTTACAGAAGGAGACAAGGGAGGGAAAAACTTGCGGCGCGAACCACAAAATCGCATTAGTCCTAAAGCTGTTACTGTATGGAAGATCACTGCGGCTATTTGGAGCATCGTTGAGTTGCTGGTGATCATAGGCATATCTTTATTGATATTTTTTTTCAACTGGCCGAAATGGATTATTCCTATATTGGCAATTATTTGGTTGGTGTCTTCTATTTGTTCCATTTTCATTTTTCCAAATATTCGGTTGAAAATATGGCGATATGAAGTTCATGAGAATGAACTGGATTTGCAGCATGGATTGTTTACAGTTACCCGTGTGCTTGTTCCAATGGTGAGAGTTCAGCATGTAGATACCTCACAAGGACCGATTTTAAGAAAATATAACTTGGCGACTGTAACTATTTCCACTGCAGCAACGGTTCACGAGATTCCTGCCCTGGAAATGGAAGAAGCGGATCAGCTTCGCGATTATATCTCGAAATTGGCACGGGAGGCGAAGGATGATGTATGATCAGAAAAGATTGCATCCCGTAGCTGTTTTAGTGAAAATTGCGAAGGCGATTAAAGAAATTATAGTAACGAATATTTTCTTGTTTGTCACAAACATAGGAAACATCCGGTCGTTTTTATTGATCGGAACGATTCTAGCACTTATACTCACGATCATTTCCAGTGTGTTAAATTGGTTGAAATTTACTTATCGCATTGAAGAAAATGAATTTCGTGTTGAGCAGGGCGTTTTTTTAAAAAAAAATCGATATATACCGATTGAAAGAATTCAATCCATAAATGTAACCGCCGGTTTCATCCAGCGCCTCTTCGGTGTAGTGAAGCTTGAAATCGAAACAGCGGGCGGCATGGGCGAAGCAGAGGTTGAACTTAGCGCCATACGGAAAGAAGAGGCAGAACAGATTCGGACAATCATCAAGGAGCAAAAAAGACAAATAGCACAAGGAGAAGCAGAGCAAGACAAACTGGAAGAAGGAAGGGTTCTTTACAAAATAAGCTTTAACGAACTGCTTATTACTGCAGCAACTTCAAGCGGCTTAGGGGTTGCTCTGTCAATCGTAGCCTTTTTAAGCCAATTTGATGAAATTATTCCGTACGAAAAAATATTTGACAAGCTGGAATGGATTGTCCATGCAAGTGTGACGATGATTGTCATCTTATGTTTGATTGGTTTGATCATTGCGTGGATTATAAGCTTTATCGGGGTTTTACTCCAGTACGGAGATTTTACAGTTCGAGAAGAAGCCGGACAAATTATTATTTCAAGTGGCATTTTTGAAAAAAAACAGATTTCTATACCAATAGATCGTATTCAAGCAATTAAAGTAACAGAAAATTGGCTGCGCCAGCCTTTTGGATATGCAACTGTACATATTGAATCGGCGGGAGGAGGAAGTGACAAGGATGTCGAGACCATTTTGTTTCCGTTAATTCGGAAGAAACAAGTTAAAGAAAAGGTTGAAAGCTTTTTCCATTTGACGATAAACGAGACACTGCACCCGGTTCCGCGGCGTGCGCTGTCCAGATTTTTGCTCCGTATGCTGATTTTATCACTTCTCATAGCCGTCCCTTTATGCTTGTTTTTTAAACCATGGGGCTACTTATCACTTATTCTCATTCCTTTTGCACTGGTGCTCGGATATTTTCAATATAAAGATACAGGTTGGTATTTAAATGGAAAAGAATTGACGCTGTCTTTCCGCGTGTTGAATAAGACAACCGTCTTTTTCGAAAAAAAGCGGATTCAATCATTGGAATTGAAACAATCCTATTTTCAGAGACAAAAAGATCTGACTTCTGTTCAGTGCAGTATTATTTCCAAGTCTACTGGAAGCTTTTTTGCTGTTAAAAACCTCGAGGAAAAGGACGGAATGGAAATTTATAAATGGTTTTCAAGAAGAAGTGAAGGACAAGTTTAGAAGCTCCCATCTCTCATGTGGATGGGAGTGATTTAAATTTTTACAACACATATAAAATAGCCGCAAGTATAAAAACGAAAACAAAAATCCATATCGACCATTTTTTGAAAAATAATTTCATTCCTTCCTGCCGAACCGGTTGATGATAATACGTATAATGAATGAAGCTTGGTTTTTTACGGACAAACACTTTACCTAGCAAAAATCCAGCCAGAAGTCCTGTTACATGTGCAACTACATTGATATGGGCATCAATAAAAGACAGTACGAGAGCTATGGCTGTAACCGTTAAGATCATTTGAGAGTTTTTTTGATCCATATATTCCTTTCGGAAAAAACAGATGAACATGTACGTGCCCAAAATGCCAAAAATCGCCCCTGAAGCTCCTGCATGAGAATAATCCATTGGCATGATCAAATAGGTTGCAATGTTGGCTATAATGCCTGATGCACTGTAAATGACCAGAAAATAAATTGACTTTACCATTCGTTCCAGCGGCGGGGCAAAAATAATAAGTGTGATTGTATTAAACAAAAGATGGGAAAAGCTAGTATGCAAAAAAATTGGTGTAATGAGCCGCCACCATTCCCCTGAATGAACCCCTGCATTGTATCCGGTTAAAAAAGAAAATAGAAGCGTAAATATTGGGAAAGAAAGTTTCATCATAATCCATAACACAACATGTATGCAGCTTATGATCGTGACAGCAGGATAAAGGCGAATAAAAGTGTGAAGGCTTTCTGTTCTGCGAAACATGTGAATTCTCCTTTTCAACAGGACAAGTATTCTATAATCATTTGTATGATTTTCAATTTATAAATAGTACAGTAGAAAATTAAAGGGATGTGATGGTGTGATCGTTGGGATTGGACTTGATATCGTTGAAATGGACAGGATGAAAGATATTATGGAGCGGAGATCCAACATTATTGACAGAATCTTATCGTTTCGCGAAAAGGAAATCTTTAATAAATTGCGGGATTCAAGACAATTGGAGTTTTTGGCAGGCAGATTTGCCGCTAAAGAAGCATTTAGCAAAGCATTAGGGACAGGAATCGGAAAGACAGTGGGCTTTTTAGATATTGAAATTTTACATGATGAAAAAGGGAAACCGATCATTGTGCAAAATATTACATCAGACCGGGTGTTTGTGACAATCACTCATTCAAAAAATTTTGCTGCTGCACAAGTAATCATTGAAAGCCTGTCAAGCTAGTCTGCATATTTGCTGACCTTGCCTCATATAGTTGTAATGCGGTAGGGGAGACAAGTCAGAAATTGTTCACTGACTCTTCAAAACTTCCTAGTGACGCTAATTGAGGCAAAGGGGTTGAAAAATTTGACGAGAGGCGTAAAGCTCGTGATTGTCTGTCTGCTTTTTGTGGGATTAATATCTGCATGTGGCGTAAAATCAAAAGAAGACGTTTCAAGTGCATTGAACAAAAAAATTGAAGAATTAAAAGGCTATAAGGTGAACGCCAAAATGACGATCAAAACAGCGGAAGAGCCGCATGTGTATGAAGTGGAAATTTGGCACAAAAAGCCCCATTATTATCGAGTGCTATTAAAAAATGATGACAGGGATCAAAGCCAAATTATTTTAAGAAATGATGATGGGGTATTTGTTCTGACTCCTGCTTTGAACAAAAGCTTCCGTTTCCAAAGCAATTGGCCGCAAAATTCGAGTCAAGCTTACCTGTATGAATCGCTTGTCCAAGATATATTGAAGGATAAAGAAGCGAAATTCGAAGTCGGGGAAAAGAACTATGTATTTGAAACAAAAACCAATTATCAAAACAATCAAATGCTCCCATACCAAAAAATTGCATTTCATAAGAAAAATTTGACACCTTCATATGTGAAAGTGATGGATGTTGATCGGAATGCGCTTGTTTCTGTTGAATTTTCCAATTTTGAATCGAATCCAAAATTTGATAAAAATGCCTTTGAAATAGAAAAAACGATGTCCAATGCCCAAGTGGATATTCCTGTTTTGGCTCAATCAGCGAACAAACAATTTGCTGTTCTTTATCCGCTTAAGGAAGACTTGCCGGAAGGTGTCGATCTCGTCCAAGAAAAAGAGCTGAATACAGATAGCGGAAAACGAGTAGTATTAACTTACGGAGGCGAAAAATCATTTACTCTTATTGAGGAGCTTGCGGAAGTTTCACCAGTTACCTCTTCAGAATTTGTCAGCGGAGAGCTGGTCGATTTAGGGTTTGCAGTTGGAGCGCTGACCGACAATTCTTTAACATGGACATATAATGGTGTGGATTATATGCTCGCTTCAAACGAACTGACGCAAGAAGAAATGATTGCAGTTGCTCGTTCTGTACAAAGCCAATCAGGGAAGTAGTAAAATTGAGCGGCAAAAGAAACGATCTTCTGCCGCCTTTTTTATGTACTATTGTTTAAAAAGAAACAGTGATATAAAATAAACAAAACGATATCGTTGGAGATGAAATTAAGATGCAGAACTATTTCCGAGATACATGGGCAGAAATTAATTTAGATCATATTGAAGCGAACATTCATGGATTAAAGGAACATTTGCCGAATGAAACTGAAATTATTGCTGTTGTGAAAGCTAATGCTTATGGTCATGGAGATGTGGAAGTTGCCCAAGCAGCATTGTCAGCAGGTGCTGCTAAATTAGCAGTCGCTTTTCTAGATGAAGCATTGAAATTGAGACAAGCAGGAATAAAGGCCCCTATCCTCGTTTTAGGAGCGGTAAGACCAGAAGATGTTACAGTTGCAGGAGAAAATGGGATAAGTGTGACTGCCTATTCAGCTGAATGGCTGGAAAGTGCTGGGAAATATTTAGGGAAAACATCAGTCAACATCCACTTGAAATTAGACACAGGTATGGGACGGATCGGAATAAGAGATAAAAAAGAACTCGAACAAGCCATTTCGCTCATAAAGGGACAGCAGTTATGTCGATTAGAAGGTATATTCACTCATTTTGCCACAGCAGACGAACACGATACAGCATATTTTGAACAGCAATATGAACGTTTCCTGGAATTATTGCAAATCGTGGATACAGACGGTTTGATTATTCATTGTGCTAACAGTGCTGCGACTCTTCGCTTTCCAACAAAAACTTTTAATGCGGTTCGCTTTGGCATTTCCATGTATGGTTTGGCGCCGTCGGAATTTATCAAAAGCACGCTGCCTTTTCCGTTATATGAAGCCTTTTCTTTACACTCAAAGATTGTTCATATTAAAAAAATAAAAAAAGGGGAAAAAGTAAGTTACGGAGCAACATACGCAGCGAAAGAGGAGGAATGGATTGGTACGGTTCCAATCGGTTATGCTGATGGATGGATTCGAAAATTGACTGGTTCGGAAGTTCTTGTCGATGGAAGGCGCGTTCCTATTATCGGGCGCATTTGCATGGATCAACTGATGATTAAGCTTCCGGAAAAAAAACCTGTCGGGACAAAAGTGACACTTATCGGTTCACAAGGCAATGACATGATTTCAGTCGATGAAGTGGCCAAACGGCTGGAAACGATTAATTATGAAATTCCATGCATGATCAATTGGCGGGTTCCTCGGATTTATATAAGAAATGGTGGCAAAACAAACGTAAGAAATCCTCTGCTTACTGAAAAATGAAGAAACTTGAATAAAATATTCATATCAATGCCGATAATATTGAAGAAATTATTTGAAAAATGGCTTTGCTTCAACGAATATAAATGTTAATATTAATATTGGAATAAAATGATTTCGGCTTTGTAGGAACGGTGGAGGTGTATTTTGGTGTCTGAATCCAGCTCAACAACGGAAATTATTGTTCGATTGCCACAAGCACTTGTTTCTGAATTAGATGGAATCGTGAAACAGGAAAACGGAAACAGAAGTGAATTTATTTATCAAGCAATGAAAATGTATTTGAGAGAGCGTAAAAAACGCCAAATTCGCGAGTCAATGAGACGCGGTTATATGGAAATGGCGAAGATCAATCTAAATATTGCATCGGAGGCTTTTCTGGCAGAGTATGAGGCTGAACACACCGTTGAACGCTTAGTTAGCGGGGGGTAATCTTTTGATTGTTAAACGCGGCGACGTTTATTTTGCTGATTTATCCCCTGTAGTTGGTTCAGAGCAAGGCGGCGTTCGTCCAGTTTTAATTATCCAAAATGATATAGGGAATCGTTTTAGTCCAACGGTGATCGTAGCCGCTATTACAGCACAAATTCAAAAAGCAAAATTGCCGACTCATGTTGAAATTGATGCGAAAAAATATGGATTTGAACGGGATTCGGTCATTTTGCTTGAGCAGATTAGAACGATTGATAAACAACGGTTAACGGATAAAATTACCCATCTTGATGATGAAATGATGGATAAAGTGGACGATGCCTTACAAATCAGTTTAGGCCTGATCGATTTCTAATATTTTTTACGTATATTTCAACGCATTAGCATTGCATAAATATAGTTAGAATTTTCTGTTAATTAATTTTTGTGAATTTGTGCCAAAAAGACAAAACCTAAAGAAAGGTGGCACTGCCCATTTGGTAAATATATACAGTTAAACCAGAGCGACAACGACAAAAGGGAGATTATGGACTGGCTCGCCCATCAAATTTTCGCAACCAAACATAAGCTGGTTTCCACAGAGCTCTCTTTAACCAACGAGTAATTCGAAGTAGGGATTTCTTACTTTTCATCTCCAATTGAATGAGAACATGTAAGCAATACGTGATCAGGGCTAAGAAAATTTGATTTTGAATAGCTGTTTCACTCATTCCATAAAAGTGCTTAATTTCTACGTGTTGCTTGAGCCATTTGAAAAAGAGTTCAATAGCCCAGCGAGATCGGTAAATATCACTTATCTCTTCTGGTTTTAAATCAAATCGGTTGGTGATGAAACGAAGTAAGTTCCCTTTTGTGTCCATAACTTCTAGTAGACGAAAGACATTTTCAGTACGATTTTGTGTGGTACCAATGTAGACCATTTTATCGGATAGAACGTGACAATCATCAGGAAGTGAAAATGTATAGACTTCACGAATGACTGCGTTTTTCTTCAGTCTTGAAACGAAGAAATAGCCATCATCTGTCATCCGATCAAAACGTTCATAGTCCACATAACCGCGGTCAAACACATACATGGCTTCTTGATCATCCACTAGGACTTCGAGTTGATTTCGGTCATGTTCTTTTGCTGTCGTAATCACTGCTTTTTCAGGATAGACGGTGTCTTTATCCATGAAAACGAGCCGTAAGTGTAGCTTTACACCAGCTTTTGTTTTCCGGAATTTTGCCCATTTATAATGGGTCAAATTCAACGGGAGTGTACTTGAATCAATGATTTTCAGTGGCATATTCTTTCCGTTTTTATAATGGTACCGTTGAATTTTCCAAACAAGATCCAAGAACAAATTTGCAAGAATTAGTGGGTGGATCTGATTGTTTTTTCGGGATAGCTGAGAGGCACTTATCGATTCAAATCCGAGTGCTTTTTGAAGATCTTCGTCTACAAGTGCATCACTCATTTCCTCTAAGCTCTTAAATTCGAGCAGCTGGGCTACCAATAAAAGTTTAATATAGGCTTCTGTTGTCAGCTTTTTTGTGTAATAGTCCTGTTTCAATTCTTTGACTTGTTCGCTAAGTTTTTGAATATTTATGGGTGAAACCCATTTACCAAATGATGAAATTAGTGTATTCTTGTCCATAATGGTTATCCTTTACGATTGGATTTGGGCAGGAACCACCTGTACTTCCATTGTAAAGGATTTTTTTGTTTCGAAATCAATAAAAAATTGAACATTCTTAGTATTTTGAATCATCAGATTTAATTACTGCAATGCTAGTGATTTCAACGATCTTTTCAAAAGGACTGCCTGCAGGTAGAATGTTTAAGATAAATAAGATTGAAAAAATGTCCACAGTTGCGAAACTGTGGTATTTTTGATTTTTGCGCAAAAATGAACAGACGTGCTGACAAGCTGCATTCGCTTTTTTAAACGACGAAGCATTTAAAAACAGCATCTTCCATAGTCGAGAAGCGAAAGGAAGATTTGCCGCGTTCCCTTTATAAAATAGCTGTAAGCAATGAATGCGACAGCTTAGCAGATATTGTGGAAGAAAAATGATAAAAACGGGAACATATCTATAATTTTTTTTATTTTTCTATAAAAGTTGAAAAGGCCAAGTTTTTGAAAGGAGACATGCAACATGTCACTGAAAATTTCTGGAATAGTTGAATTTATCCGAATGCATCGAGACGAGATTATGAAGGATTGGATTGATCGCTTCAACAAGGCTGATGCTCAATCAATTTCCGCTGAGTCTGATCAAATTGATCAAGCAATTGCTGCAGAATATGTGAATATTCTCATCGAATGGAGCAAAAACAAAGAAGATGAATTTTCCAGAAAAATTCATGAATTTTCAAAACGGATTGTCCAGCTTGACTGGCCAATGGACAAAATTGCTCAATGCTTACATACTTTTGAAAAAATATTATTTGCTAAATTGCTTGAGAAACAAATACCGGGTGATCCGCTTGAATTATTATCGGAGATAGAGAAAGTTACCTCGCCGGTTAATCGGGAAGTATTTCTGCAATATACCTCTTCATATGAAAGAACCATTAATCTCCAAAAAATGGCTCTGCAAGAATTGTCTGCGCCGTTAATTCCGGTTTTTGATAGCATCACTGTTATGCCATTGATTGGAACGATTGATACGGACCGTGCCAAAAGAATTATGGAAAATTTATTAAAAGGGGTCGTTAAATACCGTTCTGAAGTGGTGCTGATTGATATAACCGGCGTGCCTGTTGTGGATACGATGGTAGCCCATCACATTATACAAGCTGCAGAAGCAGTTCGTCTTGTAGGAGCAAAAAGCTTGCTTGTCGGCATTCGCCCTGAAATTGCGCAAACGATAGTGAATCTGGGCATTGATTTAAGTCAAATTACGACGAAAAATACCCTTCAAAAAGGCATTGAAGCTGCACTTGAAATGACCAATCGAAAAATTGTTTCAATGGGTGAACGCAGATGATGAAAACATCAAGAATACCTATTTTAAAACTGTATAATAATCTATTAATTTCAATACAGTGGGAGCTGGACGACAAAACAGCGATGCAATTTCAGGAAGATTTATTAAAGAAAATTCATGAAACAGGAGCAACAGGTGTTGTCATTGATTTAACTTCGGTTGATGTCATTGATTCATTTATCGCCAAGATTTTAGGGGACTGTGTCAACATGTCTAAGTTAATGGGGGCGACGGTCGTATTGACAGGTATTCAGCCTGCAGTGGCTATTACGCTGATCGAATTAGGCATTGAACTGGAAGATATTCATACTGCGCTTGACTTGGAAAAAGGGCTGGAATTGCTTAAGGAGCTGGAGGATTAGAATGGATGGCCAATCCTGTGTAATGATTATGAACGAATGGGATATTGTGGCTGCCCGCCAATTGGGTCGTCATGCTGCGAAAGAACTTGGATTCGGCGCAGTGGACCAAGCCCGGATTACCACCGCAATATCAGAATTAGCAAGGAACATTTATCATTATGCAAATGGTGGGAAAATTTACATCGACAAAATTGAAGAAAAAGAAAAAAAAGGAATTAAAATTACCGCCTCTGATCATGGGCCGGGAATTCCTGATATTCGCAAGGCAATGGAGGATGGATTTACGACGTCAGGAGGACTTGGGGCTGGATTGCCTGGTGTTAAGCGCTTAATGGACGAATTTTATATCGACTCAAAGACAGGCGAAGGGACCGTTGTACAAGTGGTGAAATGGCTTCGTTAGGAGGATTTTATGGCGTTTGATGATGATATTCAAATGAAATATAAAGAGATGTTAGCAAATTACATTCAAGAACTGACCGAACAAGCTTTATATGAAGGGCAGCGCTTCAGTTGGAAAGCAATTGAACATAAAATACCGCCTGAGGAAATCATCAACATCCATTTAAAAGTTTTAAAAGAATTATTTCCAGACATACCAAAAAAGATTTTAGATTCCTTTGACTTTTTATTGGAGGTAATGGTTGGTTATGGTCTGGCTTATCAAGAACATCAATTTTTGAGGGGCAGGCAGCTTGAGCTGAAATCCGAAATTGAAATTGCAGCAAACGTACAGCAGGCACTGCTGCAAACAAATATTCCAAAAGTCGAAGAATTGGACATAGGGGTCATCAGCGTTCCTGCCAAAATTATGAACGGAGATTATTACCAGTTTGCAGAACATGAAAACACAATGAGCGTTGCGATTGCGGATGTCATAGGCAAAGGCATACCTGCAGCATTGTGTATATCAATGATTAAATATGCGATGGACAGCCTCCTGGAATCAAGGCAAAATCCGAGTTACATATTAGAAAATTTAAATAGAGTTGTTGAACAAAACATCGATGTCAATATGTTTATTACCATGTTTTTTGGTAAGTACGATTTTCGGACGAATAAGATTACATATGCATCTGCAGGACATGAACCGGGCTTTTATTATTGCGCCAGCGAGGATCACTTTTATGACCTTCAATCAAAAGGGCTTGTTTTAGGTGTTGACCGGCAAGTGAAATATGAGCAATATGAATTAAATCTTTTCCAAAACGATATGATTATTCTTTTGTCAGATGGAGTAACTGAAACAAGAACGAAGGAAGGATTTATTGATAGAGCTGCAGTGACGAGCGCCATCCGAGCTCATTTACATTTGCCTGCTCAGCAAATAGTAGAAAATATTTATAAAGATTTTGAGAAAATGCAAGGTTTTCAATTGCGGGATGATTTCACCTTAATCATTATGAAAAAAAATGTTTAAACGGCTTCGAAAAAGGGTATAAGTGAATGGATGATTTTGTCTTTTATGAGGGGGATCAGAATGAATCTTGAAATTGATATTAAAAGGGAAAAAAAGGTTTCGTATGTGCATCTAAAAGGAGAGATTGATGCCTATACTGCGCCAGCGCTAAAAAATAAACTTGCGCCCATTTCTGAGGAAAGCGAACCTTTTATTGAAGTCAACCTAAAAGATGTTGAATATATGGACTCAACCGGATTAGGAGTTTTTGTCGGATTGTTGAAAACGGTCAGAAAACAAGGCGGAAAGCTGAAATTGACAAATTTGTCGCCGCGGCTGGAGCGCTTATTTCATATTACCGGTTTGGACAGCATCATCGAGATTTCAAGAAAAGGTGAGGATTAATGGATAAATGTATTGATTACATTGAAATGAAAATACCTGCGAAAACTGAGTATATAGGGATTGTCAGATTGACTCTATCCGGTATCGCCAATAGAATGGGGTACACATATGATGACATTGAAGATTTAAAGATTGCCGTCAGTGAAGCGTGTACAAATGCGGTGCAGCATGCCTACGGTCATAATGAAAACGGTGAAGTGAGAATCGGCTTCAGCTTGTTTGAAAATCGATTAGAGATCACTGTTTCAGACGATGGAAAAAATTTCGATTTATCAAAAATGAAAGAAAACACCGGGCCTTATTCTCCTTCCATGCCGATTGAAAAATTGAGCGAGGGCGGTTTAGGTTTGTTTCTAATTAAAACGCTCATGGATGAAGTGACAATCGATATGAACTCAGGAGTAACTGTCAAGATGTCCAAGCTTTTAAATGAGGAGCGAATGAGAAATGAACAAACCTCATGGTCAAAAACGAAGCAATAACGAAATCCATGAACTCATTCGTCAAGTTCAGGAAAATAAAGATGAAAAAGCACAAGAACAAATTATTGAACTTTATCAGCCAATTGTTGTTGCACTGGCAAAAAAGTACTCAAGTTCGAAAATGTATCAGGAGGATTTGGTACAGGTCGGGATGATCGGTTTATTGGGAGCGATTGATCGCTTCGACCCAACAGTTGGGAAATCATTTGATGCGTTTGTTGTTCCAACGATTATTGGAGAAATCAAACGCTATCTTCGGGATAAAACGTGGAGCGTCCATGTGCCCCGCAGAATGAAAGAACTTGGACCAAAAATAAATGCAGCGGTGGAGCAGTTGACGAGTCAGCTGGAGCGCTCTCCGAAGGTCAAGGAAATAGCAGAATATTTAGGAGCAGCTGAGGAAGAAGTTTTGGAAGCTATGGAAATGGTCAAAAACTATCATACGCTTTCTGTTGATCACTCAATAGAAGCTGGACCGGATGGAACCGCGGTCACCATTTTAGATCTTGTCGGACAAAAAGACGAGGGCTTTGAACGCATTCTTCAAAAACTGACTATTGAAAACATTATGCACGTTTTAACTGAGAGAGAAAAAGAAATTATTCTACATTCTTTTTATCATAACCGCAGTCAAAAAGAAATAGGTGAAATTTTAGGTATCTCCCAAATGCATGTTTCCAGACTATTGCGCCAAGCATTAAAAAAATTTAAAAAAGCTGTTCACGCTGATCCAATGGAGATAGGGCAATGATTCAATATCAAGAAACTGAACATATTCAATTTTTGACATGTCAGGTTGGAAAAGTAGGCAGTGCTTATTGTGGAGACAGTTTTTTCACCTGTACGGACGAGCATAGATTTGTTTGTGTTGTCGCAGATGGGTTGGGAAGTGGACAAGCTGCGCGTGAATCATCTGAAATCATATGCCAAACGGTGAAGCAATACCAGCAGGAAACTGTACATGAGATTTTTAAACAGTGCCATAAGAAATTAAAAGGTAAAAGAGGCGCGACAGTCGGAATATTAAAAGTGGATTTCGCAGACAAAACTATTACATACGGCTCGGTAGGAAACGTTCGTTTCATCTTATATTTGCCTTCTGGGGAATACATTTATCCAATTCCAACCGCTGGATATTTACCTGGTAAAATGAAGAAATATCGCATCCGCACTTTTTCATATGAAAAAGGGTCAAAATTTATTATTCACACTGATGGCCTTTATGCTTCAAACATTAAAACGGCGTTAAAAGATCATTCTTCTATTCACGAGATTGCGAAAGGCTTCAATAAATTTCTTTCCGATCGGACAGATGATTTAACTTATATAATCGGGCAGCTTTTTTAATTGTTGGGACAATCGGATGGATAACGGTTGTCTTTTTATGTTGAAAAAATTTTTGATAAAATGTTTATGTAGATGGAAATAGTAGTGGAGGCTAAAGAATGTTAAATAATGAGAAAATTTTTCAAATGTTAAGCAGCGAATTATCAATATCCACCAAACAAATTCAAAATGTCATTGCATTGCTTGAAGACGGCAACACCGTTCCTTTTATTGCGCGGTACAGAAAAGAACAAACAGGCGCTTTAAATGAAGTGGAAATACGAAACATTAGTGAGCGCTGGCAATACATACAAAACCTTGAAAAAAGAAAAGAAGAAGTTATTCGGTTAATTGAGGAACAAGGAAAACTAACGGAATCTTTGCGAAATGAAATACTGGCGGCTGAAAAATTGCAGCAAGTTGAAGACTTGTATCGGCCATACCGGCAAAAAAGAAGAACGAAAGCAACGATTGCAAAAGAAAGAGGGCTTGAGCCTTTAGCCAAATGGATATATTCCTTGCCGCTAGCGGGATCGATTGAAGAAGAAGCCGAAAAATACATCAATGAAGAGAAAGAAATCCATACGGTTGAAGATGCTCTCTCTGGTGCAAAAGATATTATTGCAGAATGGATTTCAGACGATCCGAATTTTCGTCAATGGATAAGGGAGCAAACGTTGAAAGAAGGTATGGTCGTTTCAACATGTAAAGACGAAGAAAAAGATGAGAAAAAAGTATTCGAAATGTATTACCAATATGAAGAACCGATCAAAAAAATCGTTCCTCATCGTGTTTTGGCGTTAAACAGAGGGGAGAAGGAAGGGATTTTAAGGGTGGCAATCGAGCCGCCGACAGAACAAATAGTAGCCTATTTGAAGAAAAAAATTGTTTCGGATCAAAGGACAATTGTTGCTGATATTTTATTTGAAACGTTGGAGGATGCGTATAGACGGCTCATACAGCCTTCGATTGAGCGGGAGATTAGAAAAGAATTGACTGAAAAAGCTGAGGATCAGGCCATTCGTGTTTTTTCCGAAAATTTAAGAAAACTGCTCCTTCAACCTCCATTAAAAGGAACGATCGTTTTAGGAATCGACCCGGCTTACCGTACAGGCTGCAAGCTTGCGGCAGTCGATGAAACTGGAAAAGTTCTTTATATTGATGTGATTTATCCTCATCCGCCAAAAAATGAAATAGAAAAATCAAAACAAAAGCTGATCGATATTATTCAACGCTTCCAAATTGAAGTAATCGCTATCGGCAATGGAACAGCTTCAAGAGAAACAGAACAATTTGTTGCAGATGTAATAAAAGAACTGAAAGAAGATATTTATTATTTAATTGTTAACGAGGCGGGAGCAAGTGTTTATTCAGCTTCTGATTTAGCTCGGGAAGAGTTCCCAGATCTTGAAGTCGAAGAACGCAGCGCAGTATCTATTGCTAGAAGGCTTCAAGATCCGCTTGCTGAATTAGTAAAAATTGATCCTAAATCAATCGGTGTTGGTCAATACCAGCATGATGTATCCCAAAAGAAATTGCATGAATCTTTAACGTTTGTTGTAGAAACAGTTGTCAACCAAGTCGGTGTCAACGTAAATACTGCTTCGCCGTCTCTGTTGCAATACGTATCTGGATTATCAAAAACAGTGGCTCATAATATTGTGAAACGAAGAGAAGAAATTGGAAAATTTGTGAATCGCAACGATTTAAAATCCATCCCACGGCTTGGGGAGAAAACGTATGAGCAATGTATCGGCTTTTTAAGAATATTGGACGGCGACGATCCGCTTGACAGGACGAGCATTCATCCTGAAAGCTATGAAGACGCTAGAAAACTGCTGTCAAGCCTTTCATTGACAGTCGATGATATCGGTACAGAACTGTTGAAAGAAAAAATCAGATCGCTGAATATTCAAGAAACTTCAAAAGCCTTGCATATTGGCGAATATACATTGAAGGATATATGCGACGCTTTAATGAGACCGGAGCGCGATCCTCGTGATGAAGTGCCTAAACCTCTTTTGAAAAAAGATGTGCTGCAGCTTGAAGACTTGAAAGAAGGAATGGAGCTGCAAGGAACGGTTCGAAACGTAGTAGACTTTGGTGTATTTGTTGATATTGGTGTGAAACAGGACGGACTTGTGCACATTTCAAAATTAAGCAAACAATATGTAAAGCATCCTTTGGACGTTGTTTCGGTTGGGGACATCGTGACAGTCTGGGTGGAAAAAGTTGATGTTGATAAAGGAAGAGTCGCTTTAACAATGGTAAAATAAATAACAACAGAAATCACGGCTGTCGGCAAAGTCGACAGCTGATTTTTTAATCAACCTTATATCGCATGCTGATGGAAGCAAACAACGATCTATCAACCAAAAATTTTGGAAAAAAGTTAGTCTGTTCTTTGAGAGCTGTTGAATTATGAGCAATGCTTTTTTCTATAGAAATACCAGCATTGATTTAATAACTTGATTTGATAAACGTTTTTTTCATAATATGCTTTCTTCATTTGATTTATAAGCCAATTCGGCATTGGTTAATACCTCCTTGGATGTATTGTTCTTTTTGGCTTGCCATTTTATGGTCAAGAAAAAAAGCATATGCTAAAATAAAATATGTGAGTCCGATTAGATGTAGTAATATTTATTGTATGCGTTAAGTTGTTGTCCTGTTCAACATGTTTTTAAAGTAGGTGCAGTACATTGAATGATGACCAGCTTCAAAAACTTGTGGAGCAAATTTCACTATCCTTTTTTGGGAAAAAATTTGTTCACAAAGCGTATTTTAATCACCGTCTTCGAACAACAGGCGGAAGATATTTATTAAACAGCCATGATATTGAAGTGAATAAAAAATATTATGAACAATACGGAATGGACGAATTAATAGGGATTATTAAGCATGAACTTTGCCACTACCATCTTCATATCGAAGGAAAAGGTTTTCGGCATCGGGACTCTGACTTTAAAATGCTTTTAAAAAAAGTAGGTGCACCTAGATTTTGCACACCATTAAGAGAAAAAAATAAAAATAATATTATTTATATTTATAAATGCCTATCATGTATGAGCACTTTTATTCGCCGTAGAAAAATGAACCCAGAACGATATTTATGCGGAAAGTGCGGAGGAAAAATTCAATTTTATAAAAATAATGGTTGACGAAAAGGAGAAAGATATGATAAAGTATAAAAGCCGTCGCTAATTGGATGGCAGCGAAAAACAATATATAACGAACTGTTGACAAAATTATAAATGCTCATTACAATGGTTACAGTCGTCAATTTTTTTCTTCATTCCGCAGTAGCTCAGTGGTAGAGCATTCGGCTGTTAACCGAACGGTCGCAGGTTCGAATCCTGCCTGCGGAGCCAATTTGGAGAAGTACCCAAGTGGCTGAAGGGGCTCCCCTGCTAAGGGAGTAGGTCGTGTAAGCGGCGCGAGGGTTCAAATCCCTCCTTCTCCGCCATGAAAAATGGCCCGTTGGTCAAGTGGTTAAGACACCGCCCTTTCACGGCGGTAACACGGGTTCGAATCCCGTACGGGTCATTCATATTCGCTGAAATAGGAAGTTGAAAAACTTCCTATTTCTAACTTTAAAAAATCCAAACCAAAAAGTCTTTACATAGCGTTCAAAAAATGTTACAATAAATTTTGTGACTTTTTGATGGGCTATAGCCAAGCGGTAAGGCAACGGACTTTGACTCCGTGATGCGCTGGTTCGAATCCAGCTAGCCCAGCCACTTATTATAAAAATAATAAGAGCCATTAGCTCAGTCGGTAGAGCAACGAGCAAGGCTTCGTTGAATAAGCAGCGAGTTGTCCCGACGCATCCAGCATCCTTGAGAAAGCTGGAAGAGGAAGGGACATCTGACCGACTTTAAAACAGATTAGAAGAAATTACTTTTTATGAGCCATTAGCTCAGTCGGTAGAGCATCTGACTTTTAATCAGAGGGTCGGAGGTTCGAATCCTCCATGGCTCACCATTTAATGCGGGTGTGGCGGAATTGGCAGACGCACTAGACTTAGGATCTAGCGCCTTACGGCGTGGGGGTTCAAGTCCCTCCACCCGCATATTCGCGGTAGTGGCGGAATGGCAGACGCGCTAGGTTGAGGGCCTAGTGGGGGCGACCCCGTGGAGGTTCGAGTCCTCTCTACCGCACCAAAAAAGTATTGACATCATATTTTAAGTGAGTTACAATAAAAAACCTGTGGAATGCGCCCGTAGCTCAATTGGATAGAGCGTTTGACTACGGATCAAAAGGTTAGGGGTTCGACTCCTCTCGGGCGCGCCATATACGGGAAGTAGCTCAGCTTGGTAGAGCACATGGTTTGGGACCATGGGGTCGCAGGTTCGAATCCTGTCTTCCCGATTTTGATCAATATAGGCTTAAAAGCAAAATTGCATGAATAAATTAAGATATGTGGGTGTAGTTTAGTGGTAAAACCTCAGCCACGAGCGACACTTCAATGAATAATCTGCGAGTTGCCTCGACGCATTTACATCCTCGAACAATGCTGGAAGAGGAAGAGGCATGGAAAATGCGTGTTTATCATCTAAATAGAAAAACAAATATTTTCGCGCGGGTGTAGTTTAGTGGTAAAACCTCAGCCTTCCAAGCTGATGTCGTGGGTTCGATTCCCATCACCCGCTCCAAAATGATCCTTGAAAACTGAACAAAACGAAAAGCGTGCCTGTTGATTCTGACAAGAGCATTTGGTGACAAACTTTTTTTGGAGAGTTTGATCCTGGCTCAGGACGAACGCTGGCGGCGTGCCTAATACATGCAAGTCGAGCGGACCGAAGGGAGCTTGCTCCTTTAGGTTAGCGGCGGACGGGTGAGTAACACGTGGGCAACCTGCCCTGCAGACTGGGATAACTTCGGGAAACCGGAGCTAATACCGGATAACACCGAAAACCGCATGGTTTTCGGTTGAAAGGCGGCTTTTAGCTGTCACTGCAGGATGGGCCCGCGGCGCATTAGCTAGTTGGTGAGGTAACGGCTCACCAAGGCGACGATGCGTAGCCGACCTGAGAGGGTGACCGGCCACACTGGGACTGAGACACGGCCCAGACTCCTACGGGAGGCAGCAGTAGGGAATCTTCCGCAATGGACGAAAGTCTGACGGAGCAACGCCGCGTGAGCGAAGAAGGTCTTCGGATCGTAAAGCTCTGTTGTCAGGGAAGAACAAGTGCCGTTCGAACAGGGCGGTACCTTGACGGTACCTGACGAGGAAGCCACGGCTAACTACGTGCCAGCAGCCGCGGTAATACGTAGGTGGCAAGCGTTGTCCGGAATTATTGGGCGTAAAGCGCGCGCAGGCGGTTCCTTAAGTCTGATGTGAAATCTCGCGGCTCAACCGCGAGCGGCCATTGGAAACTGGGGAACTTGAGTGCAGGAGAGGGGAGCGGAATTCCACGTGTAGCGGTGAAATGCGTAGAGATGTGGAGGAACACCAGTGGCGAAGGCGGCTCTCTGGCCTGTAACTGACGCTGAGGCGCGAAAGCGTGGGGAGCGAACAGGATTAGATACCCTGGTAGTCCACGCCGTAAACGATGAGTGCTAAGTGTTAGAGGGTATCCACCCTTTAGTGCTGCAGCAAACGCATTAAGCACTCCGCCTGGGGAGTACGGCCGCAAGGCTGAAACTCAAAGGAATTGACGGGGACCCGCACAAGCGGTGGAGCATGTGGTTTAATTCGAAGCAACGCGAAGAACCTTACCAGGTCTTGACATCCCCTGACAACCCTAGAGATAGGGCGTTCCCCTTTCGGGGACAGGGTGACAGGTGGTGCATGGTTGTCGTCAGCTCGTGTCGTGAGATGTTGGGTTAAGTCCCGCAACGAGCGCAACCCTTGACCTTAGTTGCCAGCATTCAGTTGGGCACTCTAAGGTGACTGCCGGCTAAAAGTCGGAGGAAGGTGGGGATGACGTCAAATCATCATGCCCCTTATGACCTGGGCTACACACGTGCTACAATGGGTGGTACAAAGGGCAGCGAAACCGCGAGGTGGAGCGAATCCCAAAAAACCACTCTCAGTTCGGATTGCAGGCTGCAACTCGCCTGCATGAAGCCGGAATCGCTAGTAATCGCGGATCAGCATGCCGCGGTGAATACGTTCCCGGGTCTTGTACACACCGCCCGTCACACCACGAGAGTTTGTAACACCCGAAGTCGGTGGGGTAACCCTTACGGGAGCCAGCCGCCGAAGGTGGGACAAATGATTGGGGTGAAGTCGTAACAAGGTAGCCGTATCGGAAGGTGCGGCTGGATCACCTCCTTTCTAAGGATATATACATTGAAATAGGGTACGCTTTTCCGTTTTGTTTAGTTTTGAAGGATCACATCCTTCTTGATTGTTCTTTGAAAACTGGATAACGGAAAGACATTCACGAATAGATCGCTCATGTTAGGAAGAAACGGTTAAGTTAGAAAGGGCGCACGGTGGATGCCTTGGCACTAGGAGCCGATGAAGGACGGGACAAACACCGAAATGCTTCGGGGAGCTGTAAGTAAGCGTCGATCCGGAGATGTCCGAATGGGGGAACCCACTGTCCGTAATGGGGCAGTATCCATACCTGAATCCATAGGGTATGGAGGGCAACCCGGGGAACTGAAACATCTAAGTACCCGGAGGAAGAGAAAGCAACAGCGATTCCCTGAGTAGCGGCGAGCGAAACGGGAACAGCCCAAACCAAGAGGCGTGCCTCTTGGGGTTGTAGGACACTCGATTAAGGAGTGACAAAGGAACGGGGTAGACGAAGAGGTCTGGAAAGGCCCGTCAGAGAAGGTAACAACCCTGTAGTCGAAACTCCGTTCCCTCCCGAGTGGATCCTGAGTACGGCGGGACACGTGAAATCCCGTCGGAAGCAGGGAGGACCATCTCCCAAGGCTAAATACTCCCTAGTGACCGATAGTGAACCAGTACCGTGAGGGAAAGGTGAAAAGCACCCCGGGAGGGGAGTGAAAGAGAACCTGAAACCGTGTGCCTACAAGTAGTCAGAGCCCATTAACGGGTGATGGCGTGCCTTTTGTAGAATGAACCGGCGAGTTGCGATTTCGTGCAAGGTTAAGCCGAAAGGCGGAGCCGCAGCGAAAGCGAGTCTGAAGAGGGCGAAATAGTACGAGGTCGCAGACCCGAAACCAGGTGATCTACCCATGTCCAGGGTGAAGGCAAGGTAACACTTGCTGGAGGCCCGAACCC
>NZ_JBBOQQ010000001.1:435000-1052500 GCF_038004325.1 Aeribacillus sp. FSL K6-2848
GCCCCCGCAACCAATGGTCCCGTAGTGTAGCGGTTAACATGCCTGCCTGTCACGCAGGAGATCGCGGGTTCGATTCCCGTCGGGACCGCCATTACAACAATATACGAACAACTAACGAAACGTTCAACGTTTCGTTTTTTTATTTTATGAATATCTTGGATAAGCTAAACATATGCGGTAAACTATACAAGAGGATTGAATTGGATTCTTTAGGAGAGCATCTTTTAAAGAAAGAGGTTTTATATGTCAATTCAGGATGAATTTGAGTTTATCCGAAGTATTCGGCCAGCACATTATTTTCATGAAGGCCTTGTTGTCGGAATAGGTGACGATGCCGCAGTTTACACACCGAATAAAGGTTTTCAGCAAATAGTCTGCACAGACACAATGGTCGAAGGGGTTCATTTTTTACGTAAAACAATGGAGCCTTTTGATATCGGCTTTAAATGTTTGGCAGTGAACATTAGTGATATTGCCGCAATGGGCGGGATTCCAAAGTATTTTTTAGTTTCCATTGCGATTCCCTCTCGATGGCACGAGAAAGACTTACAATCTATATACAAAGGAATGGCAGATGCCGCAGAAAAATATAAAGTGGATTTAATCGGTGGAGATACTGTTTCTATTGCTGATCACCTTGTCATCACCGTCACCTTGATTGGAGAAGTTGAACGCGGGAAAGCCCAATTGAGAAGCTCAGCAAGACCGGGGGATGTGGTTTTTGTTACGGGTACTCTGGGGGATTCAGCTGCTGGATTGCACCTTCTATTAAACGATGAGTTCAATTTGCCGGAGGACGATTATCAATATTTAGTATCTCGCCATAGACGTCCGAAGCCGCAAGTAAAAGCGGGCAGGATTATTTCTGAAGTGGATCGGGCGAGCCTTAATGATATTAGTGACGGTATTGCAAGCGAATTGAATGAGATAGCTGTCATGAGCAACGTACAAATCGTCGTACATAAAGATCTTCTTCCATTAAGTGATTCAATACAATTATTGCCGTTAGAAAAGCAATTTGAGTGGGCTATCACTGGAGGAGAAGATTTTGAACTGGTAGGAACGACTTCTAAACATTCCTTTGAAGTATTGAAAAAAAAATGCGAGCAAGAAGGAATACGCATAACGAAGATCGGAGAAGTATTTGAAGGCAGCCCATCGGTTTATTTGCAAGAAAAAAATATTCGCAAACGGCTATTAAGCAAAGGCTACAATCATTTTAAAAAAGGTGATTCATTTGGATCAATTTGAAATAAAAACAACAAATCCTGAAGAGACAGGGAATATGGCGATGAAGCTGGCTCAGCACTTACAAGCGGGCGATGTGATTACGCTTGAAGGAGATCTTGGAGCAGGCAAAACTACATTTGTGAAAGGACTGGCAAAAGGTTTGGGCATTGGCAGAACAGTGAGCAGTCCTACTTTTACAATCATGAAGGAGTATACAGACGGCAGACTGCCGCTTTATCATATGGACGTTTATCGGATTGAAAATAGCGATGAGGATTTAGGGTTTGATGAGTTTTTTGATGGAGACGGTGTAACAGTTGTAGAGTGGGCGCATTATATAGAAGATCAACTGCCGGAGGAAAGACTGGATGTATTCATCCGTTACATTCAGGACAATACAAGATCTCTAATTTTTAGGCCGAAGGGAAAAAGATATATTAAGCTGTGTAAGGAGTTTTTTACTGATGACGGTATTAGCGATTGATACATCAAACGACTGTTTAGGCATTGCGTTAGTAGACGAAACTAAAATTATTGGCGAATATATGACGAACTTGAAAAAAAACCATTCTGTTCGTGCAATGCCGGCAGTTGATTATCTTTTGAAAGAGTGCCACGTTCAGCCCAGCGACTTAACAAAGATTGTGGTTGCCCAAGGTCCTGGCTCTTATACTGGTGTGCGAATCGGTGTAACAATTGCTAAGACGCTTGCATGGGCTAGAAACATTCCTTTAACGGGCGTTTCCAGTCTTGAAGTGCTTGCGCTGAACGGGCGTTTTTTTGACGGATTGATTTGCCCTTTATTTGATGCAAGAAGAGGACGAGTTTATACCGGGCTGTATGAATTTAAAGAAAACATACTTTGTGTGAAAGAAGACAGAAATATTCTGCTAGAAGATTGGTTGAATGAAATAAAACAGCTCAAAAAGCGGGTGCTCTTTTTAGGGAATGATGTTTCTCTTCATTTAGATCTGATCAAAGAAATAATGGGTGAGTTGGCAGTCATCGGGGATCCGTCATTGCACCAGCCGCGTCCGGGATTGCTAGGTTTGCTGGGAATGACTAGAGAAGCAGTCAATGTTCATCAGTTTGTGCCAAATTATTTAAGGTTAGCAGAGGCGGAAGCGAAATGGATCGAGCAGCAAAAAACGTCAACATGATTAATAATCAAGTAAATGTTCGAAAAATGACAGTTGAAGATATACATCGTGTTTATGAAATCGAACAGCTGTCATTTTCGGTTCCTTGGACAAAGGAATCATTTTATCGGGAATTGGTCCATAACCATTTTGCTACTTATTTAGTAATAGAATATGAAGGAAAAGTTGTAGGTTATTGCGGTTTATGGGTGATTGTTGATGATGGGCAGATTACCAATATTGCTATTTCTCCAGCGTATCGGGGAAAAAAGCTGGGAGAGACCCTGCTTAGAAGCGTTTTAAACGTAGCAAAAGAAAAAGGAGCCAAAACCGTTACATTAGAAGTCCGAGTTTCGAATACTGTTGCGCAATCATTATATAAGAAATTGAATTTTGAACCAATCGGAATCCGGGAAAACTATTATACGGATAACCAAGAAGATGCGATATTAATGCAGGTGAATTTATAATGAAAGATCGATTAATTTTAGGAATTGAAACAAGCTGTGATGAAACAGCAGCTGCCATTGTGAAAAACGGAAAAGAAATTGTTGCACAAGTCGTTGCTTCCCAAATTGAAAGCCATAAACGTTTTGGCGGAGTCGTTCCAGAAATCGCTTCACGCCATCATGTCGAGCAAATTACTCTCGTATTAGAAGAAACGTTAAAACAGGCGAATCTTTCGTATCACGATTTGAACGCCATAGCCGTGACAGAAGGACCGGGGCTGGTTGGTGCATTATTGATTGGAGTCAATGCCGCAAAGGCTTTAGCTTTTGCGTATGATCTTCCACTAATCGGAGTACATCATATTGCAGGACACATTTATGCGAACCGTCTTGTGAAAGAATTTTCTTTCCCGCTGATTGCATTAGTTGTTTCCGGCGGCCATACAGAGCTTGTCTATATGAAGGAGCACGGTTGTTTTGAGGTGATTGGGGAAACACTTGATGATGCAGCAGGAGAGGCTTATGATAAAGTAGCGCGAACATTAAACCTGCCTTATCCGGGCGGGCCTCATATCGACAGGCTAGCACATGAAGGAACTGCTTCCATTGATTTGCCGCGAGCATGGCTTGAAGAAGGCTCGTTTCATTTTAGTTTCAGCGGGCTGAAGTCAGCGGTGATTAACACTCTTCATAACGCGGCGCAAAGAGGGATCACGATAGATCCGAAAGATATGGCTGCAAGTTTTCAGCAAAGTGTTGTAGAAGTTTTAGTGGAAAAAACTGTTCGTGCCAGTGAGAAGTATCAAGCTAAGCAAGTTCTTTTATCAGGCGGAGTAGCGGCGAATAAAGGATTAAGAACTGCTATGGAGGAAGCATTCAAAAAGAAAAAAGGGATCGACCTCGTCATTCCACCATTGTCCTTATGCACAGATAATGCGGCCATGATTGCAGCTTTCGCTGATGTACTTTATGAAAAAGGAATTTTCGGTGATTATCGTATGAATGCTCATCCTGGATTGGAATTAACGTCATATATATAGAGGCAAAATAGGGTCGAATGAACAGCGGCCCTATTTTTTTGTTTTAACCACAGGTTATCCACAAAGAAAATCTTCATTTTGGATAAATAAGACGAAACATTGAAATAGAAGAAGAAAAAACAAGGTGAAACATGTGGATAACTAAAGGGGTTTGTTGTGGATAATGTGAACAAATAAGACAAATATTATAAGATAAGGAACTAATGATGTGGATAACTGTTTGAGAGAAACATGCTGAAGGAAACAAAATAAATAAAAAACCGGCATGAGCCGGTTATTCAGAAAGAAGTGATTCCCATTCCTCTATCAGCTGATCTAGTTGTTCCGTTAACATGACATTTTGATCATGAAGTTTTTGAGCTTTTTCATGATCTTGGTATATATTTGGATCGCAAAGCATTTCATTGTTTTCAGCGATCGCTTCTTCAATTTCTGCTATTTTGTTTTCAAGTTCTTCAATGCGGCGCTGTCTTTGCCGTTCCTTTTTTTTCAATATTTTTTCTTGTTCATAAGATAATTTTCCTTGTTTTTGCTCTTTGGTTTCGATAGTTGGTTTTTTCAACTGTTCAAGCTCGATCATCTCCGCTTTTTTTGCAATGTAATAATCATAGTCCCCGATATATTCGGCAATGCCTTCCGTGGATAATTCAAAAATTTTGGTCGCGATTTTGTTGATAAAATAACGATCGTGCGAAACAAACAAGATTGTTCCAGGAAAATTTATCAGAGCGTTTTCCAATACTTCTTTGCTGTCGAGATCCAGATGATTCGTAGGTTCATCCATGATGAGAAAGTTAGCTTTTTTTAGCATTAATTTCGCTAAAGCGAGCCGAGCTTTTTCTCCTCCGCTTAAAGACGAGACGGTTTTCAGCACTTCATCTCCGGAAAAAAGGAAATTCCCTAAAACCGTTCGGATTTCTTTTTCTGTTTTTTCGGGATAGTCATCCCACAATTCATCTAAAACCCGTTTAGATGAAGACAAATCCGCTTGTTCCTGGTCATAATATCCGATTTGGACATTAGATCCAAACTGAATTTTTCCGCTCAGCGGCTTTAAGCGGTTGATGATCGTTTTTAATAAGGTAGATTTACCAACTCCGTTTGGCCCTATTAAAGCAATTGAGTCCTTCCTGTTGATCGAAAAGTTAATATTTTTCACGATCGGAGTTTTTTGATCGTAGGAAAGGGACAAATCAATGGCTTTTAACACGTCATTGCCGCTTTGCTTTTCGATTTCGAAGGAAAAGCTGGCTGACTTCTCGTCCCCAGCGGGTCTGTCCAGTATTTCCATTTTCTCAAGCATTTTCCTTCTGCTTTGCGCACGTTTCGTTGTCGATGCTCTTGCTAAGTTTCGTTGAATAAAATCTTTCATCCGCGCGATTTCTTCTTGCTGTTTTTCAAATTGTTTTAATTCCCTTTCGTACGCTTCCGCTTTTTGTTTTAAATAAGTGCTGTAATTCCCAACATACTTCGTACAAACTGTTCGTGATATTTCATAAACAGTGTTGACAACGCGATCTAAAAAGTACCGGTCATGGGAAACAATTAGAACCGCTCCATTATAATGCTGTAAATATTGTTCGAGCCAGTTTAATGTTTCCATGTCGAGATGGTTTGTCGGCTCGTCGAGTATGAGCAGATCCGGTTTTTTCAACAGGAGCTTTCCGAGTGCTAACCGGGTTTTTTGTCCTCCGCTCAAAACCGAAATTTTAGTTGAATAGTCGTAATCAGCAAACCTTAATCCATGCAGCACAGAACGGATATCCGCCTCATATTGATATCCGCCATTTTCTTTATATAAATGTTGGAGTGAATCATATTCCTTCATTAAGCTTTGCAAAGCATGAGAATCTCCAGCTGAGGAGATAGCTGCCATTTTTTGTTCAATATTTCGCAGCTCAGCTTCGATGTTCCGCAGCTCTTCAAAAACGGTTAGCATTTCATCCCATATCGACTTAGTTGATTCTAATCCTGTGTTTTGTGCCAGATAGCCGATTGTTAAATCTTTTGGCTTCACAATTTCACCAGAATCAAAGGGCATTTCACCGGCAATGATTTTCAATAATGTTGATTTTCCGGCTCCATTGCGGCCTACAACGGCGATTTTATCTCCTGTTTGGATTTCCAGCTTAATATTCGATAAAATAAGGTCAGCACCATAATATTTTGTGATTTTGTTTAACTGCAATAAAATCATCCATAGTTCACCTCAATCTTTGCTAGAATAAGTGTAGCCTATATATTTGACTGCAGGCAACTGACCTGATGAACAAAAGGACAAGAAATTGTAACAATCGTTCAAAAGACACGAATAAAAAAATAGTGTATAGTTTTTATATAAGGAGAGTTTGGAGAAAAAACAAATAAAAAGAAATGTAGACGGAGAAGAAGATCAGGATGGAAGCGTTATCAGTCTGATATTGTTTCATACAGGCGAGCAGCCGCTTGCTAGAAAACATAGTTAAAAACAAAATTAGTCAGGTTGTTTTGGATTGCGAGGGATGAGCATTGAATCAAGATCAATCTAAGATACCGCAAGCAACTGCAAAAAGATTACCTCTATATTATCGGTTTTTGCAAAATTTACATGCCTCGGGAAAACAACGTGTTTCCTCTCAAGAACTGAGTGAAGCAGTAAAAGTAGATTCTGCGACAATTAGAAGGGACTTTTCATATTTCGGAGCGCTGGGCAAAAAAGGTTATGGATATAATGTCAATTATTTGTTATCATTTTTTAGAAAGACGCTTGACCAAGATGAGTTGACCAAAGTTGCCCTCATTGGCGTCGGAAATTTGGGAACAGCTTTTTTAAATTACAATTTTACAAAAAATAACAACACACAAATTGTTATTGCATTTGACATTAATAAACGAAAAGTAGGAATGAAAATTGGTGGAGTTCCAATTTATCATTTGGATCAGCTAGAAAGTGAATTGCCTGATGATGTGCCTGTTGCGATATTAACGGTCCCGGCAACCGCCGCTCAAGGAATAACGGATCGGTTAGTGGAAAAAGGCATAAAAGGCATTTTAAATTTTACGCCGGCTCGCTTAAATGTTCCGGATAAAATTCGGATTCATCATATCGATCTATCTGTTGAACTTCAGGCTCTTGCATATTTTTTAAAACATTATTCGAATGAAGATTGAAGGAGCGATATTAAATGCCAACAATTGGAATTGGAAGCTTGCTGTTGATTGTATTTGCAGCTCTGCTTGTTTTCGGGCCGAAAAAACTTCCTGAGCTTGGAAAAGCTATAGGAGAATCATTAAAGGAGTTTAAAAGTGCCACGAAGGGCTTAGCAGACGATGATGAAGAAAACAAGAAAAATGAATAGCAAGAAGAATGGATGAATAATGATGAGCGAAAAAAAAATGTCCGTGTTGGAGCATATAGCGGAGCTTAGAAAACGGCTGATTATTGTAGTCGTTTTCTTTTTCGTTGCTATGATTACTGGCTTTTTCATAGCGAAGCCAATTATTGTTTTTTTACAGCAAACTGATGAAGCAAAGCAATTCGCCTTAAATGCTTTTCGTCCTGCAGATCCATTGATCGTTTATATGCAGATTACATTTATTATTGCTTTAATTCTAACTTTCCCTGTTTTATTGTACCAGCTTTGGGCGTTTATCAGCCCAGGACTGTATGAAAAAGAAAGGCGGGTCACATTAAGCTATATACCGTTGTCGGTTGCTTTATTTCTTTTAGGAATAAGCTTCTCTTATTTTATTTTGTTTCCTTTTGTCATCGATTTTATGGGGCGGCTTTCCAATGATTTAAACATTCAACAAATGATAGGAATAAATGAATACTTTCGTTTCCTGCTGCAGTTAACATTGCCTTTCGGACTGTTGTTTCAGCTTCCCGTTGTCATTATGTTTTTAACAAGACTCGGGATCATCAATCCGGCGTTTTTGGCAAAGGTTAGAAAATATGCGTATTTTGTATTGCTTGTTATCGCAGCGATTATTACGCCGCCTGAAATTGTGTCGCATTTAATGGTCACGATTCCGCTATTCATTTTGTATGAAATAAGTATCATTGTTTCAAGATTTGCTTACAAAAAAGCACAGTCTTCTCAAATAAAAGAATCAGATCAAAAGTAAAACCGATGGGCTGTTATAAACATATCCCTCTTGTGAAGACAGTATAGGCTTTTTTCCTACTGTCTACACAAGAGGGATAATATCATTACACCTCATCGGTTGTTTTTTGCTTTCCGAATTTTATATGAGAAAGTGAACATGCGGATGGAAACAGCAAAATCAAACGTGGCTAAAATCATTAAAATCATATTTGTAGCTGTCCACATACCATTTTCAGCATGATGAATTGCTAAATATGTAAATAGAACTCCCATGATAAAATAGAAGAGTCCCATGGAAACGGGATGAAAATTCATAATCTTAGCTGCCTCCAATAATGATTTGTATTTGTTCCATTTGCTTCATCATGTTTTCAATCTCATCATGATAAATTGTTTGAATGATGACTACGATTGTATTCATCATTGTATGGGCAAAAATAGGGACTAATATGCGTTTTGTTTTATAATATAAAAAAGCGAACGTAAACCCCATTGCTGTATAACGCAATAAAAGTTCAGGTTCCCCATGCACGATGCCGAACAATAGCGAGCTGACAAGCGCGCCGATCCAAAAATTCGTTTTTTGATAAATCACCCCGAAAATAATTTTTCGGAAGATAATTTCTTCAAGAATCGGTCCTATTATTGATGTGACAATAATCAAATAAGGCGTTGCTTCAATTAAATCCATAATAACTTGAGTATTTTCCGACATCGGATTAACTTTAAGTACATATATTTCAATATTGCCAACGATTGTTTGAATGAAAAAAGCTAAAAAAACTCCGAAAACAGCCCATATGGCAGATTCGCCGAAAGAAGCTTTTTCAATCCGGACATTATTTTTCCGTTCATGACGAAGGAGAAATAAAATAATGACGAACGCAGCAGTAAAACTTGTAATCGACCAATATGCTTGCGCTTGAAAAAGTCCTGCATTGAGATTTTCATCGTCGCCAACACCCAGTTCATAAAAAAGGGGAACTCCAATATAGGATGAGAGCTGCATAATGATGTACGTAATGATGATCCACCAATATTGCTTTTTCACGAATAGTTCTCCTTTATAAAAGATTCATATGACTATTTTAACACACAATGTTTTAAAGAAAGAAAAACAATTTTGACAAGGAAAGCACTTAATGGAGGATGTTAAAATTTTTTTAAAAGAGACTTGAAAAATAGAGGAGGTTTCTATAATATAATAATTGGTGTTAGCACTCGATAGCAATGAGTGCTAATAATGAATAAGGAATAAATTTTGAAAATCTCAAAAGATATTTGAGGAGGTTGTTTCCCTTGTTAAAGCCATTAGGTGATCGCGTTGTAATTGAACTTGTTGAAACAGAAGAAAAAACAGCAAGCGGCATCGTATTGCCTGACACAGCTAAAGAAAAACCTCAAGAAGGTAAAGTAGTAGCAGTTGGTACTGGTCGTGTATTAGACAGCGGTGAACGTGTTGCAGTTGAAGTTGCTGTTGGCGATCGCATTATCTTCTCAAAATACGCCGGCACAGAAGTAAAATATGACGGCAAAGAATACTTAATTTTGCGTGAAAGCGACATTTTGGCTGTGATCGGCTAATAGAGACAGCCCAATATCATAGACAATTTAAATTTTGAGGAGGTTTTCGCAACATGGCAAAAGAAATTAAATTCAGTGAAGAAGCACGTCGTGCAATGCTGCGTGGTGTGGATAAATTAGCAGATGCGGTTAAAGTTACTTTAGGACCAAAAGGCCGTAACGTTGTTCTTGAGAAAAAATTCGGTTCTCCGTTAATTACAAACGATGGCGTTACGATTGCAAAAGAAATTGAATTAGAAGATCCATTTGAAAACATGGGTGCAAAATTAGTTGCAGAAGTTGCTAGCAAAACAAACGATGTTGCTGGGGACGGTACAACTACTGCAACAGTTTTAGCTCAAGCAATGATCCGCGAAGGACTTAAAAACGTAACAGCTGGCGCAAACCCAATGGGTGTGCGTAAAGGAATTGAAAAAGCAGTTGCTACAGCTGTTGAAGAATTAAAAGCAATTTCTAAACCAATTGAAGGAAAAGAATCAATTGCTCAAGTTGCTGCTATTTCTGCTGCGGATGATGAAGTAGGTAAATTAATTGCTGAAGCAATGGAACGTGTTGGTAACGATGGCGTTATCACTATTGAAGAATCTAAAGGTTTCACTACTGAGCTAGACGTTGTAGAAGGAATGCAGTTTGACCGCGGATATGCTTCTCCATACATGGTAACAGATTCTGATAAAATGGAAGCTGTTCTTGAAAATCCATACATTTTAATTACTGACAAGAAAATCTCTAACATCCAAGAAATCTTGCCAGTTCTTGAGCAAGTTGTACAACAAGGCAAACCTTTATTAATCATTGCTGAAGATGTTGAAGGCGAAGCTTTAGCAACATTAGTTGTGAACAAACTTCGCGGTACATTTAATGCTGTAGCTGTAAAAGCTCCTGGATTCGGTGACCGCCGCAAAGCAATGTTAGAAGATATCGCCATTTTAACAGATGGTGAAGTTATTACAGAAGATTTAGGTTTAGATCTTAAGAGCGCTACTATTTCTCAATTAGGCCGCGCTGCAAAAGTTGTTGTAACGAAAGAAACAACTACAATTGTTGAAGGCGCAGGCGCAAGCGACAAAATTGCAGCTCGCGTAAATCAAATTAAAGCTCAATTGGAAGAAACAACTTCTGAATTTGATAAAGAAAAACTTCAAGAGCGCTTAGCAAAATTAGCTGGCGGCGTAGCAGTTATCAAAGTTGGTGCCGCTACTGAAACAGAATTGAAAGAACGTAAACTTCGCATCGAAGACGCTCTTAACTCCACTCGTGCAGCAGTGGAAGAAGGAATTGTCTCCGGTGGTGGTACAGCTCTAGTTAACGTTTACAAAAAAGTTGCTGAAATTGAAGCAGAAGGCGACGTTCAAACTGGTGTAAACATCGTTCTTCGCGCTTTAGAAGAGCCAGTTCGCCAAATCGCTCACAACGCTGGTTTAGAAGGCTCTGTTATCGTTGAACGCTTGAAAAAAGAAGAAGTTGGAATCGGCTTTAACGCTGCTACAGGCGAATGGGTGAACATGATCGAAGCTGGTATCGTTGACCCAACAAAAGTAACTCGTTCTGCTCTTCAAAACGCAGCATCCGTTGCCGCTATGTTCTTAACAACTGAAGCAGTTGTTGCTGACAAACCAGAAGAAAACAAAGGCAACGGCAACCCAGGCATGCCTGACATGGGCGGAATGATGTAATAATTGCAGTGAACTAGTCACAGAAACAAATATATTCAATCGTAAGGACTACTTCCTATAAAAAGGAGGTAGTCCTTTTTTGTTGCTCAAATTTGCATATCAAGATTTTTTAGAAGATCGGAAATTCAAAAACACAACAAAAGCGAACATAAGAAATTATGAAACGCTTCTAGGTGAATTTATCAACTATTGATTGATGGTCAATATGCTTATAAGGAAGAAGAACTTTTTAAGCCGAATGAGGATATTTTAAAGAAATTTAATTATGATGAAAAAGCTGCACATGCCTACATAGACGAACAATGGAAAAAGAATGTGATTGAGTTTTTTAATGATAAACCTGAATATGCGGAAATGTATATGCATTACATAATTAATTTTAGGCAGTATAAAGAAGTTCCTTTTGATGATGATTTTTACCGTTATTGTACTTTGAAGTTGTTGCAGCAAGGCGATTGGATAGAGTTTGAGATTAAGAAGGTAATATAATCAATTAGAAAGGTGAATTGAATGAAAAAAATTGAAATTCCTAGTTTATTTAAATGTACTAAATGTGGTTTAAAAATCCCGTATGAGAAAGCTGGAGAAATGGAATGTGGACAGTGTTCGTTTGAGGATTGGGAGAATGGCTTTAAGGATAAACATGCTGTTTTTAGTGATTATTGTGATGCCGGGCAAGAAATATTTGATACATACGAGGAAGCAAAGGCAGAATTTGAACGAAGAAAAAATGATGAAAACGAAAATGGTGTAGATGTTTGCTTATGCAAGGTAATTGAAGAATATCATGCTAAGTGAAAGGGAATAAATCAAATATTTAAAATGATAGATCACAAAAAGTTATCACAGCTATTATTTCTTTGATGTGGTGTACTGTATTTGCGGCTTTAGCGTGTGGAATTGCTTGGTTGATTGAAACGCTATTTAAAGTAAATGTTAATTATTATGTAGCTGGTGGAATTGGCGTGTTTATTTATGTGTTATTGTTTTTGATTGCGTTGAACCAATATTTGTTTATGAAGAAATTTAGTAATGAGATTGAAAAGAATTGGTGATGAAAACTACATTCTGGGAATGTGGTTTTTTATTTTTTCTTTTTGGACTCGTAGCTCAACGGTTAGAGCAGCCAGTTTGAATACTGTGCGGTTTGCAGGTTCGAATCCTGCCGAGTTCACCGTAAAATGTGTTTTCTCTTGTCGAAGTTACTAGGAAATTCCTCCTATCATTCTCGAAATATGGTAAAATATAGAGAAGATTGGAGGATGATATGAGTATTGAAGAAAAAATGTCAAAACTTGTTAAGGAAGTTCAAGATCTAAAACCAAAAATGAAAGAAGAATACTTTCCTAAAGCAGAGGGGATTATAAAAAATATACCTATTGAATGCTCATTACATGAATTAGCAATTCAAAATCAAAAAAAAGAAATGCTAATCCTAATAAAATTCATCCTATTCAAGTTAAACGAGGTCAAATTTACAATGCTCTAATTGGAGAGAATATAGGTAGCGAACTCTGTGAAAATCATTTGGTCTTAATATTACAAAACGACACCGGAAATATGTTTGCTGATACCGTTAATGTATTAACGATTAAAGGTGATGGAAATAATATTAACGAAACGTTTCATGTCAAACTCACTAATAATGATATGTATTATGGCAAACTAGATAAAGATCCATCTAGAATAAATGTTACAGAAATACTAACAATTGATAAAGCTCGATTAGATAAAAGAGTAGGTAAGATAAAAAATGAATTATTCAAAGAAATAAATAAAAAAGTAAAAAATCAATTAGGTTTAAAATAAATCTATTGACAAACCCTTATATAATACTTTAAAATGGACTCATAAAATTTATTTAGCCTTAAACAAGGCAAATGGCTCAATCTTTTGAGTTTTGTTAGGGGGAGAAATTGTCTTCCCCAATTTCATTTAATAATCATATTTTTGTCAACAGTGCATAAAATATTTACACCATTTCAAAAAATTATTTAGTCACTTTAGTGACAATAGGCTTCCAAATGGAAGTTTTGTGTATCTTTGAAATGGGGCAGGAGTTTTGTCTCCTGCTTTTATCAGTCATTAAAGACCTCCTCAATAACCATATGGAGGTCTTTTTCGTTGTAAATTTTTTAAAAAAGAAGGAATTTTGTAATGCCCTATTGAATTATACTAACGTATAATTCAATAGTTAATCAAAAAATTAATAAAAATTGTGTATAAGCATCCTTTTTTCAGGGTGCTTTTTTTATTTGGAGGGAAGAAGATGATAAAAGCCAGTGATTTGTTTGAAATAAAGACGGAAACAGTAAGTGAATCTGATTATAGTGTAACATTTGCTCATTATATAAAGCTAAAAGGAACAGATGAATGGCAGTACATTGGAGCAGTACAGTATTTTGCCAATGGCGATATTGATTTAGTGGTGATGCAATTTATCAGGAGGGAAGAAAATGAACGAAATAAAAATAAAGTAAGAAAATGTTACTTGAAATACTTTCTTAAATTAAATGAGAATCATTTGTTAATATTAAGAGTTCTTCGTGATATTTGTATTGCTAATGATTATAACCTTCGTCAAATTGTATCAGTACATGAAGATTATCGAAATAATAAAAAAGAATATGATTACCTTCATAAGAAGGGTTATATCGACCTTTATTGTGATACTGTGAATGAATCAAATCGACATGCTTCATTAACCGAAAAGGGAATAAAATTTGTACTCAAAAATCTTGGCTTTCTGACTCAAGTTTGACACCATTTCACTACATGTGGATAACTAAAGGTGATTATACCAATAGTTATCCACTTTTTTTATCGAAAATATAATCATTATGTAGTGTTATGTGGATAACTTTTGTATATCCAATAATATGTAATATATGTTATACTATTAGTGCTATGTATATTCGAATTAATAAGCAAAAAAATAAAAATGGTTCTGTTCGTCAATATCTACAAATATGTCGTACATTTCGTGTAGACAATAAAGTTCGGCAACAAACGCTTTGTAATCTAGGGAGGTTAGAACATTTATTAGAGAATGGCTCTGTCGATAACATAATCGAGGGATTAGCCAAATTTTCAGAGCGTTACTTTGACCGAATTCACGGGCAAGGCTCTTCCTCTTCTGTCTCCGTGCTTTGGACAAAAGAGTTTGGGCCGGTTTATCTGTTCCGAAAGGTATGGGAAAAGTTAGGGCTTGGTCGGCTATTACGTAAAATCATGGATGATTCCGAGGCTGCTTCTCAGTATGACGAAGCCATTTTTGCCATGGTGTTAAACCGTCTCATGGATCCCAATAGTAAGCATTATATCTTCAAACAATGGATCGACACGATTTATGCAGAAGGTCTTTCAGACATCCAACTCCATCACTACTATCGTGCATTAGACTTCTTAAGTGAACAAAAAGAAAAAATTGAGGAACAACTTTATGGACATTTAACCGATTTAACCTCATTAGAAGTAGATATCGTGTTTTACGACACGACAAGCACCTATTTCGAAGGAGAGGAAGCAGACGAACTGCTGGCTCACTATGGTTACTCCAAAGATCATCGTGGAGATCGAAAACAAGTCGTGATTGGCTTATTAATGACCAAAACAGGGATTCCGATTGGGCATCAAGTCTTCCCTGGAAACATGCATGATACGAAGACATTTGGCATGGTGGTTGGAGACCTGAAGAAGCGCTATCCTATTCAGAAAGTCATTCTAGTGGGAGACCGCGGAATGGTTAGTGAAGCCAACTTAGATCAAATTCGTGAACTGGGCATGGAATATATTGTGGGTGTCAAATTACGAAAGTCGAAGAAAGCCCAAGAGCTATTATCCATCCGTGGGCCATATAAGAAGGTTCTCCCGAATCTAAAAGTGAAGTCAAAGAAAATCGATGGCGAAACGTATGTACTCTGTTACAATCCGGACGCTGAAGAACGTGATCGAGCGAGTCGTCAAGTCGTGTTAGAAAACCTTCAATCGAAGCTTGATGAACTCGGTCCATCTGGACTCGTCAAAAACCGTGCGTATTCCAAGTTTTTAACGATAGAAAAAGCATCGGCCAAAATTGATGAAGAGAAGGTATCCAATGACGAAAAGTTTGACGGAAAGTACGCCATTCGGACCAACTCGTCATTAACGGATGAAGAGGCAGCACTTGCCTATAAAGAGTTGTGGAGAGTGGAACAAGCCTTTCGTAACCTGAAGTCGAATCTAGAACTTCGCCCGATGTACCATCGAGTGGAATCTCGTATTCGAGGCCATATCATGGTTTGTTTCCTTGCGCTTGTCATGGAATCCTTTTTGGCCTATAAGCTAAAAGAAATAGGATGCCAAACAAGTGTAAAGGATATTTTGCATGATGTAAGCCAGATGAAGGCCTCGAAAATACGCGTGAATGGTGAAGAGCAAATCGTTCGTACAGAATTACAAGGTCAAGCAAATCTAGCATTTGAAGCACTTGTCACACAAGCGCCTCCTAGAGTATTAGAAAAAAACACGTGCCACTAACAAGTGTAGTGGTACGTGTTGTGGGTAAAGTCCAAAACACCAGTATTTTCGGGCTTTTCTTTAGTGTACTCTGTCAAACTTGAGTCTGACTGATGATGAACTTGAACAATTAAAAGAAATTATCAATAATTCACCGAAAAATAATATAACAAGTGATCAACTTAAATTGATAAATAGATGATAAATACGCTGTGTTAGGAGATGATATATGAAGAATTTTTGTGTTGAGAAGATCGAATTTATTAATAATGAGGAGTTTAAGGTTATAGTGAAGCTTATACATAAAGGAGAAGAAAAATATTTTGTAAAAAACTTTGGTAAAGACTATATGGAGAGGAGTATTAGCGAACTGGAACAGATTATGAAAGGAATTGTTTTTGATTGTATTTTAGATGGCGTGTGTAAATTGTAGACAATTCTTATTTTTTTAATTATATAAGTGAATTATTATATGTTTATATAAAACATCCTTTTTCATCTGGTAACAATGTTACATTTTCATTAAATAGATATTCGTTGTCTTCATCTCTGTGAATTTTTAAGTATAATCCAAAGTAGTAATACTCCCACTTTTTACATTAAATTGGTATGTCAACACTAAACTAGACAATTTTTTTGAGGTGTTTCTCTTTGTACTCCACCGGGCTTAAATACCCAAGTGTTCCATGTATTCTAATATGATTAAACCAATGAACATAATCATCTAATTCCAGTTTCAATTGGTCTAAATTTTCGAAATATCTACCCTTAACAAATTCTGTTTTGATAATTTTAAAGGTTGCTTCAGCTACTGCGTTGTCATAGGGGCAGCCCTTCATGCTTAACGACCGATTAATCTGAAAAGTATCTAGAGCTTCATCAATTGTCTTGTTCTTGAATTCATTGCCTCTGTCTGTGTGGAATAATTGAATTTGCCGTAAATCTGCTTTCACGGTCGATAAAGCTTGGTAGACTAGCTGGGCATTTTTGTTTGGGCCTGCACTATGACCAATAATTTCTCGATTATAAAGATCGACAAATAAACAGATGTAATGCCAGCTTTTTTCTACTCTAACGTATGTTAAGTCACTAACCACAACTGTTCATTCTTTTTGTTGATCAAATTCTCGTTTTAACACATTTTCAACTTTTGATTCATTGCATTTATCTACATGAGGTTTAAACTGGGCAACCGTATAATTTGATACTAGCCCGTTTTCTTTCATGATTCTGCCAATTCTTCGTCTTGAGGCAATCATACCAAGCTTCTCTAATTCATGTTTGATTTTACGTGTACCATAGTTTTTTCGGCTTTTCTGGAAAATTTCCAGAATGGCGGCTGTCAGTTTATCTTCTGCATTCCTTTTTTCTTTTGCTTCGTAATAATAGGTGCTTCTTGGAAGTTGTAGGACATCGCACATTGCTGATATCGAGTATTTGTGTCTGTTATTCTTGATCACATTTACTTTTGTCCTAGTATCAGCGCGGCTTGCTTTAAAATATCATTCTCCATCAATAAACGCTTGTTTTCTTTTCGAAGCTGGATCAATTCATTTTCTTCTGGAGAACGATTGTCCTTTTCCTTAAATGAACCGGATGTTTTGCTTTGTTTGATCCATTTGTCCAAGGCTGAAGGCGTTAAATCATATTCACGAATAATATCTTTTCTTGGTTTCCCATTTTCATAAAGCTTGACCATTTGAGCCTTGAATTCTACAGTGAATGTTCGTCTGTTTCTCATTTTTAAACTCTCCTTAACTGTGGTAGTGTTGAAGTAGACCACCAAAACAGTGGGTTTGCGACGAAACTTGACATGGAGCCTCTGCGGGCATGCTTTCCCAGCCAGGAAGTCAGATGATGTGTTCATCTGTCTCGCCGACAAGGCTAGCATCCCCGCCACTCCACGTAAAGTTTCTAGTACGGATCCTTTATGTTTAATAAGCAGTATACCCAAATTTGGTGTTTAGTCTACTTGACCTTAATTTTATTGTCCAGTTAAGTGTAGCCGATTCAAATGTGTAGTCTTTGTTGGTTTCTCCATTAATCTTTAATTCAGGTTGAAAACTCATTGTAGTATTGTTAGCTGTTGCGTCAATCATTAAATCTTTGATAGCAGTATCGGATTTTCCAATATTATAAACGTCAATTTTTATTTTTAATTCTAAAAATGAAGCTTCATCGGGAGTTGCTATCTTTTCTACGTCAAAACCATTTTCATTTACAAAATTTTTATAGTAATTAAATTTTCCAGATGACTCATTGATCCCAGTTCTAATTTTAGGCTTATTTTGAATATAATCTTTGATTAAATTTAAACAAAAACCTAATACAACACCAATTAATGTCATGAAGGGTAATAATAACTTCATATTAATTAAATTTATTAAACAAAAGCCTAGTACAACTCCTATCAGTATCATGAATGGCAAAAGTAACTTCATATACTTACTCCTTTATTATTGTACTGTACAACATTAGGATTGAAGTCTACTCATAAAAGTTTATTCTTCCTCTTCAACCTCAACCAGTTCCGCAAGATCATCCACTTTATACCCTACAATTTTCGCTAAAATAAAGGCTTTCTCTAAAGTCGGGAAACTTACTCCATTTTTTCAATTCCAAAGCTGTTTTTGTTGCACATTTACGTGTTTTCGTATGTAATCATTCCGCAATTCACTCTTTTCAATTAGTTCCCCAATATTGCTTTTCAGTTTGTATTTTTTCATCACTCATCACCATTTAAAATAATTCCACTCGTTTCATTTTTTCCTTCGTCCAAAATAAATAATACAGTTATAAATAAAAAGAGTTAATGTAAAAAGATTATCCATTTCGTATTGTCCAAGTAAATGGACTAAAATTACGCTCATAAGGGACGGTAAGTTACCGTTCCTTTTTTGGTTCACATAGTAATGTTATAATTAGTAGGAAAATTTCGTAAAGAGGTGATTAAGTTTGAAAAAAAATTTGCTTTTAACAATATTTTGTTTGGTATTTATGAGTATGATAGGTTGCAGTTCAGAAAAAACTGTTGAAGAAAATAAAACAAAGGAAGAGCAACAAGTGCAAAGTAAAATTGAAAACAAGGCAAAGTACGATATAGATAAAATTATTGTTCCCGTTCAGACAGAATGGACAAACGATTTAAAAGTATATCGAGACTTTAATATCGCAGTAATAAAAGAAATGGCTCAATCAAATAATATTCCAGTTGAACTAAGAGAATTTCCTACATTTGACGATGTGATTATTGCTTTAAAACGTGGAGATGTTGATGTTGTGCCGGGTATTGATAACCTCGTAGAAACAGATTTAACTAAGACGTATACATATTTTACGGGAGCTATATATCTCCCTAATGGAGAAGAGTTTGTACCGAAGAAAAGCTATGCAATGGCAGTAAGAAAAAAAGATACAGAACTTTTAAAATTTTTCAATGATATGATCTTAAAGTTTAAAGAAACAGGTAAATTAGAAAAAATCCAACAGGAATATCTAGGAGATCGAAATTAAAGAGAATTTCGTTCAAAAAGGTAACCGTTTACGAATATTAACATGGACAATAGCGTTAATAATTAAGACCACTCATTTCGAGTGGTCTTTTTCATCATCAATATATTCAATAAGATCCTCAACTTTGCAATCCAAAGTTTTACACAACTTGTTTAAAGTATCAAACTTTATTCCATCAGTTCCCTCATTGTATATCTTTGCAATTCCATTCCGATGCAACCCTGTCATTCTTGCCACATCTGAAATCTTCAACCTTTTCTCTCCCATTATCCTTGAAAGATGTACTTTAATCATTATTTTATAATATCCCCATTGACTACTTTACACTTTTTTGTAACTATTTTATAATGTAAATATCTTAATTAAAATAGGAAGTAGTCAGTATGTTTTAAATATATTTATAACTGTGATTTATATATGTTTGGACATTGTTGGAAAAGTATGAACTTCAAAACTATTACTGATTCAGCAATACTTTATTGTTAAGCCCGCAAGGATTAAAAATATAACTCCTTCTTAACATTCATAATGTCTATCCTAACTTTTCCCTTGATATATCATCTAGGTTAGAAAAAAGAATGTCACATCCTAAGAATAGAAATGTAATAAAAAAGGATAAAAGTAACTCTCCTCCTTGAAATATGGATACATTACTTAGATGGCTATCTGTAACATACTGTATGGAGAAATAAACAGCTATCCATGCAACAGCAAACTCACATATGTAAGTTATCCACTTAGGGATTCTGAGAAATATTGAGAGTCCTTTTATAACTGCCATAAGTATAAGCATGTAAACAAGTGCTAATGCGCTTACCAATAAAGAAAATATATATAAATCGGATCGAGAGCTATAATTTACATAGTCGCCTAAGAAATGATTAACACCTAAAGAAACAAAGTAAATAATTAGGCTAGTAACAGCTATGACAAAGAATAAACAAAAGCCAATAAGGAGGATAAAGGATATAAATGCTAAGGTGTTTGGAGGATTATCTATAACACCCTTTTTAATCAAAAATAAAAACAAACCACAGGAAATAACCAAACATGAAAGTATAGATAGAGTTATTGCTGTAAAGATAGTCAAGTCATCTTTAACCTCCATTAGAAAAGTGCCATTAGCAGGGAACTAACAGCACTTTTTCTTAAATTTTTAATGCGTTAAATCAGCGCAACAATGAATTTTGCCAACGCTCTCGCCACATCAGGTGGACAGCCAATGCCTCTAAGTCCATTATAAAACTGATTCTCTGTCCATTTTTCGCCTTTATCCATCAACTTAGCTACTTTAGCAGAGTTTTTTCTAACCCATGCGGCGGCCTTTGGAGACAAAGGTCTTAGCATTTGCGATAAAGCCCATCCTCCTGAGCGGAGAGCTAATTTAAAGGCTTTATAACTCCAGGACACTGCGCCTTGAGTTTGAAAATTCCCATTAGCAGTAGCTACTGTTTTAACAGGTACATTCTGTGACTTGATAGCGTTTTGTATCCCTTTATGAACAGTCACTTTCACAGGAACAGGAGCAGATGACGCTGTTTTTTCAGATGCTAATGCACCTGATGTGCCTAAGAAAGATGTAAGAAGTGTAGCGCTTAGAACCACTGAAGCTATTCTCTTTTTATTTTTCATATATATTTGCCTCCTACTATTTTATGAACATTTTTTAATAAATTGCTTTTATTGCAATGGTTGTCCAATGCGGCATAGCTTTAGCACTTGAGTCAGAAAGTCCTGACTTTTTAAGCGATTTATATAGCTTATTTTGGACATCAGACCATCCAAAAGCAGAATACTCATCCAAAAGGTCTCTCAGTACCGGCTCAATATACTTTGAAAACCTTTTTTCAAGCTCAGTTCTTATTTTCTTTTCTGCAAACTTTTCTATAAGTTTGAAAAGCTTTGCTTTGTTTTTTAGTACAGCTCTAATAGCATCTTTGACAGGATTTTCAATGAGTAACTGAATCTTTGATGGTTGATTATCTATAGTATAAACAACAGATGAAGCTATTCCAGTGGGATTGGTATCATTTTCTTTAGTTTGAGGTGACTGGACAAAAGAAGTAGAGGCAGGGGCTAAAGAAGCAGTTACTATGAATCCTTTAGCTAGTCTATTGATGCTCATTTCCTCCCCTAATTAGTCGTATAATTAGTAGCAAACCAATGACCATGTATTTAGGTTACAACCTGTAATTGTTTGCTTTAGTATAAATTCCCACCTCCTCCTTGTTATCATTCTATCAACAGGAAAAATATAGGTGAATAGGAAAAAGGAACAATATTTATTTACATAATTTACACTCTTAAAAAAGTTCAAAAAGTGTAATTGCGGATAATAATGTATTTGTCATATCGGAGAAGTTTTAAGTATTAATAACAGAAACCATGTAAAAAACATAAAGATAACTTTTTAGAAAAAGTTTTCTAAGTGAAAAAACAATTACAGTAGAGGGAAAGATGGTAAAAGCCTTTTGCATCAATAAAATTATCTTTTTAAGGGTAAAACAGATAACAAAAAGGTAGCTAAATCCTTCTCTTAGCAGATAAGGAGAATTTACAATACCTATTTAGCCCCTAAATGAACTTGGACAATAAGAGTAAAAAATAATATACTGCTTAATGTACCAAGGAGGCTAAACAACATGACACGAACCAAACACTCCAAGGAGTTTAAATTACAAGTCATCAAAGAGGCACAGGAGACAGGCAATAACAGCCTTGTTGCCCGCCGTTATGAACTGAATTCCAACATGGTATCCCGTTGGGTGCGGGAATATAAAGATGGCAAATATGGTGATGTTGATGTCACTGTTTTGCCGGGCCTTGACCCGAAAGAAATATCCAAGGAAAATGAAAAGCTCAAAATATTGCTTGGTGAAAAAGACCTTGAAATCGCGATCTTACGCGACATGATAAAAAAGAAAAACCCTCACTTGCTGAAAAAATTGAAGTAGCCGACAACTGGATCCAAAAAGGCTATTCCATTTCCAAGGTGCTAAAGATTATAGGGATTGCTCGTTCCACCTACTATTATCAAAAGAGCTACCGAGTGGAAGAGAAAAAAGTGAGTGAGGGGCGTCCGGCACCAGGTTATTCCTTCACAGAAGACGGGCGAAAAGTATCAGACGAACAAATCAAAGAATTCCTGCTGGAGGAAATTGCAGGCGATGGCTTCAACTAGCAGGCATAATGCTTCTTTTTCGCGATATCCATGCCAACGACGAGCGTTTGATCGGTGACTTGATTAATCTTCTTGTTTGAGATAGAATTCATGTATAGTCCTCCTTGGTATCCAAATTAGGGGTCAATTCATCCGATTGACACCCCCGAATCATACCAAGAGGGCTTTTTTTATTCAAGTCCCCGAAAAAACTTCTAACAGGAATGCTCCTTTTATAGATTTATAAATAATCTTTACTTCGCTATTTCTTACTAATACGCAATAAATATGCATTAACTATTGTCATTATATACCTTTATCATAATCATCACAATGTCTGTGCCAGAATACCTATTAACCGTTTGAATTCTTCCTCTAACTCTTATATACGCTTGTTTTTAGCAACGATAAGGACATCTTTGCTTGCATCTGTCATTTCCCGTTTTAACTTGCATTCAGTATTGATATTTACTTATGTAAAAAAATAATAGATAGAGCATACACAAAATACCATGTAGCCTATCTATTATCATAGTTTAGATAAGAAATTCTGGATCGTTTTTTGATAATTTAGTTTTTTCAGAAGAAAGTTTGTTTAATAGTGATATGGAAGATTACAAAATACTTAAAAATACAGAAATTTGAATCAAATTTCAAAACGTATTGATTCATGTGGCTGCTTAAGCGGAGTGAATAACCAAATGGCGCTTTCGACGAAATCCATTGCTTTTAGTTAGCCCGCAAACGCTGTTCATTTGATTCCTATAAACTTGGTATGGAGTCCGTTTGAAAAACAAAAACATCCCCTTTCTGTATAACATTCATTTCTATATTCAGGCATGAGCTTTTGCAAAGAGGGGCAGGTGATAGGACTTTGCACGGCATACAGACCAGTCTATCACCACACCCGCCCCACAGGTTGAATATGATGCCACTGTACAAGGCTTTGATTGTATAAAAACTCAATGATTCACAAGTGATTTCAAAAGGTCTAAACAGGGATTAAAATGTTTTTGAAATCATATCAATCGAAATAAAACGACTTCTGTCAGGAGATTTCTTTATACTTGAACTTTCATTTCATCCCATTGTTTTAGTTGTCTTAAAGATTCTTTATAGTAATTGACCACCACATCTAAATAGTTTCCATGCTTAATCGGCGTAAATGGATTGGGGCCTTCTGCGACCATTTCCATTATAATCGGTCCTTTGAAACCAATTTCATCTAAAGCTTTTATTTGACCTCTAATATCAGAGTGTCCGTTACCTATAGCTTGCCTATTGGAATCAGCGACATGATAAACACCCAGCTTATTCCCTGCGTCCTTGATTGCCTGAATTGGACAAGCCTCCTCAATATTCATATGATATGCATCTAATAATATATAAAGGTTGTCGCTTTTTACTTCATTAATTAATGAAATCGCTTCCTTTGCTGTTAAGATTTGATGGTTCTCATACCGATTGAGTACTTCAAATACAACTTGAAGGCCAACTTCCTCCGCTTTATTTACAATCTCCTTCGTACTAGCTACAAGCAAATCCCAGTCTTTTGTTAAATCTCCGCATCCATGTATTTTCCCAACATCACCATGTAAGCAGATTCTGTTGGCGCCTAAATTTTTCGCCCAACTGATTAGGTCTAAAAAATATTGTACGGCACTAGCTCGAATATTTTCATCAGAACTGGAAATGTCTACATTTTCAGGTGTTACGGACAATACCTTCAAGTCATATTTTTTTAAAATCGCTGCTAACTCTTCCGGAGATTGTGACAAATCCCCTTGGACCTCCACTCCGTCAACACCAATCTCCTTGGATATTTTACATTTCTCTTCAAAATCTATATCTCCAAACGTCCATAAACAAAGACCATAATCTCTTTTCATATTATTTTCCCTCCGGCAAGTAGTCATTTATACAATTCTATTATTTATAGATTGTATCAAAATCTGAAATATTCTGAATACTATAAGTTGTAAGATTTTGAATCTGTTAAGCTTTCACAGATTCAATACTAGTTATTGCAATTTTGTTGAAACGGATCTCGTCCTATTATCTTAATTTTTCTTAGTTTTACAGTTGGCGGATCAAATATAATAGTAATTTCCGATTCAGAATCTATAACTTTAATTCCTTCTTCCATTCATTGTTTTGCAGCTTCAAACAGGTAAGTCCTCAGCTTGTTCTTTCTTCATTTACAAGATAGTCTAATTCTTCTTATATCAGATTTTCTGCTTCTTCCGGCCTATTATTTCATCTTTCTTTCCAATAGTTAATATTTCCTGTTTTACATGTAATAAAATTTACAATTAACCCTATATATGGTAATTGATAAATAAAGGGCATGTAAAAAAATTGTCGTCTCTTCATCATTTTCTGTAAACAATATCTTTTGCCACACTTGTTTTAATTACAGGAGAAGTATTTGAACCGGTAGGACTGCGGGTTCTGGTTCCAAATCTAGATCATGATGTGGCTGTTGCTCTTCTTAATCAAGTTGAGCCTTTTTTAATACGGCAGTTTGTTTTATTGTATTTTGGTGTTAAAGCATTATTGAAATCTGAAAGACGGGTTGCTCCTTTACTTATTGTAAGTATTATCTTTGTAGCAAACTTGACATTAAAAACAATTCCATCGATTATGACAAGTTTCCTATAAATTAAGGAGAGTAGTTATTATGAAAAAAAGAATGCTCATATTTTTATTGGTCACGGCGTTTTTTACAGTTTCGGTTATTATGGTTGAGTTAAGTATCCGTTCAGCTGTTTTATCGCCATTTATTCTTCTCGATTCAAAAAAAAATGTAGGAGTCCAGAAGCTTTTAACTGGCTATTCCATATACCAAGGGGACTATCTTTTAGATATTGAAAATACTGAAGAAGACTCTACCAATCGTCCGCTCGCTTTTCATATTGGACCTATTGATTATCAATTTATCAAAGTCAATACAGAAAACATTATCTTACCTGCTGGAGAAGAGCTGACTGTTATGACGAGAAGAGGGGTTGAACCGTCTTTTAGTAAGGAAGTGACGATTCAGTCTAGTAAGAGGAAATTTTTTTTTAATGAATATACAATACGTGCTGCAAAAAATGATGGATCATTCTCCATCCAATTGAAGGCGGAGTTTAGTAAAACTCTTACTTTTTTGATATATGGTTGTTCATTTTTATTGCCCTTTCTTTTGGCATTGTTTATTAACAAGGTTCTTCCATGGCGCAATCTTTTTACATTGTTTGTTCCGTTTATCTTAGCTGGAATCCTTCCATTGATATTAAACTATCATTTTTCGATGGGTTACGCACTACTTTTAACAAAATCATACATTTGGAGCATTTTGTTATGTATCTTTCTCCCGACGTTTTTATCAGTTTCATTGACAACTGCTATATACCAATGGACGATAAAAAGTGATGAGGATATTGAAGGAGAGTCTGAAATGGAGGAATCAGATTTCCTTGAATTTTCAAAAAGAGAAATAGTTATAATTTTTGTACTCACTATAGGAAGTCTTGCTTACTTTTTCTCATTTTTCCTTTTTCCACTATCCCTATATGTAAAAATTGTGGACAAATGGTATTTATTTGCTGCTTGGTATTTATCGTTAACCCTTATTATAATGCTAGTTTATACTGTAATACATCGTTTCATGGGGAACTATGAAAATGTGGGATTCACCGAGCAATTTTACTCTTTGAAAAAAACGATAGAAGCTGCATGTAGTATAAACGTTAACCTATTTACGAAGAAAGAGTCCGAGAATGAGACGAATGCTTGGGTGTATAGTACTCCTTTTGCATCTAAAAAAAGCATTAACATTTACATGACAGAAGGTTTGATAAAAAAATTTACTTTAGATGAGGTAAAGGCAGTGTTATTTCACGAAATTGGACATATCAAACGAAAGCATGGTCGTTGGATACTGTTTATTACTTTTGGAGTAGCGACGCTTATTAGTTTGCTGATGTTCTTTACTAGAAAAATTATGCTAGGATTTGGATGGGGACAGTATATCCTTATTTTTCCAGTTGGTATAATCGCTTTAATAGGGCTCACAGAATGGCTTCCGAATAAAATTAGTAAAATGTTTGAACACCAAGCAGATGAATTTGCTGTAAGGCAATTGGGGAATAAGGAGTTATATATTCAAACATTAATGAAGTTAGAGCGAATCAGTGAAAAAGAGAATGACGAGTTTGACTTCAAAAGGAAAGAGTGGAAAGAAACTCATCCATCCTTCCAAAAAAGAATTAACTTTATCAAGGACTTGGTATGAACGTGAAAAATATATTTCGACTTAAGGTGTTTGGTATGGCATTTTTGGAAAGAAATCGAGATGTTTTTTTATTTCACTTTTAATTGTTTTAATAAGTTTTTGTGGACCAATGATTTATTTGCAGTTAACTGATGAAGAGAAGCAACAGACACGGAACAGGAGGCTGTAGTAATAGTTTCAGAAAACCTCGATGATGAGGAGCTTACGTGGCAGTCTATATTTTTTCATAATTTCATGATTTTATTGCCAGCATGTATTGGTGTGTTTTCATTTGGTTTCGTTTCTTTTTGGTATATCCTTTTACAAGGATATTTATTAAGTACTAGTAGGGGCTGTCTTTGAAAGTCAAATCGCCATAGAAAACAAAAAATCATAAACACCGATATATCAACGTTTCTAAAGCATTAATGGGGGCGTCAATAAGCCGTAAAAACGACTTATTAAACACCCCCATTCTCTTTTTGGTTTGTATTTAAATATACAATTTTTCATGGTGTTTTTGAAATCCTAGCAATTATACTTGTTGGGGCATTCGCACTAAAGCCTGCAGTAGTGACTTTTAAGTGCATTATATTAAAAAAGCCCTTTTTCCAAAAAAAGAGATTTTAAAGATATGTCTATACTGTTTGTGCTCTATGTATTTTTTCTTCTCTTGGCAGCGTTAATTGAAGGTCTTATAACAACAAGGCTTTGAGAAATGGGGACTTATATGAAAAAAAATTTGGCTTATATGGAACAATCGGACACGGTTAACTATTAATAAAATTGTGTACCAGGATGAAAGCATGATAATAGTTAGTAGTTCCTATTTTACAAGTGTTATATGGAATTTAATTTACAATCAACCCTATATATGGTAATCTAGGGGATTGAAGGTATTTGTATAAAATTGCTAATTTAGGAGATAGTATCAATGAAGCAATGTGTAGACCTGAAAAAAAGGATTTTTTGCTAGTCTTTTAACTTTTGCATTAGGTTTAATGGCAGCTCAAGTTACTACTGAAATAGGAACTGTAAATTCATCTTTCGCATGATTAGCTACTAAACTCGGAATTAAACAGGCTACAGCAGGGCTTATTATTGATTTGGTTTCTGGAGGTTCAACTCTTTGGTCGATTGTTGCGGCAGTAGCTGGACTTAGCGGCGCAATTGGAGGTATTACTGCAATTAAAGCCGTTATTCAAAATTCAGGAAGAGACTTTGCTATTGCTTTGTAATTAAAGCTGAAAGAGTACAAGCACAAGCTGCGGAAATCCGGCAAAACTTGTATTCGCAGCTAATACTAAAATTAACATGCCACTTCTTTTTTCTGTTTACCTAGTCAGGAGGTGCCAATTCAATAATGTTTACTAGTAATTCTGTCTTTTCTTTTATAGATAAAATGATCAATATAATAAAATATAACAGAAAATCTGCTCTGCGAAAATTTTTAGCAGACTGGCAGCTGGATAAAATTGATCTTAGAAAGATATATAGATGGATTACACTCATTGTGATTTTTATTATGAGTGCTTTGTTTTTTTTCACAGTATTTTTAACTGGTTATATCATCAAGGATCTAGATGCAAATACATGGTTAAATGCCTTTTTGAGCTTTGTAATATTTCTTGCTTTCTTCAACTCATTAAGTTTCTTTAATAAAAAATCTTCTGTTTTTTATTATGACACGACAAAAATGTTGTCTCAATTAAAAAGTTATAGAGTGTTGCAAGTCATTGCTTCTATTTATGGTGACTCATTGAAAAATACAGTGATAATGTGGTTCGTTTTGTTAATGCCTGTAGTTTTAGGGATACATATAAATTACCCAAGTTTTGAGCTGAAATTTTTGATTTACTATTTTCCGCTATTTAGTCTATTAAGTTTAATAATGACTATGTTTTTTTCATACTTCCGCTTTTTGTTTGCCCATTTTTTTTATATACAATCACTGCGTTTATTAAATCGCTTTTTTCTATTTATAGTCGTTGCGCTCTTATTTTTTTTATTACCCTTCACGATCGCTTCACTGTTATTCAATTCACAAAAATTTGGAATTAAATTAGCAAATATTGTGATAAAATATCAGTCTTTTTTAATGGAACTCGGTCTGCCTAAGGACATATATAATCTGGAATTTCATATACTTTTCATCGTTTTTCTTTTCATGCTATCCATAGCTGGTGTATTCACTTTGATATGGATCAAAACATTAAATCATTTAGATTTAATACCTTATTACCAAATTCGTACCCGTAAAAACTCTATATCTGATAAAGATAAGTTCATAAATACGAATAAATATTTTTTTGTAAAAGACATACTTCATATTAAGCGTGTTAGTTCATGGTTTATTGGGCATATAGGAAAAACTATATTAGGCTTGCTAGTATTTATCGGAATCGCCTTGCCAGTCGTACAACATTTTATTGATTCAACATCACCGTTGTTTTTTTTATCCATTATAACAGTATTTGCTTTTGCCATATTTCAAATTGTTGGCGAATCACTAAAAATGATATTAGCGATTGATACAGAGGCCAAGAATATACACTTGCTTGTTTATACCAAATATACAATGTGGGATATTGTCAAAGAAAAATGGTATATATATTTTATTTTTACATTTCTAGTCACTTTTTTCGTCGTCTTATTATCTTCTGTTTTTATAAATGTAAATATTTTCCTGTATGCTTTATCAATCACTATTATGCTCACCTATGGTGGACTGAGTGGTTTATTTCAAATATTCTCAACAGCGTTATACCCACGGATAAATTGGGAGCATCCCTATGAAATTGGTGAATCCCATAAAGCTAATTTTATAGAAAGCATTTTAAATAATGGTCTAACTTATCTATACACGGTTTTCATAGGAGGATTACTGATCGCAGATCAATTTTTCGGATTAAAATTAAACACTATGGTTGCATGTATTCTTATATTAATTCTCGTTGCTTTTTTCTTTTGCGCTTATGCCATCGTTGCTGCGTATACTAAACAAATTTCAGTCAGGGAGGTTTTCTTAAAAAATGATTAAGGTGAAAAATTTATCAAAAAGATATGATGAAAATATCGTTTTAGATAACCTTAATTTCCAAGTGGATACGGGTTGTATCTATGGGATTGTTGGTACGAATGGTGTTGGGAAAACTACCTTTCTACGTATCCTTGCAGGTTTATCCAAACCAGATAATGGTGAAATATACATTGATAATATGAATCCTGTTGGTAATAAAAGCAATAAAAAAATAAGTTTTGTTCCTGATTCCGCTTCTTTATATGAATATTTAAGCGGGGAAGAATATCTTCTGTTCTTTGCATCTATTTTAGATGTTCCGAAAGAGTTGCGAAAAGATAAAGTTTCTTATTTAATTGACCTCTTCAATTTAACATCAGCAAAAGATGAATTGATTAAGACATATAGCCACGGAATGAAACAAAAGGTATCTATTGCATCAGCATTATTGAACGATCCAGATATATTATTATTAGATGAACCTTTGACAGGAATCGATTTAATCAATTCACATATTATAAGACAGTATATAAAAAAGTTTGTAAAAGCAGATAAAACAGTTATTCTAACGACACATTTACTTGAATTGGCACATTCTCTATGCGATAAAATAGGGATTTTACATAAAGGTAAAATTGTCGAGGAATTTTCAACCAATAAATTAAGTCTCGATTCAATAGAAAAGCGTATTACATCAGTTTACTTAGGTAAAAATTCTGGAGAAATGATGAGCAAATGAATTTTCAGGGAAGGGGTATAAAAGATGTTGTTCGTAAGCTTGTATCTAATAACAAAATATTGTTTGTCATTTCTTTACTTTTATTTTTTGGGGGGATGGCAGGGGGGTATTTGTTTAGAATAGATGCAGTAAGAGGAGACTTAAACTATATACAGGCTTCTGATGTAGAAAACTTACTTTTTAATAATATAAAGGCATCACTAGTTATTGCTTCGGGATTACTTTCTCTAGGTATTCCTACTGTTATATTTTTGATAACCAATGGGTTAATAGTCGGTTCCTCTATTCAGCAGCAATTGGAGCTTGGATTGTCTATTTCAAGTATTTTTGTAAAGCTAATCCCGCATGGAATATTTGAGATACCTGCGATATTAATAAGTGGAATCATTGGATTAAAAGGCGTATCAATTATTATTGAATTTTTCCGTACTTCTTTAAGTACAAAACAGCTAATAAAACAGACGTTATTTGAAATAGCCCTATTAACCAGTATAATATTAATTTTCCTTACATTGGCAGCAATAATAGAATGGTATATAACCCCATTATAATATTGGAGGTCATGTCATGAGTGCAAAATTTGCAAATTTTCTATCAACTGCCCTTTTTTTCTTAGCATTGATCGTTATAGTACTAACTAAAAATCTATATTTAAGTTTATTCCCCTTAATTTTATCTATGTTTATTCTTGCTTGGCAATTAGGAGGAAAGATAAACAATAAAATGTTAAAATTCCTTTTTTTGGGCTTTGAATTTCTGTTTCTTTTTATACTCTCATTTTTTTTAATAAATCATCTACTTACGAGGGGTATATAAATGAATATTATGAATAAACCAAGTATCAAGTTAGTATGGTTTGGAATATTGGTAAATTAGTTATTGTTTAACATTTTATTTTTTACAATTAGGAAGTACTCTTCTTTCAAACAGAATGCTGAATTTATAACCATTGACCAAGGAAGGCTTAGGCAGTATGTGATTTGCTTATCCCAAAAATATAGTCTTACATTGGTCAGTTGTGCAACTATTTTCGAATTAAAACAAAGTCATTATTGTTTTCAAAAATGATTTTGACTGAAAAATAACTGGCCAAATCACAAAATAGAGATGACGTTGATATTGAGCTGCCTGATGTTTTTGCAACGATAAAAGTTCAACTATTTCGCTCCGATTAATGTGTACGTCTTCATGACAAAATTCCATCCTGCATATATAGCGAATCGGTCAAGGGGAAAATTGCCTTTGGCTGCGAGGAAGCTCAAGGAAGTTTCGGCATATTACCCTTTCTGGAAAAGATTATCCCTAATTTTTTATCGCCCATATTTTAGGTACAGGGAGATCTTTGGCTTTTTTATTTAGGTACTTGCACTACTAATACGTGTCTGCATAGATTATGGTGAAATATTTAAACACAAAGGATGAGTGCACATGGTTGCATATTTGGATTACACATCACCTAAAACGCAATTCACCTTCGATGTCAACAAGAGTAGATCGTTCACAAAGGATAAACACAACTTTATAAATATCTTGGGAATTAAACAGTTAAACACATTAGAAAACATATCTTTATTGGATATTTTTTTAAGCAAAAATAATGTTATAGAACCTCACTATCATCAAAATGCAGCTGAGCTGGTCTATTGTATTTCCGGTGCTGCCACTGTCTCGATGTTGAACCCATTTACAAAACAAATTCATAACTATCCAATTAAGCCGGGGCAGGTGGTAAATATCCCGCAAGCATGGTGGCATTACGAAGTAGCAACCAAGGATAATACACACCTTCTGGCAATATTTGATGCCCCGACTCCTGAGGTGATTTTAGGTTCAGATATCTTAAAGCTTACTCCGTCAAATATCATGGCGCATACTTATTGCCTGAATGAACAGGAATGGAAGAAAACTATAGCTCCTATTCAACCGAACACATTTATCGGCCCACATAAAAACTGTAAACGTAAGAAATATGAAAATGATCAAACTAGATCGACCCGCCAAAATCCAAATTATATCCATCATTACCATCATTACCCTTATAATTACCCATTCGCATCTTATAGTCCCAGCCTTTCCTAAGGCAGAGCCTTTAAAGGAGGTATTTTTCCTTTGATAGGTTTTGTTTTGAGAATTTACTGAAAATTCCAGTCGTATGATACAGTTCCTGATTATAGAAATCTTATGGCAATTCTCTTTTTTTGTTTGAAACCATCTCTTAGATAAGGAAAAGGTGGTTGGAAACATTGCTTCGTAAGCTGTTGGGGTATAATCACCGGAAGAATGTTTCAGGAAGAACTATGCTAAGCAAATATGCGGCTGTGAGCGACATGTGGTGTAGCTCCTCAACTCATGAATTCGTTTCGCAAATATTCTTAAACCCTTGGGCAATCCAGTAAAAGGATTTGTCCAAGGGTTTTATGTTTGCCGAAGGAGGTTTTCATGATTTGCCTTAAAAATCTTTATACATACTTTGCAACAGTTCCCAAAACGAAAAAAAGGCGGGGGTTTTTGCATAACTAAGTTGATTTTTGATTAAGCGGTGTTGAAGGGAGGGCTTCTCTGTTTGCAAATTGTCCAATTGTAACCGCAGGTTTAAATCCTTTTTGCCAATTGGTTCGACCAGCAGCTTGAAAATAGAATAATCGAATGGCTTTCACTCTGTTGTGTCCGTTAAAATAAAAACATTTACACTTATCTACTGAATGAATCAATTACTTCCTGTTCCATAGAACAGCAGGAACGATTTCGAAAATCTATTAAAATATGTCTCCATCGTTAAAAGGTGAACAAGCTTGAGGAAGTCATGATGAGAACAAGGATTCAGTCACCTCAAAAACAATTTGACAAAAGAAAAAGCTGCTAGCCGCTTGTCAACGATGTTTTATGTTTAATTTTCATTATCAGCAATGACAAGCTGGATATTGTGTTTTTTGGCAAATTCCTGGTATTGCTCGCTCGGAGCAGTGTCCGTAATAATATAATCAACCTCATCAAGACGGCAATAAGTCATTAAAGCGTATTTATCAAATTTATCATGATCTACCAATAAATAAACTTGTTCACTTCTTTTTACAATTGTTTGTTTTATTTCGCTTTCAAGCGGGGAAGAGTTCGTTACGCCATTTGAAATGGAGATGCCGGTTGATGCCATGAAAGCTTTATTAATATTGTAGCTTTGTAATATATCCATATTTTTGAGACTGACGAACGATTTCGTTTTACGTTCAAATACTCCACCTGTTGTCAGAACGTTTAAGTTTGGATAAGGGTACGAATTTATAATAAAGTCCAAGTTGTTTGTGATGATCGTAACCTGTTTTGTTTGCAAATATTCCACCATTTCCAATGTTGTTGTTCCCGAATCAATATAAATAATATCGCCGTCCTCAACATATTTTGCGGCTGCTTTGGCAACGGCTTTTTTCTGCTTTTGATTGCGGGTTTGTCTGACCGTAAATGATTCTAATGTTGTATGATTAACAGCAACTCCTCCGTACACCTTTTTGATCGTTCCCCGTTCAACTAATTGTTGAACATCGCGCCGGATGGTGTTTTTTGACACATTGAATTCCTTAACAAGTTCGTCCAACGAAACGGTTTGATGTTCAAAAACATATTTTTCTATTTGTTCTATTCGTTTAGATTTTAACATGTGGATCCCTCTTGCTTTCTTTAGTTTTCACTGGCTAATATTTGAAACAAATTATAAAGTTAACCAAAACTTAACCATCAACGTTAATTATATCTATATTACCCTATAAGTTCAATAATAATGAAGATTTAGCCGATTAGTCGCAGAAATATTTTTAAATTTTTGTTGACTGAAAACGCTTTTAATATTATCATAAAAATCGAGATATAACCAAAATATAACTAATATATAACAATAATATCATCAATTTTTTAAAAAACATACCAACTATTTATGATCAACTAGTGTTGATGAATTAAGGGGGACAGAAAATGTCTAACGCATTAAAATTAAAAAATTACATTAATGGCGAATGGGTTGAAAGTAAAGCAACAAAATATGAAGATGTTTACAATCCTGCTACAAAAGAAGTAATTGGCCAAGTTCCGCTTTCTACAAAAGAGGAAGTGGATGAAGCTGTAGAAGTTGCCAAAAAAGCTTTTGAGGAATGGAAAAACGTCCCTGTTCCTCGCCGTGCAAGAATTCTATTTAATTTTCAGCAGCTGTTAATAAAGCATAGGGAAGAATTAGCGCGGATCATTACGATTGAAAATGGAAAAAGTTATTCTGAAGCATTAGGAGAAGTTCAGCGCGGAATAGAAAATGTAGAGTTTGCGGCAGGAGCGCCTACTTTAATGATGGGGGATTCCTTATCAACGATTGCGACTGATATTGAGGCGACCAATTACCGCTATCCGATCGGCGTGGTCGGCGGGATTACTCCGTTTAACTTCCCGATGATGGTGCCTTGCTGGATGTTCCCAATGGCAATAGCGCTTGGCAATACTTTTATATTAAAACCATCTGAAAGAACACCGCTCTTAATCGAAAAATTAGTCAACTTGTTTACAGAAGCGGGTCTTCCAAAAGGTGTATTAAATGTGGTAAATGGAGCGCATGATGTTGTCAATGGAATTTTGGATCATCCGGATATCAAAGCGATTTCGTTCGTTGGCTCCAAGCCGGTTGGCGAATACGTTTATAAACGGGCTAGTGAAAATTTAAAACGTGTTCAGGCGTTGACTGGAGCGAAAAACCATACGATTGTGTTAAAGGATGCCAACTTGGATGATGCTGTTACCAACATTATTTCTTCAGCATTCGGATCAGCAGGAGAACGATGCATGGCATGTTCAGTTGTGACGGTGGAGGAAGAAATTGCTGATCAATTTATCGCCAAGTTAAAAGAAGAAACAGAAAATATTAAAATGGGCAACGGCCTTGATGACGGTGTCTTGCTAGGACCGGTCATCCGAGAAGAAAATAAAAAACGCACGATCCGTTATATTGAAAAGGGTGTTGAAGAAGGCGCAACCTTGGTATGTGACGGACGCAATCGCGCAACTGACGACGGGTTTTTTATCGGACCTACGATTTTTGACAATGTTACAACCGATATGACCATTTGGAAGGACGAAATTTTTGCACCTGTCTTATCGATCATTCGGGTGAAACATTTAAAAGAAGCGATCGAAATTGCAAATAGATCTGAGTTTGCCAACGGCGCATGTATTTTTACAACGAACGCTCAAGCCATTCGCTATTTCCGCGAAAATATTGATGCAGGTATGCTAGGCGTTAACTTAGGAGTGCCGGCTCCAATGGCGTTCTTCCCGTTCTCCGGATGGAAGTCTTCGTTCTTTGGAACATTGCACGCCAACGGAAAAGACAGCGTTGATTTTTATACGCGCAAAAAGGTTGTAACAGCGCGCTATAAAACGCCAAGTTTTGAATAATAGATTGGTAATGTGATAGAAGATTCATCCTTCAGGCTCATTATTCAGCTTCATGAGCCTGAAAATGAATCGGAAAAGAGAGCGCGACGGCTTTGTCAAAAGCTTTAAGAAAACAATTGTTTTTTCGGTTTTCTTTCCTTTAAGAAAAAGAAAACCGCCGCCATGTGAGGGAGGTATATATGAGTCATTTGCTGCGAAAACCGAACAATAAAGAAATCGAAAAGGGAGTAATAGTTGTTCATGAAGTAACATCAGAAAACTCTCCTTTGGAATATGTGGGATTTAAAGTCATTGATTTAGATCCGAACGCAAAATATTCGGAATTATTAGGAAACCAAGAATGCTGCATCGTCGCCTTAACGGGAAAAATTAATGTTTCAGTCGGTGATGAAAATTTCAAAAATTTAGGCACGCGGGAAAGTGTTTTTGAAAAGATCCCGACGGACAGCGTATATGTTTCCAATCAGCGCCATTTTGAGGTTGAAGGAGTAACAAAAGCGCGCGTTGCCTTATGCTATTCCCCGTCTGAACGTCAGCTGCCTACGAAATGGATTAAAGCAGAAAATGTAGGAATCGAGCATAGGGGGATACTTAACAATAAACGTTTTGTCCACAATATTTTGCCTGATTCAGATCCAAGTGCGAATAGTCTTTTAGTGGTGGAAGTGTTTACGGAAAGCGGCAATTGGTCAAGCTATCCTCCGCATAAGCATGACCGTGATAACTTACCAAATGAGTCGCTATTGGAAGAGACCTATTATCATGAAATGGATCCGCCTCAAGGATTCGTTTTTCAGCGAGTTTATACGGACGATCGTTCACTAGATGAAACGATGACAGTTGAAAACGGTGATGTTGTCATCGTGCCGAAAGGATATCATCCGGTCGGCGTACCAGACGGTTATACCTCTTATTATTTAAATGTTATGGCAGGCCCGAAACGGATTTGGAAATTTTACAATGACCCTGATCATGAATGGATATTGAAACGTTAAAAAATACAAGGAGCTGTTTATCAAAGATGAGATATGATTTCAATACCGACAGAGAATTTGACATCATTGCAATTGGCCGTGCATGCATTGATTTAAACGCTGTGGAATACAACCGTCCGATGGAAGAAACGATGACTTTTACAAAATATGTTGGAGGCTCTCCGGCTAATATTGCCATTGGCTGTTCAAAATTAGGGCTGAAGGCTGGATTCATCGGAAAAATTTCAGACGATCAGCATGGCCGTTTTATTGAGCAGTATATGCGCAATGTTGGGGTTGACACATCCCATATGGTCGTTGATCAGGAGGGGCATAAAACCGGATTGGCTTTTACAGAAATTAAAAGTCCGGAAGACTGCAGCATCTTAATGTATCGTGAAAATGTAGCAGACCTCTATTTGAAACCGTCCGAGGTAGATGAGGAATATATCAAAAGATCCAAAATTTTGCTTGTTTCCGGTACGGCGCTATCTAAAAGCCCTTCGAGAGAAGCTGTTTTGAAAGCGATCTCTCTGGCGAAAAAACATGATGTGAAAGTCATATTTGAATTGGATTATCGCCCGTACACTTGGATATCTACTGATGAAACTTCTGTTTATTATTCATTGGTGGCGGAAAAGGCAGACGTTGTGATCGGCACCCGCGACGAATACGATATCATGGAAGGAACAAAAGACGGGAAAAACGAGGAGACCGTTCGCTATTTGTTTCAGCATTCGCCCGACCTGATTATCATTAAGCATGGCGTTGAAGGCTCTTATGCGTATGCGAAATCAGGTGAAACATTTCAAGCGAATGCTTATCGGACAAAAGTATTAAAAACGTTCGGTGCAGGGGATGCATACGCTTCAGCCTTCTTGTATGCGCTAATTACAGGCAAGGACATTGAGACGGCTTTAAAATACGGGAGCGCCTCAGCAGCTATTGTCGTCAGCAGACACAGCTCTTCTGATGCAATGCCGAAAGCAGAAGAAATCGAACAACTCATTGCCGAAAGATCATAATTGAATACGATCAGGGGTGAAAAAGATGGGAACTATCCGGTTGACAACAGCTCAAGCTTTAATCAAATTTTTGAACCAACAATACATTCACGTTGACGGTAAAGAATTTCCTTTTGTGGAAGGAATCTTCAATGTGTTCGGACATGGCAATGTTTTAGGAATTGGTCAGGCGCTTGAGCAAGATCCCGGCCATTTAAAAGTGATTCAAGGGAAAAATGAACAAGGAATGGCGCATGCAGCCATTGCTTACAGCAAACAAATGCTTCGGCAAAAAATATTTGCCGTCACCACGTCGGTTGGACCGGGGTCGGCCAACTTGGTCGCGGCAGCGGGTACAGCTCTTTCCAATAATATTCCCGTCCTTCTGCTCCCTGCAGATACCTTTGCAACCCGCCAGCCTGATCCTGTTTTGCAGCAAGTGGAACATGAATATAGTACGGCGGTGACAACCAATGATGCGCTCAAGCCCGTATCAAGATATTGGGATCGGATCACACGCCCTGAACAGTTGATGTCAAGTTTAATCAGAGCTTTTGAAGTGATGACAGATCCGGCCAAAGCGGGTCCTGCGACCATCTGCATTTCGCAAGATGCCGAAGGGGAAGCGTTTGATTTTGATGAGAAATTTTTTGAAAAACGGGTGCACTATCTTGACCGCAAATTGCCGACCGATCGAGAGCTAAAGGGAGCTGCAGAATTAATAAAATCAAGCAAAAAACCACTTATCATTGTGGGCGGCGGTGCAAAATATTCCCAAGCGAGGGATATTTTAATCAAGCTTTCCGAGAAGCACGATATTCCGCTTGTCGAAACGCAAGCCGGAAAATCGACAGTCGAATCAACATTTAAAAATAATTTGGGCGGAATCGGAGTAACCGGAACATTAGCTGCCAATAAAGCGGCTAAAGAAGCGGATTTGATTATTGGAGTGGGAACAAGATATACAGATTTTACGACTTCGTCGAAAACAGCGTTCAATTTTGAACAGGCAAAGTTTTTGAACATTAATGTCAGCCGTTTGCAGGCTTATAAAATGGATGGTTTTCAAGTAGTCGCAGATGCCAAAACAACTTTGGAGCTGTTATTCCCGCTGTTGGACGGGTATAAAAGCGAATTCGGAGATCAAATTGTCGAATTAAAAGAGGAGTGGCTGAGAGAGCGCGACCGTTTAAGCAAGATAGTGTTTGACAGGGAAAACTTTACACCGGAAATAAAAGATCAGTTTTCCCAAGAAGTGCTGAATGAATATGCAGATGCGTTAAATACAGAATTGGCGCAGACCACTGCATTATTGGCGATTAATGAAGCGGTTTCGCCTGACAGTATCATCATCGGTTCAGCTGGTTCATTGCCTGGAGATCTTCAACGCTTATGGCATTCAACAGAACCTAACACATACCATATGGAATACGGGTATTCGTGTATGGGATATGAAGTGTCGGGTGCTTTAGGAATCAAGCTTGCGCAGCCTAACAAAGAAGTTTATGCCATGGTCGGCGACGGCAGCTTCCTCATGCTGCATTCTGAATTGGTTACAGCCATTCAATATAATCATAAAATTAATATTTTGCTGTTTGACAACTCAGGATTTGGCTGTATTAGCAACCTGCAAATGGGCAATGGAATGGGAAGCTATTATTGCGAATTCCGAACACATGACAATCAAATCATGAACATTGATTATGCAAAAGTGGCTGAAGGCTACGGAGCCAAAACTTACCGTGCCAATACAGTCGAAGAATTGAAAGCAGCATTAGAAGATGCCAAGAAACAAAATGTATCTACTTTAATAGAAATGAAAGTGCTTCCAAAGACCATGACAAATGGCTATGAAAGCTGGTGGCATGTCGGGGTTGCGGAAGTCTCTGAAAAGGAAAGTGTGCAAAAAGCATTTAAAGAAAAACAAGAAAATTTAAAAACTGCCAAACAATATTAAAGAAGGAGACAAACAATGGGAGAGCAAGACATCTTATGGGGAATTTCGCCGATCGGCTGGAGAAATGATGATATACCGGAAATCGGAGCTGAAAATACGTTGCAGCACCTTTTAAGCGACATTGTTGTCGCAGGTTTTGAAGGCACCGAAGTTGGCGGCTTTTTCCCTGAGCCGAAAGTGTTAAACAAGGAATTGAAGCTGCGAAACTTAAAAATAGCAGGACGGTGGTTTAGCAGTTTTATTATCCGCGACGGCATAGAAGAAGCTAAACGGGCTTTCCATCAGCATTGTCAATACTTGTATGAAGTTCATGCAGATGTGGCAGTAGTTTCTGAGCAGACTTACAGCATTCAAGGTACCGATAAAAATGTTTTTTCCGAAAAGCCGCACTTTACAGATGCCGAGTGGACCCAATTATGCGAAGGCCTGAACGAACTGGGAAAAATCGCTGTGCAGTACGGTTTGAAATTAGTTTATCACCATCATATGGGAACGGGGGTTCAAACCCTTCCGGAGATTGATCGGTTAATGGAAAACACTGATGCAAACTACGTGCACCTGCTCTATGACACAGGCCACATCTATGTTTCCGATGAAGATTGCCAGCAGCTATTAAACAAGCATATTGACCGCATAAAACACGTGCACTTTAAAGATGTAAGAAAAAAGATAATGGAGGAGTGCAAAAAAGAAGGAAAATCATTCATGAATTCCTTCTTAAGCGGAATCTTTACGGTACCAGGGGACGGCTGCATTGATTTTACCGTACTTTATCAAAAACTATTGGACCATCAATACAAAGGATGGATTATCGTTGAAGCCGAACAAGATCCGTCAATAGCCCATCCATTGGAATACGCTTTAATTGCTCGTAAGTATATAAATGAAAAATTATTAAACAACTCTTAAGCAGGGCATGGAGGATGAAACAAACAACAGTTTCGCTCTTTTAAAAAAATGTCACCCGTTAATCGAAACAATCGATTCGTAACTTTGATTGTAATGGGATGCTGGGCGGTCATGATTTTACCTTTGCCGTTCAGAAAATTTTGTGAAAGGTGATCAAAATGGAAAAAGTAAAGTGGGGAATTATGAGTGCAGCTAATATTGCTTACGAGCAGCTTCTTCCTGCCCTGAGACAATCCTCTCGTTCCGAAGTTGTAGCGATTGCGAGCAGAAGCAAAGAAAAAGTCGCCCGATTCAATATTCCAAAGGTTTATAGTGATTACGATCAATTGTTAGAAGATGAATCGATAGATGTAGTTTATATTCCTCTTCCAAATGCCCTGCACGCCGAATGGGCAATAAAAGCTGCACAGAAGGGAAAGCATATTTTAGTAGAAAAGCCTGCAGCTGTTAGTACGAAAGAATTATTGAAGGTTCAGGAAGCTGTAGAGCAAAACAACGTAATTTTTATGGAAGCCTTTATGTATCAATTCCATAAACAACATGCACGTGTAAAGGATTTATTGGCTTCGGGGATGATCGGAAGCATATTGCATGTAAAATCACATTTTTCTTGGAGTTTGCAAGACCGGGATGATATTCGTTTAAACCCCGCATTAGGCGGAGGAGCTATGTGGGATGTCGGGTGTTACGGAGTTCATGCGATGAGCCAGATCATCGGAATAAAACCAGAGAAAGTTGTTATGTTGGGGGAAGTTGACCCTGAACATAAAGTGGATATGTTATCAACTTGTATTTTTGTAGATGAGTTTGGAAGAACAGCCGAAATTACCGCCAGCATGAAGCTGCCATTTATTAATCGGTATGAAATTATAGGAGAGCGCGGAACCATTTTAGTAGATTCCTCTTTTCGGCCTGATGTGTCATCAGATCAAAAGGGCAAAGTAATTGTAAAAGATGACAATAACGAAATAATACTGTTTGAAACATATAAAGATAATCAGTATTTCAATCAAGTGGAGCATGTAAATGATTGCATTATCAACGGAAAACAACCAGTTTATGGAATCCGAAATTCTATTCAAGTTATTCATTATATAGAAAAGGGTTATGAATCTTTGCGCAATCAATCCGTAGTAACAAGTCTAAATAAATTTTAGGAAGGTAATGAAAATGAACAGAAAAATTCGCTGTGCAGTGATCGGGCTAGGACGTCTTGGATATTGGCATGCTGTAAACGTTAAGACAAAAATCCAATCCGCTGAACTAGTATACATTTGTGATAGAAATGAAGAGCTTGCCAAAAAAGTTTCCATAGAATTAGATGTTCCTAACTTCACTACAAATCCAAGTGATATTTTTTCAAATGATCGGATTGAGGCTGTTATCATTGCTTCTCCTACGAGTACGCATTTTGAACTGTTGAAGGAAGCAGCTTTTAGCAATAAAGCAGTTTTTGTTGAAAAACCGCTTGTCAGCAATTTAGACGAAGCGAAAGAAATTTTTGAAATAATGAAGTGGCATAACACAATTTGTCAGGTCGGCTTTATGAGACGGTTCGATCCAGCGTACGCTGAAGCCAAAAAAAGAATTTTAAGAGGAGATATCGGTAAACCAATTTATTTTCGGGGAATTTCTCGCGATCCGGCATCGCCTCCTGAAGAATTTATAAAAAATAGCGGCGGTATATTTATTGATATGGCCATTCATGATTTTGACATTGCAAGGTATTTAATGGAATCAGACGTTGAAGCAGTATCAGCTCACGGCAAAGTTTTAAAATATCCGTTTATGTCCAAATATCAAGATGTGGATCAATCTCTCTGTTATTTAGAATTTGAATCGGGAGCCGTTGGTGACGTTGAATCCAGCAGAAATGCCCATTATGGCTATGATATACGTGCGGAAGTAATAGGTACGGAAGGAACTATTTTTATTGGCGGCTTGCGTCAACATAACATTCAAGTTTTGACCAGTTCTGGCGCAGTTCATGATATTGTTCAAGATTTTCCGACCAGATTTAAAGACGCCTATTATCTTGAGCTGGAAGACTTTTTCAATGCTTTACTAGAGGGGTATCAACCTAAAGTAACTGTTGAAGATGGAGTAAAAGCTCAAGAAATTGCTGTTGCGGCACAAGAATCGTTTTTTAAGCAAGAAAAAGTTTCCTTGAAAACATCTAAAATATTATGATTTTGTCTTCAGAATAGCTGTTGATTCTCTTAATAGATTAGTTCCTATACGCAGAGAAAGGAGGAAAAAACATTGGCTAGTGCTGAAGGAAGCTTACTGGTGATGAAGGGCATTAAAAAAAGCTTTTCAAATAATCATGTTTTGAAGGGCATTGATTTTGAAGTGAAACCTGGGGAAGTTCATGTGCTGTTAGGTGAAAATGGGGCTGGTAAATCAACGTTGATTAAAATTTTGACGGGAGCCTATCAAAAAGATGAAGGAGAAATTTATTGGGAAGGCCAGCCGGTTCAAATCAGCTCACCTTTGGATGCCATGCAGCTTGGAATAGCAACGATATACCAAGAACTAAACGTGATTCCAGAGCTGAAAGTCTATGAAAATATATTTTTAGGCCGGGAAATTAAAGGGAATGGGAAATTTTCATTTATCAACCACAAACAAATGAAAGAAAGCGCGAAGCAATTTTTGCAGATGCTTGGACAAGATCCAGCTATTGCAGAGCAGCCGCTCGGTTACTTAGGAATAGGTCAGCAGCAGCTAGTCGAAATTGCGAAAGCTCTTACTTTAGATGCGAAATTAATTATCATGGACGAACCAACAGCGAGTTTGAGCCAGTCGGAGGTAGAACAGTTATATAAAACGGTTGAACAATTAAAAGAAAAAGGAATTGCAATCATATTTATTTCTCATAGACTTGAAGAAATTAAACGAATTGGCGATCGAATCACTATTTTAAGAGACGGCTTTAAAATCGATACACTTCCAGTAAAGACAACGAGCACGGATCATTGGATTGAACTAATGGTAGGTAGAACTCTTGAAGAAAAATATCCAAAACAAACCTTTACGTTAGGGGAAGAAGGCTTTCGAGTCGAAGATTTAAAAGTTAGCGGATTTAAAGAACCTGTCAGCTTTAGTATTCGCCGCGGCGAAATTGTCGGTATTTCCGGGCTTGTTGGTGCCGGCAGAACGGAGCTGGCAAGAGCCATTTTTGGTGCAGATAAAAAGGAAAAAGGGAAGATCTATGTTGACGGAAAATTAGTCGACATTAAGTCACCTAGGGACGCCATCTCTGCCGGAATAGCCTTTATTACAGAGGATAGAAAAAGTGAAGGATTGCTGCTAGATCAACCGTTATACATGAACATTGTCCTTGCTAATATGGATAACTTTAGAAAAAAGAGCAAATTAATAGATTTGAAAAAAATCAAGCAGGGAGCCATGGACTATGTAAAAGAATTGAAAATCCGCCCGGGAAATATTGAACTGAATGCAAGAAAGCTGAGCGGAGGAAACCAGCAAAAAGTCGTTATAGCCAAATGGCTTTGTACAAAAGCGAAAGTCTTTATATTTGATGAACCGACACGTGGTATCGACGTTGGCGCTAAAGTGGAAGTATATCGGTTGATGAATCAATTAGTTGAAAATGGAGCCATCGTTTTAATGATTTCATCTGATTTGCCAGAAATTTTAGGAATGTGCGATCGCGTACTGGTGATGTCTGAAGGAAAAATAACAGCAGACTTTCCTATAAATGAAGCTTCGCAAGAGAAGATTATGAAAGCGGCTACAGGAGGGAGTAATTGATGAGAGAGTTAGCGGTGAACAGCTCGGAAACGAATGTTGAAAAGAAATCTGTCAAGCATTACCTTAGTAAGTTTGGCGCTCTGATCGGGCTTATCATTTTATGTACAGTTCTCACGATTCTATCGGATAAGTTTTTAACCATCAATAACATCATGAATATCGCCAGACAGTCATCCATTAATGCATTGTTGGCTTTAGGAATGCTCTTGCCGATTTTGACTGCAGGTATCGACTTATCGGTCGGATCCATTTTAGCTATTTCAATCATGTTAATGGGGATTGTTTCCGTTAATATGGGCATGCATCCCATTTTAGGAATTCTTGTTTGCTTATTAGTAGGATGTTTTTTTGGGTGGCTAAACGGAATATTGCTGACAAAGCTTAAATTGCCTCATCCGTTTATTTCTACTCTTGGAACAATGAACATAGCACGTGGTTTAGCGTTGATTGTAACAGCAGCTGCACCTATTGCCGGCTTCCCATATTTAATTCAATTTTTGGGGAGAGAATTTGTCGGTCCAATTCCTGTGAGTTTTTTGCTAGTTATCGTGATGTATATCATTTTCCATATATTTTTAACTAGAACAAAAACCGGAAGATATATTTATGCAATTGGAGGAAATAAAGAAGCAGCTCATTTATCCGGAATCAATGTTGATCGTGTTCTTGTCATTGTTTATACGATCAGTGGTTTTATGGCATCGCTGGCAGGATTAGTTATGGTAGGAAGAGTAAATTCTGCCTTCCCGCTAGCAGGTTTATCATATGAATTGGATGCTATTGCAGCGGTAATTATTGGCGGAGCAAGCTTTTTTGGTGGAGTTGGAACAGTTTGGGGAACTCTGATAGGAGCTTTAATTATTGCTGTGTTGAGAAATGGCCTTAACTTATTGAATGTTTCAGCCGATTTTCAAATGGCAGTCATAGGATTTGTTATTATAGCGGCTGTTTATGTAGATGTGATTAGACAGAGAAAAAGCAAGAAAGACTAACTTTTTCAAAAATAGTGTTAATATTTAAAAATTTATTTATAAATTCAAGGGGGATGATTTTATGAAAAAATGGGTGAAATCTTTAGGTGTTGTAGCAATGGCTGCTAGCATGATTATTGCATCCGGATGTGGGGGTGAAAAATCTTCAGGGGGAAGTAGTGAGAAAGAAGGCAACGATTTAGAAGGAAAAACAATATCAGTCGTTTTAAAAACGTTAAGCAGCCCATATTGGAAATATGTAGAGGCTGGTGCGAAAGCAGCTGGAAAAGAATTGGGTGTTGAAGTAAATGTTGTAGGACCAGCTTCAGAGTCTCAAGTGATCGAACAAGTAAATATGATTGAGGACCAAATCAATCAATCGCCGGGGGCATTAGTTGTTTCGCCAACTCAGCCTTCAACTGTTGTTCCTTCACTAGAACAGGCTACACAACAGGGCATTCCTGTATTGCTCATTGATACAGACGCAGAACTGAAAGATAAAACAACATTTATTGGAACAGAAAACTTCACAGCTGGTCAGGAAGCTGGAAAATTGCTTGCATCAATGTTGAATAAAGGGGATGAAGTAGCTCTTATTAGCGGTGCTCTTGGGAACACTGCAACAGATGAGCGTATAAAAGGAGCCAAAAAAGCTTTAGAAGATGCTGGGATGAAAGTAGTAGCTGAACAACCGGCAGATAGTGATAAATCAAAAGCGATGTCAGTAATGGAGAATATATTACAGAACAATAAAAATATTAAAGGTGTATTTGCTGCAAACGATGATATGGCACTTGGAGTGCTCCGGGCAGTTGAAGCTAAAGGAATGAAAATCCCGGTCATTGGCACAGACGGTACAGTTGAAGCTGTTGAATCGATTATAGCCGGAAAATTAGCCGGAACAATTGCTCAAAGCCCTTATGACATGGGATATTTAGGAGTTGAAAATGCAATTAAAGCTATAAAAGGTGAAAAAGTTGAAAAAAGAATTGACAGCGGCATTGATGTCATCACAAAAGAAAATGCGCAAGAAAAATTAGAATTCTTGAAAAGCATTACGAAAGAATAAATTTTTGTTAACTGATGAAAAGATGGTTGTTCGCAACAACAAGTCTGTCGGACACGTAAAAGCATTAAATAGCTCGAGCTTCTTTAGCTCGAGCTCATTAATATAATGATCCTTTATTTACTTAAATAAAAAACTTTTAATGATGAGCAAGCAGATTTCATCATGCCAAATGATGGTCATTTTCTTGGTGAAAATGGAGGAGATCGGAACATGATAAACATTGGAATTATTGGAGCAGGGAGAATCGGGCGGCTGCATGCAGAAAACATGCAGCATATACCAAATGTAAAGATTAAAGGAATATCGGATGTAATGATTGCTCAAATGGAAGATTGGGCAAAAGAAAAGAACATTTCAATAGTTACGGATAATTATGAGGATCTTTTACGTGATCCGGAAATCCATGCCATTTTTGTTTGCTCTCCAACTACTACGCATGCCGAAATTATTAAAAAGGCTGCGGCGGCCGGTAAGCATATCTTTTGTGAAAAACCGGTTAGTTTTTCAGTTGAAGAAACAGTAGAGGTAATTAATGAAGTTGAAAAGGCTGGCGTCAAATTTCAAGTAGGATTTAACAGACGCTTTGATCCGAATTTTAAAAGGCTACACGATCTTGTTCAACAAGGACAAATTGGAACACCTCATATTTTAAAAATTACTTCAAGGGATCCAAAACCGCCAACCATTGATTACGTGCGGACTTCAGGCGGTTTATTTATGGATATGATGATCCACGATTTCGATATGGCTCGTTATATTGTAAACAGTGAAGTAGTTGAAGTTTTTGCTCAAGGAGCCGTTTTAATAGATTCAGAAATTGGCAAAGCCGGTGATATCGACACGGCAGTTGTAACACTAAAATTTGAAAATGGTGCATTAGGTGTCATTGATAATAGCAGACAGGCCGTTTATGGATATGATCAGAGAGTAGAAATTTTTGGAGATAAAGGGGCGGCAACTGCTGATAATTGCCGGCCGACAACAGTTGAATTATCAACATCTGACCATGTTGTGAAGGATAAACCGCTCTATTTCTTTCTTGAACGTTATTCTGAAGCCTATATTGAAGAAGTTAAGCAATTTGTTCATGCTTGCATGGATAATGAATCTGTTTTGTGCAGTGGATTTGATGGTTTGCAAGCACAAAGAATTGCCAAAGCTGCGCAAGAGTCATTTGAAAAAGGAGTACCGGTGAAAGTCGAGTTTTAACAAACCATTTAAGAAAAAAATTCGTTGTTTTTCATTGAAGATCTTGTATAGAAAACGTAATAGCAAGTACAGATTTTCCCCAGAAAATAGTCGGTATAGGAAAAGGATGATGAATAAATGCCTTTAGTGACAATGCGAGAGATATTCGCAAGTGCGGAAGAGGACAATTTTGGAATCGGCGCATTTAGTGTTGCAAATATGGAAATGGTTATGGGGGCGATCCAAGCGGCAGAGGAATTACGATCGCCCATTATATTGCAAATTGCCGAAGTTCGTTTGAAGCATTCTCCGCTTCATTTAATCGGCCCATTAATGGTTGAAGCTGCGAAACAATCTGTTGTCCCAGTAGCAGTTCATTTTGATCACGGTTTAACTTATGAAAAAATCAAGCAGGCACTTGATATCGGCTTTACATCTGTCATGTATGATGGATCACATTTACCTTTAAAAGAAAATATAGAAAAGACAAAAGAAATTGTTAAACTGGCGAACTTCTACGGTGCAACCGTTGAAGCTGAGATTGGAAGAGTCGGAGGAAGCGAAGATGGGTCAGAAGATATCGAAATAACTATTACAGGGGTTGAAGAAGCTGAGAAATTTGCGGAAGAAACAAAAGTAGATGCATTAGCAATTGCAATCGGGAACGCCCACGGCGTATATAAAGGTGAACCAAATTTGCGGTTTGACCGTTTGAAGGAAATTGATGAGCGAGTTGAAATACCGCTTGTATTGCACGGTGGATCGGGAATCGAAGAGAATGATTTTAAAGAATGCATTAAGTTAGGAATTAGAAAAATTAATGTTGCTACTTCAACCTTCAACAATGTTATCAATCATATAAATAAAAATGTCCAATCTTCTTGCTATACAGATTATTTTGTGTTTCATCAAGATGTTATCCGTGCCGCATATGAAAATGTCAAATACCATATTGAGATTTTCGGAAGCTCCAATCGAATAGAAAAATTGATGCAAAAAATATAGTTTTCTGTACGCTTATTCCCAAAAGATTTATTCCTGCCGGGGAATCGAAAAGCTCATCCAAGAAAATATGGAGAAACTGGCAAATTTTCTTTACCCATGCTGAAAACAGTCACAGGATATGGCGGTGAAGAAAACTATATGCAGTTGGTGTTGAGAAAGAGCCTCGATTTGATTTTCTGATTTCTTATGGCACCTACGTACAAGAACAACACACAAATACAAAAAGACATCAAAATTGCGAAAAACTGGACGTATTGTGAGCAAGATAATTGTTTTATCTGCCCAAATGGAAGAAGAGTTGCGTTTAAAAAATACCAAAACAAAAAGGACCCGTCTGGTTATGAGCAAAGCTTCAAAATCTTGAATGTGAAGACTGTCGTCATTGCCCTCTAAAATCAAAATGCACGAAAGTGAAAGGGAACTGTAAAATTATTACAATAAAAGGATATGTAGGGTGCATGTAATAAAATTTGACCACTTTTTTGAGAACTGGTCTATAGAATAAGTGAGGACTACTTCCTTACTAAGAAGAAAGGAGGTAGTCCTTTTTTGTAGTCAAATTTCCTATCGAGAAGTACTGTTAGAAGGATTGAAAATTTAACTAAATTTTGATGAGCTAATCCATGCATTACACAAACTTTTTTGTTCATTCCTTCGTACAAAAATCCAATAACATAATAAGTTTTTTAAAACTTCACTTTCCTTTGCATAATTGTATTTCAATCAATCCATATTATCTAAAGAATGGTGATATATGAATTTTGTTAGGAGGTTTATTATGGGAATTTTAAGCGGTAATCCAAAAGAAGAGCCAATGCACTACGGAGAAATATTTGGCGTATGGTCGTATTTACAAACGACTAAAGGATTTGTTGCCGGATATCAAACATTGCTCAACCACACAGGCGATAAGGATTTAAAACGTTTTATAGAGGATAGCATCGAAAACGTTTTAAAACCGGAAATACAAGAAATAGAAAACTTGTTAAAAGAAAATGGAATAGCACTTCCGCCATCACCCCCAGAACGGCCAAAAGCATGTTTGGAAGATATTCCAGCTGGTGCGAGATTTGCCGACCCGGAAATAGCTGCAATGCTTAGCAAAGATATTTCTGCTGGTTTAGTGGCATGCAGTACAATTATAGGAGAGTGCATCAGGGAAGATATTGCTTTAATGTTTGGTCAATTTCACGTAAAAAAAGCGCAATATGGTGCTAAATTGCTTAGAATAAACAAAGAAAAAGGCTGGCTAGTTCCACCGCCGCTCAACGTGAAAAGTTCGGATTGCTAAATATGGAAAAGCTTGCGATGCCGCAAGCTTTTACTTTTTAAAAATCGTCTTTTGTATGCCAACCATTCATCACGTTTGTGGAATAACAGTAAATCCCCAATCCCTGCCTTAAAACATTTGATAATAGCTCCCCTTCTTTTATAGAAGATATATACCTTGTAATTGCATTCATTTCTCTTTTTTTACCATCTATTTTTTCTTTAACGCACTCGTTTATTGAATTGAATAGGTTTAAAAATGACGCCCTAAACGGCTTCTATATCTAAAGAATAATTGTTCTTTTGATGGACATATTAAATGTTAACAATTATTAAAAGGAGGTGAAAACCATGTTAAAAAAAATTCTCCATTCATTTTGCGCTCTATCAGTTGCGTTGATGCTTTTTGGGATAGTTGCCTACGCTGAAAATGACAGCATAGACGTCAATAACAACACAAACAAAATTACTCAAATGGCTCAAAATACAGATGTTGATAATAGCGATGATAATGAAGATACAGATTGGGGATGGATTGGTTTAGTTGGTCTTGCAGGACTGTTAGGGTTAAGAAGAAATGACAGAAGAGATTAGACCCAATATATTTATTACTCAACTTTCGCACACAGAAATATTTAAGCATTGCTTGATATAATTAGGTATAGTGGCCAACCATTTATTCATTTGATTTTTAAAGATGTCCATGTTCAAAGAAACCTCGGCTTCCGCCAAAGTTTGGAAAAGGTCAATAAGTGATTGAAGGGCAGTAATAAAATCTATGTCTTTTACATCTTCGCAAAGGATGTAAAAAAGGTTGCCAATCGTCTTAGGATCCTCCTCTTTTCGCATTTGCCAAGCAATGAGAATATATCGTGTAAAAACAATGGTTGTATGGCTAATTGTAATGCACCCCTTTGTCAAGACACAAATTGATAATATTTAAGTTATCCATTCTCTCCTTTCGCTATGAATGTGGTGCGTGTGCAAAAAAGGCTTGACATGGAGCCTCTACGGGCACGATTTTTTGCGCTGGAGCGATGGACAGATAACATCGCATGGCTAAAACAGCCTATCATGCCCGTCTCTCCATATAAAGCCTCTCATCACGTTCGATGGTTAGGATGCTTGAACCATCTTAGGTTGCTTGTACACTGTTGCTGGCGTCAAATAGTCCAAGGATTGGTGAGGTCGGTCTGTATTATAGAACGTAACATAGCGTCGAATGCCTTTTCGCAACTCTTTAGGATTCTCGAATTCATTGAGATAGATACATTCATACTTTAAAGCTCTAAAGAATCGTTCCGTACGACTATTGTCTGTTGCTCGTCCTTTGCCATCCATTGATACCTGGATGCCATACTCTTTCAACAGCCCGAGATAGTCAGCGTTTGTAAAATGGCTGCCCTGGTCACTATTGATGATGGCCGGCTTACCATGACGCAATGCCCGCTTCAGACAGTCGATGACAAATCCTTTCTCCAGCGTACTAGATAACTCGTAATCGATCACTTTGCGGCTGAACCAGTCGATGATGGTAAACAGGTACATAAAGCCCCGTCCCATACGAAGGTAGGTGATATCCACTCCCCACACATGGTTCGGATGGGTGATCTCCAATCCACGGAGCAGGTAAGGTCGGCAGTACTTGGCATGTAGCCTCTTACTAAGGTTGGGTTTTGGGTAAATAGCTTGTATACCCATAAGGCGCATGAGACGGCGTACGCGTTTACGATTCACATCAAATCCTTTCTCACGAAGTTTCGCAGTCATGCGCCTGTAGCCAAAGTAGGGATGAGCTGTATAAAGCATATCCATTTCGTGCATGAGCATGATGTTTTCTGAGCTTTCTGTTTGCCCCTTTGATTGGCGATACACGCTAGTACGATGAATACCTAATAACTGTGCCTGACGCTTGATGCTGATCGATGGGTGATTGAATTCGACCATAGCCTTTCGTTCGTCAACAGACTTATTTGAGCCCAGATTTTTTTTTCAGCCAGTCAACTTCAACCGTTAACTGACCTACCAATTTCTCTAAATTTTCTTGTTTGGCCTCATATTCTTTACGGATTTTATCCACTTCGCTTGAGCCTTTTTCAAAGACCATCGAGGATCGTTCTAGAAATTCTGCTTTCCAACGACTGACCATGACTGGGCTTAATTCATATTTGGCGGCTATTTCATTGACGGTTTGCTCTTCACGCAACACCTCAAGAACCACCTTAGCTTTAAATTCTGCGGTATATCGGTTTCTTTTTTTCATGGTATCATTATAACTTATTTATCACGCTCATGTGTCTCACCTTATGGGAGCATTATAAATTAACATGTCGTAGGAACGTCCCTGGAATTCTTTCTCTAAATTTAAAAGGGATTTATTGCATTTGAAGAAGACTTCAATGTCCCAACGCATGCCGTAAATACGAATGATCTCTTCATTTTCTAATGTTGTATCTGTGCTGAGAATGGCAAGCCATTCGCTCCGTTTATTACGGTTTCGTACAAATAGAATTTTTACTGGAATTCCATTGTCTAAAGTAGCATAAACGGATCCGCGAATGTCTTTTTTACCCATGTGAGGTTTTGCCAATTTGTAAAGTTGATTCAGTGTGAAACGTTCACCATTGTAAACGTATCGCTGCTTTAATTGCTTCACCAAGCCAATGACAAATAACCCTTTGTTCGTAATCTTCTCAATTAAAGGCGCTTGTGTAAACCAGGAATCCATGAGAACATAGTCAGCTATAATCCCTTTTTCAAGCGCATGATCAAGTAAAGCTGAAGCCACGTCCGGTTTTGATTTCAGAGCTTCCTGGCGACGCTTATAGCCAGATGTTCGTTTATCAATATTGGTATTGATTTCTTGCAGGCGATTTTCCTTTTTCGGTGAACTTAGAAGAGCAAAATCAACGGGAATAAAAGTAAAACTATCGGTCCAGCCAAGGGTAAGCATTTGAAACCCTTTCAAGTACTGATGGGTAGAGTGATCAAAAACCTTAGCCAACAGTTCAACCGACTTACTACGGTTTCTTGAAAAGACAGAATCATCAATCACAAAAGCTGTGACACGATCTTTTGAAGTTAATGGTTGAAGCAGACGGATCATTTCACTGCTTAATGAAAGCAGAAACTTTCTCCAATGATAGGTTGGTGTATTTAAAAAGCGATAGACTGTATCCTTTCCGGGCAGATCCTGAGATCGTTTACTCATAAAAGCACGAAACCAGTTCTTATATTGGAAGACTAAAAGAAAAATCAGTTTGAAAACAGTAAGACAAGAATACCCGGAAAGTTTCGTAATATTCGCTTTTCTTAAATGATATCCAATATTTAATTCGGAAAATCCTTGTTTAATTTCTTTTGGTAATTGCGCAAAGTAGTCTTTATTCGTTATCATAGTGGTGACACCTTTCTTTTGGATTTGGTTTCGTCACCAATATTTTACCAAAAGAATAGGTGTCTTTCTTTATGTTTTAAAAAATGTCAAATGATAATTTTGTACTTCCCAAAACCATTTACATCAAGCATTTAAACAAGATTTTGGACTGCGAAAGCTGAGTATTTAATAAATGTTATTTCATTTCTTATTTTTTTGATTTTTTTTATATTTCTTGATAGTAACCATTACTTATTCTTCTATGTATGGATTTTTTTCGGGCAATGAATTTAATATTTTCGTTAATAAATTTTTACTAAATTCCAATTACGAGGAATATAACATTCCCTTAAAAAATAAGAAAAGACCAAATAGCTAAAAAAACCAATTGATCTTTTGTGTATAAATTTTACAAAACAAAGAAGAAGTAAACACAAGAAAGCGCAAAAGACATAGGGGAACAATGTCAGAAGGATCTAAGGTGTTATGATTTATCCTGACACTATTTATCAGTAAATCCCTTCTTTTTAAAAAGAAATTTGTTAACTATTTCTAGTCAATCTGGTTTTCTTTGATTCATATATGAATCCATTATACTTATAATTAATAATCGTTATTAATTATTTTTACAAGTGCATTATCATTAGTAGATACAAGACCTATAATTTGAAATAGATCCGTTTATTTCCATTCTCGTCTATGAAGACAATATTAAAATTCCTTTCCCTTCTTTCCTTAAGTTCCTTCCTTATAAAATTTAGAGGTATAAACCAACTCACAGAGCCGTAGAAATAAATAAAACTGTAGTTCCCCCATAAATCAGGTTGTCGGTGAACAAATAAATTAACAATCCAGCGAATGGACCAGTTATGTTAAACAAAGTAAGAGCTATCATATTCCAAATTCTATCGTTTTGATTTTTTGCCAAGATTACAACATGATCGTATAGAAATAAGTAGAATCGGTGAAATAAAACGCCACTGCTAATAAACACTGCAGCAAATGATAAAAAATAGGAAGCTGGGGTAAATTTTAAGGTAATATAATTGATTGGATAAAACATTACGGAACAAATAAAACAAAAAATAATTGACCACACCACATAAACAGTACAGAAATAAAGCGTTTATTTGAATTAATTTTTTCTTGTACATTTACTGAATTGTATTCTTCTGCATTTTGCAATTTGAATCACCTCTCTTTATTACATCTAACTTAGAATTTAGTCAATGGAACCGGATCTTTACAGATTCTCGATTAACAGCAGCGTTAGTGGACAGGCTAATTCATCACGCCCATATCATCTCTTTTCATGGCGAGAGCTATAGACTGTCCCACGCATTGTCGAAAAGGAATTAAATGGGTGGCAAACCTCTGCATTTTTAATTGCATTTCTCTGCACTTTTCTATTGCAAAATACATTATATGACTCTAAATTATTAATATTTTTATTATAATTTTGTCATTTCTTCAATAACAAAGAGTAGAAATAGTCAGTATAATGAAATTAGAGAGGGGAATATGTATGTTTAAAGCTACTCATCCTGTCACTTGAGGAGGCTTTCGAACAAAACACATAAGTCCAGCAATGAAATAAAAGATACCAGGAATAATACCAATCCCCGCTGTAATAATTGCAACCAAGACAGCTGTCACAATGAAGATAGTACCAGCTCCTTTTGGGCGTTTATTCCCTTTAATCGTGAAAATTGCTATAATACCTAATATGATCGCAAGAATGGATGCGATTATAAACATTGTTCCCCCTGTGCTCATTATCTTAACCACTGTTTCCAAATCATCCGCCCCATTGCTTGAAAATTCTTTAAGAAATTCTTCGTTATTTCGTAGAAAGAACATAAGCCCACCTAAAGCTATCACTAGTCCGTACGACAAAATCCCTAAAATAGCCAATATTACCTCTACTATTCTTTTCATTGATACTTTATCTCCCTTACTATTTACAAAATGTTATCCAACAAGTTACTAAAAATGCTACTCAACACTACAATAGAATATGTTATATAAAATACGTGAAGATCATGAATACAAGCATTGACATCATATCAAGGTTTACCGATTTGAACCTAAATTATTTTATATGCTAATATCCCTTTTTTGAAAAAAGGTAAATGTTATCAACAAGAATATAGTGTAGTACACCGCCAAAATGATTAAGGACATTGGCAATGTTACGTCTTGGAGTATTTTTTCTTGTAGAGCATAAACTGTTAGATCCAAGTGTGGAAAGATTAAAAATTTTGCCCAGGTATATTTTTCTGCTAATAACACAATCATACCGCCAATAGTTGAGGATAGGAACAAAACAAATATTCCGATACCCACGGCCAATGCTTGGCTTTTAAACAAGGTAGATAACATGAAAGCAATCGTTATGATAATCAATAGACTTGGAATATAATACATGACCTTTAAAAAGAATTGTGTCCCCACAACAGCTAACTTTTGTTGGCCATCAAGAGTGGTTTCAAAGATTTTTGCGTTAAAATCCCCGCTCCCGAAAAGAATCAAGCCTACAATATATCCTGATATAATAAGAACAATCAATAACACTATAGAATAGAGTAATACTGAGATATACTTAGACAGAAGGATGACCCATCTTTGATGGGGTCTAATTAATAGCTGTTTGATTGTCCCTTCGGCAAATTCTGATGATACACTTGCACTGCCTACAATAACTGCAAACAGAGTGACCAACATTGTCATGCCTATCACAGTTCCATTCATAAAATGCCAATTACTTACTGCATTTGGATTTATATTTTCATCAAGATAGCGTTGCTTTTGCTCTATTTGCTCCATAATCCATTCCTTATCTTCATTTGGAGCAGCTTCCAAATCCTTTTTTAATTGGTTCAATTCGGTTTGAGTTTCCTCGCGCCAATTATCGCTCGGTTCCCCATATATTTTTTGTTGAATGATGCCTCCAATGACTACAGCTAAAATCAGAATCAAGATGTATATCCAACTAGCCTTTTTCGCAAAAATCTTCACCATCTCATTTTTAATTAGAGAAAACACTAGTCTTTACCCTCCTACTTACCTTTGCCGGTTAATTCTAAGAAACGATCCTCAAGCGTTGTAGTTACTAGATTGATTCTATATACATTGACATTATTCTTCACTAATAGCTGATTAACTACTGCAATTGTCTCTTTGTCTATGTTAATTGAAAACTGTTGGTCACCTACTATTTTTAATTCATCGGTCAACTTATTTTCTTGGAGAAGCTGAACTGCTGTTTCTACATCACTAACCTCAAACACCACATTTTGTAATGATTGATCTTGTTCATTATGTAAGTCCATAGAAGAAACATGAATTAGTTTTCCTTGTTTAATAATGGCAAATCGGTCACACATTAATTGCATTTCTGATAATAAATGAGAGGATACGATAACAGAGATTCCCTCTTTCGTTAAAGAGCGCAAATAATCCCTGAATTCTCTAATCCCCTGAGGATCAAGTCCATTTGTTGGTTCATCCAGTATTAATAAAGATGGATTATGCAATAAAGCTTGTGCTAATCCTAATCGTTGCCGCATTCCAAGTGAATATGTCTTTACCTTTTGGTGAATAACTTGTTCAAGACCTACTACCCTTATTACTTCTTGAATACGTTCCTCAGTGACTTTGTGTCTTGCCATGTTTGCATAGTGCTTTAGATTTTTATATCCGTTCATATATTTATAGAATTCTGGATTCTCTACAATCGCTCCAATTTCACTCATTGCTTCTTTAAATTGCTCATCTAAATTGTAGCCATTCACATACACACTGCCCTTCGTGCGCCCTATCAAGCCCACGATCATCCGTATAATCGTCGTTTTTCCGGCACCATTAGGGCCAAGCAACCCAAATATTTCACCTTTTTCAACGGCGAAACTAACATCATCGACAATCACTTTATTTTTTACTTTTTTCGTTAAAGATCGAACTTCTAGGGCTTTTACTGCCATGTACTCTCTCCCTCTTTCTGCAAATTCCATACTATCAGTCACGATTTTTGACTCTAAAAGGTTACTTACTATTAAATTCTGAAGCATTCATGTTTCACATATCTTCCAATAATTTAAAAGAAGGTTTTAACAAAAGGAGCTACTTTAGATGTTTAAATAGCCTAGAGAAGCAAGCTCATTCCTTTTCTTTAGCTTCACGCATCTTACTAAGTAATAAAAGTAATAAAGGTAATAAAGGTACAACGATAAGTCTAATCATAAACACTTGCGTTTCTCCATGTCTCAAATCGGAGAAATACCCCCACACAATGGATATAATTAGTCCAAAATTATCGGCGGTAGTGCCGATTTCAAAAATACCCTCTCCTTTCCTAATGATTTACCAGTTCTCTAACTAGAGGTAGTACCCATAACGGAGTGACATCTCTTTCCATATCCCCCTTACTAAATTATATTAAACTAAAATTTAATTTTATTCAATTTTTTTTGAACAAAAATAAAATTTATATACCGAATTCATCCTTAGTTTTATTACTTTCTGTACCTTATATCCATTTAAATAAAGACACCTATAAAGCTATTAAGTGTCAATTATCAACCGGCTTTAATTATGAAGTTAACAAGGCAGTTGTCTGAGATTACTTTATAAAACCTCATATGATTTCAATGGTTGTCCTTATTTGCATACCATTGATAATAACGAATTGCTATATCATTAGGAATATCTGAAATTTTCAATACTTGAATTGATTTAGAACGTGTTGAAATTTCGAGACATTCGCTGTAATAGTGATTCCGTCACTTTTAACTCTTAAATTTCATTCGGGTTGTTATAAATAATTTTGTAGAAAAAGATCCAGTTTGAATTTGGATAAAGGAACAACATAGATTGTAGCAACTATACAAACCATTTAATAGTTGTGAAGTATTAATAAGAACAAACAAAGCCACTTATATATACCAGAAATTTGGCCAGAAGTAGAAATTAATCGCTGCAGCTATGATCCAAATATAGCTAGTAATACCGGACGATTTAAAAAAATTTGACAAATTTAATCCAAACACAAGTATACAAATTTCTACAAATCGATTTTATTAACAATAAGGTCGTTTAAAAATGAAGTGTACTACGGATATTTTTCTGGAAGCTTCGTTCCTTCTATAAAGTTGTATCATTTTGTTTATTCTGCACACCATAAACAGGTAATAATAGGAAAATAAAGTTGTTAAAAATATGATTTATCCAGCTTGATCTTCGTTTTTTCTGTTTGTTAAAGACGTTGGTGTTTAATAGATATTAATTAAAAAATAGGGCGCCCTTGTTCAAAACACATTAATATTGAATTTACACTTAACATTATAGAAAAAGTATATTTTTTATTAAATTATTTTACAAATTCAGATAATTTTTGTAAAAAATAAAATAAATGTAAAAACAATATAAAAACAGTAAAAAATCAGAACATTCTATAGACATTTTTTGTAATATATGTTATACCTAATTTCAACAATATTATATAAAATTGGAAATAAAGAGTAAAAATGGATACTTTTTTTGAAAATCGTTGCTCAATTAAGTTCTAAAGCTGCGAAATGGGCTTGGGATAACAAAGATAAAGTGTTAAAGTGGATCAGAGGTGGTATGGCAATTGACTGGATCATTGATAAAATTAATAACATTGTTGGTTAATACTTAATGTATCATTTTATTACTACATCATATAGATTTTGTTCTAGTCCAATTGTTAGGTTGGGATAGGATAGGATAGGATAGGAGAATATTTCAGAATATTTCCTACTCTGTAAGAACCTGAAAGAAAGGGCTACTGCCCTTTCTTTCTTTAATAAGTAATATGCCTTAATTCCTCTTTTTGTTTAACACTAATTGCTCATTCTATTCTGCTCTACCCTAGTAATGTTTTGATCTCATTAAATCATCCTTTAAAAATATACAAGTTTTTGTTACTATCTTTATTTTTATAGATCCCTTGCTTTTATTTTATCTAGTTCTTTCTTTCTTTTCCTAGATAAAGATTCTCTCCCACTAACCCATCCTGATACAAGAAGCACTGTTCCTCCTAATAATGCAAGTATCGCTTCCCCAGATCTTACAGGAAATATATTATTCAGATATCCGTATACAAAAAATCCAATATAAAGCAAGGGTAATATTGCACCTAAGAGCACATGCCCTCTTTTAGAAATTAAATATTGAAAAACTAAAACTAAAACAGCTATCGAGAATTGTAAAATATGTTCCATTTTTATTCTCCCTTTTCCTTTTCCCTTTTGTATTTATCAATAATAATTTTTGCAACATCTAAACTTATACGCTCATCAATGACGAGATTTTTAATCATGTTTACAAATTCGACGTCTTCTTCCTTGCTATGCAATTCGATTTTTTTTATCAATCTGTCTAACATCGTACGTACAGTAGGATAAGATACTTTATAATCGCGCGCCATAGCTTTCAATGATCCAGAATTCAAAATAAACTTTCTTATAAACTCTAATGATTCTTTATCTAGAGATAGTACCCATGATGGAATTTCATCTCTTTCCATATAACCACCCCTTTTAATTATATTAATTCATTTTTTAATTTTATTCAATAATTTTTAAATAAAAATAAATTAATATACCAATTTTTTAAACGATTAACATTCGGTATTTTTATATTCAGTGAACTATCCTCCACCTACGCTTCGTTTAGAAGGAAGACTTCTCGGATAATCTTATCTAACGATACGATATGGAGACAGAACTATCAAGCCGGTACCATGCTCTATATAGGATTATGCTAATAACCGCAATCTTTCCTTTTTGATGTTGAGTGCATTATCCCAATCTCTATCAGCTACAAAACCGCATTTGCATTGGAATGTACGTTCAAATGGGCAACGAATCTTTGACGCTACCACAACAAGAGGTTTGACAAAAATATAGCAAATTACTTTAAAACTCAACTTTCTCACAGTAAATTGGATTTCTAAGCCTTACGGTTAATGGGTTTGTTGGTTGTTTCGAATACTTCTTGACATAAAAATTTGCAAAAAAAAAAAAACACCTCAACTTTTGGTATAGTTTAATTGTCCAGAAAAAACATTACCAAAAGCAGGTGAGGTGTCTCTTATTATGATAACGAATAACAGACTGAACAATCAACTACCAAAAGAAGTAAAAGCTATATTTGATGAACTTGAAATCTTAAAATATTTAAGGAAAGTGGGAATTAACAAGGGTTTCGGTTATTCCTGCGCCTATTTATTCCAACTAGTTTTTAGTTTAGTTTTTGAAGGCAAAAATTTGTTTCGACTTCTTCAAAGTAAAAAAGCTAAAGATTTGCCGGAAAAAAACGCTATTTATCGCTTCTTAAATAACCCTCAATACAATTGGCGCAGGTTTTTACTTGTTTTGAGTACTTTCACCATTATGAAGGTAAGTAGTTTAACGAGACACGACCGTCCGAAAGTGCTGATCGTGGACGACTCATCTTATGAACGAAATCGCAGTAAAAAGGTTGAACTGCTTGCTCGCTGTTTCGATCATTCTTCTCAAAAAATGCGTTATTACAAAGGATTTCGTATGCTTACACTCGGCTGGTCAGATGGTGCTACATTTTTGCCTATTGATTTTGCTTTATTAAGCTCTACGAATTCCCAAATCAATGGGATTGATAACCGAATCGATAAGCGTACATCCGGTTATAAGCGGCGTGTCGAAGCTTTACAAAAAGCGCCGGAAGTTATTCCCAATATGATTAAACGGGCACTTTCTCAAGGAATCGATGCCTCATACGTTTTAATGGATACATGGTTTACCCAACAGCCTTTGATCAAGTCCATTGTGGATCAAGGGTTGGATGTTATTGGAATGGTGAAGGATACAAAACAAAGATATCAAGTGAACGGTGAATGGGTGAGCCTAAAAAAACTATACCAAACAGCTAAACCATCACAACATCAAAAGGGTATTTTGCGCTCTATTCACACAACGATGGCAAATGGCGTACCTGTTAAAGTGGTATTTGTCCGTAATCGTAATAAAAAGAGACAGTGGCTAGCTATTTTGAGTACAGACTGTACTTTATCGGATCAAGAAATCATTCGTATTTATGGGATACGTTGGGATATTGAAGTATTCTTCAAAACAGTCAAATCCTTATTGAAACTCCAAAAAGAGTTCCAAGGAAGATCTTATGATTCCATGATCAGCCATACCACTATTGTGTTTACAAGGTACATTGTTTTGTCTTGGCAAAACCGAGTAAGTACAGATTATCGAACATTAGGCGGCATTTTTTATGAACTTTGTGATGAAATCGATGAATTAGATTGGGCCTTTGCACTTCAACTACTCATTGAAATTCTTGAAGATGCACTTCAAAATGTAAATCAAAAGATTAAAAAATTCATCGAAAGTCAATTACGTAAATGGATTGTAGTTTTGCCTAATTATATCAAGGCTTATTTACCAAAATTGAGCTGCGAAAGTTGAGTTTATTAAAAATCAATAAATGTTTTTTTTTTTTCTTAGACGGCACAACCAACACAATAAATTAGTTGTGCCTTTTCCATTTCTCTTCAATAGTGTTTAAATATTCATTTGGTTCTTTTTTGAATCTTCTTTGTTTTATATGCTCGCCAATACGTTGTTCCCATTTATTCGCTTCAGTTTTATATGCTGAATAATTAACATTTTTTATCATTTGTAGCCCTTCCTGTTCATTAGAGACATTTTCTACAAATACAATGTTTTCACCGTGTCGGATAATATATCGATTCCAAGTCCGACTACCAGTGATTCTTCGGTGTTTTTGCTTTATTCTTCTAAAAAAGAGTTCTAAATCATTATTCGTTCTCGGTATAAGTGGATAATCATAAAAGGTGAAAAGTCCTTTCCAAAATCCTTTACTATACTTTAATAGGTTCTCTACAAACGGTTGATCTTCTTTCCGATTGAGCTCTTTTTCCATTTGGTTTAAATATTGCTTCAATCTGTTTTCGACCCAAAAACTTGTTTTATTCTCAGAAGGTTCCATAATGGTGGCAATCCTTTTAAATCGTGTATCCCAACGTTTTACGAGTTGATAATCTTCCTTATAGTTATCCACATTTCTGACTATTCTGAACAACTTTTCAAGTAGAGGAGTCCCCTTTTTTATCCAGGCATTTTTCAATCGAATCTTTAATCGCATTCGTTCGTTCAAAAACACAAGTGCCTGGTAATTCGAATGGTGGCTTACCATCTTCTAGAAGAACGGATCGAATAGCCGCAATATAGTCACTTGCTACCTCTTCTTCTATGTTTTTAGATGGAGAATTTTCAATTTTTCTTTCAACTTCCCTTATTCCCCTTAGCTTCTTTTTGATATTCGTTTTTAGTTTTCTATCTTTTTCAACTAATGGTTTGGCTATGTCTTTAAAGTAATGAAACTGACAATATTGATACGGAATATCTGGAGCTATTTGTTCAATTGCTAAACGAATGGATTGTTGCCCATCACTGATAAAACCTTGGATTGGATAACCCCAGTCTAAAATGGGTTGAATAATACCTATCAGTTCTTGAGAAGCACTGCTTTTTAAATTATGTGCAGCTAAAATAGTACCACTAAGAACTTCACGGATGACATACAATGTTTCGTTACCTTTTTCGGGTTGGACACCATCAATAGATAAGACAAGTCCTCCATGTTCTTTCACAATATTTTCTAATGTCTCTTTCATATTTTCTTTAACGCTTGCCCGCAGTAATAACGCATATCTTTCATAAAGTTTCTGTACTTGCCTCTCAGAAATTTTCACTTCTTTTTCCGATAATATAGTAGCTATCTCAGATCGAGTCTTATGTTCTTTAAACCGTAAATATCCGATATATGCGATGACATCCATTCCATAAGTAATGTGCTTCATACTTAATTGTTCGGCTTCAGCTGAACGATATACGGTGTCATTAGAACAGGAGTTATTCTCACATCGGTATCCTAGATTTATGATTTTAAATTCACCTTTTAGGGTAGAAATTGTTTTTCTCCAAACAGGGTGACAGTATACTAATTTATTACCACATTCTGGACAATTAGTTATCTCGGGTCTAAAGTATTTTGATTCGATTGGATTTAATCTATTTTTGGTACGCATAAATAATCACCAACTTAAATAAAATTCAGGTCTATTATAACCTAAATTTAATGTTGGTGTTATTTATTCCGTCTAAGTTTTTTTTTTTTTTTTTTTTTTTTTTTTTTTTTTTTTTTTTTTTTTTTTTTTTTTTTTTTTTTTTTTTTTTTTTTTTTTTTTTTTTGATCTTTTTTAAATATTTCGAGAAATAAAAATTGGTCCGGTTTAGTTTGTTACCAAACTAGGGATTCTTTGGCTGAGAATGGCAATATCAAGGTGTTTATGACTTCGAATTAATCGTACTTGGCTGTTCTCGGATATGCGGAATTTACAAACCTATATGAATAAACAGAAACATTAATAAAACGTCATATAAAGCTTCATTTTCTTATTTTTACAGACAGATTCTCAATGGAAATACGAAAAACGTTGCTCTGAAACATCGTCCAATTCAATGTAACTGGACACATTTTGGAGATTTTCAGCGTGAAGAAAATCCGATTGTATTAGCGGATCGAATTCTTTTCCGGCTGACTTGATTACATCGGCTAACAATCAAAAGGGTTATTTGAACTTGAGGCTGGCTATAATCTTTCCTTTCCATCCGTGTGTCGGAGCAGGCAAAATAGATGATCGATGGAAATTATCGAAAAAAGAATGAAGGTGGAAGAAGTTGATTAAAAAGGAATTAAATGATAAGTGAAAACTTTTAAAAAACGCACCTGAAAAAAAGATGGAAGTTTTCCTTTCAGGTGCGGAATGTCATTTTTAATGCTTCCATCAAATGTACAATAAACACGTATCCATCATAAGTGTAAGCAAAATTTATGAAATTCCGGCAGCTTCGGCCAAATATTCGACTAGATGCAATGCCCGCACAGAATCAGACAGTTTTTCGCGTTCGATACCAAGCTTCATCTGTATGAGACATCCTGGGTTGGTCGTAATCACGACTGATGCTCCGGTCGCTTTCGTATGCTTCATTTTCTCATCAAGGATGTCCATTGAGGCATCATAGTTAATAATATTATAGATTCCTGCTGAACCGCAGCACATGTTTGCTTGCTCCATCTCAACAAAATTAATTCCTGAAATACTTTTTAGAAGGTTTAAAGGCTCCTCAGTCACTTTTTGAACATTGGTCATATGACACGAAGGCTGATATGTGACTCGTTCTTCCGGATTTGACCGAAGATTAGGCAGTCCGCCGCAAGCGACTAGCACTTGGCTGATATCTCTTGATTTTGCAGTGAACGCAGCCGCTCTATCAGCCCATTCTGGATCATCTGCGAGCAGGTGGTCATATTCATGCAGCATAGCTCCGCATCCTCCGGCATTATTCACAATAAAATCAACGTTCTCTTGTTCAAATGCGGCGATGTTTTGTTTTGCGAGACGCTTGGCTTCCTCTATTTCACCAGAGTGCGCATGCAGTGCGCCGCAGCATGTCTGATTAGGGATGACAATGACATCACAACCCGCTTCTGCAAGCAGCTGTACAGACAACCGGTTGATGCGATGGAACATAGCATCCATGATACATCCGGTGAAAAATGCAACTGTATATTTTTTTTCACCTTTTGCTTTCGCTTTGGAAGGAGCTTGTTTACGCTCTGCTGGTGAAACTGCCTGAGACATTGTCGCTTCGAATTCACCTAAATGATAAGGCAGCTTTTTCATAATACCAGTTTTGCGCATCGCTTTTTGCAATCCGCTTTTCTCATAAAGCCAAAACGTATTGCCGATCACATTCATGGCTGTTTTACTAGGGAATACGTTCTGAAACATTGTCTTTCTCAGCAGACGAACAGGAGCTTTAAATTTCTTGCGTTTCACAAGTGCAGCCCTTGCTGATTCAAGGATGGAACCATATTCCACTCCAGTCGGACAAGCCGTTTCACAAGCCCGGCATCCAAGGCATAAATCCAACGGCTCTTCAAGCACTGATAGATCCGTGATTTTTCCTTCGCCAACCATTTTGACTAAATTAATACGTCCGCGCGGTGAATGTGTTTCTATTCGCGTAGTTACATATGTCGGGCAGACGGGCAGACAATAACCGCACTGTACACAGCTGTTCGTTTTATTATATTGAAATTCTTCCCTTAGTTCTTCAAGAGATTCTTTCATGTTAACTCAACTCCAATTTCTGCCCCTTTTCGGGGAAAATTTTTCCTGGATTCATGATGTTATTTGGATCCCAAACTTTTTTAATCCGCTTCATCATATCCAGACCGACTGGTCCTAATTCCATTTCCATAAAAGGAGCCTTCATAGTTCCGATGCCGTGTTCGCCTGAAAGCGTTCCGCCAAGTTCAACTGCTGCTGTGAAAATTTCAGCGACAGCTTGTTCTACGCGGCGCATTTCTTCTTTGTCGTTTTTGTCGCAAATAATGTTTGGATGCAGGTTGCCATCACCTGCGTGACCGAATACGACGAGGTGAATATTATATTTATCTCGAATTTCCTGCAATCTTGCGCACATTTGAGGTATTTTGCTTCGTGGTACGGTGGTATCTTCTGAAATTTTGGTCGGTTTTATACGTACGATAGCCGGAGATACCAGCTTTCGAGCTTTCCAGATCTCCGCTTTTTCCGCTTCATTTTTTGGAATGCGAACAGCTCTTGCTCCGACAAGATAACATAGTTCCGCTGCTTGTTTGATCTCATCCTTTAAAGCTAAAGGATGGCCGTCGAGCTCAATGAGAATAATCGCTTCTGCATCTACAGGCAGGCCTAAAGGCTCGTAATTTTCGACCGCCACAATCGAAGCTTGATCCATTAACTCCATTTTGGCAGGCAAAATACCTGACGATAAAATTTTTGAAATGGCGCTTCCCGCATCAACAAGGCTGTCAAATACCGCCATAATGGTTTCGGAAGCGGGCGGCTTTGGAAGAAGGCGCAAAATTGCTTTTGTAATGATGCCTAAGGTTCCTTCTGATCCGACAATGAGTTTTGTTAAATCATAACCGGTTACATTTTTTACAGTGCGTCCGCCAGTATGAATGATTTCACCCTCAGGAGTGATAACCTCCAAACCAATCACATAATCTTTCGTTACTCCGTATTTTAATCCTCTTGGACCTCCAGAGTTCTCAGCTAAATTTCCGCCAATAGTAGACACATGTGAACTGCTTGGATCTGGAGGATACATTAATCCTTTTTTCTCGGCTGCTTTGTGAATATCCGCTGTTAATACTCCCGGGGATACAACGGCGATTAAGTCTTCTTCATGAATTTCAAGTACATCATCTAATACCGATAAATCCAATACCATACCGCCTTTGACAGGCAGCGGGCCGCCGCTTAATGATGTGGCCTGACCGCGAGGATAAACTGGGATCTTCTCGCGATTGGCAAGCTTCACAAGGGATGCTAATTCTTCCACGCTCTTTGTTTGAATGACCACATCCGGCAGAAATGTTCCGAAAGAGCCGTCAAATGAATAGCTGAAACGGTCGCTCTCATCAATGAGTACTTTACCGGTTTTAACTATTGATTTAATCTCTTCAATATGACTCGGTGTAACTACCTTCATATGAATCTCTCACTTTCCAATTTTCTATATCGTATAATCTCTTAAAAGCAGACTTAATTTTTTCTCAGCATTTTTTAAATGGATGAGACATTGGATTTTGGCGAGGTCCGGTTCTTCTGCTTCGATTGCTTGTAAAATATTGTAATGTTCTTGATATACAGCTTTTCGTTTTTGTTTTAACTCCACGTTAGGTCGCAACGTAATCTTTAATGTTTTTTCATAAAGAGAGGATAGATTTTCAAGTGTTTGAATTAAAACTGGATTATGTGTAGCCAAAATAATCGAACGATGGAATTCGATATCGGCCTCTGTTGAAATGTCTCCTTCTTCTAAAGATTCATTTTCCATTGTTTTTAAAATTCGTTTCATTTGCTCTAGCTGTTCAGGTGTACGTCGGAGTGCTGCTAAATATGCTGCTTCCGGCTCCAAAATTTTTCTCATTTCAAATAAATATTTAATGCTGTCCACATCATCGCTCTCAATTCGAATACGCTGTAATAATGATGAATTTGTTGATTCTTCTACATAACTCCCGCCGCCTTGACGCGAGGAAATGACACCTGCTGCACGCAGCATACTTAAAGCCTCGCGAATAGGTACTCTACTTACACCGAATTGAGCAGCCAACTCCATTTCTGTCGGCAGCTTAGAGCCTGGTGGAAATTTTCCGATTTCAATTTGTTTCAATAATTCACGAGATATCATTTGCGAAACTTTTTCTTTTTTGGCCATGACTCCCTCTCCTTTCGTAGTTCTAAAATAGGAATGGACGAAAATTGTATAACAAATTTATTAATTTATATAACAAATTTATAATAATTTTTCAGTAATTTTTTTGAATTTTTAATTTACAACACACTATTTTATGATTATAATAATCAAAAAAAATAAAAAACACAAGATATACAGTGAAATTTGTATTACTAATTTGTATTACAAATAACAAATTATTAGAACATGTTATTTACATTAGGATCCAACACAAGATGGGGAACCTTTATATTAGCCTGAAAATGTAAACACTTACATTTTTATAAGATTTTTGGCCTTCAGCCTGTGAAATTTAAGATGTGTTGATTCCTAATTGTAAATAAAGCGAAGTAATTTCGTTTCAATAATTTTCGGAACATTTACTTCATTCAATCTATACAGTTTTTTCTATATTCATTTTAAATTTAGGGGGAGTGGGTATGATGAATGACGCAGTGTCTTTGGAAAAGCAAACAGTGCGAAAAGTAACAAGGAGGATTATTCCATTTGTATTTTTCCTTTATATTATTTCGTATTTGGACCGGGCTAACATTGGTTATGCCGCTTTGGAGATGAATGATGCCCTTGGTTTGACCAGCCAGGTTTTCGGTCTGGCAACTGGTATATTCTTTATCGGCTATTTTCTTTTTGAAGTACCAAGTAATATTTTGATGGAGAAGTTTGGCGCCCGTGTCTGGATTGCGCGAATCCTCATTACATGGGGAATTATATCGATGGCGACTGGGTTTGTACAGGAAGCAAGTCATCTTTACATTATTAGATTTTTGCTCGGTGTTGCAGAAGCTGGCTTTTTCCCGGGAATTGTTTTGTACTTAACATATTGGTTTCGGGCAAAAGATCACGCAAAAACCATTGCCATGTTAATGAGTGCGATTCCTGTATCATATATTATCGGTGCTCCACTTTCGACATGGATTATGGACAACATTCATTGGTTCAATGTTGAAGGCTGGCGCTGGATGTTTTTAATTGAAGGTGCTCCGGCTGTGATTTTTGGGATCGTGACCCTATTTTATTTAGCGGATAAACCAGAGGATGCAAAATGGCTCACCGAAGAAGAAAAGAATTGGCTAATTGCTGAATTGGAAAAGGAAAGAGTAAAAGAAGCAGATGGCAAAAAGGTTCTGCAAAGCATAGCGGACATATAGAAGCTCTTCGTGATGCAAAAGTGTGGTACTTTGCCATTATTTATTTTGTTTATATTGCCGGTACTCTTGGTGTCAGTTACTGGATGCCGCAAATTATTGATGGAATGTCAGCGTCTTTATCTAATACACAAATTGGTCTAATTGCTACCATTCCTTATATTGTTGCTACTATTGCCATGAACTGGTGGTCAGCCCGCTCTGACCGCAAAGGAGAAAGATGGCTTCATGCTGCCTTGCCGCTCTTGGTAGGGGCAATAACATTGATAGGCGCTGGAGTAACACTCCAACCTGTATTGGGCATGTTATTCATCACTTTATCACTTACAGGCATGTATTGTTATAAAGGTCCTTTTTGGGCGCTGCCTACAACAATGCTTAATCCAGCAAAAGCAGCTGTTGGGATAGCTGTAGTAAATTCGATTGGCAATCTTGGCGGTTTTATCGGTCCATATGCAGTAGGAGCATTGAAAGATTTGACGGGAGGAACAAGTGCCGGGTTGTATTTCTTAAGCGGCTTACTTGTGTTTGCTTTCTTTATGTTACTTGTCAAACGAGAAAAACCTAGAGCTGACATCCAAAAACAAGCAGTATAAGTGATGTCTGGCACTGCTCGAAGAGGAAAAGGACAAGGGAGAAAATTCCTTATCCTCAGGCTGTCGAGAAACTTCGACAGCCATTATTTTTATTTATAATCTTTATCAGTTTACCGTGTTAATTTATTATAATATTAGTTAGGAGGATAATAACCATGTGAACTACAAATAAAGAGAGTCAAAATGAATATAAATTTGTTGTATTGAGGAACTTGTACCGGAAGATCACCTTTTACGAAAAATAGATCAATACATATATCACTGAAAAGGTTAAGGATTTGTATTGCCCGGATAACGGAAGACCTTCTATTGAGTCTGTTCTCGGTCCGTTAGAGTTTCGGAAGCATTGGAATTTGGCATCGTCGGTTTGAACGATTCGATTTCTGCTGTCGCCCAAGCGCCATTTGGAGGCGTGAAAGAGAGCGGAATAGGCCGAGAAGGGGGACACCATGGAATAGACGAATATTTAGAAGTTAAGTATATTTCGATGGGTGTTTAAACGGTTCTAATGCAAAAGGAAGACAAATAGATAAGAAGCAGATTCATCCGTTTAGGGCAGCAGCCTGGACAGCTTTCCTGCACATTTTTGGCATAGCAGACCTTGATGAATCTGCTTTTTTATTCATTTTTACAAATTGGACGGAAAAGGAATTTTCCTTATTTAAGTGCAGTCGCCGAAAGATGTCTTGTAAAAAATTTTTAATAGACGATGCGAAGAATGAAACATAAATTGATGTGGGGTCATACTTGGGCTTCCTCGAATTCGAGTCAGCGGTCTACAATACATTGAATGGAAAAATGAATGTAGAACAATTAAAACATAGCAAGTGATAGACCAATATTTACAGCTTTTGAAGCAATAACGACTCATAAATTCGAATGCGCTGCAGCTGCAAGCGCTGCCTGCCCGAGACTAATGCCGCCGTCGTTAGGCGGAACTTCTTCACCGACCCAGATATGCATATCGCTTTCAAAAAATAACTCTTTCAAATCAGCTAACAAAAGCGAATTTTGAAATACGCCGCCGGACAACACAACAGTGTCAATTTCATAGGCTGCTCCTAAAGAACGAACACTTCTAAATATGCCTTCTGCGACGCTTCGATGAAATGCGCGAGCAATCACCGCTGCATCTTTTCCTTTTAGACGGTCTTCTGCCATTTCCTTTAAAAAAGGACGGTAGTCTAGCTCTTTTCCATTCCACGGGAAAGAATATACCTTCTCTAATGGAGCTGTACGTGCTAAATGCTCCAGCCAAATGGCTGCCTGTCCTTCAAAAGAGATAGGACCGGTAAATCCTAAAAGGGCCGCTGCTGCATCAAACAAACGGCCGACGGACGTTGTTGGAAAGGTGCGCAATTGTTTCTCTACCATCTTCACTGCCGTGAAAAATCGTTCAGGAAACGAAAGCTGCTTGCCGACATTTATTGCCCATTTCGGATCATCCACAAAGAAACCAGCCAGCGCTTGAAGCGGCATGCGTGCCGCCGCATCTCCGCCAGGAAGCATGGCGTAACGAAGATGTCCGCGCCGTTTTAGACCTTCCGCAGCGCTTCCGACAAACAGCTCGCCGCCCCAGATCGCTCCATCGTCGCCAAAACCTGTTCCATCAAACGTCACTCCGATCACCCGTTTGTCCAATGCATTTCGCTCCGCCAGCACGGACGCCACATGAGCGCGGTGGTGCTGGATGCCAATATGTTGATAAGCTTCTAGATTGTGGGCAAAGGCGGTAGATTGGTAGTCGGGATGAAGATCGTACGCCACAATCGTTTCTTGCAATCGAACATCATACATCGACAAAAGATCATGGACCGTTTGCTCAAATGACATATATGCTTCGTATTTCATTAAATCTCCTAAATGTTGGCTCATGATCGCCTGTCCGTTGACCACTAATGTAATGGTATTTTTTAGGTCAGCTCCAACCGCAAGAACAGGCCGATCACTGGGCAATTGGGCAGCAGGAAGCGGCGCATACCCCCGCGCCCGCCGAAGTACAGTAGGGCCAAATGGGCTGACGCGAACGACGGAATCATCGACGCGGCGGGCAATAGGGCGCTCCCCAATAAGCCATGCGTCCGCGATGCCTTCAAGTGCCTTGATCGCTTCTTCATCATCATAGATGATCGGTTCACTGGAACGGTTAGCACTTGTCATTACAAGCACTTCTGGTGCGTCGAAATGAAACAGCAAATGATGGAGAGGGGTGTATGGAAGCATTACTCCTAAATCGGAATTATCAGGAGCTACTCCCGGCAGCAATCGGCGAGCCCGTGCCAACACGATGGGTCGGGCGGAAGATGTAAGGAGATTTTCTTCTTCCGCACATATATCGATAAACGCCCTTGCTGTCTCGAGATCTTTTACCATTAAGGCAAACGGCTTTTCCCCGCGTCGTTTCCGCCTTCTAAGCTCCCATACCGCTTCTTCGTTTTCAGCATCACACGCCAAAAGATAGCCGCCAAGCCCCTTGATCGCAACGATGCGCCCAGAACGAAGGAGCTCGGCCGTTTTTTTGATCGCTTTTTCATCACCATGTATTTCTCCATCCTGTCCCTGCACATGATAATGAGGACCGCAATCGGGGCAAGCAGTTGGCTGCGCATGAAACCGTCGATCCGCCGGATCATAATATTCCGCTGAACAAGCCGGACACATAGACCACATATGCATTGTCGTATAAGGCCGGTCATACGGCAGCCGCTCAATGACCGTATATCGTGGACCGCAATCCGTGCAATTGATGTATGGATAAAGGAATCGGCGGTTAGCTGGATCAAACAATTCTGACAAGCATTTCGGACAAACCGCAAGATCAGCAGGAATTTGCACTGTCGGCCGATTATGGAGCGTGCTGGCCAAAATTTCGAAATCAGCTGCTTCTTGTAAAGGCGCATCTTTAATTTCCAAATTGGTTATTTTAGCTGAGGAAGGGTATCGATCTGTAATGTCTTGAACAAATTGTTGAATGGCATCTGCGTCCCCTTCCACATGAATCTCCACGCCGCTTTCTCCATTGCGCACCCATCCGCTGAGCTTCCACCGCTTTGCTTTACGAAAGACAAAAGGACGAAAACCGACCCCTTGCACAACACCATATATTAGAATACGCTGCGCTATTTTCATGATGAATCACCTGCTTTCGTTATAAAACGGGAGATTTTGGAGCTTTCAAACAGATAAATAGAGCTTAGTGGACCGTCCGAACTTTGAATAAGAAAACATTGTCCGTTGAACTTGATGCGCTGGCATTTAGCTTTGTTCTCGCATTCTGAACTGAAGGCGTATACATAACAGAACCTTTCATGCCGACATATTCCACTTTCCTAGAGATGTATCCGTTTATTTTGCACGTATCTTCCCTAAAGAGAAGAGGGGGCGCCCGTTTAAGATAACGGCTTCTCCTCCTTTGCGGACGGCAATGCAACCATGCATCCGCGGCCGGAAACTCCTATTTGAATGACCTGCCCGTCTTCTACTAATACTGGAACAGTACCTCCTCCCGTCAAAACAACAAGCTGCTTTAATGCCGCTTTGTCTTCTTCGACATCATACTCGACAAATTCTTTTCCGTCCCATAATAAACTTTCCCGCAATTCCTTCGTGTAAGGACATCCTTTCGCACCATAAAGCTCCAGCATCATTTCTCATCCTCCAAAGAGATGATTTATTATTAAGCATTTTCATGATTGATTAACAGATGCGAGGCAACGGATCGCCAATCAGCATATCGATCAAGCGTGTACCTCCATATTGAGAACGTGCTAAAACTGCTTTTTTTGGCTCTGCTTGTATTTCACCAATGCGCTTCGCATTCTCCCCGCCCGGCATGCTTCTTAGTGTTTTTAATGCGATATCGGCGTATTCAGGCGAAATGACGGCAAGAAACTGCCCTTCATTGGCAATATGAAGGGGATCCAATCCTAAAATTTCGCAGGCACCGCGCACTGCCGGGCGAACTGGAATCGCCTCTTCATCGAGTATAACAGCTACTTGAGCGTCTCTTGCCAATTCTTTTAATGCCGTAGCTACGCCGCCTCGGGTTGGATCGCGCAGCCATCTAAGCCCCGGCGCCGCCGCCTCAATAAGTGCCGATACGAACGGCCAAACCGCCCGAGTATCGGAAGTAAGATCAGCTTCTAAATCCAACTCCCCTCTAGCCAATAGAACGGTAATCCCATGATCACCAATTGCACCAGACAAAATGACATGATCACCCGGTTGAACGTTTCTGGACGAAAGAGAAACGCGCGGATCGGTAAGGCCGATACCGGCTGTCGTGATGTACAGACCGTCCGCTTTTCCGTGCTCCACTACTTTCGTATCTCCCCCGACCACAGGCACTCCGGCACGTTGAGCTGCCTTGGCGATAGCCGCCACTTCCCGTTCCAACTCCGACGTTGCCAATCCCGCTTCGATAATAAGTGTTGTCACCAAAGCCAACGGCTTTGCTCCCCCCATCGCCAAGTCGTTTATTGTCCCGTTGACGGCAAGTTCGCCGATGGATCCCCCTGGGAAGACGAGTGGATTGACAACAAAGCTGTCAGCAGTAAACGCCAATCGGCTCCCATTTGCCTCAACATATGCCGCATCATTTAATTCTGCTGGCTTGTCTCCCATCATATAGGGAACCAACAGTCCTTCGATCAGTCTTCTGCTAGCTTTCCCGCCAGCGCCATGTGCCAATTCGATATAAGAATCAGTAAAATTCACTTTGGCTGTCTTCATGCTTGTTCCTTCCTTTCTTCCTGATGCAACGATTAATTAAGAAGTTCAGTGAGCGTCTCCCAAATCATATAACGTCTGAAAGTAAGCTGATGAACCCTGCCACTGCCCGAAATCGAAACGCATTGTATTTCACCTAACAGGGAAAACCAATCTATATAATTTCCTCCTTTTTATTCACCCACTGCTTCTTGCAAATGAACGTAATGATAATAGGCGGCGCATGCCCCTTCTGACGACACCATAAGAGCTCCCACCGGATGTTCCGGAGTGCATTCTTTGCCAAACAGCTGACATTGATGCGGTTTCAATATACCTTTTAATACTTGTCCGCAAGGCGCCATTTGCGGATCACTCACACGAGCTCCCTCGACTTGGAAACGAACTTCCGCATCCCACTTGGCGAATTCAGGCCGCAATTTGAGCGCAGACTGCTGAATAGCCCCAAGTCCCCTCCATTCAAAAAGAGAGCGGACTTCAAAAACTTCTTTCATTACATCAAGTGCAGACATATTTCCCTCGTAAGGAACGACGCGGCTATATTGATTTTCTACTTCAAACCGCCCCTCGCGCATTTGTTTTACAAGCATGAGGATCGATTGCAGTAAATCGAGCGGTTCAAAACCGGAGATAATTATCGGTTTTTGGTATTTTTTTGCGATGCTTTCATAAGGACGGGCGCCGATTACAGATGAAACATGACCAGGTCCGATAAACCCATCAATGCGCATATCCGGAGAATCCAATATTGCCTGCATTGCCGGTATAATTAGGACGTGATTGGAAAATACAGAGAAATTGGGCACATCCAATTCACGTGCGCGCATGAGCGTCAATGCTGTTGATGGGGCGGTAGTTTCAAAGCCAATCGCGAACAGCACAACTTGCCGGTCAGGATTCTTCATCGCTATGTTTAAAGCATCTAAAGGGGAGTACACCATACGTATATCAGCCCCTTTAGCTTTTAGTTCGAGAGGCGTTCCATGTTTCCCGGGAACGCGCATTACATCACCGAATGCGGTAAAAATGACGTCCTGCTGTTTGGCAATCGAAAGTCCATTGTCCATCCGTCCCATTGGAAGAATACAGACAGGGCATCCCGGTCCATGGACAAGCTCAATGTTTTCAGGCAGCAGATTCTGCAATCCAAATCGAAAAATCGAAAAGGTATGTCCTCCGCAAACCTCCATAAAACGATAGTGATAATCTGGATCGACGAGACGGTGGATTTCTTCCGATATTTTGCGGATTAATTCCGGATTGCGAAACTCGTCAACATATTTCATCGTCGTCATTAAACTGCACCTCCTAAAATTAGATCAACAACGACTGCCTGCATGCATATCGTCTTTTTCGGAACGGGTTTTGATTGACCAATCATATGCCTTTTGTTGCCTTAAGTCTCCAGCGCTGTGTATTAACATGTTTAAACTTTTTCGTTATCAAATTGGTAACCTTGTACTTCCTCGATCGCTTCATCCGATTCATTTAACATGCTTAGCAAATTCAATTGTTCATTTGCTTGTTCTTCACTGATTTTGCTCATCGCAAATCCCACATGAATAAGCACCCAATCTCCAAGAAGGAGATGTTCATTTTTTAATAAGTCAATGTTAATTTTGCGGCGCACACCGCAAACATTCACCACAGCATAATGGCGGTCACCATCTAACATTTCTACAATTTGGCCTGGAATAGCTAAACACATAAATGAATCGCTCCCCCCGATTTGCAATAAATATGAAAATTTAGATATTTTATTGTCCGTAAAGAAAACTAGAAGTTCATTCGAACACTAAAACACTGAAACTTTTGTTAGAGATTCTTTAGAACAATCATGTAAATTCAAGGCGCCAAATGATGATGCGGTTATTTCCTGAATCAGCAATTGCCAGACGATTTTGATGACACCAAATCCCGTACGGCCAGCAAAGTGAATCCCTTGTTACGGCTTTCCAGCGATTTTCTCCCATTCCTTCGAAATCTGCTTGGCCAATAACATACGAAGCAGGATGATACGCTCCTTTTCGCGGCGACTCAGTAAAAAGAAGGATGCGGTTGTTTGCCGTGTCAGCCACCGCTAGCAAATTGTCGTATTGTGCGATTCCGTAAGGAAACCGGAAGCGCCGAGGTCCTTGCGGTACATGGGGAAGTTCAAATGACTGAGTAAAATCTTGTTGACCGAGAACTAACTCAGCTGGGCGGTCCGTCTCTGGAGGCGGCGTATAGCCAAGAATGCGGTGATTGCCCGCATCGGCAACGTATAACGTATTTCCGTCGCCGGCAAGAGCGTGCGGCCAGCGATACGTATCCGTTCCTACGCCTTTTCCCCTATTCTCACTGTTTACATAACCATTCGGTTGACCAAGAATGACATCAGGAACACGCCCATCTTCCGGTAAACCTTTCCATCCCAAAACTCGGCGATTCCCCGTATCCGCTACGTAAAACCATTCATCAATGTATGCAAAATTATATGGCCAATAAAATCCAGTCGGACTAACTTTTCCTCCTCGATTAGGGGATGTCCCTGACAGATCCTCTTGTCCCAAGACATAATCGGGAGGCTGGTTATTTATTTTTGGAAATGTTTCCCAAATGAGCAGACGATGGTGCCAAGCATCTGCGACAAATAGCTTTCCTTCAATGACCGCAACGCCAGTCGGGAGATGAAACAGCTTTGGTCCTTCTGTTTCAAAATCAGGCTGACCTAAAACGATGTCAGCTGGCGCATGATCATTTTCCGGCCAGCTGTACCAAATGAGTACGCGATGGTTGCCGCTGTCGGCCGCCACTACAATATCATCGTCTATATACACTCCCCTTGGTGCATAAAGATGAATCCTGTTTGGATGGGCAGGGGGCAGCACAAGACCGCCTGGGGCCGGTCCCCCTAACCACCGTTCGGGATATGCGGTTAACTTAATCGTATCCATATTTTTTCATCCTCTACCCGAACTGGAAATGGTTCTAGCTGCACGTGAGGTGCCGTCATGCATTCCCCGGTGGATAAATCAAAACGGAAGCCGTGCCATGGACAAGTAATAATAGAGTTGTCCACCAGTCCTCCGTCAAGAGACATCCCCATATGAGGGCATTGATTGCGAAATGCCATTACTTTTCCTTCTAAGCGAACCAGCAAAACATCGAGCTTCTCATGCGAAAAGCGAACAGGACTCCCTTCTTCCAGTTCCGAAGCGGATGGACCTTGCACCCATCCGTTTTGTTCTAAATTTCCAGTATCATTCATAGCGTGAAATGGCATGTAGCCGGAGGTCACTTCCTCTTCGACCATGACAACATGTTCAATTTCTGGAACGCGGGCTTTAATTGCTTCCTCAATCCCATTTTTCAACGTCATAGCGGATAGCGAGCAACCGGAACAAGCTCCTTGAAGGCGGACATAAACTGTATTTCCTTCCACTTTAACTAGCTCCACGCCACCTCCGTGGGAACGCATATAAGGACGCACTTCTTCTAACGCGGCGGCGGTACGGGTAAATAAATCTTGTTTAATGATTCCGTGCATCAAAAACATCGCATAAATAGAAGGGTCTTCTGCAGCTTTCAGCAGCAATTCTTTTCCCGCCTCCGTTTCACGAAACGTGCGAACGAGTTTTCTAAGAGCATGTTCGTGAAAGGCTTCAATGGCTTTTTTCAATTCCATTGCTTTCATCCGAGCGTCTTCTGGCAGACCCTTTATCGAGTCCAGCACGCGATCCACCCGTCCAGCCAAAGCTTGAAAATCCTCTTCCTGCTGAACTTTCATGATCACTCACCTCCAAAAGCCAATGTTTGCTCCAGAGCTTCTTCGGTTTTCCGATATAATAAAGCGGCAAATGTTTGTTTGGCCATCTCCTGCAGCATTTCTTCAACCGTATTACGGTCAACAATGTTAGTAAAATCATTGACGCGATGATTGGCTAAAGCCTGCAAAATGAGGCAAGAGCCCGCTGGATTATCAAGAAGGGCATCGCGAAAGAAAGCGTCCACAAATTCGTTCAGCCAAATTCCCTCACTTTGAGGATTTGCGCGAAGCCGTTCCAGAGCTTTTTGAGCTCCTTCATTGCGCTGGATGATACGTTCACAAAAGCGGTCAACCGCCATACCCAACAAAAGATTAAAGTATTGCTGTTCGTGGGGATTCATGCAATCCTTCCTCTCTTTCGCACATTTTACTGTTCCATTTTTTCATTGACTGCTGCTTGTTTCCGCTTAAGGGCAATTTCCGCTAATACGTCTTCGATGGCACTCGCTGCCTCATGCTCTCCATATTTACGAAACAATTGACTGGCCTCTTCCAACCGAGGTACCGCTCGGGAAAACGCACCTAGATGTGCCAACGCATTCCCTTGATTAGCTAAAACGCGGGCATATGCTATTGGATCGTCTTTAGAGCGGCGTACTTCGAGCACATCTTCATAAAGAGCTACTGCTTCCCAAAGGTTATCTTCAAGATGAGAGGATTTTACATGTTGCAGCGCATTGGCTAGATTGACCGTGGCGCTTGCCCAAAGCTCAGGGTGTTTATCTTTTTTAAAAATGCGTAAAGACTCTCTTAATGACTGGATCGCTGTTGCTGTGCGCAAATAGGCGCTGCGGTCTAAAGACGGAATGGCTAAATACGCTAAAGCAAGATTCATATGAACGGTAGCATACTCTTCTGGATAAGTGTCTTTCCGATATACTTTTAGTGCTTCATGATAACATCTGACTGCTTCTAGAAGAGAACCTTTCCGTCCATCGGCGCCAGTTTGATGTACTGTGCCTAATTGAAACCACAGTTCAGCCCTTGCTTCCTGAAAGGAAGACGTTTCTAAAAGAGAGAGGGCTTTCCGGTATCCTTCTACTGCCTCCTTCCTGCAATCACCAAGCATTTGTTTTGTCGCCGCATATTCCGCGTAAAGGCGAGCGGAAAAAACAGGTGACACGTTTTCTACTGTAGCGGCGGCTTCGGAAAGTAGCGAAAGCCCAGTCGGCCAATCCTTTTGTTGAAACGCGTCGTACGCTTGAGTCGCCAATAAAAACGCCCGTATTTCTCCTGACGCATCGCCAAGCGGTGGGGGAGTTTCAAACAGTTTCAGGCGCCACGCCGCTGCATCCAAAAGCAAGGAGAAATCGTCTGGGAGCACTTCTTTGGCTAAAGTGTATGTATATGTTTGTGGATCTAAAATAAAACGGTTATAAGCAGCTTCCGGTCCTTCCGGCAATAATGTTAGCACCTCGTCTTCACTTTTTCCCTCAATCGCCGCAGCGAAAAAACGCCAGTTCTCCGGCCAACGATCAGGAAAATGTCCGCGGAGAAGAAGGGATATGAATTGATCTGCATTTGGAACAGGTGGTAGAAGAAAAAAACCTGCCGCTCCAGGAAAAACACCGATTGGCTGTGGCTGCAGCACTGTTATTCCCCCTTTTAAAAACTGTAATTGGAAAGACAACGAAACCTCTAAATAACTAAGATCGGCATGTTCTAACGTACTAACGATTTTTGTGCAATTACTCACTCTCGTTTCATTTAGTATGGATATCATCTTATCGTCCTGTCGGCCAGGTCCAAAACTTTTTCTTCATCATGACCATTCAAGTCAAGGGATGAAGCGGCTTATATACTTTTACTTCTCCGACATCGCACAGGAACAAAAAAGTGGTATGCGAAGCGCTCCATATCGTTCATCCCATACAGCGTCACGAATTCCCGGCTGCACACCTTCGGGCAAAATTTCTTGGACAAACATGCTTCGATCTCCACGAGAATTGCGCAGTTTTAACAGTAATCCGCCCGCTCCCAAATGACTTACCGGCATCACCCACAGTTCTTCGTCACGTATTAAAACGATGGCTGTTCCTGTAGGAAACCGCACCGTTTCTTCGGCGGGAATATGAAGATAGCCAGTTGGTGTCAGTTCAAGCTTCACTTTTTTTCCCTCCTAAGCGCTGAAGCAGTTCATCCGCTAAACGATCTAAGGCATTGTCCACCGTTGGAGACAATCCAAATCCGTACGATATGTTTTCGGCTTCGATCAGGAAAACGGTCACTTTCTTCGGGAAGCGGCTTTTTAAAAGCCACCGGCCTAAGGCAATCGCATGATCCCAGCGGAAATCGTGAAGATTAACATCTTTTAGCGGAGGAGTTTCCACCTCTTCACCTGGAATTTCAAAAATCGTGCCCGGTTCATCTCCTGATTTACAGGCATCTACTAGAATCAGTTCCTCTGCATCCCCGATTTGAAAAGCTACATCCATGCCAGCAGTTCCGCCATCAGCCAAACGGACTCCCGGTGGGACCCCATGTTCCCACAATTTGCGGATCAACATGGGTCCCGCCCCATCATCACTTCGCAGCAAATTGCCACATCCAATAATCATAACGTTCATACAAAATTCCTCCTTCTGCAGGCGTACCGTTCCCATTACCATTCTTTGTCTGTTTTACTAGACTATTAGTTTTACAGTTATATATGAAATGTCTGCTGATATGCTTGCACTGCAGAAAAACACGTTACTTAAAGTTGCATATTAGAGATATCAGCATATATTTATCACTTTATATTTGGCTAACTCTTTATGCGACTTGGCATCATAAGCATGAACGGTGCAAACAAGGCATGAATCATAGCTTTGGGCAATATGAGCCAATTCGACCGGATCTTCAGGATTCTTAATAGGTACGCCGATCATCGCTGTTTCGATAGGTCCGCGCTGACCGTGACGATCACGCGGTCCAATGTTCCATGCTGTCGGAGTGACGACTTGATAATTTTCAATTTTTCCATCTTTAATTTGAATCCAGTCAGCCAAAGCGCCGCGGGCTGCTTCCGTAGCTCCGAATCCACGTCCTTCAGGCAATTCTTTCGGCTTGATATAAAATTTTTCGTTTAAATCGATTTGCTTCAACCACTTCTTCATACGCAAATAATATTTCGCGGCTTCGTGAAGGCGAGCCAACACACGCACCATTGAACTTGGCCCGATTTCTTTAATCAAGTTCAAAAAGAGAGGATCATAATCTTGCCACTCCTCAGCACCAGAGCGGCCAGCAATTACTTGGCGGGCCAACGGACCTACCTCCAGAGGAGTTTCTCCGATGCCTGGAATATCATACCGCGGTGCTTTAGCAAACGTATATTTTCCTTCTTTTTGCCCTTCGATCGGATCCACCGGATCGGTTACTCCTTCAAATGGGTGGTAAGAACCGCTGCCGCGATAGAAAGAATGGGTATGATCCTCGCGTATCCGTGCTTGATCAAAATCATGGAAATTTTCCCCATCAAATATTCCCGAACGGGAAATCAGCGCTGCGTTGCGTCCTTCAATCGTCGGATAGCGGTATTGCTGCGGGTTAAAAAAGCTTCCAGTGGCTAAATAGCGGCCCGGCCCCGCTCCGTATTTGTCCAATCCGATTTCCATGCTATAGCGAATGAATAAGCCAAGATCAGAATTGCGATGCTCCGGCTTCTCATCCAGCCATGCAAGAACATCGTCCCAAGTCTTGTTTTCCAGCCAGCGTTCAGCGGAACAACCAAGAAGAACTTTCTCCAGCCAGTTTTCCCGATAATATTCCAAAATCGAGATAGAGCGAGTAATATCGGACAATGTCGGCGAACTGACAACGCCTCCCGGAACCATGAAGCTGGAATGTGGCCATTGTCCGCCAAAGATCGCGTAAATTTCCACCGGCTTAGCTGAAACAGTGACGCCAATCTCATAATGCTCTCCCTCAAAAGGAGCCCAACGGCGAACCACTTCATCGTACAGCTTAGAAGAAGCGTAATGTCGATGTGTTAAACCAATTGCGAACAAAGCATAAAACCAACGCGGAATGCTTTGAATCGTTTCCGCCGCTTGAGCAATATTGCGGATGAGCGTAGCATTCGGCGGTACTTCCGTCCCCCAAGCCGTATCGAGCGCATAAACTGCTTTCGTGAGATGGCTGCCGCCGCAAATGCCGCAAATCCGAGGAGTAACAATCAAACCGGCCTGCGGATCTTTTCCTTTTAAAATCATCTCGAAACCGCGGAACATCGTTGCTTCCGTCCAAGCATCTACAACAACGCCATCATCAATGGCTACTTTTACATCCAAATCTCCTTCTACACGACCGAGGGAATGTACTTTAATTTCCAGTTTGTTTGTTTTTACAATAGCCTCTTGCTTTTTCATGTTCTTTAGGCACCTCGTTTCTAAAATGGTTTCCATTAAAAGATATCCGAATCACAGTAAATGGAAATCGCCGATTTCAAACATACAAAATAACTTTCTTCATGCCTTTGTGTAGACGAGACGGTCACTTTTTTCCGTTAAGCAACATCAACAAACGGCTTATTCGTGCTTCACCTATGTTCGGTTCCCACTAGATGCTGATGACAAAAGTCGCGATTTTCGTTAATGATCACGGAACAAGCTTCACGTCTTTGTGTAGATAGTCACTTTTTCCGTTAAGTAAGATTACAAACGGTTTATTGGTGCTTCACTCATATCTGATTCCCACTAGATGCTGATGACAAAAGTCGTGATTTTCGTTAATGATCACGGAAAGCTTCACGTCTTTGTGTAGATAGTCACTTTTTCCGTTAAGTAAGATCACAAACGGTTTATTGGTGCTTCGCTCATATCCGGTTCCACTTCATCCTGATGACAAAAGTTGCGAATTTCGTTAATATCACGGAACAAGCTTCACGTCTTTGTGGAGATGTCACTTTTTCCGTTAAGCAACATCAACAAACGGCTTATTGGTGCTTCGCTCATATCCGGTTCCCACTAGATGCTGATGACAAAAGTCGTGATTTTCGTTAATGATCACGGAAAGCTTCACGTCTTTGTGTAGATAGTCACTTTTTCCGTTAAGTAAGATCACAAACGGTTTATTGGTGCTTCGCTCATATCCGGTTCCACTTCATCCTGATGACAAAAGTTGCGAATTTTGTTAATGATCACGGAACAAGCTTCACGTCTTTGTGGAGATGTCACTTTTTCCGTTAAGTAACATCACAAACGGTTTATTGGTGCTTCACTCATATCTGATTCCACTTCATCTTGATGACAAAAATCCGAATTTCGTTAATATCACGGAACAAACATATCTTCTTTCGCCCATTTCGGCGCCACAGCACGTGCCAATGCCGCATTCACAGAGTAGCTGAGCGGATCGGTGCCTTGTGGTACTTCTTTTGGAATTGAGCCGAGAACTTTTTGCGTTTTAAAAACTGTTCCAGGTGCTAGGTCAAAGAACGGGAACTGAGGCTCCGTACAGCCAATACAAGGCATTCCTGCCCGAGTTTTGGAAGATTGACGGTTCCAAAGAATGCGGTTGCATGGCGAATGAGTCATTGGACCTCGACAGCCTTGCTCATAAAAGAGACATCCTTTTCGCGTACCTTGTCCGAACTCTTCCACCGGCTCTTTCCACTCGAAATACTGCACACGCGTACAGCCCGTTTGGGTAAACGTTTTAAAGAACGTTTGCGGACGTTGAAGATCGTCTAAAACAACATCTTCCAAACGGCCAGTAGCAATGGCTACAAGAATTTGCGTCACCCAGTCGGGATGAGCCGGACAACCAGGAATGTTAATGACTGGGAGTCCACCTTTCGAACGGAACTGTGTACCAAGAAATCCCCCGCGTTCTTCTTTCATATATTGAAGACCAATCGATTCAGACGGATTCGGTTTTGTCGCCGGAATTCCACCCCAGCACGCACAATCACCGATTGCGACAACGTATTGCGCTTTATGGGCGAAATCCCAAATCCAGTTTTTTTTCGGACGGTCCATAAGCATATCATAGTGCCCTGTTCCGTCAGGTCCCTGAATAATTGTCCCTTCTACCACCAAGATATCCAGTGGGATTTCGTCATTGAGAATTTGCTCATAAAGGCGGCGAACTTGCTCACCGAACTCCATCGACAAAGAATGGTGATACAAAATGTTAATGCCAAAATCGGTTACTAAATCAATGACCGTTGGCTCTTCCGCATTTAAAAATGATTGAGTGTTTCCATTGCACGCACCGCCGTGCATCCAAAGGAGATTCACCATTTTCTCCACCTCCAAAAAGTTTTGGGCAAGATTTTTCAATTTCAATACCTTTGCGCAACGAAAGTCAGAAGGTTCTGATATTTTAAAATACATCTTCGTATAGACGCTCTCCTGTTTAGATGTCTCACTGGTGTTTGGCGACTTGTCGGCTTGATTCAAATCGTTTTCTATTTCAACCAAACGACTCAAAATCATAGTCTTTCGCAGCGTTCTATTCATCTAAAATTTTGCTTATAGAGAGCCGGACGAATGAATAAATGCTGATTTATCCGCTTCCAGCTGTGAAATCCATTCGTCAATTCCTTCTCCTGTGCGAGCAGAAACTTCGTGAATGCGAATGCCTGGGCGCACCTCATTCAATGCTTCATAAAATCGTTTTCGCTGAAAATCTACCGCTTCCGCTAAATCAATTTTTGTGATAATCGCCGTATCAGCACTGTTGACAATAGTCGGATATTTTACCGGTTTATCCTCGCCCTCTGTCACGGAAAAAAGAACTACACGCTGGTTTTCTCCCAAGTCATAACTTGCGGGACAGACGAGATTTCCAACATTTTCGATAAAAAGGAAATCAAATGTTTCCAACTCCCAATCTTGCAACGTTCGCTCAATCATTTCCGCTTCCAGATGGCAAACTGTGCCAGTAGTAATTTGACGCACTTTTGCTCCACTTTGCCGCAAGCGGTCCGCGTCGTTTTCAGTTGCTAAATCGCCAACTAAAGCGGCTGTTCGATAGCGTTTGCCAAGGCGGGTAAGCACTTCTGTAAGCAGCGTCGTTTTTCCCGCTCCAGGACTGGAAACGAGATTGACGACATAAACGCCCACATTTTGAAACCGCTTTCTTAATTCTCTAGCAAGGAGATCATTTTTCTTCAAAACATTCTGGCGAATTTCAACAATTCGAGGATTTAAGGTCAAATCATGCATTTTCTTCTCCACCTTCCAATGCGTACAATTCCATCTCTCTTCCCGCAAGGACTTGGCCAGTTTTTGTGCCGCACGTAGGACAGCGCATAGGAAGCGGTTCAGGCAAAATCCGTTCTTCTTGGCAGTTGGGACAGAAAATGGTCACGGGGACATCTTCAATAATAAGTTTAGCCCCTTCCAACGAAGTTCCCTGAACAACCACATCAAAAGAAAATTCTAAGGCTTCTTTTACGACACCTGATAATACTCCAAGCTTTAAAAACAGCGCTTTAACTTTCTTTATTCCCGAATTTTCCGCCGCTTCTGCCGCCAATTCAACTAAGCTTTGGGCAATAGACAACTCATGCATCGCTGATCTCCTTCGATAAGTTTCGTGCAAAATTAAGGACGAAATTAAGTGCAGGCTGTACTTCCGGATCGCTTAATGTCCGCATCAGACCAATAATTCCCACACGTTTCGTTCCCGTTTCCGCTGCTTCTTTAGAGGCTTGATACAATGAACGCGACACCTTTCCAATTACTTGCACCGAGCGCACGTCCAAAACATCGGACTTGAACAGCTCTTGGATTTGCGGAGAATCGAGGAATTCTTGCATTTTATGCAACGCGGTTAAAGCATTCTCAAAACGCGTAACATATTCTGGTCTAGATATGCCTTGTCGCAAAAGAACGACAAGTTCATTGATCGAATCAGCAAATTCCGGTCCGCGTTGAAGAAAATTTTCCAGCATATCCAAAAGGAACGTTACATTCTCCAGCTTATCAAGCAAGTGGATTAGCTGCTCCATCGTTCGCGGATCTGAAAGCTTTTCAACCAACAAGTGATCAATGGACGTCTCCATAACCGCTCCTTTCCCAGCTTCCCCCATTTTGATTCCTCCTTCTTGATTTTTACAGAAAAAAGTGTGTCATTTTGGGAATATTGTTGTCTTTTTTTGCTAGCTGTTAAAATAATAATACAACAATTCAGAATTTTTTAACACTATATTTTATAAAAACTATTTTAAGTTTTTGCTTCTTCGCTAATAGAATTATTCGTTGATCATACAGGATATGAATAGGTGAACGAAATGAAAAACTATCAAGTAAAGTTGTTTCAAGAATCGTGGCAAGTTGTGGAATAAAATGATGAAAACTGATCAATACCTTTACCGATAAGGGTTAACTAGAATAGGTTTAGTAAAGAGTTTGAAAATTTTAGTATTTTTTGATTCATATTTTCCAAAACCGATCCGGCTCTACACAAGAAACAGAAAGGAATTTTATGGAACTGGGATGGAAGGAACGTATTTCAACTTGATTTAAACGTTCTTAATGCTTTCCAGGAGGTTTTACACATTGCGTTTGCAAGCTTCTAGAAGTGTTTCACATAAGTCAGCCGTCGATTAGCAAGCATCTTCGCAAATTAGATTAATATAATGCAGCAAAACTTTATTTATCAGTATCTAAAGCAAACTAGCAGATGGATCCTCTATAGGCTATAAAATGGGCTTGGACAGTTCCAGTTACATAAACTATACTGAATGTAACCAATAGAAAGTGTAGCAAAAAATATTTTTCAAAGCGCAGTTTTTGAGCTGCCGTGTGAAAAAATAGCAGGTCAATTTCAAAGCGGGGTAGAATGCAGATGGCAGAAGAAATGGAGATCATTGATAAAATCATATCAGATATTCATTCTGGCAGGTATGAAGCCAATGATAAATTACCATCCGAAAATGAGCTTGCTGACTATTTTAACGTTCCGCGAATGACAATCCGCAAAGTATACGAAAGGCTTCAGGAGATGGGATATATTTATTCAAGACAAGGAAAGGGCAGCTATGTAAAAGATCGGCAAATGCAGATTCCGCTTGTTCTTTCCGGGGATGAAAGCTTCAGCAGGAAAATGATTAGACTTGGGCACCATTTCCGATCGAAAAACATTTTTTGCGAAGAAATCGGCTATAATAAAGCAATCTTTCATTCTCTCGGTGTTGAGGAAACGGATCGAGTATTTAAAATAGGCAGGCTGCGCATTGTCAATAATCGACCAATTGCCTTGCATATTTCCTACGTGGCGAAATCCGTATTTGATGATATTGATTTGTATGGCAAGGAAATCACGTCCATGTTTGATTATTATCAAAAGAAAGGCTTCACTGAATTTGAATCGAAGTCAAGCGTGTTAAAGGTTTTATTTCCGACTAAATTCTTATGGGAAATTCTTGAATGCACGAGCTTAATTCCGCTTTTAGTGTTGGAGACAGGATGTATCGATAAAAAAACCGGAACGGTGCTTGAACATACAGAAATTTTTTATCGGAGTGATTGCTTTAACTTTGTTATATAAAAAACTTTTGCTTTCGGGTATGTCCGATAAGTCCCTAAAATCCAACAAGTAGAGGAAAACATGCGTTTTTCTCTGCTTGTTTTTATATGCTTTCGATTTTGGATTGAAAGCAGCAGAGAGATTCATTCAAGGAATCTCTCTTTTTTTGTGCGCCCGGCATGTATATGAACTATAGGGTGTAAGTCCCGAACCCCGAAGACAGAAGTAGAGGTTAGCCAAGAGCAAGGGTGTCCGTGGTGACGCGGAATCTGAAGGAAGCTGGAGGCAAAACACCGGTCCGAGGAACACGAACCTCATATAAGGCTAGGTATGATTGAGTGAGTTTGCAAAACAAAACAAAGCTCTTTCTGTCGAAGGTCATATCGAGTAAATGAGGCGGATAGATGGTGTGAAAGTGCATGTACTTACCCGGGGAGGTCTGGTGGATATGTGAAGTACGCTTCATAACCTACTTAGTGATAAGTAGCTGAACCGTCAGAAGTCAGCAGAGGTCATAGTATTAGTTGGTCTAGAACAACTAAGAAGGACCGAACAATTAAGAGAGAATAGCCCTTGGCATTCAGTGAGTCATGATGAACACAGAAAACGTAGTACCTCACTTGAGGGAGGAAGCGGTGAATCCCGTGGGAGACCTCTTGGAGGGTGGAGTGACCACTGGCATAAAGAGAACAGCTATTCACGGAAGTTATGAAAACTTGCGTCAATTATCTTAATTGAACCGCCGTATACGGAACCGTACGTACGGTGGTGTGAGAGGACGGGAGTTAATCGCTCCCTCCTACTCGATTGTGCTCATTAACATTTTCTTAAAAATGCGTTTGCAAAAAATTAATAGAATTTACTTTTTTTTAAATTTTTTCTACTTGGCAACAAGATATGCTTAAATCAACGGAAGCAAAAAATCATGATGGAGGGGCGGAAATGGAAAGAAGGCGAAGAACAGAAATTTTAATCAACGGAAATAAGAACGTTGCCGCCACATTGGCACAACAAATTTTAGCTAAGTATGAGGTAAAAACGATTGAAAAGCCGAACAACGGTTTAGTAATGGTAAAAGTTCGGGAAACGGCAAAGAACAGTTTGTTCTACTTAGGAGAAGTTTTTGTAACAGAATGTAAAGTGGAAATTAGCGGGTATATCGGCATCGGCATATTAAAAGGACATGAGCCGGAATTAGCATACCATTTGGCTGTGGTCGATGCAGCTTACAATGCACAATTGCCAGAAACGGAACGATGGAATGAAGTTTTGTTGAAGGAGGAAGCAGCAATTCATGAGCAAAGAAAGAACTCCTTCATGAAAATTTTGAAGACAAAAGTAAATTTTGAAACGATGGATGTTTAAAAGGAGCAGAGGTTGAATGAAATTAGATTTTATTCACGATATTCAACGTGCATATCGAAAAGTTGTCGATTCCATGTCTAGGCCCGGATTGATAACAAATTTAAAAGATGAAGCGGCCAAAGTAGATCTTGAGGCTGGCTGTTTTCCCTCGACACTTGTTCTGGCTGCAATGCTTCTAGATACTGAAGTGACCTTTAAGGTAGTTTCCGAGAAGGAAGAAGAGACAACTCGCTGGATAAACCAACTAACCTATGCAAAAGCTGATGCAGCAGAACGCGCTGATTTCGTTTTTGTACTTTATGACAAAGCTGAAGATGAACTTGGGCAAATATTACAGCGAGTAAAAACCGGCAGTCTCATCGATCCCCATGATTCAGCAACCATTATTGTTGAGGCAGATGCTGTTACGGATGGATGCGATTTCAAATTAACAGGTCCGGGCATTGAAGAAGCAAATTATGTAAATGTTTCAGTAAATGGGAATTGGATGGAAGTTCGACAGCAACAAAACGCTGAATTTCCAATGGGGGTTGATTTAATTTTTGTGGACAAAAATCATCATCTCTTATGTCTGCCAAGGACGACGCAAATTTTATCAGAAGGGAGGAAGCTTTGATGGGATATGTGGCAGTGAAAGGCGGAACAATTGCCATTGAGGAGTCGATTAAACGGCTGAAATATGAGCGGTTAAAAAAAGGAGTTGTTCTTGACATTGGCAGAATTGAAGCTGGCCTGCGGGGATTGATTGATCAGGTGATGTCAGAGAGCAGTCTATATGACGAAACCCTTGCGGCGCTAGCGATCAAACATGCTGAAGGCAATCTTGAAGAAGCGGTTTTTCTGCTTCGTGCATATCGATCCACTTTACCGCGCAAGCATTATTCGCAAATAGTTAATACAAAGGACATGAGTATCGAAAGAAGGATTTCAGCTAGTTTTAAAGATATACCAGGCGGCCAAATTTTAGGAGCTACAACTGACTACACTCATCGTTTGCTCGACTTTGACCTCATGGAGGAAACAGATGAAGATGCAGTAAATTGGCTTTCGGCCTATGAGAAGGAAATGCTCGATGAAGTGGATGAAAAACATTTTGGCAAACTGCCAAAAGTAAGTGATTACTTAAGAAAAGAAGGTTTGTTCTCGGAGTGTGTAATGGACAATACAGAGCCTGATGATGTAACGAGAAAAAGCTTGACGTTTCCTTCCACCCGCAGTCAGCGTCTCCAAGTTTTAACAAGAGGCCAGACAGGGGCGGTGACTTCATTAGCTTATGCCGTCATTCGCGGATATGGAAGTCTTCATCCAACAGTAGGTGAACTGCGTGTCGGCTATTTGCCGGTTTACATCGATAGCCCTTTTCATTCATTTAATAGAGAAGACGATGCTTATTATATTGGGGAAATTAAAGCAACCGAAGTCGAAATGTTAATTCCGGAAACAGTTGAGATCGGGGACGGGAAAAAGGAAATTAAGTTTGAAATCGGATATGGTCTTTGCTTTGGTCAAAATGAAACGAAAGCAATCGCAATGGGAATTTTAGACAATAGTTTGGAGAAAGGAAATAGGGACTATCCGACAGGAGACGAGGAATTTGTCCTTTATCATATTGATTCGGTTGAATCCACCGGGTTTATTTCACATTTGAAGCTGCCTCACTATGTCACTTTCCAATCGAAGCTTGATATTGTACGCAAATCAAAAAGCAAGCAAGAAATGTAAAAAGGAGAGGAATTCATGCAAATCCATTATAATTTTGCTTTTTTCGATGAAGGTTCCAAACGGGAAATTCGAAGAGCCACATTAAAAGCAATTGCCATTCCGGGCTATCAAGTTCCATTTGCATCAAGAGAAATGCCGATTGCACGCGGCTGGGGAACAGGTGGACTGCAATTAACCCTTTCTCTCATTGGCAAAGATGATGTTTTAAAAGTAATCGACCAAGGCTCTGATGAATCCGTTAATGCGGTAAACATTAAAAAATTGGTGATGAAAACGGCGGGCATTAAAACGACGGAGGAGACGCAAGAAGCAACGATCATTCAATCAAGACATCGAATTCCAGAAATTCCTCTTACAGAAGGCCAGATACTTGTATTACAAGTACCACTGCCTGAACCGCTGCGCGATTATGAACCGAGCGAATATAATACGAAAAGGCTTCATGCGGAGAAAGAATACAGCGGCGCATGGCTGATGCTTTTTGAACAAATCATGAAATACGGGCATATGGCTTCGGATTTTGATCATCCTGTGATGGTGGAAAATCGGTATGTCATGGCGCCGAGTCCTATACCAAGGTTTGATAATCCGAAAATGCACTATTCAAAGGCATTAATTTTGCTTGGAGCCGGTCGTGAAAAGAAGATATACGCTGTACCACCATACACGAAAGTCGTTTCACTTGCGTTTGACGATTATCCGTTTGAAGTGGAGAGCTTTGAAGATAAACATTGCAGACTGTGCGGCGCTACGGGAGTATATTTGGATGAATTGTTTAATGAGGAAACAGGTGAAACCTATTACCAATGCAATGATACAAGCTATTGTTTATCAAGATTAAATGAGCAATCAGAATCAAGAGGTGTTCAACATGGATGATTTAAGCAATCCAGTATTATCGGTCAAAAAGTTAAACAAACAATTCGGACCTGGATGCAGCCAATGCGGAAAGGCGGATTCCGCCGTTTTGGTGAAAAACTTTTGCCCTGTCTGCGGTACGGTATATGTTTGCCGTGATATTTCGTTTGATCTCTATCCCGGTGAAGTATTAGGCATTGTAGGTGAAAGCGGCAGCGGTAAATCAACATTAATGAGACAGCTATATTTTGATCAAGAGGCCACAAGCGGTGAAGTGTATATCCGATTTTATCATGATGGAAAAAAAAACGTATTAAACGAGTCCTCCCAACAAAAACGGTACATTCGCAACCATCTGATGGGGAAAGTTTACCAAAATCCGCTTCTCGGCTTGCGCATGAACTTTTCCTCCATCGGCAATATTGCTGAAAAATTAATTGCGGCAGGGAACAGGAATGTTGGACAGATGGTGTTAAGAGGACAAGTGCTGCTTGAGGAGGTAAACATTCCGCTATTTAGGATGAAGGAGGAGCCCCAAAAATTTTCGGGGGGCATGCAGCAAAGAGTTCAAATCGCCAAAGCATTGTCGAATAATCCGCCGATTCTTCTTCTCGATGAAGTAACGACCGGTCTTGATTTGTCCGTTCAAGCAAATGTTTTAGATTTGATACGGAATTTACAGAGGGAACTGAAGATAAGCATGATCGTTGTTTCCCATGATTTAGGCGTTATCAGAATGCTTGCAGACAGAACGTTCGTCATGCTGGAAGGAAAAATTATCGAGCAAGGGTTGACCGATCAAATTTTGGAAGATCCACAGCATCCTTATACACAGCAGCTCGTCCATTCATTATTATGATCAATTTTTTGGACTTGTGAGAATGGAGGAAAAAACGTGTATCTCATAACAAACGGAAGAATTATAACGGAAGAAACCATTCTCGATGGTTACGATCTTCTTATTGAAGGAGATAAAATTAGCAAAATTGATGGCAAAGGGAAAATCGCTTGGAAGGAAGGAATGGAAGTAATCGATGCGGCGGGCGGATATGTCTCTCCTGGGTTTATCGATCTTCATTCTGACTATATTGAACATATGGCAGCACCAAGACCGACATCGTTAATGAATTTTCATTTAAGTCTTCGCGAAGCGGAAAAAGAATTAATCACCCATGGGATTACAACAATATTTCATTCACTTTCTATTTATAAAAGCTCGGAATTTTCACATAAACCGATCCGTGAGCCGGAAAATGTCCGGAAATTTATTGAAATGATCCACCAAACTCATCATACAAAGCATTTAATACGACATCGGTTCCATGCACGGTTTGAAATTGACAGCATCGAAGAAGTTGAAAACTTAAAATCGTACATTGCTGAGTGCAAGGTGCACTTAATTTCGTTTATGGATCATACCCCTGGTCAAGGACAATATAGAGATTTAGAAATTTACAGAAAAACGATAAAAGGCTACCAAGAGCTCAGTGATGAAGAGATTGATAGAGTCATTACAAAACATCAGCATAAGGAAAAATTAACACTTGAGGGAATAAAGGAAATTGCAACGCTGGCACAACAAAAAGGTATTGCTATCGCTTCTCATGACGATGACACGTTGGAAAAACTTGAGCTTGTGCAAAGCTTTGGGGCTTCGATCAGTGAATTTCCAATCACCTTGGAAATTGCTAAAAATGCGAAAAAGAAAGGAATGCTGACGGTAGCCGGGGCTCCGAACGTTCTTTTGGGAGGGTCCCACAGCGGAAATTTATCTGCACAAGAAGCCATTCAACACGGGTGTATCGATATTTTATGTAGTGACTATTATCCTCCATCGCTGCTTCATGCTGTTTTTAAAATGAGCGAAAAAAGCGATATCGACCTAGTCGAAATGTTTAAGCTTGTGACGATTAACCCGGCCAAAGCTGTCAAACTGGATGATCAAATTGGATCAATTAAGGAAGGAAAAAAAGCGGATATAGTCATCATCGAAAAAATAGACTTAGATTTTCCGGTTATCACGTCTTGTTTTGTGGACGGCCGTTTAATCTTGAAAACAAATTATAGAATTTAAAGATGATGGAAAGGGAGTTTCTATGATCGAGAAAAAGCTGTCAAAAAAACCTTATATCCATGAACATTGCCAGTTGTTTCATACAGAATTAGGTGAATACACAGAAATAGGGGCTCACAATTATTTAGAAAATGTAAAAATGGGGGATTTTTCTTATACAGGGCAGTTTTGCATCCTGCAAAATGTTGAAGTTGGAAAATTTTCCAATATTGCTGCGATGGTGCGAATCGGTCCAACCGCTCACCCGATGAATCGCCCTACTTTGCACCATATTACGTATCGGAGAAAAATGTATGGAGTTGATATTCATGACGATGAAGCGTTTTTATCATGGCGTAAAGCACAAATCACCTATATCGGCCATGACACATGGATTGGCCATGGGGCCATCATCATGCCTGGTGTAAAAATCGGCAATGGTGCAGTAGTCGGCAGCGGAGCTATTGTGACAAAGGATGTAGAGCCTTATACAATCGTTGCTGGAATACCAGCCAAACCGTTAAGGCGCCGATTTGATGAGCAAACGGTTAAACGATTGGAACAAATCAAGTGGTGGGATTGGTCGTATGAAACGTTGAAAGAACGAATCGACGACTTGTCTCAACATATTGAAACATTTCTAGATAAGTATGAGGGAAGAAGGGAATTCAGTGGAAAACATTTTAACGGTTGAGAATCTGTCCAAAACATTTCGATTGCACAACGTAAACAAGGAAATCCACGCAATTAACAAGATTAGCTTTGTTGTAAAAGAAGGAGAATTTGTCGGTATTACCGGTAAAAGCGGCAGCGGAAAATCAACCATTTTAAAATGCATCTACCGCACATATTTGCCTGAAAGTGGAGACATCTGGTACAACTCAAAAAAGTTTGGCCTAATCAATTTGCGAGAAGCGACGGAAAGAGAAATGATTTATTTACGAAAGCATGAGATCGGATACGTATCACAGTTTTTAAATGCTTTGCCTCGTATAACGGCCAGGGAAATAGTCAAACAAGCGATATTAGAAATGGGGCATAACGATAAGTATGCGGAGGAAGAGACAGAAAAAATATTGACGCATTTTGAACTGGATCCTCAGCTTTGGGATAGTTATGTTGCTACTTTTTCCGGAGGTGAAAAACTGCGGTTGAACATCGCTAGAGCAATGGTAAAGCGTCCGAGACTACTTTTATTGGATGAACCGACGGCAAGTTTAGATGATGAATCGAAGGAAAAAGTAAGAGTATTGATGGAGCAGCTCGTTCGCGAAGGGACAACAATGCTGGGAATTTTTCATGATTTGTTGTTCATGCAAAACTTATGTGATGTAGAATACCGAATGTTGGACGGGGAAATCATCAAGTATTCTGAAAAAAATCCCTTTACAAAACATTAAAAATTCTTTAGTAATTCAACGATATGAATTAACAGTTCCTTTACATTCATCCTTTATATTCAATTATAAATGGAAAAATAATCTATTTTGAAAGGAAAAGGGGTAATGAATATGAAAAAAATGTTGAGGTTTATGAGCATCGCTTTCATCTTGGTCATCTTTTTATCAGGTTGTTCATCATCAGCAGGAACAGAAAGCGATTCCGCTCAAAAAAGCGGCGACGATATGCTTACAATTGCATGGTACCCGAATGAATCCGGCGAAGATTTGAAAGCGGCACGTGACGAAATCGCTAAGTTGATTGAAGAAGCAACTGGAAAGAAAGTCGAGCATAAGACGACAACTGATTACATTATTGCCATTGAGGCGATTGCAAACGGAAATGCTGATTTAGCGTTTATGGGTGCACAGGGATACATAGAGGCTCATGACAAAAATGAAAAAGTGCTTCCTCTCGTTGTTCCGAGCGGTGAATCCGGCACACTTGATGATGCCATGTACTACAGCTGGCTTGCCGTAAATAAAGGGGATGAAGACGAGTACAAAAGCGGCTCCGGGTTTTCCATTGATAATATAGCTGGAAAGAAATTTTCATTTGTGTCTAACAGCTCCACATCAGGCTTTAAAGTTCCATCGACCGAAATCGTTTCGTACTTTAGCCAAAAAGAAGAGTACAAAGATTTAACTGCTGAAGATTTATTAGAAGGCGGCGAGGGCAAGTTTTTCAGCGAAGTGCAATATGGAGGCTCTCATCAAGGGTCTGCGGTTAACTTACTGTCTGGAAAAGTAGATGTAGCAGCATTTTGCGACACATGTGTGAACAACTATATTGAATTAGTTGACGGTGAGCAAAATAAACCGGGAGCGGTATATAAAGTCAAAAAAGATGCTGCTGAGCCGTTTCATACTGTGCCTGGAAAGGAATTTGTCTTAATTTCAGTCACACCGGTATTGAATGCTCCGTTTGTTGTCAATACGGAAACCGTATCTGAAGAAGATCGCAAAAAGCTTGTGGAAGCTTTTGTTTCTGATGAAGTAGCCAACAATACGAAGATTTTCGTGCCGGAGGATTCTGATTTTAGCGGTTTGTTTACGAAAAAAGCTAATGAGCGTTTCGTTGAAGTAGAGGATTCTTGGTTTGATCCGATCAGAGAATTGTCTAAATAAGGATTTGGTGAGGGATAAACGATGACAGCCATTTTAACATTAAATAACGTTTCAAAACGTTATGGAACCAATACAATGGCGCTTCAAGACATGAACTTTTCTGTAAAAGAAGGGGAATTCGTTTCGATCATTGGTCCATCGGGGGCGGGGAAATCAACCCTCCTCCGGTGTATTAACCGCATGATCGAAGCGTCTAGCGGTGAAATCATATTTGATGGTGTCGACATTTTAAAGCTTGGCAAAAAAAGCTTAAGAAAAGTGAGGGCAACCATTGGAATGGTCTTTCAGCATTACAATCTTGTCACTAGATTAAGCGTAATTGAAAACGTGCTCCACGGCAGGCTCGGCTATAAGTCAACTATGGCAGGAGCATTCGGTTTATACAGCGAGGAGGAGAAAAAGCAGGCGGTTCATATTCTCGGATTGTTGGGGCTGGAGGATCAAGTGTATAAACGGTGTGATCAGCTAAGCGGCGGACAAAAACAAAGAGTCGGAATTGCCAGAGCCTTAATTCAAAATCCGAGAATGCTATTGTGTGATGAGCCGATTGCCTCCTTAGATCCAAACTCAGCCAAAATCATTATGGATCATTTAAAAAATATTTCTTCTACACTCGGAATTACTTGTATTGTCAACCTGCACCAAGTCGATGTCGCTTTGAAGTACTCTGATCGAATTATCGGTATTAATAATGGAAAGAAAGTGTACGATGGCTCGCCGAAACAAATAACAGAAGATATTGTTCGCAATATTTATGGGTCTGAAGTAAAGAATCTGATTCTTTAATGTAGGTGAAGATCATGCAAGCAGATATCTTTGTAAAAAGAAGAAGAAGCTTCTCCTTATTTTTTTTATTGTTGATTGTGTTAACGTATCTTTCTATGTTTATAACCGATTTTCAGCTTGTGAAAGGATTCACCTCTGTCGCAAAGGCAGTAGAGTGGGGAGTGACAAATTTTTTTCCTGATGCAAAAGCGATGGAAAAGCTTCCGGATATTTTAAGTAAATTACAAGAAACAGTTTTAATATCAGTCGCTTCCACGACAACAGCAGCTATTTTTGCAACTTTTTTCGCAATATGCGGTTCGAAGACGACGAAAGTGAATGGTTTATTAAGTACAATAAGCAGAGGAATTGCAACTGTTTCTCGTAATATTCCGGTAGCTGCATGGGCATTGATTCTGCTCTTTTCTTTTGGACAAAGCTCCATTACCGGATTTTTTGCTTTGTTCTTCGCCTCCTTTGGTTTTTTAACGCGAGCATTTATAGAAACGATCGATGAAGTTAGCAATAGTTCCGTTGAAGCATTGCGTGCAACCGGCGCCCAATTTTTTTCGATCATCTTCCAGTCGGTCATTCCATCCAGCCTTCCCCAGATGATCAGTTGGGTATTATTTGAAATTGAAACGAATATTCGCAGCGCGACTTTAGTTGGAATTTTAACCGGTACTGGAATTGGTTTTTCTTTTGACTTGTATTATAAAAGCTCCAATTATAGTGCAGCGAGTTTGGTTGTCATGACTATCGTACTGACGGTATTTGTCATTGAATATCTTTCGAATTTGATAAGAAGGGTCATTTTATAACGATGAATGAAAATTTAAGGAAGAAAGGGTGATGATATGAATAATGAATGGTTGATGAAAACTGGAAGCACTCTGAAAGACAGCGGAAAATTAACGCATTCTTCGAAAATAAAAGTGAAACCGTTGACGAAGCAGGCAATTGCCATCCGGCTGACATTGACAGCATTATTCGTTATTACTGTTTATGGCTTTACCGTGTTTGATTATGGCGATACAAATTTCATGTCTGGATTAAAAGAAACGTTTGCGAATTTTAAAACAATGTTTTTCGAAGCAAGCTTTTCGCGTTTAACTATAACAGAAGCAATCTATCAAGTGTTGATAACCTTGGGGCTTGCTTTTTTGACGACAGTGTTCGGAGCTGTTATTGCACTTTTTCTAGGGCTGTTGGCAGCGCAAAATTTATCAAATAAAGTTGTTTCCAATACCATTAAAGCCTTTGTTGCATTTATTCGCGCCGTTCCTACTGTTTTGTGGGTGCTGATTTTTTCCGTCGCTGCTGGTCTAGGAAGTGTTGCAGCTGTTATTGGCATGACGTTTCACTCCATTGGCTATTTGATTAAAGCATATTCTGAATCGTTCGAAGAGTTGGATGAAGGTGTGATCGAAGCATTAAAGGGCTGCGGGGCCAATTGGTGGCAAATTGTGTTTCAGACGGTAATCCCCTCATCAATGACGTATTTAATTTCTTGGACGTTTATGAGATTTGAGATTAACTTTTCCGTTGCCGTTGCGATGGGGGCTGCCGCAGGAGCAGGCGGGATCGGATTTGATTTGTTTATGGCGAGCGGATTTTATTTTGATTTAAGGGAAATTGGAATGATTACTTACTTCATTCTTGTTTTAGCGATCATTTTCGAATTTGTTTCGACAAGAATGAAGGTAAATTTGCGTGAAACTCATTAATTATTTTATAAAAACAGTGAAAGCAGGTGTTGACCGTAATGATTGATTTACATTGTCATTCAAATATATCAGATGGCTCAATGAGTCTATTTGAAGTAATTTCTCTTGCGAAAGAAAAAGGAATCACCCATTTGGCAATTACGGACCATGATACGACAAAAGGATTAAAGGAAGCGAAATATATAGGAGAGCAGCTCGGAGTAACCATTATTCCAGGGATCGAGATTTCGGCTTATGACTATAAAAGACAACGGAGAGCCCATATTTTAGGCTTTTTTGTGGAACCGCATCACGAAGCGATTGAAAACCTGTGCAGCCCGCTGTTAAAGATGAGACACCTAGCATCATATGAAATGACGAAAAGAATTATGAAAGCAGGTTTTAACATTTCATGGGAAGAAGTAGAACAATTCGCCAAAGACGGCACAGGGGTATACAAACAGCATATTATGCATGCTTTAATAAACAAAGGATACGCTGACAAAATCTATGGCGATCTATATGATAAGCTTTTTTCAAAAGGCGGGGAAGGAAAGCCGCAAGGATTAGCGCACATACCTATACAGTATGTCGATGTGGAAGATGCGATTGTTGCCATCCGCGAGGCGGGCGGTCTGCCGGTACTTGCCCATCCAAAACAATTCAACAATTTTGATGCAATCCCCGAGTGGGTTGAGATTGGCTTAGAAGGCATCGAAGCAGTTCACCCTTTGCATGGACCTAAGGACGAAGAACTTGTCAAATATTATGCGGACCAATTCGAGCTGATCGAAACAGGAGGATCTGATTTTCACGGCTTTTATGGAAATTTTGAACTAGGCAGCAAAGATGCCGGAATGGTTCGATATGAAAAACTTCTCGAACGCTATCAAAAGCTATGTGAAAGCAAGAAAACATTATCGTAAATGTAAGAAGCTCTCAACTTTCATTTTTTTTGGAGCCAAGTTAGGAATATAATTCGGGCATAAAACGCTTCTCTTTTCAATAATTGTAGTGTGTAAAAAATATGTTCCGTCATTAACAGTGGGAAACAGATGAATATTAAATTGATTCTTTATTTCGGCGATTATTTTAACAACAATTTACAGCCTTTTGCCTTCCGATTATTATCGTTTTGAACGGATAAAGGACTTACATATAAAAAAGTCCTTTATTCAATTTCTTTTCTCCCTTTTCATTGTTCCTGCCAAATTGCAGCGTGCAAGAGCTCCCTCAGCAATGAGAACAATAACTGCGGCTTTTTTGACAATTTTTACTCTTTTCCCTATCATTAGGCTTTCGGCTTTTCGGTTTGGAAGATAGAATACAGAAACTGACAACTTATTAAACATTCCGTTTTGCGTTCATCCTTCAATTATGATTTTCTGTAAGGGCTTCAACAAAATTACTGGTAAAAGAATCTCATGTTAAAGAGAAGCTCTGTCAATCTATTCCCCCTCATCTTTCAGCACTTGAAGCTACTTCAACGGCAAAAGGCAACCTGCTCAAGTTCACTTTTTGTAACTCTCATGTAATCGTCAAATCATCTCTGTAAAATGGACGCTTATTAAAAAAGCGCGAGCATTTCCCCTAAAATAAAATTTATCAGAATATGGAATTTTTTCTATTATTTATGATATATTCAATCTAGATAAAGAATGGACTCGAAATGGTAAATTAAAAAAATCGAGTGATGGCGAAATAAGTTTTTGCCATCGCCCTAGATTTTAAATTCAGGGGGCAGTATGTTAAAGTCTAATCTATTTTATTCGAATTTCAAGTTGAATTTTAGACGCTATGTCAATAGATTTCTTTTTTTCTTTCCGTTTGGGGAAAATTTATTGAATCAAAAAATATTACTAGTTTTATTTGTTTTCATTTTTGGAGTATACAATTTTATCCTATATCATTTAGTAGAACTAATCATTCCTTATTTTTCTCAGGCAGCTGTTTTGTTAGTCAATTTGCTAGTATTATGGAATTTAATCAGCAATCTTCGTTCTTCTCATGATATTTTGCAAAGGTTTGTTTATCCGGAAGATTTTCTCTTACTATACTCCGTGAAAACAGATCCAAAAGATATATTATTGGTAAGATTTTTTACGCAAATCATTTTCAAGTCACTGTTTTCGACTCTTTTCTTTTTATATCCAATCCTGTTCTACGTTTTAAATTTTGCAGAAGAATCAATAACTTCTAGGCTATTGTTATTTGTATCTTTTCCATTTTATGTTCTTTTTTTAATTGGGGTCATCAGTTTTTATTCTTCAGGATTATACATAATATATTCAAAGGTTTTGCATGTTGTTTTTCAGTCAGCTGTGAAAAGTGTACTTTCTTTCGTTTTTGTTATGCTTTTATCATTTCTGTCTACGATTGTATTTGGCTGGTTAGGTTTTAGCTACTTTTATGAGGAAAACTTTATAGAATCAATCGTTCATTCTATTTCTAGATTCAATCTTGATGTGATTTTGACTGGTTATGTGCTGCCTACTAATTGGTTATTTAATACACTAATGGAAGTAGAATACTTTCTCTATTATCAACCGTTGTTGCTAATTATTGGAATCATTCTAATTTATATTTCGTATCTTATTGTAAATAAATATTTAGACGTAAAAGATATTTCGCAGCTTTCCAATGAAAAAACAAATGTCAACATAATAAAAAACAGATCTTTTCCTAACTTTGTTTATAGGAAACTAAAAAAACTTCTATCAAGAAAAGTTTTGGCGGTTATGAAAAAAGATTTCATCGCTTTCACTCGAGCGAATTTTTTAATAAAAAAGAGGTTTTATTTATCTATCTATATGCTGGCTTCCGAAATCGGAATATTGTTCGGGTTAGGAATGATGCAAAATTGGTTTGAATTCCCGGCTCTTTTCGTAATATATCCGATCATCTTTGCAGTTTCATTAAATGTCTCGTTTTTAGGAGACGGATTATTAGGGATTACATCAGCTGATGCTGAAAGGGAGAACTTGCTTTTATATAAAGGGTCAGGCTCTTCTTTGAACCAGTTAGTCGTAAGCAAGGCGATTTTACATGTTATTCCTATTTTGATTGTCATGAACGTTTTATTTATATGTGTTGTCTCGTTATTTCATCTGAAACTAAGTACTGTCATTATGATATTTGTCCTTGTAAATACTACCGCTATTATCATCAGCAGTGCTCAAATTATTGGAACGTTTTTGTATCCGCGTCTGGATTGGGAACATATTGAAGATGTTGGCTCTTCCGTTAAAGCTTCTGTTTTTGAACACACGATTCTTGGAATTGTTTTAATATTAAATTTAGAAATATATGGACTGTTAGGGGTTCTTTACTGGAAAAACTACATCAGCAGCATTCTTTTTAATGTGTTGGCAATCTTAGGTTCTTTCTTGCTATTCATAAGCTTTTTTATATTCTTTTACTTTTGGATTAAACGAGTCGGTACTTCTCATTGGGAGATGAGCAGATGATTATAAAAGATGTTTCGAAAAGGTATAAGGAGTATGATGTATTAAAATCAATTAATATTACATTAAAAAGAGGAGAAATATATGGATTATTAGGGCCAAACGGTGCTGGGAAGTCCACTTTGCTTAAATGTATAATCGGATTGGTCACTCCAGACTCTGGAAAAATATTTATTGATGGTAAGACAATTGATGATGATCGATCCGAATTTTTACAATATATTGGTTATGTGCCGGACACACCTTTTATTTACAATTATCTTACTCCAAAGGAATATTTAGATTTTATAGCTGATCTGCAGCAAGTACCCGATTCGCAAAAAACTGACCGTATTCAAATGTTGTTAAAAAATTTTTCACTAAAAGATAAGGAAAATGAAATGATTTCAACTCTTTCCTTTGGTATGAAGCATAAGCTGTCTGTTGCCGGTGCTATCATTCATGAACCGGATGTGCTTTTACTAGATGAGCCGCTAAGCTCATTTGATCCTCCGACAACAATGTTTATGAAAAAGTTTTTAAGGGAATACGCAGATAGTGGAAAAATTATTTTCATGTCTACTCATTTAGTGCATGTTGCTCAAAATCTATGCGATCGTGTAGGAGTTTTAATCAATGGGGAAATATTAAAGGAATACACGAACATGAAAAACATAATAAATTTCGAAAATATGATTATTAACGATATGGAAGAGATTGGTTAAATGAAAAACGTTCTACTGCGAAATAAGCGGGTTTTATCAGTAGCGTTTATAATATACGTGATTGGAATTATCATGGGTACTTTTTTTAGCAATATCTTACCTGTAGAAAGACAGGAACCAAATGTTGGGCGTACTATATTTGATTATTTTATACATAACGTACTTGCGGATGTTTTCATAAGCTTTACTATATTTACGTTTGGAATTTTTACTGCTGCTTTATTACTAGTCAATGGTTTTTTAGTTGGTGTATCTATCATGCACAGTCTTCAACATGGGAACGATCTAATTTATATTGTAACAGCCCTAGTTCCACATGGTATATTTGAGATTCCTGCTATGATTATTGCGGGTTCTATTGGGTTTAAACTGATTGATGCGGTCATTGCCAAAATTAGGGGAGAATCAAATTCCGTTTTTTTAAAGGACATCTTTACATTCTTTTTTCTAATGATCATTTTGACATTTATCGCTGCCGTTGTAGAGGCTAAGATCACTCCATATTTAATGGCCCAACTTTCATGAGGAGGTGTAAAGCATATGCTATGGGAAAAACTAAACTTAGAAAAATTACTGAATGATTCGAATAATGGGTCAGATGATGAAGAAAATGAAAAAAGCACATGGTTTATACCCGTTTTTTACGTTTCCATATTATTAGCTTTATGTATAGCATTTATTGAGATAAAACTCATTTTAATCACTCTGTTTGCTCCTGCCATTATCGTCATAATGTGGAAGCCGCCGTTTAAAAATAAAAAAAGGCTCTTCCGAATTATATCATTCATATATCTTTTATTTCTAACTATTGTTACGATATGGTGGTTCCAAGGTTGAATTTCTAACGAAAGTTGTAAAGACTGTATCTTATGACGCTCACAAATTTTCATTTCATCTAATATATTGAAGTCTAATTCGTGATTTTGATAGAAATATACATTTCTGACAGATTTCGCTGCAGCCATAATGTAAAAGACAATAAAGGCTGCTCGAAGCACAAACAGGGGCTGTCCAGCAAGTCAAAATCCACTGAAAACGGAACATCATAAGCGTCGATATATCAACGTTTCTAAAACATTAAAGGGGCGTCTATAAGCCGGAAAATCGACTTATTAGACAGCCCCTTAAAAATTTGTTTCAGTTTGCTGGATAGGCAAAAAGATTGGCCCGGAAAATCTCCGATATTCAATGATTGATATTGATAAATGCAGTACAATAAAGGATTCTTAAAGAAAGCGCTATCGAATATATTTCTAACAAACTCTTAAGCTATGGCGTCCGCCGCTGAAGTGTATGTTAGAAAGAAAATACTTTAGATGATCATCCATCCGCACTTTGTGACATGATACGGAGTAAGCGGGGGAGTCATCTGTATAGTCTCCATTCCCTAGATTAAGTAGTAATCTGACCGAACCGTTTCAACGTACTATAGACTGCTGACTCGAATTCGAGGAAGCCCAAGTATGACCCCACATCTTGGAACGGAAATATTTGCGTAGCCCAATATCCGCCAATCCCGTTTTTGCGATCAATCCAGTAAAACAGGTTAGCTAATCCCGACCACATCAATTGGCCTGCTGGACGACCTGTAGGGGTAGGTTCATCGTTTACCTGGAATGTATAAGACCACGACTTTTGTACGCCGGGGTAGAACTCGCCGTCATTAGCCAGCGTTGGATCGGACGAAATCCATCCGCCGCTCTTCAATTCCCCAAGTCCGTTTTGAGACATTTGCGCGACTGTTTCTGGTTTGAGTACACCCGCACCGTCATTCAAAATCATTCGGATAAACTTCGTGTATTCGCCAATGCTCGCATACAAACCATGTCCTCCCATATCCATTTCTGGAGATTGCGGGAGAATAAGCTCAGGTTTTGGTGTGAGTTGACCATCCTGACTGCGGCTGTGGATGGTTGCGCGGCGTTCCATCATCGACGGTGATAACGTGAAACCGATGTCGGACATGCCGAGTGGGGCAAAAATACGCTCTGCCATCACTTCGCCCAGTCGTTTACCGGATACGGCTTCAACAACTTTACCAACCCAGTCGATGTTGACGCCATAGTTCCAGCGTTCACCTGGCTCGAATAGAAGCACGCTCTTTACAGAGTCAAATGTACTAGTGAGAATGGAAGGTACTCCCTTTGCTTCACGGTATTTTCGATCTTCATGACTGAAGAACTCGTAGCCGAAGCCGGCAGTGTGAAGCATCAACATGTTGATCGTAACATCGGTTTTTGCTTCCCTTAGTTTTGGCTGCCCGTCTTTGTCAAACCCTTCGAGAACTGGAATCTCGGCAATCTCAGGTACATACTTCTTGACCGGATCGTCGAGACTGACTTTTCCTTCCTCGACCAATTTCATCAATGTCGTACCGGTGATGGCCTTCGTGGTCGAAAAAAGAGCGAACACTGTATCGGTGGTCATCGGTGTTTTCTTTCCAAGATCGCGTACACCGGCTGCCCCCTCATAGATGTTTCCGTCCCGGTCAGTTACCATTGCAACTACACCAGGGGCTCCTCCAGCCCTGCCTACAGCGGTATCCAACACCTTGTCAAGAGTTTCCTTGAGAGCATCCTTTACTGCTTGTCTTGTCATATCTTTACCCCTTTTAAGCGCTTACAATTTTAATTATTTAAAAAATTTTCTGTATTTTCAAAACAAACTATATCACGCTCAAACAGAGCCTGTCAAATTTTATTGTGTTGAGCGCTTTTTCATTGTCTTTTTTGAAGCTGTATCAGTAGCGAATTCAGCATTGAAGGCTAAGTTCAAGTACTACAACCGAAAAGGCAGAGAATTTTTAGATTCCACTGTCGGCAAGGATTTTCGCATTGAACGAAATGTCCTTTAGCGTCCTCAAAAGGGGCATATAAAATATTTTGCGATTATTTCCGGGATCAATCTCATTTGGAAAAATAAACTGAATTTTTTCATCTGTGTGGGAAACTGCTAGTAAACTCGGAAAATATCACGTCCGCAATGATTTATATAATATGATAACACATGTGATATCTAAACAAAAAAGAGTGTATTTAGCAAAGAATATGAATAAATCGTAAAAAATTTACAAACAATTTACATTCTAAGTTGAGAATGATGCATAATTGCGATTTGAAACCGCTTTTTCATTTCTTATTTTTTATTTTTTCATTTACAGAATGTTTACAAAAGTTCAAACCGCCTTTAAGTGTTCCTTAACAAATCTTTTCTAAACTTAAGATAGATGAAAAGGAAGTGGACATACATATTCCAATTGCTTGTCAGAATCAATTGTTGATTCAGGAGGAAGTGATTTTCATGGACTTAACTCACGAAACCTTTCTCTAATCGGCAATGTAAAAATGAATCTCTCCATTTCATTAAAAAATAAGAAAGGAGGAAATCAGTTCGATGAATATACGCTTTGCTTCTACACTTGCATGGGCATTTCCGGTTGAGGAAGTGATTAGGCTGGCAAAAGAGTTAAAATTTGTCGGTGTTGAGGTTTGGGCAGAGCATGTGTGGAAATATGAAAGCATGCCTAAACGAATCCGGCAGGTCAAAGAAGAAACAAACATGCAGCTGACGATGCACGCAGCAAGCTGGGATTTAAACTTAAGCTCTCTAAATAATGGCATTCGCAAGCAGTCCGTTCATGAAATTATTCGATCTATTGAGCTGGCTTCACAAATTGGAGCTGATAATATTACATTTCATCCAGGAAAGCTGACTCTTGCGGATTCAGACGTTTCTATCCATGAAGATCTTTTGTTCGAATCAATGGAAGAACTTGATCGAAAAGCTAGACAAGAAGGACTCACGTTATCGTTAGAAATGATGGAATGGAAGGCGAAAGAGTTTATTATTAAACCAGCCGCCGTAAAAAAAGTGATTGCACCTTTTTTCCCGCAAATTCAAACGACATTTGATGTCGCCCACATTCCATTACACGCAGACATTTTTTCTATCTGGAATGAAATGCCGGAGGTAAACAAAATTCATATTAGTGATGCAACAAAAGAAATTCTTCATTTACCGTTAGGTGACGGTGATATCGGAGAAGAAATATTAAACAAATTTTTAACTATCGAGAATATTCCAGTAATTATTGAAGGGTTTGATGCTTCAAAAGATTTGATGGTGTTAAAGAAAAATGTACTGTATATAAAACGGAACGGAAATCGATTGAAGGAGGTCGTCCGTTGAGAATTTTAGTTACAAACGATGACGGAATTTTTGCGCCAGGAGTCGAAGCACTTGTAGAAGTTCTTCAGCATTTTGGTGAAGTTTATGTCGTTTGTCCTGACCAAGAGCGAAGCGCAGTCGGCCATTCCATTACTCTCAGAACACCATTAAAAGTGAAACCTGTGGAAATATTCTCTGGAACGAAAGGGGCATGGGCCGTAAACGGTACTCCGGCCGATTGCGTCAAACTTGGGATGGAAGTACTGTTAAAGACTCCGCCTGATATTTTGTTTTCAGGTATTAATCTTGGTCCGAATTTAGGAAGGGATTTATATTACTCTGGTACATTGGCAGGTGCGGTTGAGGCTTCTCTTTACAACGTTCCAGCCGTATCAGTATCGTTGAACGAATTTGATGAAGCGAAGGTAAATTATTTAAAAACAAAACAGCTTTTGTATAAAGCGGTTGAAATTATTTTACAAAACCGAATTCCTAAAGGAGTTTTCTTAAACATCAATTTACCGAATATTCCGATTTATCTTTGTAAAGGTGTTGAGGTAGTTCCTTTAGATTTGACAGTTTCCCGTTATCGATACGTAGGGCTAAACGATCCGCACGGTCAAGTATATTTTTGGTTAAAAGATGAATTAAACCAATTAGTAAACCTTAACGAAAACAGTGATTATTTAAAGCTAAAGGAAGGTTATATTACCGTTTCACCTGTGGAGTTTCCCGTTCATCACAAACGGAAAATGGAACAGATTGAACGCTGGTTTCGAAAATGCTCTTTAAATTTCTTAAAAGAGGGTAAGGAGGAACATTCCAATGCGTAAATGGTTGTCCGCTTTCACTATATTCACATTACTTTTTGTATTAGCTGCCTGTGGCAGCAGCAATAATGCCTCATCAAGCAATGATGTAGAAACGCAGTCAGAACAAAAGAAGGAAGTCTCAGGGGAACTTAATTTCTATACTTCACAGCCTGATGAAGATGCTCAAAGATTAGTGACAGCTTTTAATGAAAAATATCCTGATGTAAAAGTCAATACTTTCCGGTCAGGAACGGAAGAAGTGATTGCAAAATTACAAGCTGAAAAAGAAGCTGGAAACATTCAAGCAGATGTTTTGCTTGTTGCAGACGCTGTAACGTTTGAAAGTTTAAAAAATGACGATCTTTTACTTTCTTACAAATCAAAAGAAGCAGAACAAATTCCGGGTCAGTTTATTGACAGTGACGGCATGTACACAGGCACAAAAGTGATGGCAACTGTTCTTGCAGTGAACACAAATAGTGTGCAAAACATACCTGATAGCTGGGATGTATTGACGGAAAGCGACGCAAAAGGAAAAGCGATTATGCCAAGCCCGTTTTATTCAGGAGCAGCTGCATACAATCTTGGAGTGTTTACAAGACAAAACGATTTAGGATGGGATTTCTTCAAGCGTTTAAAAGAAAACGGAATGGCTGTTACGAAAGGGAATGGCGGTGTGTTAAAATCGGTTGCTTCAGGGGAAAAGCCATACGGAATCGTTGTTGATTATCTCGCTGCGCGCGCCAAAAAAGAAGGTTCACCTGTAGAATTCATCTATCCGAAAGAAGGCGTTCCTGTCATTACTGAACCGATCGGTATTATGAAGGATACAAAAAATGAAGAAGCAGCTAAAGCTTTCGTAGATTTCGTTTTATCAGAAGAAGGACAAAAATTAGCAGCTGAACTTGGATATACACCGATTCGCCAAGACGTTAATGCTCCAGAGGGATTAAAAACGATTGATGAGTTGAACGTACTGAATGCAGACATATCTGAGCTTTATCAATCTCGTGAAGTAGATAAAGCAAAATTTGGTGAAATCTTTGGTCAACAATAATTAAAGGAGAGAGGACGATGTTTCCTGGTAAAGAGCAAACAAAAGGGATGACGAGGAGCACGTCCTCGTTTTCTCGTTTCTCCCCATTGAAAAACTTGTGGATGGGTTTCGGGTTTTTACTGATTATTTTATTTTTTATAGTTCCCGTTTTTCGCCTTATCTTATTAAGTTTAACAGAAGAGGGTGCCGTCTCATTTTCGAATTACTCAGAAGTGCTGAAAGAAGAACAAACATGGATCACTGTGAAAAATACGCTTTATATCGTCATCGGTTCTACTTTGGTTTCACTTATTTTAGGGATTGCGATGGCATGGGTTATCGCCTATTTAAACATTAGCGGGAAAAAATGGATGCAGCTGTTTATCTTTCTTCCGTTTATTATTCCTTCATACATTACAACACTTGCATGGGTTCAGTTTTTTAGCGGCAATGGACCAATTGCAGCTGTTCTTCATATGCTTCCAGGAGATTGGAAGCTGCCAAACTTGTATAGCATAGGTGGAATCATTTTTATTTTAGGTTTGTCTCATTATCCGCTTGTATATTTACTAACGGTGGAAGTGTTTAGAAAAATTCCTCTGGAGCTTGAGCAAGCGGCACAAACATGCGGTGCTAAAAGAGGAACTATTATTCGTAAGGTCATCCTTCCGCTAGCATTGCCCGGGATTTGCAGCGGCGGAATGCTCGCTTTTTTATCAAATCTTGATAACTTTGGGATCCCTGCTTTTTTAGGTATCCCGGCAAACATTCGTGTGCTAAGTACGTATATTTACGAAGAAGTCGTCGGATTTGGACCGGCTGCCTTTGCAAGAGCGGCCGTTCTATCGATTTTGTTGGGAGCAATTGCTTTAATCGGACTGTCTATTCAATGGCTTCTTTTAAGGCGAAGCCGTGTAATTGAAACGGTCAAACGGGATAAAGAACCTCGCATTCATTTATCTTTGACTTGGAAGCGTTTGATCGAAATAGCCGTTTGGGCATTTTTGTTGTTTACGAGTTTCGTTCCGTTCGTTTCAATGGGTACGACATCATTAATAAAAGCTTACGGGCTCCCTTTTCAATTAGAAAATTTATCACTAGAAAACTATCGATACATTCTATTCTCTGATCCAAAAACAATGTCAGCGATCAGCAACAGCATGAAGCTTGCGATCTTAACGACAATTGTCTCATTGATTGTCGGAACGGCCATTGCGTATTTTCGCTATAAATCACCAAATAGATGGACAAAGTTAGTGGAGCTGTTTGTAACGATACCTTACGCACTGCCGGGGACTGTCTTTGCTCTCAGTATGATCTTTTCATGGATGCAGCCGTTGCCAGGATGGAACCCGGGTATCTACGGCTCCATTTGGATTTTAATTATTGCCTACATTACAAGATTTATCATTTTACAGGTTAGGGGAAGCTACACGGCGCTGACACAGGTAGAGCCTTCCATTGAAGAAGCTGCTCGTACGTCAGGGGCTAAACCTTTGGTCAAATGGCGGCGAATTCTCATGCCGCTTCTTTTGCCGGGTATCATTGGCGGAGCCTTGTTGGTCTTTTTAACCTCTTTGACCGAACTGACGGTTTCCAGCCTTCTATGGTCTACAGGAGCCGAAACGGTGGGAGTTGTTATTTTTAACTACGAACAGGCTGGATATACCACTTATTCCACAGCATTTTCAAGTTTAATTGTTTTAGGAATTTTGTTCGGCAGTTTTTTGTTTATCAGCCTTGAAAAAGTTTGGAGACGAAAGGTGTTGAAACAAAATGATTCGGCTTGATGGGATTTCAAAAGCATATGGGGATGTCACAGCTTTGCATTCCATTGATTTAACAATCAAGGATGGAGAATTTATCGCCATTTTGGGACCTTCTGGTTGTGGAAAGACTACATTATTAAAATTACTGGCCGGTTTTATGAAACCGACAAGCGGAACCATTACGATAAATGATACTGTTGTTGCTTCAGCGGAAGCCGTCCTCCCGCCGGAAAAAAGGAACATAGGGATGGTTTTTCAATCGTTTGCCTTATGGCCGCATATGACAGTATATGAGCATGTTCAATTTCCTTTAATGCATCATTCGTTTGCTCCAAAGGCTGATAAGGAGCAGCGGGAGGAGAGAGTGAAAAATGTTTTACGAATGGTTGGGTTAGAGTCGCTAGCCCAACGATATCCTCATGAACTTTCCGGTGGACAAAAACAGCGGGTGTCTTTAGCACGTGCAATTGCGCCAGAACCAGGTCTTTTATTAATGGATGAGCCTCTCAGTGCTTTAGATGCTGAACTTCGAATGGAAATGAGAAAGGAGATTCAACACATTCATCGTCACACAAATGCTTCCATTGTATATGTTACCCATGATCAAAGCGAAGCATTTGCGATGGCAGATCGAATTGTCGTAATGAATCATGGGAAAATTGAACAAATTGACCGGCCGGAAATGATTTTTACAAGGCCGGAGACAGAATTTGTTGCAACTTTTGTAGGTAAATGCAATTTAATTCAAGGTAAATGGGAGGAAGGAATGTTTATTCCGAAGCCATTTCCTAATGAAAAATGGCCGGATATAGGAGTATCTATTAATTTGAAAAAAAAGGGTCTATATCCTGTCCGTCCGGATCAATGGGCGCTGTCTAAAGCAAAAGAAGGTTCTTCGCATGGGGTGGTAAAATTTGTTCAATATCAAGGAAAAGAAATGTATTACATCGTACAAGTAGGTGAAGAAGAATGGACGGTACATGAATTGATTCAACATACTTCCCGCTTTCAAGTTGGAGATCCGGTCAATCTCGTTCTTCAAAATACTGTAATAAAAAAAGAAGCAGTTCTTGTATAACATAAAAGATTCAAAGTTCTGTGTAAACTTGATTGTCTTGATGGAGATTAAGTTTGGTCTAATCTGCTTGAAAGTACCCTCTCAAATGAGATGGGTGCTTTTTTGTCATTTTTTATAGATTTAAAATTTTATATATTTAGAATAGATCAAAAAATGGAATAGGGTAAAGACATGAAGTCAAAAAAGTAAGTAGTAGTGTTATCGTTGTGCGGTTTATTTCTGCTTGTCAGTCTATCTGCTTTTTATTTTTTAAACAGTGAAGAAAAAATGTCAGGCAAAAAGATCAAGAGTCAACTAATGAAGCTAGTAATGGGAAGAGTAATGAATCGAATCTTTCTTCAACGAATGCAGGACAACAAAATGAAGAAACAGCTGAAAACAATGAAGATGAATTATCTCTCTTTATTTCTCGTTATCATGATGTATTTAACCAACTAACGAATCGTGTTCAGTATCAAAATATCGATTGGGAAAAATTTCAGGAGCTAGGAAATGATTTGATCGGAGAAATAAATAACATCTTATCCAAAGATGTTTCTTCAGAATATGAAATCTCTAGAAAAAGGAACTTATAAAGGAACAGCAAGAAATGGGGATAAATCTTATGTTTATTCTATTAACAAGTACGGAATAAACCAAGTTAAAGTAATTGTGAATAAAGATGAGTCATAAAAACAGATTATCCTTTATCCGGTAAAAATGTAATAAAAGTAAAATAAATTTGTGAGATGGATTAGTAGTTGAAACTAATATTCGAAGTTGAAGAATATGAGGATACAAAAGATGAGCCTTTTGAACTATTCTTTTTGCAAAAGATTATATATGTATATTGTTGAAAATGGTAAAAAACGTGAATTATTAAATTCAACGTTCCATGATGGTCTTTTATTGGATATTGGAGATTACTTAATAAAATTAAGTAATGGAGAAATAGTTCAAGGTACCATTGAAACTCATGAGAATGCGTTAAAATATACATTTAAAAAATCCCAAAATCGCTTGTTCATTGATTGTTTTAGTTAATATATTCAAGCAAACAAAGAGTACTGGATTTCCATTTTATGGACTTTATGAAAGCCTTTGTAAAAGAATACCAAGAATATATAGTTAACATTAAAGAAAGATGAAAATGCTTATGAAGATAAAAATTTTGTTATGATGGTTGATCAAATCAAGAAGTTGAAGAATATCTCTTAAATTGTGGAAAATTTGTTTTTGTATAAGTTGTTAAGACGAAATTTGAATGAATTTACTTTAGAGTCTGTCTATTAAAGAATCGGCTCTACTTTTGTCTTAATAAAGTTATATAGAGGCATTTTTTGACCTATAATGAAAAGACATATAATAAAAAAGATTCTTGTCCTTCATTATTTCCTATCAGATATAATGCTGCCTCGTAAGCGGAATGATACCCTTCCATGACTACAAAATCATCTGCGATAGTAATAAGATCCCTACCAAGCCAAGCAGGATAGAAGTTCATACTTGCCTGATCTGTTGGGTTAGAGTGTTGTAAAAAATTTAAAAACTTGAGTGAAAGTTTTGTGAATAAAATTTACAAAGATGTATTGATAGTGGTCTGAATATATCTTAAACTTAGGTGGTAATAAAAAGTATTTTAGTAAGTAATTTACTGTTAATGGCTAAAAGAAATAAAACAAGCTGTCTTTTCTTTTAGTGCGTTAGCAGTCGGCTTTTTAACGTTTGCACTGTGCTCACTCTCTTCAGCGTTTCCAGCTGCAGATCGTGAAAGTGTAGCGGCGGTTGTCTTAAACGTTGTTGAAGCTGGCGGAGCTATTACTGCACTCGTTTCTATTCCAACAGCAGTTGGTTCAGACGGACGTTCATTGAGCGCTGCAGCAGGTTAAGCAGCAATTCGTTAATATCTAAAGAAGGAAATCAAGAAAAGTGATTATCGCTTGAAAGTCAAACTATTTTTCGATGAAGAATTTTCATACTTTGAAATACAGGTGAGAGAATGTTAATAAAGCTATTATCACTTATGCTATCGATTCGAATGGAACAGCAATATTCTGCTGTCAATGAATTCATTATTAAAAAAGCGCCCTTTTTAAGAAAACTTAGTTCAAAACAGTATATGATGTTTTCTTTTATTCTTGATATTTTGCTTGCCTTCGTCATCGTATCCGTTTTGTACAAATGGCTATACTCCCAGCAATATCGCCAGCAATGGGAAAGTGGTTTCATTGTCTTTTTTCTTCTTTATTCAATTTTTAAGGGAGCCGGAGCTTATCGAAGAACTCATATTCCACCGTTTATGGATCTTATTCAGGCTGCTCCAGTCTCGTTCAAATCAATACATATCACATTTATTGCTTTAGAGCTGGTATGGAGCATTTTTACAAATTCCAGCCTATTTTTTGTTTATATTTTATTTCAATCACGAATTGCGGAATCATTAGATGCTTTATTCTGGATGAAGCAGTTGAATATTTTGCTGCTGGGCGCTCTGTTGTTTATGACGAGCAATAAACTTGCAGGTGCCTATATTCATAACATTGTAGTAAAAAAAATAGGGTGGGTCCGTTTTGTATTTTTCGCCGCTGTCTCAACTGCTTTTTTTATGCTGGGGCGCGTTCTTGTGTCAGGTCTTCTAGTCCCTATTTTCAAAACATTTAAGGATAATTTTCCATCCTTTTTGGCTGCAGCTGAAGATACAGCTTGGGTCAATCTATCTCAGCAGCTGATCAATCTATATGGGAATAAAATAAACTCCTTTCAAAAGAGTTTATTTTCAGACGGCTCTTTATATTTGCAGATTGAACATTTTATTGGGACTCCATGGATGTTAGGGCCTCTGATTTTCCTTCTAGTTGGCGTACTTTCCTTGCCTGTTAAGATGATTCCAACTGAAGATCATGGAGAGATTAAGAGATTTCGTGACTTTTTTCACTTCTATCTACAACTGCTGCATTGGGTACGTTCTATTTTTTTGCCGAAGAATGCACTGATTTATAAAGATCTACAAATCATACGTGAAAAAAGATGGCTGCTCTCAAAAGAATTTTTTAATTATATGGTCTTATCTTACGAAGCATTTTTTTATATAGGGTTCTTTACTGCATGTATGTCAGCGACAGGAAACACGACTCTCCAAATACAGCTATTATTTACATTGAACTTGATGGTTTTAGCTAACCAAGCAATGGAAATGAGAATGTTGACTCCTTCTTTCTTTTCTTTTAGCACCGAAAAAAGAAACATATGGATGTACCAACTATCATTTTTTTCGTTAACTGAATTCTTTTGGGCAAAATTGAAATTGTTTTATTGCCTATATTTAATTCCATCTTTCTTTTTGACGATAGGGAATATAATGATTCTTACGTATTTCCAAATAGCTGATCTCAGGATGATCATTCCTTTTATTGGAATAACTATCTCTTTTTTCATTTTTCCATTTATTCAATTATACTTGTTTCCATTTATCACCAAGTTCCATTTTATTCATGAATACGAGATTGGAACAACTGAAGAAGAGGAAAGCATAGTAAATAACGGCCAAGCTTTTATGAGGAACTTTCTCGTCATGCCTTTTATTTATTACTTGCTCGCATCACTATTTATTGGTGTATTGAGGGAAGCGGCAGGTGTTGTCAACTACATATCTGTTCTATATTTTATGATAGTTTCAGCCATTTGCCTAATTGTTTGTAAGAACACAATGAAAAAAGGAATTGACCATGTTGAAAAAGTTAAAATCCTTTCTATTACTGAATAAGTGATTGCCTCGCTGGGACTGATTTATTTCTTGTGTTTGAAATCGCTACTATATACTCGCAATGAGTGCATTCCAAATTTACAACTAGGAAACAATTTTTCTTTCGCAGTTATTTTTATGTTAGAGAGCTATCAATGTTTGGAATTGGTTCGTTGACTTGATGGAAGATGACCGCAGTCACTTTGTTTTACAACGATTCTCATAGGGAAATCACGACTTATATGACCGCTGTCATGTAGGACTTACCTTTTTCTCACACAGTGCTTGAAATACCGGGACTATTTATTTTTTCAGTCAAAAGTACTTATCCCTTTATCTGATATTTCTGCTTTATTACGGAATAGTTTCTTACGCTAAAAGGAAGCAGAATAGGAGCTGTGGCGTATTGTCTCGCTTTATTGGATTATAAACTGTTTGTTGATTATTGGAGGATTTCTATATGGTTAAGCTTCAAGTTTCACAACTGGCTTTTCAGTATGAACAAACTGCAGAAAAAGGAGCATTGCTGGAAAATGTTTCTTTTCAATTACATGCAGGAGACCGAGCATGTATCATCGGAAAAAATGGCAGCGGCAAATCAACTTTGCTAAGGCTAATAGCGGGATTAATCCAACCGGATTCAGGAAATATTTTACTAAATGAAAAGTATAAGCCTGGAACAGATCGTTTTAAAGAAGCAATGGCCTATATTCCTGATAAACCACTTGTTTATGATGCATTAACTGGATTTGAAAATAAGGAGCTTATTCTTTCACTTTGGAGGATCAAAAAAGAAAAAAGAGCTGCATATGAAGAAAAATTCCAAGAGCTTTGTGAACAGTTTGATCTGACACATGCTTTGCAAAAGCCGGTCAAACATTACTCTCTAGGCATGAAATATAAACTATTCCTTATTAGTATGTTAGCAAGATCACCTGAGTTGATTATTTTGGATGAACCTTTTACTTCATTAGACGAGGCCTCACAAAAGCAGTCAATCATGATGCTGAAAGAAGCGTTCAAGGAACAATGCATTTTATTTACAAGTCACCAGCGATATATTTATGCCGAATTAGGCAGCCGATTTTTTCTGCTTGAAAACAGACAGCTAAAGGAGATGAACCTCATATGAAAACTTATTCTCTCATTATGATCGCAATCAGTTTAGTCATGATTTTGGCAGTATTTGTGCTGAAAATAACAGCATTGCTTGTCGGAAAAATTCTTCTAGCCGTTGCTGCTGCTTTTTTGGTCTCCTCACTGATTCGTTTAATAAGTCTCAAAAAATAAAACCTGTCCGACAGACAGCTTTTCGGAAATTCGTACAGAAACAGGTGAAGTTTTTTGAAGGCACTGCGGATTGCCTCCCGGATTCAACAGTGAAATCTTACAGAACTAAAGCAGATGGCAGCATCGAGGAAAAGAAATTGTTCGTTAAATAATCAAACAGAGGGGAAGAGAGAAAAACATTTTTGTTTTAAAATATTAAAACCAGGTACATAATGAAGAAAAGATGTTAAAGGGGCGTGAATACATGAAAAAAATCGTTGCCCTGACAATTTTTATTTTTATAAGTATTACCTGTTTATACATTTCCAGTGATCGTTCCAGTCATACTATAAATGCTGTACACGAAATTAGCGCCATCGATCATTTGGCAGAAAATTTTGCTCCAATTGATGGACCAGATATAGGAAAAGACTCTTGGTTTGATATTGCCAGTTACATTTTTATAGCGTTAAGCACCACTTATTTCTGCTATTGCTTTGTGCAATCTTTCAAAAGACGGTTTTTGCTGAATCCCGTCTTTTACGAATCGAATTATGTGGTCTCACCTGCTTGAATGAATCATAAACAAATCATTCAAAGGAGGATGAGTACCATGATTTGGTTACGTATGTTATTGACAGCATTTTTTTCAATTACAGCTCTCTCTTTATTGTCTTATCAAGGATTTGAAATTTTCAACGCGTTTATTGACTTTTTTAGAAAAAATTAATGGATTGAAGAGGGTTAAAAAGAACTCTCCTTTCCTATCAGCTTGCGGAGAAAGAAGTATTTTTTCTCTGCAAGCTTTTTTATTGTTGATAATAGCCCACTGTACACATAGATAAGTCGTCGTTCTTTCATTTGCCGCAACGTGGCCGATCTGAAAAAAATCAAGTAATGGGTAAATTTAAAACATATTAAGGGAGCTGTGCAAAGGAATCCGGCCAGCTTGTCCTCTGAATGAGAGAGGCAAGCTGGCCTCATTTTTTTAAATCGCTATGGATGAAATGGCACACTGAAAATTTTTGTCGCAGGGATTTAACGGCTTTTTTTAAAATATTCCAGAGTTTTCAATCAAAATTTTTTGAAGCGGTCCTGTGAAACAGCGCTCCCTTTTTCCAATACTCATAAAAAGTTGATCGATTAGTTAAAAATACACCAAATAAAATCAAGAAGGCGCCGATCAGCGTAATGGGTTTCATGATTTCATTTAATATTATGTAGCCGGCGATTAGCGCGACAAGAGGCGAAATGTAAAGCCAAGTTGACGGAAAAACCGGATTTGTTTTTGAAACAAGCCAATAATACAGCCCGTGGCCGACGATGGAGCCGATGATGATTAAATAGAGCAGTGATAACACCGTTTCATAGCTTGCCAGCAGCAGCCATTTGCCTTGTTCGCCCGTTAAAAAGGATACGGCCAATAAGAAAATGCCGCCGTAAAACATTTGTACGGCATTTGAAAGAAATGGCGAGATATCCGGATGTTTGCTTGTAAACATTTTTGCCCGAACTGTCCCAAGTCCATAAAACCACTCGCTTAATATGATCATAAAGCAAGCCAAAACCCACATGCCGGAGACAGACAAAGAGAACCCCGGTGAAGAGATCAGAAAGACGCCTATTAAAGCAGCCGCCATCCCTGCTAATTGTTCTTTTTTGATCGGTTGTTTATTCTCTCTTGCCTGATGGAGCAGCACCATCATCGGGCCTGTTGCAGATAATACAGCAGCTAGTCCGGACGGGATGAATTGCTCAGCCCAATATAATGAAGCAAAAGTGATAAAAGTTAAGCAAAAACCGTTAAACATGAGCGAAGAGGAAAATAAAACGGTTTTCAATCGATAGTTCCGCATTTTAAAGACGGCCATCATAATCACCCCAGCGGCAAAAAAACGCATTCCCGCTGAAAAAAACGGCGGTGCCCCTGCTTCAATTCCGATTTTGATAGCTAAAAAAGTTGTTCCAAAAATTAAGCATATAAAACAGTAATTCAAAATAACCACGACGAATAACTCCTTTTTGTTAAGTTTTTTGATATTATAACGACAACGGTATATAACAGTACAATGCACTGTATAACAGTTATGCGCTTTTATCTTTTGTCTTTTATGTAATGGGAGGGGAGACAATGCAATTATCGATTAATAAAAAATTAGGCACCCCATATTATGAACAAATCAGCAGGCAAATCGAAGAACGGATTCAATCGGGCATGCTTCTTCACGGTGAAAGGCTTCCTTCTTTAAGATCGTTAGCAAATGAACTTAATGTAAGCTTTCTGACGGTGCAAAAAGCCTACAAACTGCTGGAATTGAAAGGATATATACAGATTCAGCAAGGTAAAGGTGTTTTTGTTGCAGCGGGAAAGAAAAAATCATATGAAAAGCACTCTGAATCTTTCGGCTGGCAGCATCAGATGAAGATGAATGGAACAAGATCACAATATCTCGCCTATCGTGAAAAAGAGATTTATGACTTTTCCCAAGCAGTCGTTTATCCAAGGCTGCTTCCATCTCACTTCCTTGTTCAAGAAATGAAAAAAATATTGGAGCAGCATCCCCTTGTGTTGTCGACATATGGTCCTATTGAAGGAGATGAAGAATTAAGGTATGAAATTGCCAATTACTTATTTAACTTCCATCACTTATCTGTTAAACACGACAAAATGATCATTACAAGCGGTGCACAGCAAGGAATTGACTTAGTGGCGCAAACTTTGTTAAGTCCAGGGGATGTTGTGATGGTTGAAAGCCCTTGTTATGGTGCGGCCATTGATGTGTTTGTCAATAAAGGATTTCAAGTCGTATCGATTGGAGTAGATGAAGAGGGATTGAAAGTAGATGAATTGGAGGATAAATTGCAGGTGCATCAACCAAAACTATTATATGTAAACCCAACCTTTCAAAATCCTACTGGAACATGCATGCCGGAAAAGAGCCGCAAGCAATTGGTAGAACTAGCAGAAATGTACCATTTTTTAATTTTAGAAGACGATTCATTCAGCGAAGTTTCATTTGACAATATGACGGTGCCAAAGCCAATAAAATTCTTTGATAAAAACGGTCACGTCATTTACCTTAAAGGATTTAGCAAAACAACTGCGCCAGGCATTCGCATTGCGGCTGTCATTGTGGATGGGGTTTTATTCGATTGGCTGTACGGCACGAAAGCGACGATGGATATCGGAAGCCCGCTCTTACCGCAAAAAGCGCTGCTTCCCATTTTGCGGACGGAGCGGATGAAAAATCATATGGAAAAACTAAAAATTGCGCTTGAATTAAGAAGAAATACGGTTCTTGACGCATTCAAAAATTTAGAGGAAGTAATGATTTATAAACCAAAAGGCGGATTGAATGCCTGGATTAAACTTCCATCCATGATTCAGCCAATAAAATTGCAAGAAGCAGCTCGGAAAAATAAGATTTCTTATTTGCCCGGAAGCGCCTGTTTTCTTCATGAACCGAAACAACATTATATTCGCATCAGCTATTCTTATTTGAGCGAGCATGATTTGCAAGTCGGTATCGAAAAGCTGGTGGACATTTTGCAAAATATGATGGCAAATTATAAAAAAGAGATGTGACACATTTGACGCATTTGAGCTGCCGTTCATGTAATGCTGCTCGCTCGTTTCTTTTTTAAGAGAGCAGCGCAAGCAAGAGCGGCACTGTAGCAATGCTGGCCAGCGTCGTGGTTAATGTGCTGAATGAAACTAAATCTGGTTCTGTTTGAAATTGAACAGCAAACATTGTCGTGTTGGCTGCAGTAGGCATAGATGCAAGAATGATTAAAATTTTTGCAAGCAAGTCTTCAAGCGGAAGACAAAGAATAATACCAATTGAAATAATAGGCGATATGATCATGCGAATGATAAAGATGGAAGCGACGTCGCCAGCTTTTACACTTTTTAGCTGGATGTTGGCGAGCTGCATTCCGAGAATGACCATAATGGTCGGAATCGTTGCATCGGCAATCAAACCGACAGGCTGCATGATGAAATCAGGCACCGGAACATGCAGGATTTGAAGCAAAATGCCGGCAGCTGAACCGTATAAAACGGGCATTTTCACTATTTTCATAAGGGCGCTTTTTATGCTGCTGTCTTCTTTGCTGCCAATGGCAGCGTAGTAAAGACCGATCGTATTCATTAAAAAGGACTGGATAACCATCATGATGACTGCATAATCAAAAGCAGTTTGACCAAAAACAAACAATATAATTGGGGCCCCATAGTTGCCGCTATTCATGAAAACAGCTGATAACATCATGGCAGACTCTATCGATTGCGGCAATTTTTTTAATTTACTTACAATTTTTACGATAACCATTAATATGAAACATAAAAGCAAGCAAAATATAAGAATATAAAAATAATCAAGTGTAATTTTGTTTGTATAAAATGTCCGGAAGACAAGAAACGGATACATTAAGTATGTCGTCATGACCGAAATAGATTTAATGTCAAAGCCAATTGTTTTTTGCCCTACATATCCGACTGCAAAAATGATAAAAGCCGGCAATACAATCAGTACAAATTCCATAACCTTTTCACCACTCTGCGTAAAATGAACAAACAATAGAGCATTGAGCAGATGCCCAATGCTTTATCACGTAAAGTTAAAGCTGAAATATGAAAGCACGCCAATTCTTTTTTAGATAGTTGCAAAGTTCAAATCGGCTGCCACCTTGCCTGTTCCGTCCATATTCTTCTTACACAAAAGGATAAAATACCATTCTTCCTAAAAATACCCAAAACATTTGAAAGCCCAATTGTTGAGATCACTGTATTAAATTGGTATAAGCAACATCTATTTCAAATAATAAAGCAAAAGCCCAGTTATTAGCAACAAATTTAAAGATTCACAGAAGAAAGCCGAATAAAATGTAAAAGTTATATTGGTAAGGAAAATGAAAAACAACTTTATTTTTTGTCTCATCACCATATTCTGTGATGTTCACACAATTCCGGCAATAAGTTAGCGAGATTGATACTCAATCTAGAGTAGCTCCTTCGCTGGACAATAATGAATTACATCAATTCGTCTGCGATTTTTCGAAAAATCTATTACAAAGTACAAATCCAAAATCGGAAACAAAAACATTCACCTTATCAAACGGAGAAAAAGTCGATGTATTTTTTGATGTAAATATTCCTCCGATTGAATTAATCATTTTTGGTGCGGGTCATGATGCCATTCCTTTAGCAGAGTTTAGTGTTAGATTAGGATTTAATACAACCGTAGTCGATCCAAGATCAGCCTATCTAACAGAAGCTCGTTTTCAGGTGCGAAAAGAATTTTAGCAGATGCAAGCTCAATTCCCGAAAAGGTAAAAGTCAGTTCCAAATCGTATGTGGTCATTATGAACCATCATTTGGAACGAGATATAAATGTTCTGAAACATATACTTCATACGGATGCAAGGTATATTGGGATTTTAGGTCCGCGTTCTAGATGCCAAAAAATATTTAAAGCTCTTCAAATAGACGACATTGACCAATATGATCACATATTTAATCCCGTTGGATTAGATATTGGTTCGGAGTCTCCTCAGGAAATAGCGTTAAGTATTCTTGCTGAAATCATTGCTTTTCGAAACAAGCGTGCGGGCGGATTTTTGCGTAAGAAAAAAGACCGTCAGTTAGTATCATGAGCAACTCATAAATAAAATAATCATTTTAATATTCCTAATATTCCCAATATTCAAAATAGTTATCCCTCTTTAAGGAGGTGATTGCAAGGATTACAAGGACAAATGATCCTAATCAAAAAATAATTAAGAAATAAAAAAACAGAGGAGGCGACAAAATGGTTACTGTAAAAAAAGGTTTAGGTGTAAGTTTGAAGCGTAAAGAAGACATAAGACTTTTGACTGGTAATGGACAATTTACCGATGATATTGAAAAACCAGGCATGTTACATTTGGCCATTGTACGGAGTCCTCATGCTCATGCACGTATTGTAAATATTGATGCAAGCAAAGCGAAAAAACTGCCTGGAGTAGTAGCTGTTCTAACGGGAGAAGAGGCACTTCAATATTCAGGACCACTTGTACCGACGATCAATATATTTAACAAAGTACCAGAAGTGTATGCGATTGCCTATAAAAAGGTTCGCTATGTCGGTGAGCCAGTGGCCGTTATTGCTGCCGAAGACCGATATATTGCTGAAGATGCAGTCGATCTTATTGAAGTAGAATATGAGGTTTTACCAGCTGTTGTGACGATTGAAGATGCACTGGAGCCAAAGGCGCTTCTTTATGAAGAATGGGGCGATAATAAACAATTAGAATCGAGAACCACTATCGGTGATATAGACGATGCATTTGCCAATTCGGAATATGTCCTTGAAGAAACCATTACACATAACCGCTACACCGGAACTCCGATGGAGTCTCGTGTATGTATTGCCGAATATAATCCTGGATCTAAAAAGATGACAGTTACATGCTCGACACAGGCACCTTCTCAAGTACGTACGCTGATTGCCCAGACATTGCAAATGCCTGAGCATAATATACGAGTTATTGCCCCGGATGTTGGCGGCGGTTATGGCACAAAGTTGCAGGCAAATGCAGAAATCATTGCTTGTATCATGGCGCGCATGCTTGGCAAGCCGGTTAAATGGACGGAAGACAGAGTAGAGAATATTCTAACTGGAGTTCATTCTAGAGACTATACTTGCACGGTGAAAATTGGGTTCGACAAAGATTTTCGCATCACAGGACTTCAAGCGAAGCTGATTGGAAATATTGGGCCTGAACCCAATCGTCTCAAAACACGAACAAATCAATATTTGCGGGGGCATTTGATGTTTTTGACTACGTGTTTGACTACGTTTAATTATAATTCTTGAACACTTAAACCTTTAAACGCTCGTCCTAATGCTATTTCACCGATTTGTTTAATTGTGTTCCTTCCATCATTCATCGTATAGAATTTAACCCCTTTAATTTTTACATCTTCTGTTTCATCCTCAAACATGATTTCAGCTTCATGTTCATTTCGGCTTTCAGAGCCTACCTAACGCTATCCAAGGCTTGATTAGCCATACGGACAACGTGAAATTTATATACAACCACTTTAGCTTGTGGAAGAACGGTATATACTGCATCTTTATAAGGTTTCCACATATCCATTGTGACGTATTCAATGTAAAGTCTGTCTCCTATCTCTGTAAGGCGTTGAATGACTGTTTCCTTGTTACGATTAGGCTTAATATCGAAAATGGTTCTACGCTCTACGTTGGTCAATACAAGACGAGGTTTACGGATGATATATATTTCATCAATCCCAAGCCATTTAGGAGTCTCAAATTGGTATTGTCGTGGGCAAATCCATGATTAGTTGCTTTCGTGAGTCATGTTTGTAAAGTTTGTCAAATCCACATTCTGGACAACGTTCGGGTGGATCTATTGCTTCCACTTTAAACATCATATCGGTTTCATTTTCCTGCGATGGTTCAATTGCTTTAAGGTCTGGTAGAAATAATAGATCCGTCATTTTGTTTGTCCTTTTCTGTCCTTTAGTCGTACATAGTCACAATTATTCCATCCATATTGTCACCTGAAATCTTATACTCTTGATTTTTCGGTATATGAATAGTCATGTTTTCGGAAAACGAATGATAAGAAACGGTATATTTTTTACCATCAAATTCAGCAGTAACTTTCTTTTTCTCTTTGAGATAATCCAAATACTCTTCTAAAACAAAATTCTTTTCCTTCATAATCACGCTATGAGGTAAACCAACATAGCGAATATGCCAAGGTTCGTATTGAATTCCCGTAATGTCCGTTTTATCCTCTGGATAACGTAAAATGAATCCGTATTTCCAAGCATTTTTTTCTATCCATTCTCCTTCAGGTGCTTTATCCATCGTCGTTTGAGTAGTTCCTACATCAAGCGCTAACCCCATATTATGTTCGCTATATCCGGCAGGCAAAGCAACATCAGGGCCCAATTCTTCATAAAGTTTCCTTTGCTCATCTAAGGTTCGATAGCCACTAGTAATCCAAAAATTATCAACTCCCTCTTTTTCTGCGGCAGCAATCATTTCCGAAAATTCATGTGCTATATCCTCTGACAAATAAATATTGTTATATAACAATCCATATCCCTTCACCAATTCATTGTGTGTAAAAAGGTTCACGACATCTGTTTTAATACCTTCTTGGCGAACAGGATATTCACTATTGACCAAAAGCAGATTACCTTGATAGATTTGTTCTTCTGTAATCTTTATTGTTTGGATATTATCAAAATCCTCTCCTTTATCATTTTCCTGTTGAATATCTTCTCGTACTTCTACTTTTGGTTCAAAAAAAGAGCCATTAATTATGAAAACAAAACACAAGCCCACTATAAATAAAATTAAAAATCCCCACTTCTTCATTTTTAGCTTCCTCCTAATTCTTCCTTGTTTAAAAGAATAGCTAAAACTTTTTAAAAAAAGAGTGGGGTAAATCTTAAATTTTTCTTAAATCAAGTATTTGAATTTATTCCATCTCCATTATTTCTTAATGTTTGACTTCCCTTTGGTAAACGGACTTCAAAAACTGTCTGAGTTACACTACTTTCAACAGTAATTGAACCGTTGTGTTGCTCCACAATATTCTTCGCAATAAACAATCCAAGACCAGCGCTATTTTTGTTTTGAGTTCTTGCTTTGTCTCCAGTATAGAGCATATCAAATAGATGCGGGAGGTCCTCCGGAGGAATACGATCACCATAATTCACAACTTGTACAACAACTTCCTCCGACTCAATAAAGCCGTTAATGTCTACAAACTGACCGTCGTAACCATACCGAGTCGCATTCATCAAAAGATTTTCAAACACACGTGCTAAAAGCTCTCCGTCACCGATAATAGGTAAGTAGGGAGGCAAGTTCATTCGAGCGGTCAAATTATTTTTCGTGAAGACAGGATATAATTCTTCTTTCAATTGATGAAGGAGGTCACTTAAATTAATGTACTTTTGTTCAATTGGCAACATGCCATAGTTCATTCTCGTTATTTCGAATAATTCATCAATTAGACTTTCTAAACGTTGAGATTTAGTAAAAGCAATTGTCAAAAAATGTTTGACTTGTTCCTCCGTCAAATTCTCATCATTAAGGATTAAATCTAAATAACCTAATACGGAAGTGAGCGGTGTACGCAGATCATGAGCTAAATTTACGACTAACTGATTTTTACTGCTTTCCGAAAATTCCCCTTTTTCAATGGCCTGTTTCAATATTTCACTAGCCAAATTAATATCTTGCGCAATATCCCTAAATTCGTCATTTGAATGAATTTCAACACGGTGACTAAAGTTGCCATTAGCGAGATGATGAATACCGTTTGAAATCTTATTAAAGTAGGTCAAATAGCGCCTAGTGAGTAAAAAGAAGAACAATATCGAAAGTGGGATAAAAATTAGTAAAAAAAAGTTAATGTCCCCAATTTGTCTAATGATTTGGCGAAAATGGGCTAACGGACTTTCATAATCAACTACAGTGTAATAAAAAAATTGAAGGACTTTATAAATGATATACGTGATTGTACCCGAGAGAAACATACTTAAGCCAAATGTTATAATCATTTTTGCACGAAAACTTCTTGAGAATTTAGCCATTGAATGTATACCCAACGCCCCACACAGTTTTAATCCATTTGTTTGTTCGTTTATTTTCTCTAAGCTTTTTCCTTATTGTACGAACATGGACCATAACGGTATTACCGCCCTCAAAGTATGCTTCGCCCCACACCTGCTGAAAAATATCTTCTACACTGTAAACCTTCTTTGGATGACTAGCCAGTAAATACAAAATATCAAACTCCTTTGGTGTCAGCTCAATGTTTTCACCATATAGAGTAACCGTGCGTTGATCAAGGGAAATCACTAGTCCACCAAATTCCAAGTTCGTATTATTATCATTTTGGGGATGATTCAGCTTTATAAAGCGTCGTAACTGAGCATTTACCCGAGCAACCAATTCAATAGGGGTGAAAGGTTTTGTTATATAATCATCAGCTCCAATTACAAGCCCTTGTACTTTATCAAAATCAGAAGTTTTGGCACTTACAAAAATGATAGGCATATTATATTGTTCGCGAATACGACGAGTTACCTCATATCCATCCATTTTCGGCATCATAATATCCAAAATCAGCAACTCAAATGCCTGATTCTCCACAACACGAACTGCCTCTTGTCCATCTGATACTTTAACAACATGGTACCCTTCTTTTTCTAAATGGAACGCAATAAGATCAGCAATTTCCTCATCATCTTCAGCAATTAATATCGAAATATCTCTCATCTTCCCACTCCCTCTATATACTTCGTTTTTCTTCAAAATGCTCCTGTTTTCTTAGAATTGCTCAAACTTCGTTTTTTGAATGTATTTGTGGACAGAGCTTATGCAAAGAGTGCAGAATATTCAAACGGGGTTTAATCCATCCTAACAGCCAAATTGTGAACATTTGGTTGAAAAAAGATATGACCTTGCCCTATTCTCCACACAACTTATGGTCGCTCACCCTCCCATGTATCACGGGATGCGGTGAGACGCCGTTACACGTGATGCACCGTTATTTCGCTTCGGATTAAAAACCGGAAGTTAAAACCCGTTTGCCCGATGCCTTTAGAGATGTAGTACGTTCCGTACGCATTATGGTGCAAGCCTTTGTAAATCCCCATCGCCGGAAGCGGACCCATCGGCTTCAGTTTAAACAGAAACGGAATGTTAAACTGTTTTCCGTGAAAGTGGCCGGCCATTAAGTAATCAAACCGTCGGTTGATTGTCAACACGACATTCGGATCGTGGGTGATGACAACATTCGGTAAATCGCTGTCAACATTCCGAAACGATTGGTCCACATCACTGTGGCCGCTCACGAAATCGTCAATGCCGATCAAGGTGAACTCGTCAAGTCGAACCGATTCGTTTCGAAGCACTTGAATGCCGTATCTTTCAATTTGCTTTACTAAATTTCCCACGGAAGGCTGCTTATAGTCGTGGTTACCCAGTACCGCGTACGTCGGCCGTCCGCTTCCCTGAAACACCTCCAAGTATTTTTTCAATCGCGGCATCTGTTTTGCTTTTTTAGTAAAGTCACCGGTTAAAAAAATGAAGTCGGGATCTTCCCTTTGAATGATGTGCCTCAGTTTCTCCTGGCTGATTCTTAACCGTTCAACGTGAAAATCGCTAATTTGCAACACCTTTTTATTTAACCCGATCGGATGGCGCACGCGCTCAATTTTTAGCCACTGCGTCGGGAGAATGAACAAACAGTAAAATAACAGAATGACGATAACAAGTAAAAGGTATGACATGAGGGCTTCTTATCTCCCAACAGGATTAGGATGAGGTTCTCTAGTTAAATTATACCCACCCTAGCCTTTCGTCAAGACGGCCGAGCACGAATATCGTATGTACCAAGATATTTCCGGGCCGTATGCCGCCTTCATCCCGAACCGGGTTTACTGTTATAATACGCCGACAAAATATTTTTTCCTTCTCTTTTTGTTACGACGACGAAAAAGGCCATCCTGGACGGACAGCCCTTCCTGTGTCAATTATCGGAATACTCCCCGACAACTTACCGGCCGGCACTCAATCGCAGCTTCAACAACCACACGACCACGATCGCAATAACGACGCCAACCATCCCGACCCATGTAATGGATGACAGAGACACCCGGTCGACCACAACACCTCCGATTGCGGCGCCCGCAGCCATGGACAACTGCATCATGGATTGGTTCAGGCTCAGCATGATGCCGGAATAATTCGGTTCAATCCTAACGAGATTGGCTTGCTGCGTCGGGCCGGAGGACCATGCCGCGAACGACCACAAGATCAGGAGGATCACGACCGACAGCCACGATTGCATGTTGGCCGCGGTCAGCGAGAGGAGAATCAGCGCGATGACGTGCAGGAGCATCCCCCATGACAGCGTCGGGAATACCCCCCATTTATCCGTGCTGAAACCACCGAATTTGGATCCGATCAAGCTGGCGATGCCGAATGCGAGCAGCACGCCGCTCAGCATCTCTTCTCCCAACCCGGCAACCTCCAGCAAATACGGCGAAATGTAGGTGTAGGCGATTGAGTATCCGCCAAGCCAGAAAAAGGTGATCGCAAGCCCCAACGCCACATTTTCGTTTTTCAAGAAGGCAAGTTGCCGGGACAACGGCATCGGTTTATCCCCCTGAACCCGAGGGATGCTGGCGTACAGAACGATCATGGCCGCCAGACCGGCCAGTGCCAGCAGACCGAAAACAGCTCGCCACCCGAATTGGGCTGCAACGACGCGTCCGAGAGGCACGCCGATAATCAGGGAAGCCGTAAAGCCCATCACTACAGTGGCAATCGCGCTGCCTTGTTTGCCAGGGGCGGCAATTTTCGCGGCAATGTCCAAAGCGGTGACGACAGTCATTCCCGCGCCCAGCGCCATGATGACCCGAGCTGCGAGAAACGATGTATAGCCGGGCAAAGCGTAGGAAAGCACATTTCCCAATACGAAGACGCCAAGTGCCCACACCAGCAGTTTCTGTCGTTCCGACTTGGCCGTGAGCGCCATTAGGATCGGGGTGCCGATGGCGTACACAAAAGAAAAAATCGTGATGAGCTGCCCTGCTGAAGTAACGGAAATTTTCATGGTATCCGAGATCATATCCAGGATACCGGAAATAATGTACTCGGATGTCCCCACTAAAAATGAAACCAGTGCCAATAAATAAACTCTCCACGTGCTGGACAATGCATTCCACTCCTTTTTATATATACATATCCCGATATGTCGATTTAATGGGTCAAATAAATACTGAATACGTGTGAGGTATTCAGTCCGCTATTCAAAGATTCTGATTCAAGAAATTTGCCAATTCCTTTATTTTCTCTTCATTCCGTTTGTAGTACGTGTATTTGCCGATCCGGTTGGTTTGAATCAGTCCGGCCCGCTGCAGAATGGACAAATACTGCGAAACCGTCGACTGTGTCATATTCAACTTATCCGTCACCTGACTGACACACACCCCGATTTCCCGCATATCCACTCCTTCTTGGGGCACAAAATGTGTCTCAGGCTCCTTCAGCCATTGCAAAATCTGCAGCCTCGACTCGTTAGACAACGCCTTGAACACTTCAATCAGATCCATACCATTTATTATATCTACATTTCTCGATATGTCAAGTATGTTAGATCCAGCAATGTTAAATGTTTCAGCCCATTCTTTTCTAAACTCGCCATTAGCAACTTTCAAGCTATGTAAATCTGTAGAAACGACAACATTTTGACTACGTTTAAATGAAATGTATTGACATTCCATGAAAAAGAAAAAGTGCCAAATTCCTTTCATATCAAGGATTTTGACACTTGATGAAAATCAGTGAAACGATATGGTGGAGCATATTGGGGTTGATGGAACTTGCCATGCACCGGGAACCCCTGCTCTATCGGTTGCAGGTGCTTATTTTCCAGGTCCATATAAAGTGCCTGTTTATGACGTAGAAATCATTGGGGTCGTTTCAAATAAAGCGCCTTATGGTGCGCACCGCGGATATGGAAAGGATATTGCCAATTATCCTATTGAGCGGATGATGGATATAGCAGCTCGAAAACTTGGTATATCACCAGAAGAATTAAGACGTCGCAACTTTATAAAGAAAGACGAATTTCCTTATCAACAAATTTCTGGACCGCTTTATGATAGCGGAGATTTTGATAAACTTATGGATCTCGTAATGGATAAAATTGATTATCAAAACTTTAAAAAGAAACAATTAGAGCTTCGTAAACAAGGCAAGTACATTGGACTTGGAATCGCCGCTATGCTTGAGCCGTCTGGCGCTGCTGTCTTTAATGGCATATTTAATGGTTATCAGGCAGCAACTGTACGAATGACGCCTGAAGGACATTTCCAAGTATTAACCAGCCATCAGAACATAGGTCAAGGGGTTGAAACAACGATTCCACAAGTTGTTTCACAAGTTATGGATGTAGATATAGACGATATTCGATTTGTTTATGGAGATACGGATATTACGCCGTACGGATTAGGTCCATTTTCTTCCAGAGGTGCAACGTATACTGTTTCTGCCGTATATGAAGCTGCCAAGATGTTAAAGGAGAAGCTTTTAAAAATTGCCGTTTATCTGCTTAAGGAAGATCCGGAAAATCTTGAAATGGCAAATGGAACAGTAAGGGTTAAAGGGACGACAAATCCGGAAGCAGCCATCAGTTTAAAAGAAATCGGCAATAAAGTTTATCTATGGCCGGGACCTTATGCGACAGTGCCGGAAGGAATAGATTGCAATTTAGAAGCAACCTATACATGGACGAGTAAAGTAGTGAAGTGGGAGCCTGATGAACACGGGCGAGTCAATCTTTATACGACACATCCGACAGGAGTCTTTGTTGCTCTAGTAGAGGTTGACATTAAAACCGGGCTTGTGAAAGTAGACAAATTCGTTGTTTCCCATGATTGCGGCACAATTATCAATCCTATGATTGCAGATGGACAAATTGCCGGCGGCATCGCACATGGAATTGGCGGCGTGCTGTTAGAAGACCTTGCATATGACAGCAACGGATTCATGACAAACCCTGATTTTCAGCATTACTTATGTCCAACTGCAATGGATGTATCAGACATCGAAACCATTCACATGCAATCCCCATCACCTTTTACACCGCTTGGTACAAAAGGAATGGGAGAAGGCGGAACGATTCCGTCTCCAGCAGCAGTAGCGAATGCGGTAGAAGACGCTTTATCACCTTTTGGTGTAATTGTAAAAGATTTACCAATTACTCCTGAACGAGTTTTAGAATGGATTAAGCAAGGGGAAATGCAAAATGTCAAATCATAATTGGGAAATATACCCATTGGTGCTTGGAGAAGCAGATGTATCAAAGGTATTAGATACATTTTGGTCGCTGAGCCGTGACAAATCGATGGTAACGGTGCCGATTTTAGCCTGGCTTTTAGTTCCGACATTTAAGGAAGAGCCAATTTTAGTTGACACCGGTTTTCGAGATGCTGAACGCTGCCAGACCGTCCATGGCTTAGGTCCTCATCGGACAAAACCTGAATGGAGCCTTCGCACCCAATTGAAGAACCATGGCTTTACAGCTGAAGAGATAAAAAAAGTAATCCTAACTCACCTTCATTATGATCATGCAGGAGGATGCGCCGAATTTCCGAATGCAAAATTCATCGTCCAACGCACTGAATTGCAGGCTGCTGCGGCACCGATGGTTTCTTCACAGCTGGAAATAGGGGGAGGAGCGTTATTTTACGATAGAAAAGACATTGCAGAATTAATCGACCCTTTATGGCCTCAAGTTCATTTGATCGAAGGGGATACAGAAATTGCTCCTGGAGTGAAATGTGTCTTATTCCAAAACACTCATACGCCAGGCAGCCAAGCAGTTTATGTCCAAACGGAATTCGGCACCGCCGTTATTCTTGGAGACATTGCCAGAAATGTTGAATTAAATATTAATCAAGAAATTCCACCTGGATTATTTTACGATTTAGAGGCTACCTATCGAGCGATGATTCGAATTAAGAATGAGGCTGATATTGTTCTTCCTAGTCATGATTATGAAGTAGTAAAAAAATATAGGAACGGACTAAAAGAAGGGACGTCAGTTCATGAAAATTAAAGGAATTGAACGAGTGGCATTGCAGGTAAAAGACATCGATCAATCGATCACATTTTTTTCGAAGCTCTTCGGAACAACTTTTCAGCGGCAAAATGTGCAAATAAACGATTCCGTGATAAAAGTGGCTTTTTCTCCGCTAGGAATTGAACTTTTAGAAGAGACAGATTTAGAGAAAGAATCATTGAGAAGCTTTCACCTTCGTGTGGAGAACATACAAGACGTTCATCCTGCTGTTTTGGAAGCTGGAGGTGAGATTCTCGCGCACTTTACAGTGGGAGAAATGGAACATATGATTGTGAAAATTGGAGATTTTCGAATTGTATTTGTATCTTACGAAGGTAATGATTCTTTGAAAGCGTTATCTTCCGGAAAATGATAGGTTAGGGGGAAGAATGAATGAAACCAGTTCCATTTGAATATGTGGCTGTTAAAAGTGTAAATGAAGCGATAACCGCACTCGAAAAGTACGGAGACAATACAGTCATCATCGCTGGAGGACAAAGTCTGATGCAGGAAATGAATTTAAGGCAGGCTCGTCCTTCATGTTTGGTTGATATAAATGGGATCACAGATCTTGATTATATTGAAGAAACGGGTGATGCCATTAAAATCGGGGCATTAACAAGGCACCGCACCGTTGAAAAGTCTGAAATTGTAAAACGAAATTGTCCTTTGCTTCAGGAAGCCGTTACCCATATTGCGCATTTCCAGATCCGCAATCGAGGTACGATAGGAGGAAGCCTGAGACAAAATCCGCCAGGCGCTGAATACGGAGTCGTTGCTCGTGTGTTAAATGCTCAGTTTGTCATTGCCGGTCCTGATGGCAAACGCGTACTTTCCGGAGAAGAGTTTTTCGTCAGCCACTTTAAAACAGCAGTGAAGCAAAATGAAATCATTGTCGAAATCATATTCCCAAAATTAACAAAAGATACGGGATATGGATTTTTGGAAGTAACAAGAAGACATGGACATATTCCCATTGTTTCATCAGCGGCGACTCTTCAGTTAAATGAAGATGACACGGTGAAAGATGCGCAGGTAGCTTTAGGGAATGTCAGCCCTCAAGGTGTCCCTTACAAAGTGCAATCTGTTTCACAATTGATTGGGAAACCATTTACTCAGGAAATTCTTGATCAACTAGCAAACGATATAAAGAATGAAGTCAATCCAGATCCTGAAGCAGATGCAAAAGCTGGCTATACATTGCAGCTTTCGAGAATTATGGGACGCCGTGTTTCTGAAATTTCCAGTGCTGAGTATCGAAAAGAAGCGTCATCCGTATTGAGTATTCGGGCTTTACAAAAGGCATACCAACAAATTAAAGGAACATTTCAGTAATGAAGAAAAATAAAAAGTCCCCTTGGTTTTGATAAGGGTTTGAGGCCGTTTCCCTAACGAAAAACCAAAGAGGACTCACTTGTATTATAACTCGATGAAAAAATTAAGCAAATGACACTAGTAACAGTCATTACCTGCATTCATCTTTTCCGAAAAGAGCTCGAGATAATCGCTGCTCGTTTCATTTTCGAAAATTCAATCATTGACTTTGAACCATTGAAGAAAGGTCATTTGTAGGTGTTGAATCAGACAAAATGACCGCTATAAAAGGCTTGATCATACCGAGAGCCGGCGGTCTTCTTTTTACGAATGCTGTCACCACCGATCGCTGCGGCTTTAATTCGGAATACAGACGAATTTTTGTAAGTGTACGGAGAACATGTTCGCCTTCACTCGCGGTTACACCGAATGGTCCCAATAGAAGCGACCATGAGACAAATGTAAATTCAAGGGGGTTATAACGGGATGTTTCACTTCCTCATAGATAAGAAAACATCCCTTTACCCATATTTCTTCATATAGCATTTGTGCGGGGTTTGAAAAGTTTTAAAGAAAATGTGAGGAAACAATAAATAAATAATGAAAAGTAGGGGGAGGAATTTACATGATAGATAAAACTACTCGCAAAAAAATCACGGTCACTGTCAATGGAACGGTATATGAGCGTGAAGTGAATGTTCGGACATTACTAAGTGACTTTCTCCGGAGAGAATTAGGTTTAACGGGAACACATGTTGGTTGTGAACAGGGGGTATGCGGCGCTTGTACGATATTGGTGGACGGTCAGGCAGTCCGTTCCTGTTTGCTGTTAGCGGTTCAAGCAGATAATCGCTCCATTACCACCATTGAAGGAATAGGAACGCCTGATCACCTTCATCCGATTCAGGAGGCTTTTTGGGAAAATCATGGTTTGCAGTGCGGGTTCTGTACTCCAGGATTTGTGATATCTGTTTACGAATTTTTAAAAGAAAATCCTGATCCATCCGATGAAGAAATTCGTGAAGCGTTGTCCGGTAATTTGTGCCGTTGTACAGGATATCAAGGAATTATTAAATCGGTAAAAGCAGCTGCAGAAAAATTAAAACAATCGGAATTGGCTGGTTAAATAAATAATCAGGGGCTGTTCTGATGAGTTCCTAAAATGAAGGATTTGGGAGAAATACTACTGTGAAGGACAAAAATAATGGAATCAAATTTGTACATGTTCTCATAGAGGCAATGAAGTCCAACAAGAAGCAATTGTATGTGCTGAATGTCCGTTATAAAACTTTTGAAGAACTTAATTCAGAAAGAGAGCATAAGAAAAGTCCTTCATAAGCCTTCTGAAGGATATAAACAAGATAGGAAAAATGGTTCTGATAAGTTCCTAAAATGAAGGGGCTCCAAAAAGTCAGTTAACCCTGACCTTTTGGACAGCCCCGTAGTTTTTCAAACGACTAGGAAAATCGCCTCTGCTTTAGATGAGATTGTGACTCATTCTTAAAGCCTATCTATGTTCGTAATTGACTGTAACCATAATAAAATCAAGATTCTAGCAAAAGCATATTTGTATGGTGATGGAATACAAGGAGGTTTATGGAAATGCAAGAGCTGCTTCAAACATACCACTTAAATGAAAACAATTTCAATTGGGATAAAAACTGGTTCATACAAGCATGGCGGATTATGAACACGATACGTGTATTTGAAGAAAAAAGCATTCAAATTTACAAAAAAGGACTCATGGGTGGATCACTTCACTCATCTATTGGCCAAGAAGCTGTAGCAGCTGGAGTTTGTATGAATTTGAAAAAAGACGATTATATTTCCATTACGTATCGGGGGCGTGGTCAAGCATTAGCAAAAGGGGCCGATCCTTTTCAATTATTTTCCGAAATTTTAGGGAAGAAGACAGGCTATTGCAAAGGAAAAGGGGGCCCTATGCATATTACATCTCAAGAGCTTGGGATATTAGTAGCGAATGGCATCGTCGGTGCAGGTATTCCAATTGCTGTCGGAGCAGGTTTATCCATCAAAACGTTGAAAAAGAATCAAGTTTCTGTTGCGTTTTTCGGAGATGGGGCGACAAACCAAGGAGCATTTCATGAAGCTCTAAATTTGGCTGCGATCTATAAACTGCCGGTCGTTTTCGTTTGCGAAAACAATCTATATTCAGAAATGACGCCAATTAAAAATGCTGTATTAAATGAGCATTTAGCAGAAAGAGGACTGGCCTATCGCATTCCGTCGATCATCGTGAATGGAAATGATGTGCGAGCTGTATATGAGGTTGCAAAACAAGCTGTGGAACGGGCGCGTTCAGGTGAAGGGCCTACCTTTATAGAAGCCAAAACTTATAGATTGTTAGGACATATGATCGGTGATGCGGAGACGTACCGAACAAAAGAAGAAGTGGAGGAATGGAGACAAAAAGAACCGATCAGATATTTTCGGGATGTATGCTTAAAACAAAATGTATTGAACGAAAAAGAATTAGATGAAATACAACAACAAGTCATACAAGAAATTGACATTGCATATGAACGTGCGATGAAATCTGAAGAACCTGAAATGGAGGAGATCTTTAATGATGTCTACTAATAGAATCATCAGTTATGTCCAAGCAATCAATGAAGCTCTTAAAGAAGAAATGGCATTAGATGATAGAGTAATCCTTTTAGGGGAAGATATTGGTTCATATGGCGGCGTTTTTAAGGTGACAAAAGGTTTGTTTGATGAATTCGGAAAAGAACGAGTCATCGATACACCTATCTCTGAAACCGGATTTATCGGAGCAGGAGTTGGGGCAGCGATGACGGGGTTAAAGCCGATCATTGAGATTATGTGGATTGATTTTTCGCTAGTAGCGATGGATCAAATTATTAATCAGGCAGCGAAAATGGCCTATATGTCTGGAGGACAAACGAGCGTTCCAATGGTAATACGTACACAAGGCGGCGGGGGAAGAGGAAATGGCGCCCAGCACTCGCAAAGCCTTGAAACATTATTTGCACATATTCCGGGGCTCAAAGTCGTTGCACCTTCTACCCCTTATGATGCGAAAGGATTATTGAAAGCATCCATCCGGGAAGGAAGTCCGGTCATATTTATTGAACATAAAATGCTTTACTCTCAAAAAGGAGAAGTTCCGGAAGAGGAATACACGATTCCTTTAGGAAAGGCGGATATTAAAAGGTCTGGAAAGGATGTTACGATTGTTACGCTGTCAAGAATGGTACAGTTTTCGCTTGAAGCTGCAAAAGAATTAGAAAAAGAAGGAATCGATGCTGAAGTAATTGATTTGCGTACTCTTGTTCCTCTAGATATAGAAACAGTTAAGGAGTCAGTAAAAAAGACGAACCGAGTAGTTGTTGTGCATGAAGCGACTCGTTCTTACGGCTGGGGAGCTGAAATTGCTGCCAGAATTCAAGAGGAGGCTTTTGATGATCTGGATGCACCGGTACAACGAGTGGGGGCGGAAGATGTTCCTGTTCCATATAACTTAAATTTAGAAAAAGAAATGCTCCCACAAACGAAAGATATCATTCAAGGAGTAAAAAAATCTTTGTATTTACAAATGGAAACAGTGTAATGGCACAGTACAACAATTATTTGAAAGCATTTTGATAAATAATTGCAATTTATATACACAAAAAGATGCTATCTATGTGTTATGACGAAGGAGGAAAAAAGTGCGGCAGGAAATTGTACTTCCTAAATTGGATTCATCAATGGAAGAGGCTCGTATAGTTTCATGGGAAGTCAAAATTGGTGATACCATTAAAATAGATGACCCAATTTTAATTGTAGAAACTGAAAAATCCAGTCTTGAGGTTGAATCAGAAGTAGAGGGAACGTTAGAAGAAATTGTTGTGGATGAGGGTGAAACTGTACCAGTAGGAACTGTTCTTGCATATGTATCGAGTGGTAAACATTCCACCGATCAAAAAGGCAGTTCCGATCATAATCCTGTAAAAGAAGAGAACATCTCACTAGGAAAGACTGAAAGAATCCGAGTTTCTCCAGCAGCTAGAAGACTTGCAAAGCAACGCGGAGTAGATCTAACCAAAATTAAAGGTTCGGGACCAAGGGGAAGAGTGATTCTGAAAGATGTGGCGGAAGCTGCTGCAAATGTAGTGAATCAAAGTGTTAAAATAGAAAATAAAGTCATAGCATCGATACATGCTAAAGGGAAAAGGGTTAACCTTACAAGTATGAGAAAAACGATTGCGCAGCGAATGACCGCAAGCTTTATGAATGTTCCTCAATTCCAAATCAAGAAAAGAGTCGATGTATCATCCATTGTGCAATTGCGGCAGGCAGTAGTTTCAAGTATTGAACATTCGGCAGGCGTTCGTTTATCATTTAATGATTTTCTCATACAGGCGGTGGCTTTAACATTGAAGAAATTCCCGAGGGTAAATGCCTCATTCATAGATTCTGAAGGAGATCCTTATATTTTGGAGCATGAAGATATTAATATTGGTCTAGCGGTTGCTATTGATGACGGTTTAGTTGTTCCCGTCATCCATCAGGCAGATCAATTGTCCTTAATCGAGATTGCAGAAAAAAGAACAGAATTGGTTGAAAAAGCGAGAAAAGGCTTATTGAAGCCTGAAGAAATGCGTGGAGGAACTTTCACAATTTCCAATCTTGGCTCAGTTGGAGTTGACGAGTTTGTGGCAATTGTAAATCCTCCTGAAACCGGCATCTTAGCAGTTGGAAATATAATAGAACAGCCTGTTTTAACGAATCGTCATGAAACTTTGATAAAGCCGATGATCACATTAAATGCTTCATTTGATCATCGTACAATTGATGGCGCCTACGGTGGAAGATTTCTCGCTCAATTATGTGATCAGCTGCAATCAGGTCAATGGAATATCTTTTCAACAGTAAAATAATGAAATCATTAGGAAGAAAAGGACTTATTCGTTGCCATGATGAGCATTCGAACATTAAAACAATTTTTCTGAGAAGGACATTAAGCAAAGCTTTTAATCAAGCTATCTTTGACTCTGATCTGAGGAGCAGGAGCTGGTGCACACCGAAAATATTGTCTGAAGATTTAGAATGACTAGACATAATTTTCAACTTGATAGAAACATATAATAGGATTTCCGGCCATCTCCTTTTTATAAACCAAGGGCAGCAGGTTTTATAAGCAGTACCGGAGGCAGTACCAGAGTATCACTCGTTTTTGAAAATAAGCTTGCTTGAAAAATTGAAACAAATGACGGAGTTTTAGATGGAGTCTTCTCCATCCTCCGCCATTTATATTTTTAGGCGGTAACTAAAAAACGAGTGAGAACTGATTCATCAACGCCTGCATCAAAAAGTTTCAAAAATTCGGAACAACTTGAAATTTTCATGAGAAGCTTTTTCTCCAAAATAATGTTAGCATGATAGGAGAGTGTAAAAATGGGCAATATGAACAAAATAACCGATACCCTTCAGCGTCCTCTCCGTGATTTGCGCATTTCAGTTACTGATCGGTGTAATTTTCGCTGCCGCTATTGTATGCCAGCGGAGATTTTTGGTCCTTATTTTCAATTTCTCAAAAATGATCAGTTGCTCAGTTTTGAGGAAATAACTCGACTGGCTCGCATTTTTGCCTCACTTGGCGTCGAGAAAATTCGCCTATCAGGGGGAGAGCCGTTGCTGCGCAAAGAGCTGCCGAAGTTAATTGAAATGCTCGGTTCTATAGAGGGTATTTCTGACATTGCTTTGACTACGAACGGTTCTCTTCTTGCCAAACATGCGAAAGCGTTAAAGGACGCTGGTCTTCACCGTGTCAACGTTAGTTTGGACAGCTTAGATGATAAAGTTTTTCGCCAAATGAACGGCGGCCGCTGTGACGTCAAAACAGTTCTTGAAGGGATTGAAGCGGCCGCAAAGGCAGGTATGAAGGTGAAAGTGAATATGGTTGTACAAAAGGGGATCAATGATCAGGACATTGTGCCCATGGCGCGTCACTTCCGCGGGACCGGACATGTTTTACGCTTTATTGAATTTATGGATGTAGGAAATAGCAACGGCTGGAATCTTACACAAGTGGTATCTAAGCAAGAAATTTTCGAACGTGTGAACGCTGAAATGCCGTTAGAACCAATCCCGTCCAATTATTTTGGAGAAGTAGCCTCTCGTTATCGCTATCGCGGCACAAATGAGGAAATAGGCATTATTTCTTCCGTAACGGACTCTTTTTGTTCCACGTGCACAAGAGCTCGACTCTCAGCGGACGGCAATCTTTACACCTGTCTATTTGCCTCGCAAGGGACAGATTTGCGGGCGCAGCTCCGCAGCGGGGCAAAGGATGAAGAAATTAGGAATCTCATTCAGGATGTTTGGAGCCGTCGAGCTGATCGTTACTCTGAAGAAAGATTTAACAATACAACGATGCCGAACAAAAAGAAGATAGAGATGTACTATATTGGAGGATAAAACAGAGCGGGGGGAGAAAAGAACATATATTTCAGCTAATCGCTATGATAACAACGAAATTGTCGGTCGATTGAAGGGACAAAAGAACGTATTTTTCAACTAATGAAAGGCGCAGGATCATTTCAAAATATACAGGTGGTGATTGCATGTTATATATCCCGAATTCTTCCCCTATCCCATTTGAAGAAGCACAACGTCTTATTCTCTCTGTGATACGTCCCCTTCCGGTTATTACCATACCTCTGTCTAAAGCTCTTGGGTACTATCTAGCGGAAACGGTAAGGGCTGATCACGATGTCCCTATGTTTGACCGTTCCACTGTAGACGGTTACGCTCTGCGTGCGGAGGATGTGATCAATGCCAGCGCTTCTGACCCGGTAAAGCTGAAGGTTTTGGAAGAGATTCCCGCTGGATATTTACCTCAACAAAAAATTACCCAAGGTACGGCCAGCCGCATTATGACGGGAGCACCTATCCCCGAAGGTGCAAACGCAGTCGTTATGGTAGAGAAAACTGAGAATGCAATGGAAGATAGCGAAAGCGTTTTGGTTTATCAATCGGTTAAAATTGGCGATGCTATTGCCAAAAAGGGACAAGATGTTGAAGAAGGGAAGGACGTCCTCACACAAGGGACGCTTTTAGGACCAATTGAACTGGGTCTGCTCGCTACATTCGGGATTGCATCTGTTGCGGTTTATGCGAAGCCTAAGGTTGGTATTCTTTCAACGGGAAGTGAATTATTAAACGTAGATGAGCCGATCGTCCCTGGAAAGCTTCGTGACAGTAACGGCGTAATGCTGGCCGGTCAAGTGAGTCAAGCAGGAGGTGAACCGGTTTATTTCGGGATTGCCCCGGACAAAGTAGAAGAGCTAGAAAAAAAGATGCTAGAGATTCTACAGCAGGTGGACATTTTAGTAACAAGCGGAGGCGTGTCCATGGGCGAATATGACTTCCTTGGAAAGGTATTTGAAAAAATTAATGCGAAAGTGATATTCTGGAAAACATTAGCTCGCCCTGGAATGCCAGTTTTGTGCGGAGTATGGCAGGATAAGCCGATTTTTGCTTTGGCAGGAAATCCAGCTTCGTCTTACGTCAATGCACATCTTTATGTGCTGCCTGCTATACGCTATATGAGCGGTTCTAAGGATCCGCTGCCGAAACGGGTAACGGTTGTATGTGACGAGGCAATTGAAGGGAAGCAAATGCTTCACACCCGGTTTTTACGAGGATTAACGTACGTTTCTCAAACCGGTGAACTAAGAGTGAAAATATCAAAGAAACAAGCTTCTAATGTTCTGTCCAGCTTTCTGGAAAGCAATTGTCTCGTTAAAGTGCCTGGGGGAAAAGGATTTAATGCAGGTGAGAAAGCGGAAGTGTATTTGCTGGGTGCGATTGAGGAATTGAGACAGTGACAATGAGTCTGGGGGAGAGATGGTTTGAAAAAGGTTGGAGCAATTATTTTAGCAGCCGGAATGTCAAAACGGATGGGAAAACCAAAGCTGTTATTATCTCTAGGTGGGAAGCCATTATTTCGCTACTCTGTGAACACCGCTACCGCAGCTGGCTTAAAACCAATTGTATTGGTCGGCGGCAAACATATCGAAGAGCTGCGCAAACACACATCTGATTTAACCGAAATAGAAATCATTGAGAATCGGGATTATGAATCCGGCATGGCTTCCTCTCTTAAAGCAGGGATTCAGGCTTTAAAGGGACGAACGGATGCAGTCTTCGTATTTTTGGCAGACCAGCCCTTTGTACCTCCAATAGTTATAACTAAATTACTAGAATCTTATGATCAATATCGAAAAGAAGGTGTCCGCATTTTCCGCCCTAAGTATAATAATGTGCTTGGACACCCTGTATTGTTTGATGCTGAATTATTTGATGAATTTGAGCAAATTCAAGGTGATGAGGGAGGAAAATCAATTGTCCAAAAACATTATTCCAGCTTAATGGCTGTACCGTTTGAAAATTCAGAATGGGGATTTGATATTGACACCACAGAGGATCTGCTCAAACTAAAAAGGATTGCGCCAAAATATATTAAACAAAAATAGGGATAACAATAGATTCATTGTTGTCCCTTTTTAAATTTGTGTAACGGTCGTTGTACTTGAAGAAGTGCGTGGTCTTTTTCAATCAAGAATTTCCCGGTTCAACAAGATCGACCGAGACTTTAGAAAATTTATTGCAGGAGTCCCATATTGAAATCGATAAACAAACATCTCTGATGGGGTCTATATATAATTCGTATCTTAATAAGGCTCTTTATGATTGTTGAGAAAATTGTATCTTAGTTATCCGGTATTTGAAATTGCAAGCAAATCCTTCCTTGATCATCATTCATTAGGACACTTGTGCGAGTGGTCCTCATCTCTTTGCACCGCTGAGTACGAATGCGGTTCTTCCATTTCGTTTTAATTTCTCCCGTTCATTCAGATGGTTTATACTTGACAGTTTCTCAAAAATGGTATTAAATTTGCATTAAGGAAAAATATATGGTATAACAACAAAATTTAAACTCAATAAAATAAATATGTGTGAAGGAATTTTTTTTAACATAAAGTTTGCCCTTAGGCAATATTTATAACTATGGTAAAAAAGAAGGTGAAGGAATGGAAAAATTTCCTATTTGTGCAACATGAAGCCGGCAACTTTCTGTAAAGTATTAAGCCAAACGGTAAGCTGAATGGCGAAGCTGAAACAAATCAACTAGCGAAATGAAATTCATGTCTATAAGTGTTTTGGTATTTATTCATTGATTGCGTTTTTTTAGTTTTGTTTCTTCTCAGGAATAAAAACAAATTGAGGTTACATATAGGAGTTTTCTATAAAAAACGGACAATGTTTGATTCCTGAATTCACAATTTGCCAGAATGGTTGTCGATATTTAATAGAAATCGTTCACCAATAAACTAGAGAGATGGGCTGACTTAAAAATCAAATCAATTCATAAAAATAAAAGGAGAGTGCGAAAAAATGAAAAATGTTATGAAAAAAATGGGGTGCTTATTCTTAATTAGTGCCTTGCTGGTGTTAAGCGCGTGTAGTTCTGGACAAGAAGCATCCAAACGATCAAAAGATGGAAAAATTAATGTCGTCACAACGATTGCACAAATTGGCGAGCCGTTGTCTGTAATCGGCGGCGATCGTTTAAATGTCAAAAGTTTAATGGGACCGTCTGTAGACCCTCATTTGTATAAGGCTACTCAAAGTGACATGGAAACTCTTGAAGAAGCAGATATCATTTTTTACAACGGATTGCATTTGGAAGCGAACATGGTTGAAATATTTGAAAAGATCTCTGAATCAAAACCTGTTCTTGCAGTCGGTGAAACCATTCCTGAAGAATCTCTTTTAAAGGATGAAAAAGGGGTAGTTGATCCTCATATTTGGTTTGATCTGGACCTTTGGCAGCAGGCATTGGATGCTGCGGTTGAACAATTAAAAGAATTCTCTCCGGAAGACGCAGATTATTTTGAAGAAAATAAAAAGAAATATTTTGCTAGATTAGCTGATTTGAAAAAAGAAGCCGAAAAGCTTGCGGACATTCCAGAAAGTCAAAGAGTTCTTGTCACAGCGCATGATGCTTTCGGATATTTCGGACGAATGCACGGCATTAAAGTAGTTGGTCTTCAAGGACTTAGCACTGATTCCGAAATCGGTATTACAGATATTCAAGATACGATTGACATTATTAAAAAGTACAAAGTTCCTGCCGTATTTATCGAATCAAGTATTAATGAAAAATCGATCAAGGCTGTCATAGAAGGAGCGAAAAGTGAAGGAATTAACGTTACATTAGGCGGGGAGCTTTACTCTGATGCAATGGGTGAGGAAGGAACAGAAGAAGGAACTTATATAGGAATGTATCGCCATAATATCAATACGATTTATGAAGCATTAAGCGAAGGAGGAAAATAGCATGGCTGAAGCAGTGCTTCAAGTAGAGAATCTGTCCGCTTCCTATCGAAAAAATACAGTGCTCTTCGATGTGAATTTTGTAGTGCAGGCTGGTTCGCTAGTGGGAATCGTCGGTCCGAACGGTGCTGGAAAGTCGACGCTTTTAAAAACAATATTAAATCTTCACCCTTCCTTAACGGGATCAGTGAAATTTTTCGGATTGCCATTCAACAAGGTCCAAAAAAGGATCGGTTATGTACCACAGCGAGGTTCGGTTGATTGGGACTTTCCAACAAACGCATTGGATGTTGTCACTATGGGACTATATGGGCAAATCGGATGGCTGAAGCGGCCATCCCGATTGCATAAACAAAAAGCATTCGAGGCCTTGGAAAAATTAGGGATGGCTGATTACGCTGACCGTCAGATAAGCCAGCTTTCTGGCGGTCAACAGCAGCGTGTGTTTTTAGCACGCGCATTAGTGCAAAATGCCGACTTGTATTTTATGGACGAACCGCTGGCTGGTGTTGATGCAGCAACAGAACGGGCTATTATGACATTGCTGAAAGAATTAAAAGCTTTAGGAAAAACGGTCATGGTCGTGCACCATGATTTGCAAACAGTAGAAGATTATTTTGACCATGTTCTTTTATTAAATCGCACCGTCATTCAGTACGGAAAAACGAAGCAAATTTTTACTAGAGAAAATATTTCGCGAACTTATGGAGGAGACTTGCGCTGGTTGAGAGAGGAGAGTCTTCATGTTCACAATCCTATTAAATAGCAACACACAATGGGTGTTATTTAGCACGATGATTTTTGGGATTGCTGCTGGAACAATGGGCTGTTTAGCCTATTGGAAGCGGCAAAGCTTAATGAGCGATGCCTTAGCTCATGCAGCATTGCCCGGTGTTGTGATCGCCTTTCTTCTACTTGGAGAAAAAAACTTATTTGTCATGATCATTGGAGCATCCATCAGCGCTTTGATTGGAGCATCATTTATCCAATGGATACGTTCATCAACTAGAATTTCGGCAGATACGGCGATGGGAATGGTGCTGTCTATCTTTTTCGGCTTAGGAATCATGCTCCTGACAGTTGTGAATCGGACGTCAGGCGGAAATCAGAGCGGCTTGGACAGTTTTATTTTCGGTCAGGCCGCCTCGATGGTCAGATCAGATGTCACTACAATGTTAATCCTAGCTTTGGCGGTCATTTTGATTGTATTCATTGCATTTAAAGAATGGAAAATATATCTTTTCGATCCGGAATTTGCAAAAGGATTAGGACTGTCACTTAAATGGATGAACGGATTATATACAACGATTCTTGTCACAACGATTGTCATTGGGATTCAAGCTGTAGGAGTTATTTTAATTGCCGCCCTGCTGATTATCCCGTCTGTAAGTGCCCGCTATTGGACACAGTCTTTTCAACGGATGATTATCATATCAGCTCTGTTTGGGGGAGCGGCTGGCGCATTTGGAACATTCATCAGTGCATTGGGGAGAGGATGGCCTACAGGACCTTTTATCGTCATTGTGGCGTCCGCGCTGTTTTTCTTATCGCTTTTCTTTGGCAAAGAGAAAGGGATTCTGGTCAAGTATTTACAATTGAAAATGCAAAAAAGATTAGTGAATATTCATACCAGTAAGGCCTTAAGAACAAAAGGGGTAGAATGACCATGACTTATCATGCTATGTGGATTATCGTAACTGCTTCTTTAGTAGGGCTGTCCTGTGGCTTAATAGGTGTATTTCTGATACTCAGGAAAATGGCGATGATGGCTGATGCAATTAGTCATACGGTTCTGTTAGGAATTGTCATCGCTTTTATTATTACACGTGAATTAAGCGGAACTCATATGCTCATTGGTGCTATATTTGCAGGACTATTGACAGCTTTTTTAGTGCAGTGGCTTCATTCTTTAGACGTTCAGCAAGATGCAGCAATAGGAATTGTGTTTACGACGATGTTTGCTATTGGCGTTATTTTAATAGCGACTTCTGTAGGAAATGCACATTTAGATGTTCAACATGCTTTAATGGGGGAAATCACCTTTATACCTTGGAATAAAATGTCACTTCCTCTAATTGGCGAGGTTCCGAAGGCTACAGCATTGCTGGCTCTCGTTTTGTTTGTTGTTTTATTTGTTCTTGTCGCTTTTTATAAAGAATGGAAAATCACTTCATTTGATCCTGCGCTTGCTGCCAGCTTAGGGATTCCTGTTTTACTCATGCATTATGTATTCTTATGCTTAGTATCGATCACGACAGTTGCTTCTTTTGATGCGGTCGGCGCAATTATGGTCGTTGCGATGTTAATTACTCCAGCTGCCTCGGCTTATCTTTGGACAGATAGACTTTCTATTATGCTAGTATTAAGCGGATTATTTGGCGTAATATCTGCTGTAGCGGGCTATTATATAGCAGCTTGGGTCGACACTTCTATTTCTGGCTCAATGGCATTTGCCACAGGATTAGTGTTTTTCATAAGCTTTTTGTTTTCTCCGAAACATGGATGGATTGCGAGATATTTGCGATTGCATAAAACTGTAAAAAAGACAGGATGAAAATCGGCTATTAAATTGTCTTTCATAACGGTTGATCTCCTCCATACGCTTGTCTTATGGTGCTTTTATATAGTAAACTTTGTATGATGAAGATATTAATGGAGGATAACCAATGCCAACCCCGAGTATGGAAGACTATATTGAACAAATATATTTGCTAATTGAAAATAAAGGCTATGCGAGAGTGTCGGATATAGCAGAAGCGTTATCTGTACACCCTTCTTCCGTTACAAAAATGGTGCAGAAGCTCGACAAGGATGACTACTTAGTTTACGAAAAATATAGAGGGTTCGTCTTAACGCCGAAAGGAAAAAAAATCGGAAAACGCCTCGTCTACCGGCATGATCTGTTAGAGCAATTTTTGCGGATTATTGGCGTTAAAGAAGAAAACATCTATCGCGACGTGGAAGGAATTGAGCACCATTTGAGCTGGGATGCTATTGACCGAATAGGGGATCTGATTCAATTTTTTGAAAAAGATAAAAGTCGAATCATAGAATTGCAGCAATTGCAAAATTTGAATGAAGAAAATGAAGAAAACGACTTCTAACATTAAACGGGGCTGTCCAGAAAGTCAAATCCCTATTGAAAACCAAAAATCATTAACATCGATATTTCATAAAAGGGGGCCGTCAATAAGCCGAAAAAACGACTTATTAGACAGCCCCACTTTTTTTGTGCATGTAAAAATTTTTGTAAAAATTGTAAAAATTTTGTTGATTGATTCGTTATTCCTATTTATAATTTTCTCAAGAGATATAAAAAAAGAGGAAAAGAGGATTATGATGAAAAAATGGGGATTCATATTACTAGCTTTTATTTTGTGGATAGGAGTGATGCCAAAGCCGTCATCAGCTGCACAACAAGCATCTTTTGAGAAAGAACTGAATCAATATTTAGAGGAAGTAAGTAAACAAAGAGGTTTCAAAGTTACAAGAGAACATATCGAATTTTCGTTAGCTCAATATGAAGAAAAGATCGAAAATTTTGATTCTGTTGAAGAACTTCGTGATTTTTTAGGAGAGGTCATTCAAAAAGATTTAAGCAATTTAACCGAAATATATGACGAATTTAATTTAAATGAAGCCAGTTTGCGCCAGCTGCTTCAAGAACACGGTGAAGATCTAGATGAGTATGTGTTTGTAGAAAATTTGTATGATGCCGTCATGCTTTACATAGAGCGTGATCCAAATTTTGATAAAAATTTGCAAGACTATTTGGCGAAAATTAGTAGTATTAGAGGATTTCCTGTGACAATTGACCATATTAATAGATCTTTGAGTTTATATGAGAGAAAACTGGAAGACTTTAAAACCGTTAAAAGTTTAGAAAGATTTTTAGGAGAAGTTATTAAAAAGGATTTAAGCAATTTATCCTATATTTATGATGAATATGATTTAAATGAAAAGGAGTTGCGCCAGCTGCTTCAAGAACACGGAAAAAAATTGGAGGATTACGTTTTTCTAGATGATTTGGAAGAGGATGTTATAACATTTTTAAGTGAAGAATGGGATGCTGGTGTAGAAGACGAGTTCCTTTACGATTTATTAACGGTTTTTGAGCAGGAATACGGATTGACAAAAGAAGAAATTGAGCGGTTAAAGAACCATTTGCGATCAATTGAAGAGCATCTTATGAAAGAAGAGACAATTATAGCTTTGTTGGACTTGGCGGATCGGATGATGGCTTTTGAAGGGTTTGATGAAGCGACAGAGCTTACGAAGAGCCAAATCGAGGAGTTAATTTCGATTTTTAAAGATTTTCAACGTATTTTTAAAATTAAAGTTACATTTTCCCTTGTAAAAGATGGGTCTGAAAAGGAGCTTTCGCTGTTTGATCTATTTAACTTGAAAGAATTGATCAATGCAAATTTGAAAATCAACATATACAGTGAAAGTGGAGAATTTCTGGCTGATCTTCTCATTACCGGAGAAATCGTTGATTCAGATACGTTACATCGAACTGGCCAAACGATTCGTCACGGTGCTCAAGAAGCCAAAAGTGTGAAACAAGAGAAAAGCGTTTCGCAAAAAATAGAAAAAAAGATAAAATCTGTAAAGGGCAATGAGCATAAAACAGTTAAAGGTGCAAAATTGCCGAAAACAGATTCCGGCTATGGCATGAATGCTATGGTAGGATTGTTCATTGTTTTAGCGGGATTTTTAATTTTTAGACAAGCAAGGAAGGTTTAATATGCTGGAAACTACAAAAAGAAGCAGCCGAAACAAGCGGTTGTTTCTTCTTTTCTTTGCATCAATGATTATATTAGCCGGCCTATGGTTTTCAGCCGCAAACAGCTATAAACTTTTCAAAGGAATGCTACTGCCTGAGACCCATTCTGAAACGAAACAGAAGGCGGAAGCTGCACAGCCGGCCCCAGAGAAAAATACGAAGGCAGAAAAGGTTTTATATCCGACACGACCTAAAATTGGGGAGCAAATAGGAGAGCTGTTTATTCCAAAACTAAATGCAGTACTTCCGATATACCATGGAACGAACGAAGAAGAGCTTGAAAAAGGGGTCGGTCATTTTGCAGGAAGCGTATTGCCAGGAGAGTCAGACAATTCGGTTCTTTCCGGTCATCGCGACACCGTGTTTCGTAGGCTGGGGGAAGTAGGAAAAGGAGACGAATTAATCGTCACAACTTCAGCTGGAGAATTTACTTATAAAATCTATAAGGTTCGGATCGTTGATAAAGACGACCGGACCGTGATCGTTCCGAAACCGAGGCCCACGTTAACTGTCAGTACATGTTATCCGTTTCATTTTATCGGCTCCGCGCCGGAACGATACGTGCTCGTAGCATATCTTGTTTCCGAGAAGTTGAAAAAATAATCTGTTATCTTGACCTATCATAATGTTTCCTATTCCCGTCTTCCGGTGGGAAAACTATCATAAAAACGGCTTTAGCCCTGTGTTCTAAAGGGCTAAAGCCGTTTATAATCGACTGTCTGACAGGGGAAGGTTTCCCCCCTAAAATTTGTTATCATGTGAATTTTTCAAGACACTGCATTTTTTTGACAGAGTTACGAATGAGTCTTTTAATGTCCTTATTTTACGGACTTTCTACCATATCCTTGTTATTTTTATCGCTTTTTTCTTTTCTGTTTTTATTCATAAAAGAAAATATGATGAGCAGTGCTAAGATGACAAGGCAAACAGTAGAACCGATCATATTTTTTTTATTAAAGATAAAAGAGAAAAAGATGACCAATAATGAAACGGTGGCTACTATCGTTGTGTATGGGAACCATTTTACTTGGAAATATGGTTTCTCCTTATACTGAGAACGAAGCTTTAGCTGAGCCAGACAAATGCTTGTCCATAATAAAATAATCGTAAAACCAGGTATCGTCATTAAATAGCTGATGACTCGGTCTGGAGTCATATAAGCTAAAAATACCCCAAATAAAATACAGATAGCCGTAACTGTAATACAGTTGATCGGTATTCCTTGTTTGGAAATCTTTAAAAATCTTTTTGGCGCTTCACCGCTTTGAGCCATGGAATATAATGTTCTGGAAGTTGCGTAAATCCCTGAGTTCGCCGCTGATAAAACAGCAGTAATAAGGACAAAATTCATAATATGAGCGGCTCCAGGAAGCCCTGTGATGCTCAATACTTGGACAAATGGGCTGTCTTCCCCTGTCACTTGATTCCACGGCATTAAACCACAAATAATAAGAATAGGAAGTATATAAAAGAGAATAACTCTCCACATCGTTCCTTTAATGACTTTTGGCAAAACCTTTTCTGCATCTTTTGTTTCTGTGACCGCAACACCTATTAACTCAGCCCCGCCGTATGAAAACATGACGACTAAAAAGGCGCTTAACATTCCTCCAATTCCATAAGGAAAGAACCCGCCGTGTGCCGTGTAGTTAGAAAAAGGATCATCAATATTGCTCGGAATAATTCCAAACAAAATGCCAAAACCTAATAAAATGAAAGCGATTAATGCGAAAATTTTAATTCCTGCAAACCAAAACTCAATTTCACCATAGTACTTTACTTGAAACAAATTCATTCCAACGATTAAAACCATACAAAGGAGACTTAAAAGCCATAACGGTACGGTTGGAAACCAATATTTCAGAAAGCTTCCTGCTGCTAAAATTTCAACAACGGTGACAACAATCCAATTGATCCAATAAAGCCATCCTACAATAAAGGATATATGGAAGCCAAAAGCTTTATAAACAAGATGCTGAACGTTTAAGTTCGGATAAACAATCGCCATCTCAGCCAGTGCCGTCATGACAATAAATAATAAAAGGCCTCCTAATAAGTAAGCTATTACAACACTTGGGCCGGCAATATTTAATGTATCTGAGCTCCCTTTAAAAATTCCTGTTCCAATCATGCCTGCTAGCGCAATAAACTGAACATGTCGAGGTAATAACCCTTTTTTTAATGTTTGATCTTTTTCCATGGTGTTCATGCCTTTCTGTCCATTATGAAAAATATACTAGAATAACTGGCAGCATACTTTTTTACTTAATCGCTTTTCAGGTTTTACGCTTTTCTGCGTTTAAGTAAAAAAATAAATATGTTTCTAGTCAGTAGCGTTGCATAAAAAAATTTAATGTTTGTCAAGCTCAATAAAAATTCCAGTTATTTCATGTAACTGAATATTCAGACATACAATCTTTCTAAGCAAGCTTAAAAGGACAATGACGTCTTAATCGGCAGTCCATTTCCACAATTTGGTAATATATTACAGAAACATTGGATCATAAACTAAATCGTCTAGGTGTTCCACCTCCCCTTCTTCAAATTGGTACACGATGGTTTCAAAATCTTTTTCCCAATCGTATTTTTTCCGACCGTTGGACGTTCGAATTGGCTTTTTAAAAAGGGAGCGAACAAAACAGTCAAAACCTTTAAAAAGCAGATTCTGTAAAGTTCGCTTGATCTCTAATAAAGGACCATCGTGATTCACTTTTAATTGGAGCATGGCCTGTAAGCAATAGGTGATTAGGGCGATCCAAATTTGATTGTAAACGGCATTTTGACTTTTTCCATAAAATCTTTTTATCTTAAGGTGCTGTTTCATCCATTTAAAGAAGGTCTCTATCTTCCAGCGATATCGGTATAAATCTGCAATCTCTTCCGCAGAAAGATCAAAGCAATTGGTTATGATGATCACGGGATTCCCTTCGCTGTCGACCGTTTCGATCAATCGGAGAGGATGAGTCATTTTGGTATGATTACGGTCATTTCCTAAAATGACAATCTGATCCCTATAAATCAAACGTTCTGGATTGGGAATCCGTTCCGATAAAACTTCAATCTCTGCGTTCTTTTTAAGCCGGGTAATGAATCGCACCCCTTCTCGGCATAAGCGGTCGAACTGTTTGTAATCGACATACCCTCGATCAAACAAGTAAATCGCATTTGGATCGATTTCAATGAGTTCGTCCATCTGTGTGCGATCGGCATGTTTCGCGGGTAAGATAATCCCTTGATCCGGAACAGTGATATCCTTCGTTACAACAACCTTTAAATGGAGTCGAACACCAGCCTTTGTCTTACGAAAAGTTGCCCATGGATATTGGCTCAAACTCATGCTCATCGTGGTAGAATCAATGACCAGAAGACGACCAATGTTTCGGATGATCGGGGCATTTTTCATTTGCCCTTGGATCTTTAAGACCAGATATTTAAATACTTTTTCAAACAGTTGAGGGGATAATTGGCCTAATTTGCGAGAAAGTTGCGAAGTACTAATTGCATCAAATTCCAGATATGTCTGCAACTCTTCCTTGTCTTTCAAATGTTTGGCCAATTTTGTTAAGCTTTCCAATTCATTTATCTGAGCGATGATACAAAGTTGTAAAAACTTATACGCTGTTAATTTTTTAATGTATTTGTCAACGTCAATCACATTAATTAGTTTTGAAAAAGTTATTGGATCGATCTCTTTAAATAGTTCATTTATTGTGGATTCTGTGGTATTCTTATCCATAATGGTTTCTCCTTATTCTTAGGATTTGGATAGGACTGCCAATCCTAATTATAAGGAGTTTTTTTATATCCAAAAAGATGAAATTTAACATAAAATTGGGCTTGACAAATTAAAATTAACTTAATGCAATGCTACTGGTTTCTAGTATATAATATTCTTTCGATTCATCAAAGAATAATGAAAAAACTCATTGCTATAAAACTGTTACAATTTATGGTAAATAGCAATACTCTTGAACTTCGAAGATATTTACGGAGCAAAGATAAGGTCGATTCTTCCTCTATTTAGTAGGAACTTATTACGATCTGTTCGATAAAACACTTACTAAATGAAGAGGAATGTTATGAAGGTCCGCAAATCTTTTTCAAAACAGGGGTACTATTCTAAAAAGTGTTTTATTTTAAGAGTAGTTCAAATAAGTGTTATAATTTTTTTGTAAAAAAAATTGTCTGTTGCCGACAAATTCCACCACAAAAATCTTCTCGTCATCCGTATAATCTTAATCGTGTATTATTTATAGATTACCTTCTATACAGGTTAGGAGGAGACGGAAATGGGAGATCAATATCAGACGCGTATGGAGAAACGTCAAAAAAAGAAATCAGCTTCTAAAAAATCTCCGCTCATAAAAATCATGACAGCCTTTATTCTTGCGATTATCGTAATGATGACTGCGGGCGGTATCGTGGTATTGTCTTACATTATAAGCGCCCCTGCACTAGACCCGAAATTACTGAAAGATCCGTTATCCTCAACCGTTTATGATATGTATAATGAAAAAGTGCGAGATATTTCAGGAAGCGAACATCGGAAAATCATCAAAATCGAAAATATACCGAAAAATGTACAAAATGCGTTTATCGCAACAGAAGATGTGCGGTTTTTTGAGCATAATGGAATCGATTTTAAACGAATCGCAGGTGCAACCGTTGCGAATGTAAAAGAAGGATTCGGCGCTGAAGGCGGAAGTACGATTACCCAGCAGGTAGTCAAAAATTCATTCTTAACGCCTGAAAAAACGCTCAAGCGAAAAATACAAGAAGCTTACTTGGCTGTTCAGTTGGAACGACGCTACTCAAAAGAAGAAATTCTTGAAATGTATTTAAATAAAGTGTATTTCGGTCAAGGAGCATACGGGGTTGCGACAGCGGCAGAAACATATTTTAACAAATCCGTGAAAAAGCTGACGATTAGTGAAGCTGCGCTGTTGGCGGGGCTGCCGCAAAGACCGAGCGAATACGATCCATTTAAAAATCCGGATTTAGCTGAAAAAAGAAGAAATATAGTATTGTCGTTAATGAGGAAGTATGGCTTTATTACCGAAAAAGAAGAGCAAGATGCGAAAGCGATCCCGGTTGAGAAACTATTAAAGAAGAAAAAAGAAGGGCCGAAATATCAAGCGTTTATCGATCAAGTCATCAAAGATATAGTTGATGCCGGAATATCGGAAAAGGATATCTATACGGGCGGTTTAAAAATTTATACAACCCTTGATCCGGATGCTCAAAAATTTACAGAAAAAGTGCTGACAACTGATCAATACATTTATTATCCAGACGATCAGTTCCGGGCAGGAGTCGTGCTACTTGATACACAGACTGGCGCCGTCAGGGCAATTGGCGGAAACCGCAACTCAGATCAAGAAGTACAAAGAGGTTTTAACTACGCAACACAAACGAAAAGACAGCCAGGTTCGACGATTAAGCCGATCTTGGATTACGGCCCGGGAATCGAACATTTCAAATGGTCTACATATAAACAGTTCATTGACGAGCCGCTCACCATCCATGGCAAAGAAATCAAAAACTGGGACGGTCAATATCGCGGCAGTATATCGATGCGAAAAGCGTTACAATGGTCTTACAATATACCGGCTGTAAAAGCATTTTTGGAGGTAGGGGAAGACCGGGCAAAAGAATTTGCGGAAAAACTCGGAATCCCGCTCGATCAGATCTATCCTTCATATGCGATCGGAGGCTTTAATAAAGGTGTGTCCCCGCTTCAATTGGCTGGGGCGTATGCCGCTTTTGGAAATGAGGGCGTTTATCATAAGCCTTTTACGGTAAGGAAAGTCGTCTATCCAAACGGTAAAGAAATCGATCTTTCTTCCAAACCGGTGAAGGCGATGAGCGACTATACCGCCTACATGATGACCGATATGTTGAAAACCGTCGTGAAAGAAGGAACAGGGCGACTGGCGAACATCCCAGGACTTCCACTAGCAGGAAAAACAGGAACAACCAACTTGCCGGAAAATATACGAGGAGATGGAACATCTGATGCCTGGTTTGTCGGCTACACGACTCGTTATGCGGCTGCGGTTTGGACGGGATACGACCAGACGACTCAGGAAACGTATGTGACAAACGAGAAGGCGAAGATTTCAAGACTTATTTTTAAAGAAATCATGTCTCACGTTTCTGAAAAAATAGAAACACCTGATTTTGAAAAACCGGACAGTGTCGTCGAAAGAGTGGTTGGCGGCCGAACTGAATTATTTGTAAGGGGAACTCCAATCCCAGCAATTCCAAAACAAAAAGAAAAGGATAAAAAAGAGGATCAAAAACAGGATCAAGTAAAAGATAATGAACAGGAGCAAAAACAAGAAGAGGAAAATCAGGAGCCAAAAGAAGAGAACAATCAAAATGACATGGATAAAGAGCAGCAAGAAAATTCTGAGGACAACAAAGAGCAGCCTGAAGATAATAAAGAAATAGAGCAGCCAAATCAGCCTCCTGCCAATGAACAGCCGCAGCCACAACCGCCAGCTAACAACGGCAGCGACCAAGGAAACGGCCAAAAACCACCAGGAGGAAATAACGGAACTGACGGATCAAATAATAACGGAAACGGCGGCTCGAATAGCAACGGGAATGGCAGCGGATCAAGCAGTAATAATGGTCCAGGAAAAGGAGCCGGCACAACCAATCCGAACGGAAAATCACAATCTGAAAAGCAATCAACGGATAACGGCAGTCCATAAACAAAAGGGCTGAAAAAACATACTAACAATAGTAGTGCAGACCACGGCCATGGTTTGTGCTGCTATTTTTTTTATAGATTCTACGTGAATTATTGAGGTGCCCTTGCAGCGCGCCTCGTATGAAAGTTAGATCGCAAGCTGCGTTTATAATCCTTTTCTTGAATTGTTTGATTATCAGAATGGGAAATGAGCCTTAAAAATTAGTAAATAACCTTTTACTGATATACTTCTAATTTAATAGTTTTATTCAAGAGATAACTGCATTATTCTAACAATTCATTATAAAGAACGATTTATTTGTAAAAAAAAATAAAAATATTTTTAAAAAAGGGGTTTACAACATGATAGAGTTCAATTATATTTAAGTTGTGTTCGTTATAAAGAACGCAGTCTTAATTATATTTCTTATGAGGAGGATTTAAAAAATGGGTATTAAACAAAAGTTGGGAATGGGTGTAGCAACTGCGGCTTTAGGTTTATCTTTAATCGGGGGAGGTACATATGCCTACTTTAATGATGTTGAAACCTCCAATAACACATTTGCAGCAGGTACATTAGATTTAACTCTTGATCCGCAAACAATTATTAATGTCAACAACTTAAAGCCTGGGGATTGGATGGAGCGTGAATTCACATTAAAGAACAGCGGAAGTTTGGGTATTTCTAAAGTTCTTCTTGAGACAGATTATACTGTAACGGATGCGAAAAATGACAATAACGGCGATGATTTCGGCAATCATATTAAGGTGCAAATTTTAAAGAATGTGAGCAATAAGGAAGTTATTGTTTATGAAAAAACGTTGGCACAGCTTAAAAATCTAAAGCCGGATTTAGTGCAGGATAAATGGCTCTGGTGGAATATTGGCGGTTTAGATCCAAATGAAACGGATAAGTTCAAAGTTAAATTCGTCTTTGTAGACAACAATCAAGATCAAAATCGTTTCCAAGGCGATTCTTTAAAACTAACTTGGAAATTTGACGCGAAGCAAGAAGCAGGTGAAGCAAGATAGCTATCAATATAGGGGAGAAGGCGGGGAACTGCCAACTTCCCTTGATTGCTAAAAGTTGAAACGGTGGTGAGAGAAATTCGGTACTCACGAGTAAAAAAATTTGGGCAAAAGAAAATGCATTTGATAATAATGTTCAAAATCGTCGCAATTTGTTACTTTCTTTTCATAACATTCAACTTTGCTAGTTCCTACACCGGGGCCAGTTTTAATAAAACAGTAGCCATAACCGGTTTTCTTGCTGCAACAATTCCTGAAGAGGACAAATCCATTCTGCTGCGCTTTGTGGACGATAAAGACAAGGTCATTCAATCGTGCGGGAAAGTTCGAATATCTTCTGTTGCTCAAAATGAAGGGGATGATTTAGCGGAAGCATTGCATTATGAAATATATTTCATTGCTCAAGGAGATCCAATGAATGGAGAAAAAATAAGTCAAGGAAAGATTCCAGCATTAAAAAGTAAGAGTCAATTCCAATTAGCATACAATGCCGAAAAACCTGGAAATTATAAATTTAACGTTTTAATGAATACAAATGATGATGTTTGGAGCAAAAACATTCAAGTAATTTGCAAAAAGAACGAACAACTTGATCAACCTGCGAATGACTCAGATCAAAACCTTAATGAAGATAAGGCAGCTCAACCATCCGAACATTCGAAACAAGAACAAAAACAACTTCCAGTGGAAGAACCTATACGGGAAAATAATGGGAAAGAAAACGAAGTAAAGAAAGAGCAATCCAACGAAACGTTAATGAAAGAAAATGAGAATCAAGAAAATCATTCAAAAGATGAAATGAAAGAAAATGGAGCGCAACAAATAGAACAGAATAAAACCGAAACAAAATCAAATGACATTCACCTGAAAGAACAGCAATCAGCAAAACAAGAACAAGTTTCAAATGCTTTAGAGCAAAACGAACCACCTTTACAGTAAAGTGATTACAATTATTTCATTACGTTTTGTGTCTTGAGCAAAGCGAAAGGAATGGGTAAAAAAATGAAAAAAGTTGTTAAATGGATCAGCAACACGATATCGGTCATGCTGCTGGCTTCATTAATCATCATGTTATTCACAGTCATTTCGTCAAAAGCTTCAGGCGGGGAGCCTAAATTTTTCGGACATCAATTAAAAATTGTTCTTTCAGGATCAATGGAACCTAGTATACAGACTGGTTCCGTGATCGTTGTAAAACCTGAAAAAGAAACGGAAAAATACAAAGAAGGCGACATCATTACATTTCAAGCAGATGAAAACGTGTTTGTAACACATAGAATTATAAAGGTTGTCAAAAATGGCAATGAAGTTATGTACCAGACAAAAGGGGATAATAATGAGGAAGCAGATTCCGAACTTGTGTTAAGTAAAAATGTTGTTGCTAAATATACAGGCATTACCATCCCATATATTGGCTATTTTATGAATTTCGCCAATTCTAAACAAGGAAGCGTTATTCTTTTAATCATACCAGGCATTATTCTGTTCAGCTACTCATTAATCAGCATTTTTCGGGCACTTGCAGAAATTGATAAAAATTTGAAGCAATCAACTGCAAAAGAAGACTTCAACCATTCTCAAAATCAATAATGGAGGAAATACATGGTCAAATCAATTGGACGATGTTTCATATGTTTTTTATTTGTCTGGCTCATAATGCAAGTTCAAAATTTCAGCGCTGAAACACAAATAGGTATCGCTTTAAAAAATCTTCATTCAAACCATATGCTATTTCAAGTAGAAAACATGAAACCAGGCGATTGGGCTGAAAGAACGGTCATTATCGAGAATGTTGAAAATGCTGATATACAATATAATACTTTAATTGAAAATATAAAAGGATCAAAAAAATTATTTGATGCTTTAACTTTAGAGGTTAAAGATGGTCAAAAAAATCTTTTGTTTAAAGGATTGTTAAAAGATTTTAAAGGTTTTACACCGCGAAATATCCAAAGTTCCAAAGAAGACCAGTTGACATTTTTAATCACATTTCCTGAACAGTTAGGAAATGAATATCAAGGGTTAGAAACTTCTTTTAAAATTGTTTTTCAGGCAAATTCTTCTTTAGGCAGTATTCAAACGTATGGCAGCGGGAATAATGAAGGTTTACTTTTGCCAAATACTGCGACAAACTTTTATGCATTTATTCTTGTTGGGATAATGTTTTTCGCGATGGGAGCCATTTTTTTCTTTCAAAAACGAAATAAACATAAAGATCAGCTTCATGAGTTATGAAGCGCTTGGAGGAAGCGGTGTACAAAAAATATTGTCCTAATTGTCTGCGTTTTTCATATAGCAGCTGCTCTGAAAGAAAATGGTTGTGCCCATCATGTCGTTCTGATCTTACTTCCATGGAAGGAATATTCTGTCGCAATGTATTAAAATATTCTGCCGCCCTTGCGGAATATAAGCAAAAAAATCATAACCGAAGAGAGGTTCATTTTTCTAAACAAATATAAAAATTTTAGTTAACATTTAGATCTTTCTTTTCCTGTAATTTCCATTTTTTTGTAAATTCTAAAAACTGACGGAATTCTTCTTTCGATACTCCGGAATTCATTGCTTCCTGCACTAATAACATCCATTCAGGATCAAGAACATTCGTATTTTCTTCATTTTCCCCATTTATTAATGTATTAACAGGAACATCTAAAACGGATGATATTTTTTCCAAGAAATGGACAGAGGGGTTTGATTGAAGATTCCGTTCGATAGAACTTAAATAAGATTTTGCCACCCCTGCTTGTTCAGCCAGTTCAGATAGCGTAAGACCTTTGTTTTTTCTAAGCTGCTTTATGCGATCACCAATCATCATGATCATTTCACCTTCCTTTAACGGTTCTATGTCAATTATTGGGTGTACTTGATGTGAAGAGCACCTCTTTTATATGTATGAAAGTTAGATAAGTGAGCATAATATCTTATTTCTGAGTCGATCAAAGTTGCGAATACCATAAGAAATTCGTTTCATCACTTTAATTTTATTGTCAATCCCTTCTAAATAACCGTTGGTGTAGGGATAAATAAATGAATGGATAATTTCTTTTTCCCAGCTTTTAAAGATTCGTTTCTCATTCAGTCCCGATTTATCAATAGCTTAATACAGCAGTTCTAAGTTTGACCTTGCATTTCGCTCATTATTTTGTGTCATCTATTTTTTAAAGACTTCTATCACTTGGTAAGCTTTCCTTAAATCGGGGGCAACTCTAAATAATATTGAGAGTTCCTGTTTACGTGTGATGAGCTTTTTTTTCGATTTATGGAAGAGAAACCGCAACTTTTTCATCGAGTTTCGATCTTTGTCTTGGTTCGAGTGCCCAAAAGTTTTGGCGCGCATAATGGAATTGATCCACGATGATAATCGAATTTTGAAAGAGTTGTTGGGCCAAAATTTTATACGGCTGCCACATATCCATGACTACCATTTGAATACGATAAATCGGTAAAGAGCGAAAATAATCTTTTAACTTGGACCAACTTTCAGTCTTGAATGACATCCAATACCTTGTAGCCTTGAGGGTCACCAATGACACATTGATATGTTCCTTTTTCGGTTGTCCACTTGATCTCATCAAGGGCTAAAATTCGTGGTAATGAGTGGCTTTCATAAGTATCATAACGGTCAAAATATCGAATAACCGTTGAGTATCATCATCCAATATCTTTAGACACTTCCTTAAAATTGGCCGTTCTCCTTTTGATAAGAAGAGCTTGAAGGACAAATTTCGTATGACGCTGATAACGCCCTAAAAGGCATATAATTCAAAGAAACGTTTTCCGCAAGATGTACATTTATAACGACGCTTTTTCAGAATGAGGTACGCATACATTCCACGAAACTTGATATCTCGAATCTTCTGCAGACATAATCATGAATGGATCTTGCCTCTTCCAGCATTGAGGGCCATGTTGATAACAAGGTTTGGTTTCGAGAAAAATTCAAGGTGCGTATCTGTCTCCACAATCTTTGACGCCATTACATTTTCCAATCCAATCAGCTCTGGGATGCAAATAGTCTTGCATTTACGAAGTCTCCTTTTTAATGAGGTTTTGCCACTTTCATTATAAAAGAGAGCATTTCGTAAATGCTTTTTTATTTTTTAAGAAATTTCTTCTACCTCAACATTTGGTATAGAACCCTTTTAACCCAAATGTTTGTTTTTATTTAGAAACAACATAATCGCAATTAAAAAAAGTAAACGTAAAAGTCCAATTTTAAATCAAATTCATTTGCAAATGCATGAAAATACAAAATATTAATAAGGGAAAGCTCCATTCCGAAGAAATGACTAGAAAACATGTTTCCCCTATTCAGAATCATTTTACATCACTAAGTCGAACCATGTCTACTTATGCCGAATAAATCTTTGGCTATTCATACTTATTATATTCTCTTCTAAAAGCTGCTACCCCTTTTTTATTAATTCAAAATTAACGTTTTCTGCTCGTCAAGCTAAATGGGGGAAAATGGAGAAAAATTTCGTTGAAATTGCCGTATTGCTTTTTTATTAACTACCGGCAATTAATCGGCATAAATCCAGGTAAAGAGGCTGTAAACATTTAAGGGATTCGGAGATTTAAACTGCATGGAAAGCCGAAAAAAGCTACTTTTTCCGTTTTTGCTTCTCTTTAAATGTTTTGAAAACATCTCGTGTTTGCTTCATATATTTATAAATGCTGTAAGGCTTTTTTATGATCCGGATCGGAAGGGAAAGCAAAAATTTACTGAGGTCATTCCGGTATTCCTCTGTAATCTCAGCCGGTTTATGAACAATTTTTTCATACACCTCATGGTAAAATTCGTTTAATAAATCAATTTTTATTTCAACTGTGTGATGGCAGTTTGCACATTCTATCCTTGAAATTTTATCGTTAATGTAAGTAATGATGTGATCTTGTTCCTCATTGCAATGAATACAAAATAACGTTGCTTCCATTTCTTTAATTTCCACGTTCTTCACCTCTTTTTATGAAGGATGAATTCTCCAAAATCCTTCTCTACACTAAGTATATTATTCAAAGCTGCATTCATTTCCTTCTATAAAAATGTTTCTAAATGCCAACAATTGATAAAACATCTTCAACGATTTAAATCATTATAACCAAATTTTAATATGTATTTCAAAGTATAAAAAGTTTGAAAAATACTTTCAAGAATTTATTGACTTTTTAAACATCTGGAATATAATAAGGATTACAAACGATTAACAAATGTTATAAGCCGTAACAAATGTTACAGGGTACATGCACATACGACAAAAAATTGCCTAGAAGGAGCTGGAAACATGTCTATTTATCAAGAGTTGCTTTCACGGGAACGTGACGGCCAGCCAATTAAAGTAGGTGTTGTTGGTGCAGGTCAAATGGGATTCGGTCTGATTTCCCAAATCTCACGCATACCTGGCATGGTAGTCAGAGGGATTTGTGATGTCAATATTGAAGCGGCAGAAAGAGCTAGCAGCTATTATCAATCGAAATTAACGAAAAAACATCCTGTTCTTGTCAGCAGTGATTACCGAAAAGTGATTCAATCTGATGAAGTAGAAGTCATTGTAGATGCTACAGGGGTTCCTGAAGTTGGTGCAAACATTTCACTGGAAGCATTAAGATCTAGAAAACATTTAGTACTGCTTAACGTTGAAGTAGATATTACAATTGGATCAATTATGCACAATTTGTTTACATCAGCCGGATTAGTTTATACAGGATCTGCGGGAGATGAACCGGCAGCAACGCTTGAACTGTATGAGTTTGCGAAGACAATGGGTCTTGAAGTGCTTGTTGCTGGGAAAGGGAAAAACAACCCGTTCATACCAAACGCCAATCCGGATACATGCAAGGAAGAAGCTGCTCAAAAACATATGAGCGCCCATATGCTTGCAGCGTTCCAAGACGGCACAAAAACAATGGCTGAAATGAATTTATTAAGCAACGCTACAGGCCTCATTCCAGATAAAGTTGGTATGCACGGCGTGGAAGCAAATTTGGAAACGGTTGCCGACAAGTTGAATTTACAAGAAAACGGCGGTGTTTTAAGTCAATTCGGAGTAGTTGAATATGTAAACGGATTAGCACCGGGCGTGTTTGTCATTGTGAAAAGCGAATTAGAACCTGTAGATGCAGAATTAAGATATTTGAAAGTTGGCAAAGGCCCTCATTACGTTCTTTACCGGCCTTATCATCTAGCAAGTTTAGAAACTCCTATTACGATTGCAAAAGCAGTATTGCAACACGATACATCGATTCATCCATTAGGGGCGCCAGTTTCAGAAACAGTCGCTGTTGCCAAGCGCGATATTCAAGCAGGAGAAGCCATTGATGGCATCGGCGGCTACTCAGTAAGAGGCGTGCTTGAAACTCATCAAGAGATGAAGAAAAATTCACACATCCCAATCGGTTTAATCAGTGGAAACATTGTTGCAAAACGTTCCATTAAACAAGGTCAATTTTTAACATTAGATGATGTCGAGTTAGATCCATCTACAACCGTTTGGAAATTAAGATCTCTTCAAGATCATCTTTTTTCTAACTAAAAATGCATTTGTGCGGCGCAAAGGGGGTGATTCTTTTTGAAGCTTGCAATCATTTTATCCATGATTTTGCTCATTCAATATGTGGCGACGATTATACAAGTCAGACATTATAAAAAATATGTCGACAAAATTGTAAGCCATTACAAAGGCAAAGAAGGGTATTTTTTGTACTCAGGCATGAATCGGCGAAAATTTAGTCCCGGCGCTATGGCAATGATTGTAGTGAACAAAGATTATGTTATAGAAGATTGCTATATTCTAAAAGGTATTTCAGTTTTCTCAAAGTTTAAAAAATATGAAAAATACATTGGCCATCATGTAGCTGAAATTTTGGATGATCACCATGAATTCACAGAAAATGCTGCAGGAAGGAAGAGGAAAATCCCTTCATTTTTGGCGGCTTTATCAATGGCGGCCGAAAATGCTATCGTTTCCATTTCAAAGAAAAAGCTTTCAATATAAAATGTGCTGAAAGGAGAAGTGAAAGATGGAATGGTTGAAATGGATTGGTGAACATTTTATCGGAATGTTCCAGGCTGGCGGAGAAACGTTTATGGGTATGTTTACAGGCATTATCCCGACTTTGGTTGTTTTGCTTACATTTACTTATGCAGTTATTAAATTTATTGGTGAAGAGCGGGTTAATAGAGCGATACAATTTGCTTCGAAGTATATGCTGTTACGATATACTGTCATGCCGATATTATCAGTATTGCTGTTAACAAACCCGATGTGTTATACGTTCGGACGCTTTTTGCCAGAAAAGCAAAAACCGGCGTTTTATGATTCAGCTGTATCGTTTGTTCATCCGGTGACGGCGTTGTTCCCGTATGCAAACGCAGGAGAATTATTTGTCTATTTAGGAATAGCCAACGGAATAAAAGAAGCCGGCTATTCTATGTCAGAGCTTGCTGTCCGTTATTTTCTCGTAGGGATCGTAGTTATTTTATTGCGCGGAATTATTACGGAATATATAACAAAATTTTTGGCGCGCAGAATGGAAGCGAAATCTTAAATTTTGGACAAAGATGAAAGCGAGTTCAAATTTTAAAGAGGAGGAGAACATATGTCAAAACGAGCTGTTTTTGTTGCAAAAGGTTCTGGCGGCTGGGGAAAGGGTTTGCGCATTGAGCCAAAAGGAAAGAAACAAAAAGTTGTATCTATTACAGGCGGCGGCATCCATCCTGTGGCAGCGAGAATAGCCGAATTAACTGGTACAGAGGCTGTAGATGGTTTTAAAAATTCAGTTCCGGAAGATGAAATGATGTGTGTCGTGATTGACTGCGGCGGAACAGCCAGAATTGGTTTGTATCCTATGAAAAGGATCCCAACCGTTGATATTCTCCCGTCTTCACCTTCTGGTCCTTTGGCAAAACATATTACTGAAGATATTTTTGTGTCGGGTGTTACTGTGAAGGATATTTATCTTGCGGACGAAGCAGAAGAACAAAACATTCAGACGGATGCTTCGGAAACGGAGCAGCAAGAAGACAGTCCAAAATTCAATGTGAAGGATAAGGAAGCATTTAAAGCTCAATACGAACAAGTAAAAAAGGAACACCGTGAAAACAATGAAAATATATTAATGAAGTTTTCAAGAGGAATAGGAAAAGTAACTGGTACTTTTTATCAGGCGGGACGCGATTCTGTTGATATGCTGATTAAAAATATTATTCCATTTATGGCTTTTGTTAGTATGTTAATAGGTATAATTAATTATACGGGAATCGGTGATTTGATCGCTAATACTCTTTCTCCTCTTGCCAGTTCTTTATGGGGATTGATCGTCATCGTTATCGTATGTACAATCCCGATTCTGTCACCGGTGTTAGGTCCTGGAGCTGTTATTGCGCAAGTCATTGGGGTATTAATTGGAAGCCAAATTGCAGCGGGCAACATTCCGCCTCAATTTGCTTTGCCGGCTCTATTTGCCATTAATGGCCAAGTTGGTGCGGATTTTGTCCCTGTCGGTTTGTCTCTTGGAGAAGCGAAGCCAGAAACGATTCAATACGGTGTGCCAGCTGTATTGTACAGCCGTTTAATCACAGGAGTTCTTGCAGTTTTAATCGCATATGCCGCAAGCATCGGCATGTATCAATAATGAATAGGATTTCAAGGAGGATCAGAAGATGTCGAAAACGATTATTCGTGAAATCGGTACTCTAGTCCCATCATTTGAAGAAGAAAAAGTTTTAATTCTCTTTGGGCCTAATGCTCCTCAAGAGCTTAGAGAAGTATCTGTTATTCATGAATTTGAAGGCGATGTGTCGGATGAGCCGCTTGTTGAGGGCGGAAAAATTATATGGGGCGATCAAGAATATTTCATCACAGCAGTCGGCTCGGCAGCAAACAAAAATTTAAAGGAATTAGGCCATATTTCGATCTATTTTTCCAAACCAAATGAACATGTGCTTCCAGGAGCTGTTTTTGTCGAGCCTTTTACTTTCCCACATATCGAAGTTGGAAAAGAAATTCGCTTTGAAAAATAACAATTTTCTTTCTGTTACCATTATAATTTAATACGAACCTAGATTTTATAGAAAGAAGTGGGAATTATTGGAAGATAGAAGGCTGCTTGTGAAAATTTCTCATATGTATTATGCGGAAGGAGCTACACAATCAGAAATCGCAAAAGTGTTCGGTGTAAGCCGGTCGCTGATCTCAAAATATTTATCAAAAGCAAGAGAATTGGGAATTGTTGAAATTAAAATTCATGACGGCTCCCATCATCCTCTCATGAATATAGAAGCAAGAATTGAAAAAAAATATGGACTTCGGGAAGTCATTTGCGTTCCGAATCTAGGAAACGGACCGGATTTGGAAAATATCGGGGAATATGCGAGCAAATATTTATTAAGGATATTGAAAGACGGACAAATTGTCGGGGTTTCTTCTGGCACGACATTGCTTTCTGTTGCGAAGCAGATGCCAGCTAACCTTAATTATTCCTCCACGACCTTTGTTCCGATTGTAGGAGGAATGGGGGATGAACGGGTAGATATACATGCCAATGTTCTTGTTTCGATGTTTGCTGAAAAATTGAAGGCAAATTATAAGCTTCTCCATGCCCCTGTGATGGCTGACAGCAAAAAAGATAAGGAATTGTTTATGACCCAAACATCTATACAAAGCATTTTTAACCTTGCCGAAAAAGCGGATATCATCCTTGTAGGAATCGGCGGTTCACCTAAACACTCAACCATTACGAGATCAGAGCTGGGAAAAAAATATAGACAATATTTTAATGAACTCGATGCTGTTGGCGATATTTGCTATAAGTTTATCGATGAAAACGGAAGCGCCCCTTCAAATATTTGGAATGATAAAATCATTTCTTTTAATATTGAAAAATTAAAAGAAATTCCGTTTGTGATTGGAGTGGCAGCAGGACTGGAAAAAGTCGATGCGATCAAAGCCGTTTTAAAAGGGAAGTTAATAAATGTGTTAATTACAGATGAAAAAACAGCGGAAATGCTTTGACCTAAAAAAATTAATCATATGTGTAAGATGGGGTTCGATAAGTCCCTAAATAAATCAAGTAAAAAACAATAAACCGTTTTTCTCTGGTTGATTTCGATTTTGTCTAAAAGAGCTGAGCTGCCATAACTACAAATTGGCAGCCATTTTTTTTGCATAAAACATGGTTGCAGCCCCTCGATTATCTTTAGTTTACCAAACAAAAGAAAGAAGCTTGAGTACTTCCACTATTTTGAAAGACTCCAATAAATAAGCTTATATAGATATTCCTTGACTATTTTCGGAAAAAACTCTATATTTATTACAAAAGTAACTATAAAGAACAAATGTAAAGGAGAGGTGGAAGAAATGAGTAATCATGCACTTCCAGCATTTATAACGGATGAAAGATTAGTTGAATTGTATAAACAAATGTGGCTGATTCGATATTTTGATGAAAAAGTCGACCAATTTTTTGCAAAAGGGATGATTCATGGAACGACTCACCTTTGTGTAGGACAAGAAGCAACAGCAGCAGGAGCCATTGCTGTTTTACAAGAGAAAGATAAAATTACCAGCACGCACAGGGGTCACGGCCATTGCATTGCTAAAGGTGCAACAGTCGATAGAATGATGGCCGAACTGTTTGGCAAAGTGACCGGATACTGTAAAGGGAAAGGCGGTTCCATGCACATTGCAGATGTGGAGAAAGGAAACCTAGGGGCAAATGGAATTGTCGGCGGCGGCATACCACTGGCAGTCGGTGCGGCATTAACTTCAAAGATGAAAAATGAAGGATATGTTGTATTGTGCTTCTTCGGAGATGGTGCAGCAAATGAAGGAAGCTTCCATGAATCGCTAAACCTTGCTTCCATTTGGGATCTTCCAGTTGTGTTCTTTTGTGAGAACAACCAATACGGAATGAGCGGATCTGTGAAAGAAATGTTCAATATTGAAAATATAGCGGATCGTGCACAAGCATACGGTATTCCAGGAAAAGTAATCGATGGGAACGACATGCTTGAAGTGATGAATACAGTTTATGAAGCGGTTGAACATGCCAGATCAGGGAAGGGCCCTGTGCTGATTGAAGCAAAAACATATCGATGGAAAGGCCACTCAAAAAGCGATGCAAAAAAATACCGCACTCGTGAAGAAGAGCAAGAGTGGAGAAAAAAAGATCCGATCAAACGGTTTAAAGAGTACTTGATTGACAAAGGAGTATTAACAGAAGAAAAGGCTGAACAGCTGAGAGAAGAAGCATTCCAGGAAATTGAAGACGCTGTTAAATTTGCGGAAAACAGTCCAGAACCGTCTGTTGATACATTGCTTGAAGACGTTTATGCGTAAATTTAGGGAGGGGAAAAGCGATGAGAGAGATCACTTATTTAGAAGCAGTTCGAGAAGCAATGAGTCAAGAAATGAGAAAAAATGAAGATGTTTATATATTAGGCGAGGATATCGGGGTTTACGGCGGTGCATTTGGTGTCACGCGGGGGATGATCGAGGAATTTGGTCCGGAACGCGTGAGAAATACGCCAATTTCTGAAGCGGCAATCGCTGGTGCGGCTGTCGGATCAGCGCTGACAGGCATGCGGCCGATTTTGGAGCTTCAATTTTCAGATTTCATCACAATCGCTATGGATCAGCTTGTGAACCAAGCTGCAAAGCTCCGATACATGTTCGGAGGTAAGGGGAAAGTTCCGATGGTTGTAAGAACTCCTGCCGGATCAGGTACAGGCGCAGCTGCCCAGCATTCTCAAAGTTTAGAAGCTTGGATGGCGCACATTCCGGGGCTGAAAGTCGTACAGCCGTCAACAGCTTACGATGCAAAAGGATTATTAAAAGCAGCGATTGACGATGATAATCCAGTTATTTTCTACGAACACAAACTCCTTTACAAAACAAAAAGCCACGTTCCAGAAGAACAATACTCGATTCCATTAGGAAAAGCGGATATTAAACGGGAAGGTAAAGATGTGACGATTGTTGCAACAGCGATTATGGTGCATAAAGCATTAGAAGCGGCAAAAGAGCTTGAAAAAGAAGGAATTGACGTCGAAATTGTCGATCCAAGAACACTTGTCCCGCTGGATGAAGAAACGATCGTCGAATCTGTGAAAAAGACAGGTAGAGTTGTAGTCGTCCATGAAGCTGTAAAACGCGGAGGATATGGCGGTGAAATCGCTAGTGTCATTGCAGAGAGCGAGGCCTTCGATTATCTCGATGCCCCAATCAAACGTCTTGGCGGGCTACCTGTCCCTATTCCTTATAATCCGAATCTAGAAAAAGCAGCTGTCCCGCAAGTACCGGATATTATAAAAGCAGTAAAAGAAACGGTTCAATTTAAATAAAAAGGGGGGAGAACCGATGGCAAAAGAAATTTTTATGCCGAAGCTGAGCAGTACGATGGAAGTCGGCACACTCCTTCAATGGTTTAAAGAAGAAGGAGAATCCGTTGATATCGGCGAACCGTTATTTGAGATAATGACCGATAAAATCAATATTGAAGTTGAGGCATATGACAGAGGGATATTGTTGAAAAAATATTTCCAACCGGATGACCAAATTCCGGTCAATCAAGTGATCGGATATATCGGCGAACCGGGGGAAAAGGTTCCTGACGAGCCGCCGGCTTTATCAGAGGAATCAAACGAACAATCCGGTGAAAAGACTGAACAGTCTGAAACAAAAGAAGACGCTGTCGAAGTAAAAAGCAATGAGAATGGTAAAGTACGAGCCACACCTGCCGCAAGACGTTTAGCAAAAGAAGCGCAAGTGGATCTTCGAAACATTGTAGGAAGCGGGCCAAAAGGACGCATACACCTTAAAGATGTGAAGCAATATTTAGAAACAGAAAAGGCACAACCGAAAGCATCGCCGCTGGCAAGAAAAATTGCAGAGCATGAGAATATAGACTTGAAGGCGCTTCAAGGCTCAGGTGCAGGAGGCAAGGTGATGAAACAGGATGTTATCAACGCCATTCAAGCATCAAGTCAGAAAGCTCAGCAGCCTGAAGTCCGGAAGAAACTATCCGGATTGCGGAAAGTGGTTGCCGACAGAATGGTGCAAAGCGCATTTACTGCTCCACATGTTACATTGGCCAGCGATATTGATATGACAAAAGCAATCGAAATGAGAACAGCGCTTCTTCCGGTTGTCGAAAAACAAACTGGATTCCGTTTAACTTATACAGACATTATTATCAAAGCAGTCGGTACAGCTTTATCACGATTCCCTGAAGTAAACGTTCATTTGGAGCATGATGAAATCATTTATAAAAATGAAGTTAATGTTGGAGTGGCAGTTGCGGTAAAAGACGGTTTAATGGTGCCGGTAATTAAACAAGTTGAGCAGAAAGGATTGGCCGCTATTTGTGCAGAAGCAAAAGATTTAAGCAAACGTGCAAGGGAACAAAAACTCCGGCCTGACGAGCTTAAAGGCTCTACCTTTACGATCAGCAATCTCGGCATGTATCCGATAGATGTATTTACACCGATTATTAATCAGCCGGAAATAGCCATTTTAGGTGTTGGTAGAACCCAAGAAAAACCTGTAGTAGTCAACGGGGAAATCGTCATTCGGCCGATGATGACAGCCAGCCTGTCTTTTGATCACCGTGTAATAGATGGAGCACCTGCTGCAGAATTTTTGGCTGAAGTAAAACGCATTCTTGAAAACCCGTATGAAATGATCTTATAAGGAGGGGGCTCAATTTGACAAAATCGTATGATATTGCAGTAATTGGCGGTGGACCAGGAGGCTACATGGCAGCACTTCATGCAGCTCGGTTTGGAAAAAAAGTAATGCTAGTCGAAAAAGATTTTTTGGGCGGCACATGTTTAAATAGAGGTTGCATCCCTTCCAAAACATGGTTGAAAAACGCTGAAATTATTGAGGCAATTGAATTATCAAGAGAATGGGGAATTCAAACGGACAACATCACGATTTCATTAGACAAAATGAAAAAGCGCAAAGACGAAGTCATCTCCCGTCTCAGAAACGGTGTTATGTTTTTGTTAAAGCAAGGGAAAATTGATGTATATGAGGCAGAAGGCTTTGTAGAAGAAGGAAATATTGTAAAAGTAGTTTCGGATAAAAAAGAGGAACGTGTTCAAGCAGACAAAATTATTGTGGCAACCGGTTCATCCCCTTCCGTTCCCCCAATAGATGGACTGGGCTCTGCGTCTTTTTATACAAGCGATACCATTTTTGATATTGAAAAAATACCAAGCTCCCTAACCATAATTGGCGGCGGAGTCATTGGGGTGGAGTTAGCGACTATTTTTTCCAGTCTAAAAACTGATGTAACGATCATTGAAATGGGCGGACGGATTATTCCAACTGAAGATGCTGACGCCTCCAAAGCGCTTGCTAAATCGCTGCAAAAAAAAGGAGTCCAAATTTTAACAGATGCGAAAGTAACAAGCGTGAAACAAAACGGAGACAAAACCATTGTCGAATGTCTAAATGAAAAAGGCGAATCGGTATCGGTAGAAGGGGAGGCGCTTTTAGTAAGCGTTGGAAGAAAACCTAATTTATCTGCCGTTCAGGCATTACAGCTAGAACAAAACGGGCCTTTTATTAAAGTAAACGAAAAAATGGAAACGAGCTATCCGAATATTTATGCTGTCGGCGATGTCATAGGAGGATATCAGCTGGCGCATGCGGCGTATATGGAAGGAATTGTTGCCGCATCGAACGCAGCAGGCTGTGAACGGAAAATGGATGAAAAAGTTGTTCCCAGGTGCATTTTTACGCTTCCAGAAGTAGCTAGTGTTGGCTTGACAGAAGAGGAGGCCGAGCGCAAAGGGCTGCAAGTAAAGGCTGAAAGATTTGATCTTGCCGGAAATGGAAAAGCGCTTGTTTCTGGCGACACATCAGGATTTATAAAAATAGTGTATGATGAAAAATATGGAGAAATAATTGGAGTCACAATGGTTGGCCCACACGTGACCGAAATGATTTCAGAAGCTTCCTCTTTCATATCCCTGGAAGGCACTGTAGAAGAACTGGCCAATATGATCCATCCTCACCCAACCATATCTGAATCGTTTTTTGACGTCGCAAGAAACATTATAGACAAAAGTAAAAAATAATAGCGTGATGTAAAAAGGGCTTATTTACAATTGTTATACTAATTAACATTTAGTAAAACAAATTTGTAAATAAGCTCTTATTTTTTCTAATTTAATTAAAAAGTATTGACTCGATAATTCTAACAATTTAAAATATTATTAACAAATGTAATATTAAAGAACTTTTGGAAAGGGGATGAGAATGTTCCAAATGATTGTCTTTCCTTATAAAGAAATAGGGAGATGGTTTTATGGAGAAGTTTGTACATCTAGATGAAGATATCATTTGCTTGGATGTCGACAAAAAAACGAATGAAGATGTAATTACTTATATGTTTGAAAAAATGAAAAAAAAGAATTATGTGAAGGAATCGTTTCTTAAAGCTGTTTTAAGTAGGGAAAAAGTATATTCTACTGGCTTACCTCTTGAAAATATGGGGGTAGCGATTCCACATACGGATCCCGAACATGTTAACATTCCAACTGTTGGTGTTGCAGTTCTTCGTGAACCTGTGACTTTTCAAATGATGGGAAATCCATCTCAATCTGTAGAAGTAGAAATAGTTTTTATACTAGCAATTAAAGATCCTAGTAAGCAGCTAACAATGTTAGAAAAATTGATGGAAATGTTTCAAAATAATGATGAAATGTTTAAATTAAAAAATGCTAGAGAAAAAGCTGAAATATACAAAATATTAGATAATAAATTCAATTTTTAATATTTTAAAATGTAAGCGTTTTAAATGTTTATTTATTACAGGGGGTGGGTGAAATGATTAAACAAGCTGTTGATTTTATTCTTGATTTAGGACCATCCATCATGTTGCCTATCATAATGACAATTTTCGGATTGATTTTAAAACAAGGATTTAAAAAATCATTTCGGGCTGCTTTGACAATTGGAATTGGTTTTGTTGGAGTAAACCTTGTCATTACTCTTTTAACTAATTCATTAGGTCCAGCTACAGAGGCAATGGTCAAAAAACTTGGTTTGGAGTTGGGAATTTTAGATGTTGGCTGGCCGATAGGTGCAGCTATTTCATTTGGTACTCCAGTCGCTCCACTTATGATTCCTTTAGTACTAATTTTAAATGTTATTTTATTGTCGATTAATTTTACTAAAACTTTAAATGTTGATATTTGGAACTTTTGGCATTTAATTTTTGCAGCTTCTGTTACTTATTATGCTTATGACAATATGATACTTGCATTGTTTGTGGGTTTAGTGGTTTCTGCGATTACATTAAAACTAGCCGACTGGACAGCACCAGCTGTTGAACACCATTTTGGCTTAAAAGGCGTGTCTTTAGCACACTCGGAAACGGTCAATTTTGCCCCAATCACTTACGCAACAAATAGAATATTGGACAAAATACCGGGAATTAACAAAATTCATGCAGATCCTGAAACTTTAAGTAAAAGATTTGGAATATTTGGGGAACCGTTGATGATGGGGCTAATTTTAGGAATGCTAATTAGTATCCTTGGAGGCTATGATTTAAAGGGAATTTTAACACTTGGCGTACAAATGGCAGCTGTGTTAGTTCTTTTGCCTCGGATGGTATCCCTCCTTATGGAAGGGCTGATCCCTATCTCTGAAGGCGCAAGAGATTACATTAATAAAAAATTTCCTGGAAAAAACGTATATATTGGATTAGATGCTGCTATTGTAATTGGTAATCCAGCAAATATGGCTGTTGCTTTAATTATGGTTCCTATAACGATTCTTTTGGCCGTGATTCTTCCATACAATCAAATGTTACCATTTACAGATTTAGCGGTTCTGCCTTTTACCGTCATTTGGGCTGTAGCAGCAGCTAGAGGAAATATTGTTAGGGGATTAATTAATGCTATCATTACGATCATGATTGTTCTTTTTATAGCAACGAACTTAGCGGAATTGGCAACAACAATGGGAAGAGCAGTAGGTTTTGATTTTCCTGAGGGAGCTTCGTTGATTTCTGGTATTGATTTAGGATCTCATGTTATTCCTTGGATCATCGTTCGTTTACTGGACCCAACAAATCCTTATTTTATTGCTGCAATTATATGCGCAGTACTATATGGGTTGATTTGGTATTGGGTGAGAAATGATATCAAAAAGCAATTCGCAAAGGAAATGGGAATCTTGGAAGAGAATAATAAAAATATAGAATAGCAAAAAATATGAGGGAGGAATAAATTTGGCACAGAAAAAAATTTTAGTATGTTGCGGAACAGCTGTTGCCACTTCTACTGTAGTAGCCAAAAAGATTGAGGAAGTTTTAAAAAATAAAGGATTCAATGTAGCTGTTGAACAATGCAAGGCTGCAGAAGTGCCTGTAAAAGCTGAAAATGCTGATGTAATCGTTACGACAACACCAGTAAGTAATGTTGGGGATGTGCCAGTTATTCAGACTGTCTCTTTTTTAACGGGTGTTGGGATTGATGATGATATTAACAAAATTATTGAATATTTAAACAAGTAACATGTATCTGGAAAAAGAGTTAGATTTCAAATTCCTTAAAAAAGAAATCTAACTCTTCTTTCAATTCGGAGGTTGTTATGAAAAAGTATAGGTATAGTAAATGGATGGTTTGCAGTAAAAATTTTGTTCCTTTGATTTTAATGGTTGGTTTGTTTGGTTATGGGATATATGGCTATCTTATTGATGAACATAATGAATTATATAAACTATTAATCATTGTTATGCCTTTTTTAATATTATCCTCCGTTATTGGTTTACAATTTCCTTCTTCTATCACGGTAACGAAAGAAGGAATTTTATTTGAAGGATTTGGCAGACAGCATAAATATGATTGGAGTGAAGTTAAAAATGAAATGAAAATAAAAAAATATGATTTTGCTGGCCAAATATACATTCGCATAGGTAACCCGCGAATATTTGGCGGAAGATATTGGATTTCATATAAAATGGACGGTTACTCTGAATTATTAAGTGAATTAATAAATAGAGGTGCTCGCGTACTTTAGTGGAGGAGATCAATATGAAAGCTGCTGTCTTTTATGATAGGGAGGATATAAGGTATGAAGAAAGACCAATTCCTCAAATAGGTGAAAATGAAGTTCTATTAAAAATGAAGGTATGTGGTGTATGTGGAACTGATATTCATAAAGTAGTCGATAGAACTGTACCGCCTAATACAGTATTAGGGCATGAAGTATCAGGGGAAATTGTACAAGTTGGTAAAAATGTTACACAATTTGAAGAAGGAGATCGTGTTTTTGTTGCCCATCATGTACCATGCTTCACCTGTCATTATTGTAATAGAGGAAATTACAGTTTATGTACTCAGTTTAAAGCAACAAATCTAGATCCTGGTGGTTTTTCAGAATATATTCGAGTCTCTGCTGTTCATGTAAAACATACAATGGGAAAATTGCCATCTGATATGAGCTTTGAAACAGGAGCTTTTGTAGAACCAGTTGCTTGTTGTTTGCATGGATTTGAGTCCATTGCATTAAATCCTGGAGATACAGTTTTTATAATGGGGGCAGGTCAAATAGGGTGCATTCAAATTCAGTTGGCAAAATATTTCTTAGCTGACAGAGTAATCGTAAGTGATATTAACCCATTTCGGTTAAACAAATCATTAGAATTTGGTGCGGACTATATCATAAATAGCAAGAATGAACATGTGAGGGACAGAATAATGGAAATAACAGATGGTCAAGGGGCAGATGTAGTTATTATTTCAGCTGGTGTTAATCATCTGTTGACGGAAGCAATGGAATGTGTAGGCAAAGGTGGGACAATATTAGTATTTGCTCCGTTTAAGAGGGACCTTGTCCCATTACGGGCGGATAGGTTTTTTCAAGACGAAATTAAACTTGTTGGCTCCTATTCATCCAATCCATATAATTACGATAAAGCATTACAACTACTTAAGATGGGTGTTGTAGAAGCGGATAAGATGATCACACATCGTTTCCATTTATCACAGCTGAATGAAGCCATTCAATGTGCACACAGTACTAAAGAGAATGTCCTAAAAGTATTGATTAAATCGTAATAAATGGTGGTGAAAAATCCTTTGGAAATAAAGTTAAAAAATAAAGTTGCGATCGTGGTTGGAAGTAATTTTATTTTTGGGAAAGAGATATGTTTAGCACTTGCTTTATCTGGCGCTGAGGTATGGATTCATCATTTTAACGAGGAGGACAAAATTGAGCAAATTTCTAAAGAAATCTCCTCGCTCGGCGGAACAGCAAAGGTCATAACCGATGATTTAAGAAACCCGAAAGAGGTTCAAAATGTTATTTTAGAAATTGCAAAGAGTAGCGGCAAGATTGATATTTTGGTCAATAATATGCACGTTTTATCCAAGAAAACCATTGTGGATTTAGAACCACAGGATTGGATTGAAACATTGGAGTTCAACCTTGATATTCCGTTCTTATGCAGCAAGGAAGTGATTCCACACATGCTAAGAATTGGGGAGGGAAACATTATTAACATTTCAGCAACTGCGGCAGTCACCGGTGAAATCGGCCCCCATTATGCAGCGTCGAAAAGCGCATTAAATTCAATGACTAAAGGATTGTCTAGGGAATTCCGTGAATTTGGAATACGTGTAAATAGCATTTCTCCTGATATCGTTCAAACATCAACATCATTGTCTTCTCTCAGTAAAGCAGTTGCAAACACAGTTTTGTTTTTATGCTCTCCATATGCGACACATTTAAAAGGCGAAATAATTTTCCTTGGAGAGGAGGAAAATATTCATTGAATAGAGAGAATGTATTGGTAATTGGAGGAGCGGCGGGCATTGGAAAACAGATTGTTTTAGACTTTGCCGGAAGGGGAAAAAAAGTAGCAGTAGCTGATATTAATAAAAAAGCACTTGATCAACTAATCAATGAAAGCGGAAGACCAAATGACATTTTTAGTTTTGAAGTAGATGTATCGAACTGGGAAAGCGTTCAAAATATGATGACAAAAGTTAAAGAAACTTTAAATTCGATTGATATTTTTGTTTATTCTGCAGGGATTACGAAACAAGTTTCTTTTTTGAATATTGATTGGGCATCGTGGAAAAAAACAATAGCTGTAAATTTACATGGACTTTTTTTCAGTACAAAAGCAGTGTTGCCATTAATGAAAAATAAAAATGGGGGTAGTATTATAATCATTGGATCTGGTTCTGCCATAACCGGTTCAGGCGGAGGTATCCATTATGCTGCTTCAAAAGGTGGTGCTTTTGGATTTATGAGATCTTTAGTAGGAGAGCTAGGTAAAGAAGGAATTAACATAAATGTGATTGCTCCTCGTGTAATTGAATCGGACATGCTTGACCGCTTATATCCTTCAGAGGGATCCAAAAATACTCTAAAAAAAGAAATTCCGATAGGCCGACTAGGTAAACCTTCTGATATTTCAAATCTCACTAATTTTTTGTCTAATGAAGAATCAGCATATATTCATGGGCAAATCATTATTGCAGATGGCGGGAGAACATTTAAACCAAAAAGCGGTTAAGTTCACTTGATTAGTTTTGAACTTGATCATCTATTTCTTGAGCTTTACAAGAACCGTTTTTTCATCTTAAAAATAATGGTCAATATTGTATTGGGGCAACTTTATGTTCAAAAAACAATAGCTATATGTGTTTTTCGTTCATAATTGTTTTTGCTCACATAAAATTGAGCCACTTCGCTCATGAAAACGTGCACCACTCCATTTCCATCGAAAAACACCATCTTGATATGGAGTGAGAGGCATGATAGGCTTGTTGCCTATCGAAACACTTTGATGTGTCGCCTTTCGAGTGAAATCATGCCTCTGGAGGCTCCATGTCAAGACACTCCAGATTTACCATTTGCCAATTTCGAAGTGACTCACAAGGATGTAATCGGAGTGGCTCAAAATTCAATTATCAAATCAATAATAAAAAAGATTAATAAGAATTTATATGGAAACAAGGGGAATGATAGTCAAATAGTCTAGATGGTCCCAGTTCACCTTCGTTAAATTGTTGTTAAAACATGGCGGATTCTTTTTTGTGTTTGACCTTTTGATTAAAGAAATTGAATAAAGGAAAAGTCCTTTGTTTATTTCAATATAAAAGTGTGGAGAGGAATAAAGTGCTTATGCAGTGATATACACTGGGCTTTACATGGAGGAAGGCAATAAAAGTTTAACTGTTTTAACTGGTGATTGTTGGAAGAATTAAGCTGCAGCGGCTCCATGTCAAGCCTTTTATAACTGAATCGTTGAGTTATATTATTGCAAATTTTTAATGTTGACTCCACACTCTGCTTTTTTTCTTGCAGAAATAGTCCTTCTCAGCTCTGGCAACAACTTTCACCATTCCCCATTTTAGATCTTTCGTATGCTTTTCATTTAGGCTATCTAACTCAAGTGTAGAAACTTAAGGCCGTTAGTTTCTTGACGTGTTTGATGAATCAAATTGAACAACTCAGAAAATTCTTGCTTATTCATTTTACTTATTAGTTCATTTGTTGTGTTTTTTGTGTTATCCTTATCCATGGGAATTATCCTTATAATTAGAAATTCTAATTATAAGGATTTTTTATACTGATTAAAGACCATGTATTTTCCATATATTAAAAAATATTACAAAATTTTTTGAATATAACAACTTGAGGAATAAGATTAATTTAAGTCAAAGGTTAGTTAATATAAGTTATTTTTAACAATGCTGATGGTTAAATAAAGAGGTGAAGAAATGTTAACGTGGGAAGAAAGGAGACAACTTGTCAAGATAGCGACTTTATATTACACAGAAGGATGGACACAAGAGCAAATTGCCAAAAAGATTGGCGTGTCTAGACCGATTGTTTCGAAAATGATACAAAAGGCAAAAGAAGCAGGAATTATTGAAATATATATAAAAGATGAGAGTATCCATACAGTTGAATTGGAACAGAAGCTGGAAAAATATTTTAATTTAAAGGATGCAGTTGTTGTTCCTTCTGTAGGTTTAACTCCTGATTTGGTAAAGAGTGCAGTAGGACGAGCAGGTGCTTATTATCTTTCTAAAAATTTAAAAAACGTAAAACGTCTCGGAATTTCCTGGGGAACTACACTTGCCGAACTTGTAAAGGAATTTCCATATGTACGTAATGAAGATATACATATAGTTCCGCTCGAAGGTGGTATGGGAAGAAAATACGTTGAAATTCATGCAAATCAACTGGCATATGAACTGGCAAAAAAGTTAAATTGTACATGCTCTTATTTATACGCTCCTGCGATTGTAGAGACAGAAGAATTAAAAGAAAGATTATTAGCAATGCAGGATATAGAAGCAGTGCTTGAAGAAGGACGAAATGTCGATATAGCAGTCATCGGAATTGGTAACCCGCATAGGTCATCTACATTGCGGAAGTTAGGTTATTTGAGTGATGAAGATTTAAATTATTTACGCAAGCTCGGTGTAGTCGGAGATATCGGATTTCGTTTTTTTGATGATTTTGGAAATGTTATTATCGACTCTTTTACGAACAAAGTAATTGGCGTTACTTTAACAGAACTGAAAAAAATTAATCAAGTAATTGCTGTTGTTGAAGGGATACACAAACTTGAAAGTATAAAAGCTGCATTAAACGGTGGATTTATAAATGTTTTAATTATCGATGAACAGACTGCTGCAGCAATTGTTGAAAACTGGTAATACCCTGTTAATTCAATCCCATGGGCCGATTTATAGAAAAATTAAATAAAAATACTATGCTCCAACTCTCAAATCATTAAGTTTTGAAGTTGGAGTTTTTTTGATTTTGCTGAAATATTTTGCCGATTTAAAACGTCGACGCTTACTTAAAAAAATCACGCGTCTTTGTTTAGCATGGGGCATTTTGTAACGGATCATTACAAGGCAGTTATTCCACTAAAAAAGTGGGGTAAAAAATTTAAAAGCAAAGTTGAAAATGGTAATGGCGAAGGAACAGATAAAGAGCGGACAATAGGTTGAAGGAAAGCAAGGGAGGAGGGAAAAAGTTGAAAATTCAACGCATTGAAAGGCAAAGTCGGCGAAAAATTCTGAACTCGTTTTTAGAATAATCGTTGTTTATTGAGAACTCATAATGTAGGTTCGAAAGCCTTTCTATGTCCCGATTAAAAAAGAAAATGTCCGTAAGAGAAAATTGACACCATTAGTATTCAACGTGCGATGACTGTTCCCCTGATAAAGCCAACATAGCATTTATTTGTCCTAGCAATTTAAAAATGAGAAAAGTGGTCCAGCTCAATGATTTTTTCGTTTGTTTTTCGCCTCTAGCCAAGCTTAATCAGAATGAAACATATATCGATTGACAGGTCTTCCGATGCTGCCATACTGAACATGGATTGAGACTTTTTTGATTTTCGCCAGGTAGTCTAAATATCTTCGTGCAGTAACGCGTGCAATACCGATTCCTTCCGCAACTTCTTCAGCGGAAATCGGTTCTTTTTGATTTTGAAGGAAACGGATGATCTTATCAAGTGTTACTTGGTTCAACCCTTTAGGCAGGTCTGGATCCTCTGGCTTGTTCTTGAATTTATTGTTTAACAACATAGTGTCTACATCTTTTTGCGTTAATTTTTCTTTTTCCTTCAGCTGGCTATGATAAAGCAAATAGTTTTTTAATGATTGTTGAAGCCGTTCAAATTTAAACGGTTTCATAATGTAGTCAAAAGCGCCGTTTTGCAGGACACGGCGAACAGTTTCCATATCTCTCGCAGCGGTAATCGCAATGACATCTACGGAATGACCCTCTGACCGGATTTGCTTAAGCGTTTCTAATCCATCCTGATTAGGCATGTAAATATCTATAATAACTAGTTCAGGTTTCAATTCCCGAACAAGCTCTATGCCTTCTTTTCCGTTCCCTGCGATTCCAATCACAGTAAAGCCGTCGACTTTTTGGATAAATTGTTTATTCACCTCTTGAACCATGGGATCATCTTCAATCAACAATACACTAATTTTTTTGTTCAAATTTTTTGCCCCCTTTGTTTTTTACATATCAAATGTGATGATAAATGTAGTTCCCATACCTTTTTGCGACTCAACCTGAATGTGACCGTTTGCTTGATCAACAATTTGTTTGACCAGATATAAGCCTATTCCATGATTTTGCTTGTTTTTTGTGGAAAAACCCTTTTCAAAAATGTTCGGTAATACAGAATCGTCTATGCCAGGACCGTTATCTTCAACTAATATCGTGCAAATTTCTTTATTTTGATCGATGCTGACGAATATTTCTTTGTCAGGATCAGTCGACTCTTGAAAGGCATCAAAAGCATTTTCAATTAAATTCCCAATGATGATCACCAAGTCGTTATGATCGATATTTTTTGGAAATCGCTCCAAATGGCTGTTTCTGTCAATGACTACTTTAATTCCGAGCTCTTTGCCCCGGCTGATTTTGCTGAGTAAAAGGCCCGATATGCTTTCATCTTTAATATGTTCAGTTAAAAAGTTTGTCAGCTCTTCTTGCTCTTCCGTTATTTTGAATACATATTCTAACGCTTTTTCTTTATGTCCAAGCTGAATGAGACCTGCTATCGTGTGCAATTTGTTCATATGTTCATGATTTTGAACACGAAGCGCGTGGACAAAAGCTTTCACTCCGGTTAATTCTTCCGCAAGCTTTTTGATTTCAGTTCGATCCTGGAAAATGGCGACAGCTCCGACCGTTTCGTTATTCACTCTGATCGGGATGCGATTGCTTAAAATGCTTAGATTCCTTACCTGCAATTCTTTGTTATAAATAGGACGGTCAATTACTAATATTTCCGGGAGTCGGGTGTCGGAAATAACGTCGCGAATCGGCTTTCCGATCACATCTCCTTCAATGCCCATCATTTGTTTGGCACGGTCATTAAAAATAGTTATACGTTCATTTTTATCAATGGCAATGACTCCTTCGTGCATAGCTTTAAATGTTTCAGTCCGTTCAACTAGCATTTTAGCTATTTCAAAAGGCTCCAAGTGAAACATCTGCTTTTTTATATGTCTTGCCAGGAGCCAGGCCCCCAAACCGCCTAATAGTAAGACAAGAAAAGAAATCGAAAAAATTTGCGATTTTAAATTTGCAAGCAGCTCATATAAGCTTGGAAGCTTATAGGCTGCGATGACGACTCCAACTTGTTTATGTTCTTTATTCATGACAGGTACAAAGGCGCGGATAACAGTGCCGGTTTCTCCATTTGCTTTTGACGTATATGTGTGTTCGGCAAAGGCAGGACCTTCATCTTCTCCTTCCGATTTTGTTCCGATTAAAGATTTGACCGGATGGGAAAGGCGGGTACGATCCATATCGAGCACAACAATATATTCTGTTCCGTTAATGATTTGAAGACGTTCAATCATCGAAGGAATCAGCTGGCGATCTTTCAAGCTTCCATTGAGCCCGTTTCTGACTTCAGGCAGCGCCGCAACCGTCCTCGCAGCTAATATAGATTGCTGTTTAAGCTCTTCTTCTTTTTGGTTTAAATATTCGTTTACAATAAATAATCCTCCGAAAAAAAGCGATAAAAAGACAATAATAAAAATTAAACCTGTTATTTTCCATATAATTGGTAATCGCTTCATAAGGCAACCTCTTTTAGCTAAACGTTCATACTTGCTTTATTTTATCACAGATTTGCTTTCCTTTACTTTAGAGAAAGAGCATGCTTGGTATAATTTATGTTAAAATGATCAAAAACAAATGGTGTGATGAATCATGAAGAAAAAAATCGTGAGGTATTTGGCTATAGTATGTGCCGGGTTAGCCTTTGCGTTATTTTCCTATAATATCATTATACAATCTCAAAATGATCCACCGGTTTACGATGATGAGCAAGAGGGGCTAAAAGAGCAAATTAAAATCTATTTCAGCCATGTAGTGGCGGAGGATACGCCAAAAGGCTTGGCTGCACAAAGGTTTGCAGATTTGGTCGAGGAAAAGACGAAGGGCCGAGTAAAAGTGATTGTGTTTCCAAACGGTTCATTATATTCAGATAAAGATGAAATAGAAGCTTTAAGAAAAGGCAAAGTGCAAATGATTGCTCCTTCCTATTCAAACGTGGCAAAATTGGTTCCGGAATGGGAAGTGTTAGATTTACCGTTTATTTTTCAAAACGATGATAATGTTGAAAGGGTTTTAACAGGAAAAATTGGCGAAGAGCTGCTCAGTATGTTAGAACCGAAAGGATTTAAAGGACTGGCTTTTTGGGGAAATGGATTCAAACAAATGGTAAATAGTCAAATGTTTATGAAAAATCCGGATGATTTCAAAGACCAAAGATTTCGGATCATGCCTAATAAAGTCATAAAAAAACAATTTAACATGTTAGGAGCGGAACCGATTGCCCTCTCATTTGATCAAGTTTATGAATCATTAGAAGAGGAAGCATTTGACGGACAAGAAAACACAATTTCGAATATTTATTCAAAAAGATTTTATCAATTTCATCCGTATGTAACAATTAGCAATCACGGTTATTTAGGATATGTCGTAATGGTCAATGAAACATTTTGGAATCAGCTACCTAAAGACGTTCAAAAACAAATTATGAAAGCAATAGAAGAAACGACAGCTTGGAATATGAAGCAATCGAAACAGCAAAATATAAGACAGCTTGAAGAAATGAGGCAAAATCCAAATATACATATTCATACGTTAACGGAAAAAGAGCGAAAGAAATGGCAGGAACGATTTGTGCCGCTTTACCAAGAATATGAAGCGAAATATGGAAAGCTATTAAAAGAAATAAGAAATGCAGCAAGCTGAACTAGCCATTGTTTCAGCAAAAAATGGACTGTCCGCGAGGCGGCAGTCTTTTTTTATGGAATTTGAGAGAAAAAAAAGAGGTGTTATATTCGCCGCTCTCATCCATTTTTACGCATGATACACCACAAGAAATAGTCCAACGAGCATTCGGTGGAAAGATGTAAGATAAAGTACATGGACATCACAGCGGCTGAACTTTCTTTACAGGAATGGCTGAAATAAAACCTTTCAGCTTATCGGCAGTAACTATTTGAAACGAATGAATGATTCTAAGAAACTCGATCTCATGGTTTATCGCCCGTTGTGTTTTGATTTTTTTTTGGGTTACAAATGGACAATCGGTTATGAAAATGGTCATCGTTGGAGTTACGACTGAAGCATGAGAGTCGTTGGGCAGTAGTTAACCAGCTCTGTTAAGGAAGGAGAACAAGCCGTTTACGTTTCTTTGGAGTGACAAGCTCGTTAGACTTTAAGCGGGAGTAGTTGAAAAGCAAAAATGAATCTATTAAGAGTTTCTGCTTCTGTTTCCCAGAATGACTAGGGAGGTGCTGATCCTTTCTCATTTTTGGCCATTCAAATTAATTTTGAGACCAAAAAGAACAAAAAGATTAATAAAACCATAATATTAAAACTTTTTGAACATTCTATTAACATAAATGTACGGACGTTTGAAAACGTTATCAAAGGGGAAAGGAGAGAGATAGATGCGAATAAACTTTAAAAACCTGACTGTACAAGTTATTATCGGTATCATTTTAGGGATTACAGTTGGATTTTTATTCCCTGAGTTCGGGGCGAAATTAAAGATTTTGGCAGATATTTTTATTAAACTAGTGAAAATGGTGATTGCACCAATTGTATTTTTCACCGTTGTCATCGGCATCGGATCGATGGGTGATCTGAAAAAAGTAGGCAGGATCGGCGGGAAAGCTCTGATCTATTTTGAAATTGTTACGACGATTGCTCTTGCTATCGGGATCTTTGTTGTAAACATTATGAAGCCAGGTGAGGGCTTTAACACCGATAGTGTGCAAGGAAGCGATATTTCTCAATATACGAAACAAGCAGAGGAAACAAGTCACGGTGCTTTAGACTTTATCATGAGCATTGTGCCAGAAAATGCAGTGGGAGCGCTCGCAAACGGAGAACTCTTGCCGATTTTATTCTTCGCAGTCCTTTTCGGATTAGCAGCGGCAAGACTAGGGGAAAAAGCAAAACCTGTTATGAATTTGTTTGAACAATTGACAAATATCTTTTTTGGCATCGTAAATATGGTTATGAAAATTTCACCGATTGCAGCTTTTGGTGCAATGGCCTATACAATCGGAAATTTCGGTCTGGGATCGCTTGTGTCTTTAGGAAAATTAATGGCCTCTGTCTACATGACGATGTTCTTATTTATCGTGATCGTGTTGGGACTGATCACAAAATTTTACGGGTTCAGCATTTTAAAATTTATCGCATATATAAAGGAAGAAATATTGCTTGTGTTAGGAACTTCCTCCTCTGAATCCGCATTGCCAAAATTGATGGAAAAGCTTGAGAAGTACGGATGTTCTAAGTCTGTTGTTGGTCTTGTTGTTCCGACTGGGTATTCTTTTAACCTAGATGGAACGTCGATTTATTTGTCAATGGCGGCTATCTTTATTGCACAGGCATATGGGATCGATTTAACCATTTGGCAAGAACTGACTCTACTTGGAATTTTAATGCTGACTTCAAAGGGCGCTGCAGGTGTGACTGGTTCCGGATTTATTACATTAGCCGCTACTTTGGCTGCATTTCCAATGGTTCCGGTTGAAGGAATTGCACTTCTCATCGGTGTTGACCGATTTATGTCAGAAGCCCGTGCGATTACGAATTTAATTGGAAACGGTGTCGCAACAGTTGTTGTGTCAAAAATGGAAGGAGAGTTTCATCCGGAAAAAGCTTCTCAAGAAGAGCAGGTTTCCAGTCAGGCGACTGGCACTGTATATGCTAACGAACAGTGATTCGAAAATTTGATAACAAATCAAAAAGAAAAGGATGTTGATAGAATTCGGCATCCTTTTCTGTTTTGATATTGAAGGTTTCTCTTCAGCGAGCTCTGTATAAAAAATGAAAAAAGGTGAAAAAATTTCAAGAACTGCTTAATATAAATAATGGGGAAATTATTGCAGAAAGGGAGTGGAACAAGGTGGTGCAGTCTCCAATTTTTTTAAAGCCTGTTTTTAAAGATCGAATTTGGGGTGGAACAAACCTTCGCACTCATTTTCATTACAAAATTCCAACGGAGACAACAGGAGAATGCTGGGCGATTTCTGCCCATCCGCATGGTCAAAGCATTGTAGCAGAAGGAAAGTTTAAAGGAAAAACATTGGGTGAATTATGGGACAACCATCGAGAATTGTTCGGCGGAATAAAAGGGGATCGATTTCCTCTCTTAACGAAAATTCTTGATGCAAACAACGATTTGTCCGTGCAAGTGCATCCAGATGATGAATATGCAAAAAAGCACGAAAATGGTGAATTAGGAAAAACGGAGTGCTGGTATATCATTGACTGCTCAGAAAATGCGGAAATCATTTACGGTCATCATGCCAAAACGAAAGAAGAGCTCGTATCCATGATTCAAAGCGGAAAATGGGATCAATTGCTGAGAAGAGTAAAAATAAAACCGGGCGACTTCTTTTATGTTCCGAGCGGCACCATCCACGCCATCTGCAAAGGAACGCTCATCCTTGAAACGCAGCAAAGTTCTGATACGACTTACAGAGTGTATGATTACGACCGTGTAGATGCAAACGGAAATAAAAGAGAATTGCATTTGAAACAAGCGATAGAGGTGGCGACTGTTCCTCATAAAGATTACACGATTGAACGTTCTGTGGAAGTAAAGGAAGGAGCAACGATTACCACATTTATCAAAAACGAATTTTTTTCAGTTTACAAATGGGAGATTGACGGCGAAGGGAAGTTTGTTCAAAATCATCCGTTCCTTCTTGCAAGCGTGATTGAGGGAGACGGGGAGCTTACTCATGATGGCCGTTCATACACATTAAAAAAAGGGGCTCATTTTATTTTGCCGAACCAAACAGGCGATTTCGCAATAAAAGGAAAATGTGTTCTCATTGTATCTCATGTATAAAACATTTATCCCGACTCTTCTTCCTCCTTTTAAAGGGGAAAGAAGAGTCGGGGTTTTTTATTTGAAAAAGGTCATTCGGTTGAAGAAATACTTTCCCCAACTCAATTGTACCCCCATAGAAATTCGCCGATATACTTGTCCACTTTCGGATGCTCATGAAGACCGCTGTGTGTGGCAAGTTTATCTTTAACAATGATTTCATGATAATTTTCTAACGGAACAATATTTCTAGCGCTGAGAGCGCTCTGGATGGAGACAACTCCATCACTGTCTTTATACTCGGGATTGATCCCTGCGATATTGAGAACTTTCGTTTTTTTAGAAAATTGATCCCGGTTGTTCAATATTTCTAGTAAAGCATGAGAATCTGGTTTTAAATCAATGATTGCTTTACCTGTATTTAGCTTATGGTAAGATTCCTGTTCTATTCCTTGAAACGGGCTGCCTATGACCACCATTTTGCGGACAATCGGGTAATCCTTCAAGTTGTTCGTGTCCTCGACATATTTTGTCGAAACGAGTCCTCCCATCGAATGAGCCACAATGTATAGCTCGTCTACCGAATAGTTTTCTTTTAATAAGCGCATTGCCTTTTTCAGAGAATTTGCCGTTTCCTCAATACTTGTGCGGTTTTCCTCAAAAACAATTTGTATAAAAGGATTTTTTAAGTTTTGTGGGATTGTTCCGGAAATATGGACAATGCCCATGCGATCAACTCGAATGACCATTGATTTTGTTCCCCAGCGGTAATCATATTCAAAACGATGCAGCATATGTTGGAACGAGCGCATTGTTCCTTTATAGCCATGGACAAAGATGGTCGGAATTTGAGGTTCAATGCTTGCAAAAGAGTCGTTTGAATCGACATGCTTCGAGCGCCACGTAATAAAAAAAACGCTTAAAAGAAAAAATGTAAATAAAAAAATTGATGCCATTCGCCCCATCATCGATTTTTTTCTCACGATAAGTTCACCTCGTAATGATAATATTATACTAATTTTTTGGTTTTATCATGGAATTTTTTTCTTTTTTTACAAAAAAAGTTTAGAAATTTACCAAATTTTCTTGAAATTCGTGTATAATATACATCGAAAGAACTAGTAAAAAAGTCTAATGTCATGCAAGGATTGTCAAATAGTGAAGAAAAAGGGGTGAAAGAGTGGAGCAGGTCAAAAATTATATTTTAACTTGTGACACGCTAGCATTGCTTCCTTATTTTAATACGTATGGAGAATGTTGGACAATTGTTATTGAGAAGTATGAAAAGTATCTTGTGAAAGAGAGGCCGAAAGACCTTTTGGCAGAGAGCTGCAACTATTATGGTGTGTCTCTTAAAGGCATCATAGACGCAGCTAAGAAAATCCTGCCGCGCCAGCGCATGCTTCCTGTATGCATTCCTGCCCTTGATCTTTGTTTTTTCCCTACTAAATCAATGGAGCATTTAGACTGCCAATGGATTGCGCATTCGGCTATTCGACATGTCGTTTCAAAAGGAAAGCATTCAACAATCGTTTTAATCAATCATGAGAAAGTCGTTGTGGAGAAGCATATGAGTATCATTTACAACAAAATGAAAAGTGCGTCTCATATCAATGATACATATAAGAGAAGGATCAATGAGGGGAAGGAATACCATTCCTTTATTTTATATGAGAAGCCATCTTGTTATGATTGTAAACGAAAATCATAATGCTGCTGAATGATTCTCGGTTTGCGGGGATTTTTATTATAAGTGCGGCAGTTCTTATAAAAATGCGGTCGAATGGTGAACTGCCGCACTATTTTTTATTTTTCAGCGGTTTCCTTTTTTAATTCCAAATGTTTTTTCAGCTCGTTGGAAAGGGAAAGACGTTCATCTTCAGGCACAATATAGTAGTAAATGCCGTTAATTTTTTTTCCGCTCCCTTTTATTTGATGCTGAATGACATTTTTTCGGGCATCTTTGTAATTTTCTTGAATTGCCCACATTTCATCAAATGTAAGATTTGTTTTTACATTGTTTTCAATGACTTTAAACATTTCTCCAAATTTTGTAATGGATGTAATGCTTGCTCCCTTTTCAATAACCGCCTCAATAATTTGCCGCTGCCTTTCCTGGCGTCCGAAATCGCCCCTTGGATCATCATATCGCATTCTTGAATACGCAAGAGCTTTTTTGCCATCCAAGTGAATGGTTCCTTTTTCAAAATGGTAGCCCTCGTAAGTGAAATCTAAATCATTTTCAACCGTCACACCGCCGACTGCATCGACAATATCGCGAAAGCTTTCCATATTCACTTTGACAAAATAATCAACCGGCACATCTAAGAAATTTTCAACCGTTTTAATAGCCATTTCTGTTCCGCCGAAAGCGTAGGCGTGGTTAATTTTGTCTTGAATGCCTTTTCCGACAATTTCTGTTCTTGTATCGCGGGGAATGCTGACCATTTCCATTGACTGTTCTTTTGGATTGACTGTCATCAAAATGAGCGAATCAGACCGTCCTCGGTCTCCTTTTCTTTCATCAACACCCATCAGCAATATGGAAATAGGATCGCGATTTTTAAAGTTGACTTGCTGATCGCGTTTGTCTGATTTATCCCGCCCGATGTTTTCTTGAATGTTGGCAATGGTCGATTGTGCTTTGTTCCAAATGTAAAAGGCATAGGATCCCGTGGCAATAATGAAAACTCCAATGACTGATAACAAAATCCAGAGCCATTTTTTTCTCTTTTTTCTCTGTCTATCTGATCTCATAATTTCATCCCTCATTACTAATATTATCTAATCTGATTATAAGTTTCCAATTCTATTAAGACAATATATTTGTGAGGAAAATATTTTCGTATACACTTGTCAACACCGCTTGAAAAAATGAATTGACAGCATGGAACGGCAGGTCATTTTCCGCTATAATAAAGTGAGAAATTTGTCGTTTGGAGGATTATCTGTGAAAAAAAGGATTATTGTTAGTAATGTTGTCGTTTTATGTATAGCATCAATTATTGTCGGCCATTTTTACTGGAAACAAAAAATTTCAAAACCGACAGCTGCTTCTGTGGAATCGTCTGCAGAAAATATAAAGGAAGACAATAGTAAACAAAATGATACGCGAGAGGACTACGTCAAAAATTTACCGGAGGATGTTCAGGAAAAAATCAAAACAGCTTTAAAAGAAGAGAAACAATTGAACTTTGTAATTTGGGGATCTGAATCAGTTCCTTCCGATCAAAATGGGTGGCCGGAAAAACTGAAAAAGGAGCTTCTTTCTGCATATGGAGATGAGCTCTTTAACATCTCGATTGTTTCCGATGCCGAGGAGACAACGCATAGTGTATTGAATAAAAAATTATATAAAAAAATTGCAGACAAAAAGCCTGACATCCTCCTTTTCGAGCCGTTTATTTTGAATGATAACGGCGTTGTCGGCATTGACAATACTCTAAGCAACATTACGGACATCTTGCGGAAAATTCAAGAAGCAAATCCTGACGTATCGATTATGCTGCAGCCTGCACACCCGCTCTTTGGTGCAAAATTTTATCCTAAGGAAGTAGATGCGCTCAAACAATATGCCGAAGAAAACCATTTTGCATATTTAAACCATTGGGAAAATTGGCCGGATAAGGAAGACGAGCAATTGAAGCAATACGTTACAGAAGACCGATCCAAACCGAGCGAAAAAGGAAATCAGGTATGGGGAGAGTATTTAATCAACTATTTTGTTGCCGCGGATGAATGATAAATTTTTTTGGAAGGAAGTATATAATATAACATATTCCGGGAAATAGTGATTTTGTCGATTTTTTTGTTGAGAATGGTAGCTTAGACAAAGATCAACGTCAAGGCAAAATGTTGTCATTTTTTGGCTATTGTTTCCATAGTGTTGCTAGCTGTCGGTTCATAATATATGAAACAATAGTGAGGATTGTGCTAAATAAAAAAAGCTTCATCCCTGTCTACTGTCGATTTAGGCACATTTTTTTTGCGGCAACTAAGACATAGTCAAAAGAAATACTGCCAATTGCGATTGTTGAAAAGCATTCCATAGAAGCTGGCTGCCTTTGAATTCTTATCGCCATATGCAGAGAAAAACGAGAGGTTGGAGAACGTTTTTAAATTTGTATAGAAAAATATAGGATTTGCTCCAAATTGTGCGACAGATCCTAAGCTTCGCCAATGAGTCGAAAGGGTCGACTTTATGAATCAAATTTATGAATCAAAACATTTATCGGCAGCGAGATGTTCGCTATTCTGCTAGAGCATCACCGACTAACTTGGTTACCCTGAGGCAATTGTATCCTTTATTCTAAGCCGAGATGAACTAAAGGAGGACTTTTTGGAATATTCGATTAGAAAACGGAAATATTAGGTAAAAAATAAGGGGAATCTCAAGAAATTTACAAATCAGTTTTATTAAAAATGTTAAGATATATTATGTTCGAAAAAAATTTGTGAAGGTGATGTTCTTGAAAAAAATTAAAGTAATGACGATTTTTGGAACTAGACCTGAAGCAATAAAAATGTCTCCGTTAGTGCTGGAACTCAAAAAACATACAGACAAAATCGAGTCATTTGTAACCGTTACGGCACAACATCGCCAAATGCTTGATCAAGTATTGGATGTTTTCGGTATCGTTCCGGATTATGATTTGAATATTATGAGGGATCGGCAAACGTTAGTTGATATTACGACAAGAGGATTAGAAGGCTTAGATGGCATAATGAAAAAAGTAAAGCCTGACATTGTTCTTGTTCATGGAGATACCACGACAACATTTATTGCTAGTTTAGCTGCGTTTTATAACCAGATTGCCGTTGGCCATGTGGAGGCGGGGCTTCGCACTAATAATAAATTTTCTCCATTTCCAGAGGAAATGAACCGCCAATTAACAGGAATTTTGGCGGATTTGCATTTTGCTCCCACTAAGAAAGCATTTGAAAATTTAATAAAAGAGAATAAGCCGAAAGATTCGATTTTTATAACAGGCAATACGGCAATAGATGCTTTAAAAACAACAGTAACAGATGATTATCACCACGAAATTTTTGATAAAATTGGAAATGACCGAATGATACTGCTTACTGCACACCGACGCGAAAATTTAGGGCATCCGATGAGAAGTATGTTCCGGGCCATTAAAAGATTAGTAAAAGAATTTGCTGATATCCAGGTTGTTTACCCTGTTCACCTTAATCCGGCTGTTCGCGAGGTAGCAGATGAAATTCTCGGAAATGACAGCAGGATTCATTTAATTGAACCACTGGGAGTTTTGGACTTTCACAATTTTGCCGCCCGTTCTCACATTATCTTGACAGATTCCGGTGGCGTACAAGAAGAAGCTCCTTCTTTAGGCGTGCCTGTTTTGGTTCTCCGCGATACGACTGAACGACCTGAAGGAATTGAAGCAGGCACATTGAAACTAGCAGGCACTGATGAAGAGCAAATCTATCAATTAGCCAAACAGCTCCTAACAGACGAGAAGGTATACCGACAAATGTCACAAGCATCCAATCCTTACGGAGACGGCAAAGCATCAGAACGGATTGTGCAGGGGATTTTGTATCATTTTGGGGTAAGTTCAGTAAAACCAGTGTTGTTTAACCATAATACTTGAGCTGTTGAATTTTGACAGCTCTTGTTGACTTTTAATGGCTTTTGTCATATAAAAAGGTTGTATTTTTTAAAATCCTTTTACAAAAAAAATTTAGCCTATCTTCTTTAAGCAATATTCGATATAATAACTGATAGTGTGAATTCTGTCTGATTACAAAGGAGTTTTTAAGATTATGGAGAAAAAAATATGCGTTATTGGATTGGGTTATATTGGATTACCAACAGCTGTTATGTTTGCCAACCATGGATTAAGGGTTCATGGGGTGGATATAAATGAACATGCTGTCAAATCAATAAAAAATAAACAACTTCATATAGAAGAAAATGGATTACAGGAACGTCTAAACAAAGCAATCGATGATGGCAATTTTACAGTATCTACAAAACCTGAACAAGCTGACATTTTTATTATTGCTGTCCCTTCTCCGATCAACCAAGATAAGACTGCGAATCTTTCTTACGTCAGCCAAGCAACAGATTCAATCGTTCCGTACTTACAAAAAGGAAATTTAGTTATTTTAGAATCCACTGTTCCACCAAGGACTGTTGAAGACGTTATGTTGCCGATATTGCAAAAAAGCGGCTTGAAAATTGGTGAAGAATTATTTGTATCTCACTCTCCGGAACGTGTCATACCAGGTAAAGTATTCGAGGAATTAGTTCAAAATGATCGTATTGTAGGAGGAATTAATGAAAAATCTAGTCAATTGACAAAGGAATTATATCAAGTTTTTGTAAAAGGAACGATTCATACGACAGATGCAACAACTGCCGAAATGGTAAAAGTGATTGAAAATACGTATCGAGATGTAAATATTGCTTTTGCAAACGAATTGGCTAAAATTAGTGAAAATATTGGAGTCAATGTATGGGAGGCAATTAAGTTAGCAAATTTCCATCCTCGAGTCAATATTCATTTTCCTGGTCCCGGTGTTGGGGGACATTGTATAGCAGTTGATCCATGGTTTCTTGTTGAACTTCAGCCTGATGTTGCGAAAATGATTCATCTTGCTAGAACGATCAACGATGGTATGCCAGCATATACGGCAAATAAAGTTAAGAGATTATTCGAAGAAAAAGGAATTTCTCATGGTCGTGTTGCAGTGCTAGGTCTTGCGTTTAAAGGAAATATAGATGATATGAGAGAAAGTCCTTCTATTGAAGTGATCAATCACTTAGAAAAACTAAGTATTGATTACACAGCATATGACCCGCATATTAAAGAAAACAAGATTGAACGTCAAACACAAAGTCTATCTGAAGCTTTGGATCATTCCGATCTCATTTTGATTTTGACTGATCATAATGAATTCAAAGAATTAGATCCAAATAATATTGAGAGAATCCGATCTAAAATCATTTTCGATACAAAAAACTGCATAAATCGTTTAACATGGGAAAAGGCCGGTTTTACAGTGGTAACATTAGGGGATTCTAAAAACTTTCCTCGTATTTAAAGGTGATATTATGAAGGAAAAGATACTCGGGATTGATGTTTCTTCGTTAAATTATGAAGAATTAACATCATCATTAATACGAGATATCGAGGAAAAAAGAAAAGCTTTTATTGTTGCGATTAATCCAGAGAAAATTATGAAAGCACAAGTTGACGACCAATTAAAAGAATTGTTGAATAAGGCGACATACCAAATCCCCGATGGAATAGGTGTGATTATAGCGTCTAAAATAAGGGGAGGAAACATTCGCTCTCGTGTTACTGGGATTGATTTAATGTTAAAGATTTGTGAGGCAGCGGCAAAGCATAATAAAAAAATCTTTCTATATGGAGCAAAACCAGGAATTGCTGAAAAAGCAAAAGAAGAGCTTATCAAACAATTTCCAGGGTTGAACATTGTTGGTGTACTGCATGGCTATGAAAAAGATACCGACATTATTCGCAGGACAATTAACGAAGCTAAACCAGATATAATATTTGTCGCTTTAGGAAGCCCACGGCAGGAATATTGGATCATTGAAAATATGAACTCCCTTCACCCTTTTGTTTTTCAAGGAGTTGGAGGTTCTTTTGATGTCATTTCCGGAAATCTTAAAAGAGCTCCAGAAATTTTTCAAAAATTAGGGTTGGAATGGTTTTACAGATTAATAAAAGAACCTTGGAGATGGAAAAGGCAATTAATATTACCGAAGTTTTTGATTAAAGCACTAAAAAAATAACTGTTGTTTTATTTCAGTTTTTAGCAGATGCCTTTTCTCCAACAAAATATATTATTGTTGGGAAAAGGCATTTCTCATGAACTTATTCCATTTCAGTTAATTAAGATAGAAATAACTTTTGAACGGATCAAGCAACAGGAGGATGTGTAGTGAATAAGCGTTTATATTCATTTTCGTCAAAGTTTGAGTGGTTTTTGATATTTTTTATAATTTTACAGCCAGTTATCGATTTAATGACATCTTTTTCAATATTTATTTTTCATATCGATTTAACTTTCGGGGTATTCATTCGTTTTGGTGTGATGTTTCTCATTTTGTTATATATCTTGTGGGTTCCCCTGGATAAATCTAAGAAAAAAATATTATTTTATTTATTTCTGTTCGGGTTTGTTTTAATAATTGGTTTAATAAATAATATGTTGGTTAAAGACCCTTTTCATTTGTTCTCAGAGTTAAGAAATATTGCAAAAATTGCATATGTTCCCATTATTTTATTTGGTTACTTAATTGTTATAAAAAAGTTAAAAGAGCAAGAGAATATTCAAAAAACAATTCAAAGGAATATTTTTATTTCCATGAATATTGTATCTTTGGTAATGATAATAGCATCCATTACAAGTACTGGTATAAAAAGTTATGAGAGCGAAAAACTTGGACACCAAGGATGGTTTTTTGCAGGCAACGAAATTGGTGCTATTATGGCGATATGCTTTGCAGTGGTGGTGTATTACGCTGTTCAAAACACAAAATCGTGGAAAACTATTTATTACTGGATTCCTGTATGTATGTTGATATTTTCTCAGTTAGCAGTCGGAACAAAAGTTGGGTATGGTTCCGTCTTCATCATTTTAGTGATTGCATTTTTCATTTATTTGATTGAACGGATTAGATTTAGACATGATTCGGTTTTGGCAAAAAAATTTAGTGTAAATTTAGTGGTGAATTCTGTAGTATTAGTGTTATTTCTACTATTGACCCCATACACACCTGTTGCACATAATATGAATATCCACTTATCATGGGTTGGATTGGATCAACAACAAGCTGATTTTAATAATGATAATAAAACAGAAGAATCCAAAAACGAAATAGAAAAAGAAAGGGAAAAAGCAGTAGAAAATGTTTTATTAAGCGGGAGAGAGCACTTTTTAGCACAACATAAAAAATATTTTGCTGAAGCTCCATTATCTCAAAAGCTTTTCGGAATGGGATATGGTGGGAATTATCAAAAAGAAGGAAAAACAGTTGAAATGGACTTTTTTGATATATTTTTTTCTATAGGAATTATTGGATTTGCTTTGTACATTGCTCCATTTTTATATCTTGCTTATAAAATCGTTACATACTTTTTTAAAAATGTTAAAGAAAACTTTAATCATGAAGTGGTTTTATTTGGTTCTGCCGTTATTTTAGGTCTTGGCATCGCCTATACTGCGGGTCATGTTTTAACAGCACCGGCGGTGAGTATTTATTTAGGTGTGCTTATTGTATACTTATATTGTACTTTAGTTTTTAAAACTACATAATTACAGTTAACGGCCTCTTAAAAATTTTTACCTATCCCAAGTGGATAGGTTTTTTAAAAGAAGTATGAAATATTTTAGAATACATTGGAGAGGGTATTAAAAATAAGATATAATATCTTGGAATAATAGGTATTTGTTTTATCCTATTTATTTTGAAAGGAGTTTATTAAAATGAGCAAAGTCCTCATAATTATTCCTGCATATAATGAGGAAGACTCAATATATAATACAGTAAAAAAACTGGTTGAAACTTGTAAGTATGATTATGTGGTAATAAATGATGGATCAACTGATGGAACAAGGAGAATTTTAGAGGAAAATAATTTAAATTATATTGATTTGCCGATTAATCTTGGAATTGGTGGAGCGATGCAAACGGGTTATAAATATGCTCTTAAACACGGTTATGAATATGCAATCCAATTAGATGCAGATGGACAACATGATCCTGACGATCTTGAAAAATTAGTAGCGGAGATAGAACGATCGCAATATGATATGGTAATTGGTTCAAGATTTATTGAGAAAACTAACTATAAAGGATCTTTAATGAGAAGAATAGGGATATTGTATTTTTATTACTTATTACTTTTTATATCAAGAATAAAAATTACAGATCCAACATCAGGGTATAGAATTGTAAATAGGAAGATTATAAAAGAATTTTCAAAATATTATCCTGTTGACTATCCTGAAGTAGAGGTACTTGTAAAGTTGGCACAAAAAAAATATCGAATAAAAGAAATAAAAGTAGAAATGAAAAACCGCCAAGGAGGAAGATCATCGATCACACCCTTAAAATCATTATATTACATGACAAAAGTTACGTTTATTTCATTAATTCGTTCAGTTTTTTAGGGAGGGTAGTCATGGATATTGTCCAAGTTATAGCATTAATATTTGCTTTGCTTTTTTTTATGCAAGTTATATTCTTTACTAGCAGAAATAAACTTCAAGATAAACAAGCATTTTTGTGGATCGTTTTTGGTATTATTTCATTATTGATTGCGTTATTCCTTCCAAGTATTAATAAGTTTGCCCATTATATTGGAATATCTTATATGCCAGCATTGATTTTTATGGTTGCTTTTTTAGTAATTTTAAATTTACTTATTTATCAGACGACTGTCATTTCAAGTCAACAAGAAAAGTTAAAAAATGTTATTCAAGAACTAGCTTTTCTTAAAAAGCAAATAAAAGATTATATTAAAGATAAGGAAGATAAGAAATGACTTTGGTAAACTTCATATTGATATTAGGAAATACATTGATTTTAGTTACTGGTCAATTTTTATGGAAATACGGCATGGAAAATCAAACACTTAGCTTTTCTCTACTTTCCATTTTAAAGGTAATATTTTCCCCTTTTGTATTTTCTGGACTTGCAATGTATGGTATTGCAACAATATTATGGCTATATATATTATCGAAAGTTCCGCTCAGCGTTGCATATCCCTTTCAAAGTATCGCATATATACTTGCTGTTTTTGGTGCCCACTTTGTTTTTAATGAAACAATCACCTTCCAAAAAGTTTTAGGTTGTTTGTTAATTATGGCGGGAGTTTCGATAATAGGTTTGTCTCCCAACAGTAATACTTAAAATTAGGAGGATATTCTCTTGAGTATAAATAATCAATTACTTCAATTAGTTAGGAAACATTATTCAATAATTATTATATTGCTTTTGGCCTTAGTTTTAAGATTGTTTGCTCTTTATGAATATGGATTGAATCTAACATTAAATAGCGATGATGTAGGGTATACAAAAAGTGCAAGAGTTCTTATACAGACAGGGATGCTAACATACCATCAAATTGGAGAACCCACTGTTCATATTATGCCTGGTCAATCTTTTTTATTAGCATTAGTATTTTTAATTTTTGGATTTGAAGAGGTAGGTTTATATGCAGCGAGGGTTGTAATATCTTTGTTCGGCATAACCAGTATTTTATTTGTATATCTAATTGGTAAATATGTTTTTAATAAATGTACAGGACTTATAGCCGCTTTTTTACTTGCGATATTCGTTCCTCAAATTTTGACAGATAACCTTTTGTTAACCGAATCACCTTTTATGGCAGGAATGTATGTTTTATTATATTGTTCTCTTAAACTGGCTAATGAACGCAAATGGTCTTACTTCTTTGGAGTTATCTTTTCTTATTTATTTTGTCTCATGTTTAGACCAACAATTGCACTGTATCCCTTAGTTTTATTAATATACCTATTATTAAAAAAATACCCTTTAAAAATGATGTTAAAACAATTTCTTATTGCTTTAGTTTTGCTTCTCATTGTATTAGGACCTTGGTGGATTAGAAATTATATTCATTACCATGAATTTATACCACTTAGTGGTGGAACAGGAAATCCTCTCTTACTGGGAACTTATCAAGGGTCGGGATATAGATATGGCGAACCCTATGATGACGTAATTAAAAAAATTAACAAAGAACACCCAAACATTTCTGCATATGAAAACATGAACTTACAAAAAGAAGCAGCCATTGATAGAATTAAATTATGGTGGAAAAGTGATCCAAAATCATTTCTTAGAAGCTATACAATTGATAAAACAATTAAACAATGGAATACATCATTTTATTGGAAAGAAATTTTTGGGGTTAAAATTGAGTTAATGCAGAAAATTCATAAACTAACGATGGTACTTGCAACAATATCTATGACTTTATCCATATTTTTATACAAAAGATCTCTATCAGAAAATGTTCTTCTATTTGGAATACTCGCTTATTTTACTGTTCTTAATAATATATTTTTTGCATTTGATCGGTATAACCAACCGTTAATGTCAATCTGGTTTTTATTTATTGGATCTATTATCTCCTATTTTTCACAAAAAACTAAAAGTATATTCAGGCTTAGAAGTTAAAATAAAATATAGATATTCTATTAGCAGTTTACTAGCTAGGTATATTATTTTTGTAGTAAATAATTTAGTTGAAGGAGGAACAAATATATGTATAAAAGGTTAGGAGCACTTTTCTGCAGTTTAATAATCCTTCTTAGCGTTTTGCCAATAAATATCGGAAAAGCTGTAACGAAAGAATTTTATAGAGTAAGTATAACATCTGAAAAAGCCCCAGTATATTCATTAGATGATGAAAAAATTGTAGGATACTTATATGGAGGTTTTGAATTTTACTCAAATAAAATTGTGGACGATAAAATTATATTCAATATGAATAATAAACAGTTTTATATTAAATTAGAATCTGTAAATTATCAATTGGAAGAAAATGAAAATGTGTCAACGGTACCAGAAAATTTGGATTTACCTCAATACAAAGTACTAACTGATCAAACACCTGTTTTCTTAACAGAATCCTCTGGCAAACAAGTTGGTATTTTATCTAATGGTTTTATCATTCAACCCATTCAAGAAAATGATACACAAGTTATTTTTTCTATAGGAAATCAATTGGTACAGATTTCTAAAAATAATCTAGAGATTTTAGCAAATAATGTGGAGAGTCCACAAATAAACGAAAAAGAAAATTTAAACTCTGGTGAAAGTAGTGATATTCAAAAGGAAATAACCTCAGATGTTCAGATTAATTCTGAAAACAATCAACAAACCGCAATACAAAATTCTAACGAAAATTTACAAGTTGAAAATAACCCAATAATGGAAAAAAAATTATTAATGAATAGCAACTCACATAAATTTTTTAAAGTAAAATATGATAACACACCTGTTTATCAAAATAATAAAATAATTACATATTTAAAGAAAGATCAAGAATATCAAAGAGTGGCTGATTCGGGTAATTGGTACAAAGTAAAAATAGGATCAGGTTATGGATATGTTTGGAAAGAAGCTACTTTGCCAAGTACGGGGTCAACAATACAAAATCTTAATAAGTTGAAAATATCAAACAATTATATTATCACTTTAGATAATACAATTGTTTATGACACTTCTAGTGGAAAAAGGGTTCCTTTTGCTGAAATTTCTGCGAACACAAAATATCCGATAATAGGAGGGTATAATAAATATGCAAATTGGTATGAGGTAGACATACTCGGTAGAATTGGGTATATTATGAAGACCTCTGCTCGAGTAGATTTCTCTAATGATATGGAATATTTTAGAGTTAAATATGGGGGCACACCTATTTTTGTGAATCACGAAAATGGTTCTCAGGAAGTTGTACATTTGTATCAAGGTCAAGTTTTCAAAAGAGTCTCAGACTATGGAAATTGGCATATGGTAAAAGTGGCAGATGGATATGGATATGTTTGGGAGGCAGCAACTGAACCTGCGGACGACAGTTCCATTAAAAATAAAAATAATGGGTTAAAAATAAGTGAGAATAAATTTAAAGCTCTTGATGATTTAGTTGTTTACGATACATCTTCAGGAAAAAGAGTACCGTTTGCTACAATTAAGAAGGGTGCTATATATCCGATATTGGGTGACTATAAAAAATATGCCAATTGGTATCAAGTAGATATAGATGGAAGAATTGGCTTTGTTAATAAATCAAATACTGAACTTCAATTTAGTAATTCAACAAAATATTTTGAGGTCATTGCAGATAATTTGCCTGTATATGCACCGGGAACATCTAATGTGTTTGTTTATCTAAAAAAAGGTGAAAAATTTGAACGAGTTCAGGACTCTGGTAATTGGCATTTAGTCAAAGTAGGGGATAAATATGGTTATGTGTGGAAGCAATCCACAAAACCAACGACATCAACAAATATTACAAATTTGAATAATGGGCAAGTTTCAAACAGTAGAGCTTTTAAGGCGTTACAAGATGTTAAAGTTATAGATACCTCTACGAGCTCTCGGAAGACTTTTGCTGTCTTAAACAAAGGCGTAGTATATCCGGTTATACAAGAGTATGAAAATTGGTATAAAGTCGATGTTATGGGTAGAATAGGGTATGTAAATAAGAGTGGTACGCAAAGAACCTTTGCTAACTCAGACCGTTATTTTCAGGTAATAAGAGATAATGTTTATGCAGTAAGTTCAAATGGCACGGAAATTATTAAGCTCTCAAAAAATGAAATTTACCCACGAGTAAAAGATGATGGTAATTGGCACAAGGTAAAGATTAATAATGAGTATGCCTATGTTTGGAAAGATAGCACACAATCAATAATGAATCCAAATGTAAAAGATTTAAATAGTGTTTATAAAATTCCAAATAGAAAGTTTACTACAAATAATACTACACAAATCTTTGATAGCAACCGAAATGTAATTGGTGAACTAAAGGGCAATCAGGCGTACAATTTTATTGATATTGTTGGAAGATGGTTTAAGGTAGATGTTTTAGGTCGAATAGGTTATGTCTATATGCCAGCAACATCAAGCATTCTGTCGTACTATGACATGAGTTTAGATGAGATGTTGAATATACAAATGAGAGTTAGCCCGCAAACTCAAATTGTAAATCATGGATATGTACATGAAAATTATATTCATTTAATGAATAATGGAAATACAGGAATCGTAATCGCAAATGCATTGAATGTTCGAACAACACCATCCATCAATGGACAAAGCAATAGTTGCGGGCAACTGCAAAAAGGTGACACAATTGAAATCATTGGTAAAGTTGGGGAATGGTACAAAATTAAATATTCAAAATCCTGTGGAGGATGGAAAGATGCAGACAGAGAAGATGTATTGTATTTCTTAAATCCTGATAACTTTTTAAACTATAATGGATCCGAAATATTTCAGTTTTTAAAATTATCTCAATACACTGGGCTTACAGCTGATGAAATCAATAACAAAATTTTAAAAGGTAAAGGAATTTTAGAAGGTAAAGGACAGGCATTTGTTACTGCTGCACAAAAATACAATATAAATGAAATTTATTTAGTTGCTCATGCTTTACATGAGACTGGAAATGGAACATCCAGATTGGCAAATGGAGTACAAATTAATGGAAAAACAGTTTATAACATGTATGGAATAGGAGCAAAGGATTCCTGTCCAATAACGTGTGGTGCTGAATATGCTTTTCAAAAAGGTTGGACAGATCCTGAGAAAGCTATTATTGGTGGTGCTGCTTTTATTGGGGAAGGTTATATTCATAATGGCCAAGATACGTTATATAAAATGAGATGGAATCCAGACAATCCTGGAACTCATCAATATGCAACAGATATCCGTTGGGCTATATTGCAAGCAAATAGTTATATAGGAAAATATTATAGTTTACTTGACAAGTATATCTTGTATTTAGATATTCCAGTATTCAAATGAGTTTTAGATTAACCACCCTCCTTTTAAATAGAATAATACTTTACTTTTTATTGAAGTTTATTAGGATTTAGCGTTTGTGTTTGTAAATGTAATTGCTATAATTCTTTTAAAAAATGTCAGGTTAATATTATAAAATATTTGGATATGGTTGATATATTTATAAGCTTACAACAATTAAAATAATATTTTCATGGAAATCTCTTGACTTAAAATTGCGTAAAGAGTAATTTTAATCAAGAGATTTTTTCTTTTTTAAAAAAAGAACAGTCAAAAAGAAGATAATGTAGGCTGTCTGAATTGATAGGAGCCACTAGAAATAAATTTGAATTTATATTTGACGTGTTACAAATAGTTATACACAATGTCATGATTTATTTTTATTCTTTTTAGCGAAATATATCTGGAAGTTTAAGATCCTTTTGGGACAAAACCTTTAAGGATAATTTACTGATGAATAACTAAAGGAAGTGAAATAATGTCTAAATTTAAACTTGCTAGCATATTATTTTTTATTTCTACACTTTTTCTTAAATTTTCAAGTATGTTTCGCGATATCGTCATTGCCCATCAATTTGGGGCAGGCGATATTGTTGGAGCTTATAATGCAGCTATGACCATTCCTAATACATTTATTTTATTTATGCTATCTGGCATGAAGGATGCGTTTGTCCCTTCGTATTTGAAATATGATAAGCAAAATCAGGGGTTTTCACATTTAACGAATATCGTAAAAGGGACATTTTATATAGGATTATTGATTTCACTTGCAGGTGCGGCATTTTCGCCGTGGCTTATCCATTTATTGTTTCCCACATTTAGAGATGATATTGAACAATTGGCTATTTGGACATCCATTATGTATTTTTTTTCTATTTTTTTAGTTGGAATTAATGCAGTTTTTGAAGGATATTTTGATGCAAAGGGGAAATACTCGTTTTCAACTTTTTCGCAGACTGTCGTTGTTTTAAGCACCATTGGAAGTACGCTTTTTTTAAGCAAACTGATAGGCGGCTATTCGATTGCTTTAGGGTATTTAGTCGGTACAATTATTTCGTTTTTAATTAAGTTTTTTTACTTTGGTCCGCGAAAATTTATAAATTGGCGTCAAAAATTGAATATAAAAGAAGTGAACACTTTTTATCTTATCTTCATCCCAGTAGGAATAACAATAATGGTTGGACAAATAAATTTAAATATTAGCAACTTTTATGCAGGAATGTTTGGGGCGGATGCTATTTCATATTTAAATTATGCTTTTCGTTTAGTAAGTATTCCTCAAGCAATTTTTGGAGTAACGGTAGCGACGATTATTTATCCAATTATTGCAAAGGCACGCACGAATAATGATATGGAATTATTTAAGACTGGAATGGAAAAAGGCTTGTCTATCATGTTCCTTTTTTTGGCTCCTACTGTTTCGGGAATGATGTTAATGATGGAAGAGATCATACAGATTGTTTATCAACGAGGGGCATTTGATGGTGCAGCAACGGTAGCAACATCAGAGGTTGCTTACTATTATGTGGGTTCGGTTCTTTTTTACAGCATTCAGGTTATTATTGCAAAGGGGTTTTATACCCTTGATAAAGGGAATTTAATAATGAGGATTGGAATTTTGTCTATTTTGCTAAATATAGTGTTTAATTTTGTTTTTTCAAGTTGGATAGGCTATAAAGGATTAGCATTATCAACTTCAGTCGTTGGCTTTATTTATACCTTTATTGCATTTTTTATTTTAAATAAACACATTGGTTGGCTTTCCGTTAGAAAAATTGGTAAGGAATACGTTAAAATCATTTTTTCCTGCATTGTCATGATAGTTGTTTTATGGATAATTAAACATCTTTTTGAACAATTTCATGTATTTTTATATGTAACGACTTTAACAATTATTGGAGCGGGCATTTATTTTATTATGCTATGGGCATTAAAAACAACATCCTTATATGATATCGTTGCAATGAGGTCAAGTAATAAAAAACAATAATCTATAAAATGAAAATCAAAAGAATACTTTTCTTTTTATCAATAAAACGATATAATGATAAGGGTTTAAAAATTTCATACAGTTAGGAAATAGCTAATGTACTTTATTATTTCCCTTGTGAGGTGTAACTTGATGTCTCCTTACATGACAACATTCTTAATAACATTTATAGTTAGTACGATTTCGGTACCGTTTGTAATTAAATTTGCACGTAATATTGGAGCTGTAGATATACCTGATAATAGAAAAGTCCATAAGAAAGCTGTCCCAAGAATTGGCGGGATTTCAATTTATATTGCTTTTTTAACAGGTTTTATCTATATTTCGACTTTAATAGATTTGAACATTAGTATTATCGTTGCCGCAACAATAATCATGATAACTGGGTTTATTGATGATAAATTACAAATAAAACCTTGGCAAAAATTGGTTGGCCAAACATTGGCAGCAGTAATTGTTTTAGCAGACGGCCTTTCTATAAAATATCTAACTGTTCCTTTTTTAGATCAGAGTATACCAGTTAATATATGGGTAGCTCTAATTGTATCATTTATTTGGATGATTGGTGTTACAAATGCGGTTAACCTGATTGATGGTTTAGATGGTTTGGCTTCAGGTGTTTCAATTATTGCAGCTAGTGCCATTTTCGTTATGGCATTAATTATGAATGAAACAAATGTTGCTTTCTTATCAATTGCTCTAATCGGGTCAACCTTAGGATTCTTAATATTTAATTTTCATCCAGCCAAAATTTTTATGGGAGACACAGGGTCATTATTACTCGGTTTTTTATTATCGGTTCTTTCTATTATTGGGTTTAAGCAAGTGACGTTTGTTACTTTCATTATTCCGATGGTAATACTTGCTGTTCCTTTAACAGATACAACAATAGCCATAATTCGTAGGAAACTTCAAAATAAAAAAATTATGGATGCCGACAAAAATCATTTGCACCATCGATTGTTAGATGCTGGTTTTACTCATCGAAAGGCTGTTCTTTTTATATACTCTATTTCACTTTTTTTCGGAGTTTCAGCAATTCTTTTATATAAGGCAAATTTATTTGCTTCCATTATTATTTTTATTTTAATATTACTTATTATTGAATTATTAATTGAAGGTTTTGAATTAATAAGTAAAAATTATAAACCTTTACTAAGTTTATATAAAAAGTTAAATAGTAAGAAAATAGGCATTGAAAATGACAAAAACGCTTGATGAGAATTAAGCGTTTTTGTTTTATAACTCTATTATAAGTTTGTGAGGTCTGTTTTATGAGAATACATTTAATTGCCAATATGTATCCTAGTAAAATTGCTCCAAATTACGGTGTGTTTGTAAAAAATACTGAGGAAATTTTGGTGGGAGCAGGTTTTAATGTTGACAAAACAGTTTTATTAAAAGAAAAAAATAGACTAATAAAGCTAGTTAAGTATTTTTTTTATTTTTCAAAAATTATTTTAAAAGGTTTAACAAAAAAGTATGATATTACATATGTGCATTATGCTTCACATAATGCACTTCCAATTTTATTTCTAAAGCTATTTAAAAAAGACCTTGTTATTTTCACAAATGTTCATGGCAGTGACGTAGTACCTGAAGTGCCGTCTCAAAAAAAATACCAACCTTATGTAGATAAGCTGTTGAATATATCTAATATAGTGATAACACCAAGTAAGTACTATCAGGATTTAGTGAGAAGCAAATATAACTTGCGGAACCGGATTGAAGTGTTTCCCTCCGGAGGGGTGAACAGTAAAACTTTTTATAAGCGAGAGGATAAACAAACAGCACTAAAAGAACTTATGCTGGATATAGACACTCATTATATTGGATATGTTAGCAGATTAGATGTGGGAAAAGGTTGGGACATTTTATTAACATCGTTAAAGAAATTGAAAGATGAAAATTTTTTGTTAAAAAATAAAATTAAGGTCATTATGGTGGGGGATGGGAAGGATAAGGAACGGTTTGTAAAGATGGTGTCTGATTATGAATTAAATGATGTCATTATCCATTACCCTTTACTGCCTCAAGAGAAACTAAATGCAATATATAATGCGATAGATGTTTTCTGTTTTCCGACTACAAGAAAAGGAGAAAGCTTGGGACTTGTCGGTTTGGAAGCAATGGCTTGCGGAGCTCCTGTCATTGGTAGTGCCATTGGAGGATTGTTGGATTATATTATAGACGGTGAAAACGGCCTACTGTTTCAAGCTGGTTCGTCTGAAGATCTATATAAAAAGATTAAATTTTTTTATTCAATGCCAGAAAATGAAAGAAGAACGATGAGTTATAAAGCCATATTTAAAGCGAATGAATATAAGGTAGAAAATATTAAACATAAATTAATTAATATTTTTCTTTCTTTTAGAGGAGGCACCTTATATGAAGAAGGTTAAGAAAGCTGTAATCCCAGCAGCAGGTTTTGGTACGCGTTTTTTACCAGCTACAAAAGCCCAGCCAAAAGAAATGCTGCCAATTGTAGATAAACCGACTATTCAATATATAATTGAGGAAGCGATTGAGTCTGGAATTGAAGACATCATTATTGTTACAGGAAGAAATAAAAGGGCAATTGAAGACCACTTTGACTATTCAATTGAACTTGAAATGGAGCTGAAAGAAAAAGGAAAATTTGAACTATTAGAACAAGTGCAGAAGATTTCCAATATGGTTAACATTCATTATATTAGACAAAAGAAACCGTTAGGATTAGGTCATGCAGTAAATTGCGCAAGAAGTTTTATTGTAAATGAACCTTTTGCAGTCCTTCTAGGGGATGACATTGTTAAGAATGGAGTCCCTTGTTTGAAGCAGCTTTTAGATGTATATAATGAATTCCAATGTTCAGTCATTGGTACAAAAAAAGTGCCTGAGGAAGATTTGCACAAATACGGAGTAATTAAACCTAAAGATGTATATATAAGCGAAACCTTAGTGGAAGTGGAAGATATGGTAGAAAAACCAAGGGAAAATGCACCTTCTAATATTGCTGTAATGGGGAGATATGTATTTGAACCTGAGATTTTTGATTATCTTGAAAATTTAGATATTGGCTACGGAGGGGAAATTCAACTTACAGACGCGATAAAGAAATTGGCTCAGGAGAAAAAAGTTTTGGCATATGCATTTGAGGGAAAAAGATATGATGTTGGCGATAAATTTGGTTTTATAAAAGCCACAATAGATTTTGCACTTGAAAGAGAAGATTTAAGTGAACAGCTAAAACAATATTTAAGAATGCTTTACAACGAAGGAAAGTTGAACTAACGCGAAAGGAGCTGTCCCAAAGTCAGGAGAACTGACTTATGAGGCAGCTCTTTTTTTATAGTAATTATTTAATGAAATGGTCGACATGTTCTTTGAATGGCAAGTATTACTTTTGGAAAAAATAAAAACAAACTAATATTAGAGGTATTCACAATGGTATTGCTAATGAAGTTAATCTTAATATTTTTAATTTCAGTAATTTTGACTCCCTTTGTCATAAAATTTGCTTTTGCTATTGGGGCTGTGGACATTCCTAAATCAAGAAAAGTACATTCAAAAATTATGCCTCGATTGGGTGGATTGTCGATCGCTATTTCGGTTTATATCGGGATTTTTCTATTTACACCTGAAAGTGTTTATCTAAAGGGATTTTTAATTGGCTCTTTTTTTATAATGATTACAGGTGTTTTTGATGATCTTTTTGAATTAAATTGGAAGTGGAAGCTTTCAGGTCAAGTGGTGGCTGCATTATGTGTGGTCTTGAGCGGACTGCATTTAAAATTTATTCACATACCTTTTATTGGACAAGTAAATATAGGTTGGTGGGGGATTCCAATTTCTTTTTTGTGGATTTTAATTGTTACGAACTCAATAAATCTGATAGACGGATTGGACGGTTTAGCTGCGGGAGTTTCAATAATTGTATTATCAACAATTGTTTATTTAAGCATGCCCGGATTATCTTTTGTTGTTCAAATTGCTTTAATAACCATTTTTGCTACTTTAGGTTTTCTTGTTTTCAATTTTTATCCAGCGAAAATATTCATGGGAGATACTGGAGCTCTTTTTCTTGGTTTTGTGATTTCTTTATTGTCATTATTGGAATTTAAAAACGTCACTGTTTTTTCATTGCTAATTCCCGCCTTAATCCTTGGGGTGCCGTTATCTGACACTTTTTTCGCCATTGTGAGAAGAATAATGAACAAAAAATCAATTTCTATGGCAGATAAATCCCATTTGCATCATAGTATTTTAAAGTTTGGTTTCTCGCATCTTCAGACTGTTCTAATAATTTACTTAATCAGTTTCCTGTTTAGTCTGGCAGCAATAGTTTTTTCTAGAAGTGCCATGTGGCTGTCAATTTTTATTATTTTTCTTATGTTGTTTTTTATTGAAATTCTCGGAGAAATACTTGAACTACATGGAAGAAATTTTAAACCGCTAACAAATTTAATGAAAAAGATCACATATGCATTTAAACAGAAATAACCAGACTATATAGCTCATTAAAATGAGGATTATTGTGTAAAGCCTATTAGAGCCATGTAGTTTTCAAATTTTAAATGTTTTTCATTCGGTCATAAAGAAAACCCATGGCTCGTTTTTAGAAACTAACGCAATTTACTGCTGTTAATGGAAAAATCTCTTTTATATTCCAAATGATTTCTCAACTCCGTTGAAACTTCTTCCAAAGAATCCTCTTCCAGTTGGTAATAGTAAGTCCCATTGATTGGATTGTCATACCCGTCAATCGTTAAGGATTCAATGCTGCTGATGGAACCGGCGTATTTTTGCAACGCCAAGATATTGCCAATGCTGAAATTGGTTGTTAAGTTTTTCCCTAAAGAATCGATGATGTCGTCATATTTCGTTATGGCTGATAAAGAGGAGCTCTTTTCAATGATTGCTTTTATTACCTCTTGCTGCCGCTTGCCTCTTCCGATATCGCCTAATGGATCTTTTTTGCGCATTCGGACATATGCTAAAGCTTCTTCGCCATTTAACGTTTGTACACCTTTCTTAATATGAATGGCGTTCTTTCGCCCTTTGCTATCTTGCTCAGTAAATTCTCTGTCGCTGTTCACTTCAACTCCGCCAAGAGCATCTACAATATCAATAAAAGCGTTAAAATTTAATTCAACATAATAATCGACGGGAATATCAAGCAAATTTTCCACAGTCTCAACAGTTAAGTCTTTTCCGCCGAAGGCATGTGCATGTGTGATTTTGTCTCGGTTGTGACCGGGAATTTTCACTCTTGAATCTCTAGGGATGCTGACCATTTTGATTGATTTTTCATCTTTATTAAATGATGCCAGGATCAAGGCGTCAGAGCGGCTTTTCTTTTCCCCGGGACGCGCATCGACTCCGATGAACAATACCGAAAAATTATCTTTTTTCGGATCAACTGGTTGTTCTCTTAATTCAGATTTTCTTCCTCTCTCTAGATCTTCCTGTGCTAGAAAAGAAACATTAGCTAATTTGATCGATAGATAAACGGCGTAACCGCCAGCAATTAAAAACAGGATTAAAAATAAACAGCCAAAGGCTCTTAATTTTTTTTTCTTTTTCTTTTTTCTCGTTCTTCTATTCATGTCTAACTCCTTATTTTTTAAATTTAGTTTTGAACCTTCTCCTCCAAATATACTAAGTCGCCTTCTTTGATCACACATTTCCCATTGGTGAGATCGGTCATCCAGTCTTTGAAGCTTTGAACCTGGCCTTCTTCAACATATGTTTCAACTTCCACATGATCGGAATAATAGATGTCCTTCAGCTTATAGACAGACGAGCGCAATTCGTTTTCGATTTTGCCGAGAAAGCTGTAATCAAACGTAGTGCGAATAATTTTCATTAGCTTGCGTTCGATGATGCCAACGTGGTCAATGGCTTCTGAAACAGCTTTTCCGTATGCACGGATCAGCCCGCCGGCGCCGAGTTTAATCCCGCCGAAGTAACGGGTGACAACAACGACAGTGTCTTTTAGTTGTTTCTTTTTCAACACTTCAAGCATCGGCACTCCTGCTGTTCCGCTTGGCTCTCCGTCGTCGTTCGCTTTTTGAATTTGGTCATGCTCTCCAATTAAATATGCGGAGCAGTTATGTGTGGCATCCCAATGTTTTTTTTTGATTGTATCAATAAACTCTTGAGCTTCTTTCTCAGTTTTGGCACGATTAATATAGCAGATAAAACGTGATTTTTGAATCACGATTTCATGCTCTCCAAAGCCAGCTACGGTATAATAGGAGGAAAGCAATTGTGTATCACCTCCGAAGAAACAAAACGGCATAACTTTTTTTGACAAAAATCGACTTTTTTTATAAAAAAACACTCACATTAGAATATTATAAAACGACAAAATTTTTACTTCAATTATGAACTGATAAAGTTTTTGTAACAACTTTTTTATAATGGAGGAAAAGGCTGTGAACTCCAAAAAAATAGATTCTGCTGTAATAGACGATATTTTAAATAAAATGATCGAAACCGTCCAAGCAAGCAAAGATCAAATCTTTGAAATCGGTGAAAAATCCCGCACAGAGTATGAGAAAATAGTAGAAGAATTGGAAGAAGTGAAAGAGCAAGTAAGTGAGGTGATAGAGCAAACCGATAAGCTGACGATTCAATCGAAAATCGCACGGCAGCGCCTCGTGGAAGTCAGCCGCAACTTCAACAAGTTTTCAGAACAAGATATTTTGAATGCCTATGAAAAAGCGCAAAATATTCAAATTGAACTGGCCATGCTCCAAGAAAAAGAAAAACAATTAAGAAAACGGCGGGATGAATTGGATCGCCGGCTTTTATCATTAAAAGAAATGATCGAACGAGCAGAGGTCATAGTAGGTCAAATTACTGTTGTACTGCAATATTTAAACCAAGATTTGCGGCAGGTTGGCGATTTGTTGGAAGATGCAAAGAAAAAACAAGCCTTTGGCTTAAGAATTATAGAAGCGCAGGAAGAAGAACGGAAACGGGTGTCACGTGAAATACATGACGGACCAGCTCAAATGCTTGCAAATGTTTTGATGCGCTCTGATCTGATTGAACGAGTTTTTCGGGAAAAAGGGACTGCAGAAGGGTTTCAGGAAGTTCAAAATTTGAAAATAATGGTGAGAAATGCGTTATCTGAGGTTCGGCGCATTATATACGACTTAAGACCTATGGCTTTGGATGATTTAGGTCTCATTCCAACACTTAGAAAGTACCTTTCTACTATTCAAGAATATGAAAAAGACATAAAAATCAATTTTCAAAACATCAGTGATGTGGAAGAAAAACGGCTTCCGGCGAAATTTGAAGTGGCCTTGTTCCGGTTAGTTCAAGAATCTGTAACGAACGCTTTGAAGCATGCGGAAGCAAAGCAAATTGACGTTAAATTTGAAGTCCGTCCAAACCAAGTAAATGTTGCAATAAAAGACGACGGCAAAGGCTTTGATGTAAAGAAAGTGTTTAAAGAAAAAAAGGAGTCATTCGGTTTAATGGGAATGAAAGAACGAGTGGAGCTGTTGAATGGGAAAATGGCAGTCCATTCTGCACCCGGAAAAGGAACGTTCATTATTATTCAATTGCCTACTAATCTATGAAATAGAGAAATGGTCTGATTGACTTCATGCATACATCACTGAAAAAATAATAATGGGGAGGATTGTAAATGAATAATCAAGTTAAAATTGTCATAATAGATGACCATGCGCTGTTTCGAGAAGGTATAAAACGTATTCTTGATTTTGAGCCTAATTTTGAAGTGGTTGCGGAAGCTTATGACGGCAGTGAAGCTTTAACTGTTGTTGAAAGCTATATGCCGGATGTTGTCATTATGGATATTAATATGCCTGGTGTAAATGGCGTTGAAGCTACTAAGCAGCTGGTTAATTCATATCCAGATACGAAGGTTATTATATTATCGATCCACGATGATGAAAATTATGTGATACATGCTTTGAAGACCGGAGCGAGAGGATATTTATTGAAGGAAATGGATGCTGACACTTTAGTAGAAGCAGTTAAAATCGTGGCAGAGGGAGGAAGCTATTTACATCCAAAAGTAACTCACAATCTAGTCAATGAGTTCCGCCGTCTGTCATCAGCCAATAATGGACAAATTCCAGCTACAGTCCGGCGCCCTCTTCATATTTTAACACGACGTGAGTGTGAAGTTTTGCAAATGCTTGCTGATGGAAAAAGCAATAGAAGAATCGGTGAAACGCTGTTCATTAGCGAAAAAACGGTGAAAAACCATGTCAGCAACATTTTGCAAAAATTAAATTGCAACGATCGAACACAAGCAGTAGTTCTTGCCATTAAAAACGGCTGGGTGGAAGTTAAGTAAAGTTACATATTTTCCATGGCGATTAATTTTGAACGATTTGAATCGTCAAACCGTGAAAGTGAGATTGATTTCTAAATACCAATTTTGCTCGGTGTATCTATATTGTTTTTTCCGACTTGGCTGATTGTCCAGCGATGATAAATGAATTCAATTGCATTTCTTCATTACGGCTGGAAACATAATATCATTTGGCAACTTGTCAATCTATTCGGATCCTGACCAGAGAAATGTTTTGATCAGAAGCTACGAGAATGAATCATAGGAAGCATTACATTCAACGTTCCGGTTTTGTAGAATCAACTTAGGTGAAAATGTATCAACAGGAAGCATAACGGCCTCTTCAAATAACTACAGGCGCTGGGAAGAGGCCGGTTTGCTCAGAAACAAGAAAAAATGCAGCAAAATTGGTAACCGCAATTGGAATCCACATAAAAGCTCCGTTTAAGCTGCTCAAAAATCCTTTAAAAAGGTGTAGACCTCATAAGAATAACCTCAACGAAAATCGTAATGAGCCGATCGACAAAACGAAATCCGCATAAATGGCAGTATAAAGACTTTGAAACAGCTAAAAAATATTTTTCATCCTCTTGCAGTTTCATGGAAATCCGGCAAAGTTAATGATAAAAGCTTGCTTTTTTTATAAAATAGTTTTATAAAGGAGAGAATGAAATTATTAAAAGGAAAGGAAAAACATGATGCAAATTGCGATTGTAACAGATAGTACTGCTTACATTCCTGAAGAAGTTCGAAAGAGGCATGGCATACATATGATTCCTCTTAGCGTTATTTTTGGAGACGAGTCTTATCGTGAAGAGATAGATATGACAGCAGAGAGTTTTTGGGAAGAAATAAAGCGCCAGAAAGAGCTGCCTACGACTTCTCAGCCGCCAGTTGGTGAATTTGTCGAGTTGTTTGAAAGCTTATCGAAAGAATATGATGCAGTCATCAGCATTCATCTTTCAAGCGGTATCAGCGGCACTTACAATGGTGCTGTCACAGCAGGTCAAATGGTAGACGGCATTAAGGTATATCCTTACGATTCGGAAATAAGCTGTATGGCTCAGGGATTCTATGCAATTGAAGCAGCGAAAATGGCAAAGGAAGGGAAAAAACCGGAAGAGATCATCGCTCGCCTTGATGAAATTAAAAAATCAATGGATGCTTATTTTATGGTGGACGATCTTTCTCATCTTCAGCGCGGCGGACGATTAACCGGAGCTCAAGCTTTAATAGGGAACCTGCTGCAACTGAAGCCTCTTCTTCATTTTGTTGATAAAGTGATCGTGCCGTATGAAAAAATTCGTACGCGCAAAAAAGCAATCCAACGTATCTATCAATTATTTGACGAAGCTGCAAGCAAACATCCGGTGCGGGCGGCTGTCATTCATGCCAACAGGCCGGAGGATGCCAAAAAAATGAAAGAGGAGCTCGAAAGTAAATATCCAAATTCTGAATTTATTATCAGCTATTTTGGCGCTGTCATTGGAACTCATCTAGGAGAGGGAGCTATGGGTCTCTGCTGGTATAAAAAGTAATTGCAAGAAAACGTTAAACCCATTGTGAAAAATGGCTGTATCCATCCTCTTAAAAGAACTTCCCCTTCAAAACGAGAAAAGGTGCGATTCACCAAAAAATGGAACGGTGTCTGACCATCTGAAGGTGCAAAAAGCACCTTTTATTTTTTACAGAAATGAAGGATATAAATGATTCATCTAGCATCTTTCATTTGGACGAAAAGCAATAAGATCAATTGATTAAATATATTGATTTTCCAGAAATTATAAGGTAAAAATAATAGTAAGAAACAATATGGTATGTACAAGCGGAGGTTTTATATGCATGATCATGATCTCCAAAAACATCTTCTCGGAAGACATCTCCTTTCAAATGAGCTCCCGTTTTCAATGGATGCCGTTCAAAATGCCCCCTTCGTTGAAATAGAACAAGGTGTTGTGAAAAAATCCGGTATTTTTTATTGCAATCGATGTGGAAATGATCAACCCTTTTTATTTGCAGGCTTTGACTGTGCAAGGTGCAAAAAGTTTTGTCATTATTGCCGGAACTGTATCATGATGGGGCGAGTAAGTGAATGCTCAAAGCTTGTTAGTTTTCCAAGACGAGAGAAGGAGGAAAAACATTCGATCCAATCGGATCAAACAAACTTTTTGCAATGGGATGGTGAACTGTCTCCGGCGCAAAAAAGAGCATCTGACCGGATTGCGGAGTCCGTTTTGCAGCGTACAGACTGTCTCATTTGGGCAGTTTGCGGAGCAGGAAAAACAGAGGTGCTGTTTGCCGGCATAAACACAGCTTTGCAGAAAGGGCTATTTGTTTGCATTGCTGCACCGCGTACGGATGTTGTTTTGGAGCTTGGACCGCGTTTGAAAAACGTTTTTCCGAGCATCGATGTGGCAGTGCTTTACGGAGGAAGCGAAGATCGTTTGAAGCTGAGCCCAATTACCATTTCAACGACTCATCAGCTTCTTCGGTATAAAGAAGCCTTTGACGTGGTGATACTTGACGAAGTGGATGCTTTTCCATATTCTGTAGATCCTGCTTTGCAATTTGCGGTTGAAAAAGCACGCAAACGAAACAGTTCCCTTATTTATTTAACTGCGACTCCCTCCTCAGCAATTAAGCGGCATTTTAAGCCTTCCGAAATTGTGAAAATCCCTGCTCGATACCATGGTTATCCCCTACCTGTTCCTGAATTCAAATGGTGCGGCAATTGGAAAAAAAGATTGGAGAAAGGAAAGCTGCCGAAAAATATCATCACATGGGCAGCCGAACATTTGCAAAAGGAAAGACAAGCTTTTCTATTTGTACCGGAAATCAAAGTGCTTCATGATGTCGTTCCATTACTAAAAAAATTGAATTCAGCGGTTGAAGGAGTACATGCCGAAGATCCCCAAAGGAAAGAAAAGGTTCTGGCATTTCGAAATGGCCGGATTCCGATCATTGTCACAACTACCATTTTGGAAAGGGGTGTAACAGTTCCTGGAACTGATGCAGCTGTTTTAGGAGCAGAAGAAACCATTTTTACAGAAAGTGCCCTTGTTCAAATATCCGGCCGTGTTGGACGGAGCATGAACAATCCAACAGGCTCCATTATCTTTTTCCATTATGGCAAAACAAATGAAATGATTGCAGCGAAACACCATATTCTTGCTATGAATCGGGAAGCGGCAAAGGAAGATTTGTTAAAGTGTTAGTATTTAGAAAATAAAGGAAACGATACAGAATGTGTAAAGTTGGAAAGATCTTTTCAATTTTGGATGAAAAAAGAAATTTCTTTTTCCAGTATGATCCAATATAATACAGATTAGAGATCATATATTTGGGGTGAGGACATGATAGTAAACGCTCTGGAAAAAATTATGGAAGAATTGCTAGATGAATATATTGACCAATTTCATATGGAATGCACGTGCCCAACTTGCCGCAATGATGTTTTAGCTCTAGTGTTAAATAGAGTTCAGCCCCGTTATGTAACGAGTGAAGATAAAATTACATATGTAAGAGCGGAATTTTTTGATCGGTAGCAAATGACATCTCTTCTTGTCAGCCTGGCAGAATGCGCAAGAATTGTTTCAGAAAACCCACGATGTGATAATAGGAAGGCTTGATGCGAAATATGGGAAGATGTCTTTATTGTTTTAAAAGTATAGATGTCCGCTTGACTTGGAGACGGCTTTTTTTCCTCGAAAAAGATCCTGTTTTATGCGAAGAATGCTCCAGCAAGCTAAACGTTATATCAGGCCCCATTTGTCCAATGTGCGGGAGGCAAAGCGAAAAAGCCGAGTATTGTACTGATTGCGCGGCTTGGGAAAAACATCCTGACTATCATGGAGTGATAAAGAAAAACCGCTCTGTTTTTCAATATAATGAATTTATGAAAGAAGTGCTTGCTAGGTTTAAATTCCGCGGGGATGCGATATTGGTGCAGATGTTTTCCGAACCTTTTGTGAAAGCATTTCGCCATCACTTCGACAAATCGATGATTCTCGTTCCCATCCCATTAGGTGAAGAAAGGCTTTTGGAACGCGGGTTTAATCAAGCAAAATTATTGGCCCAGCTCCTTCAGCTTCCGATTATTGAGCCTTTGCGCAAAACAGATAAAGCAAAACAATCAAAAAAATCACGGATCGACCGAATGAAGACGAAAAATATGTTTACTGTAACAGATCCAAAACAAGTACATGGTCAACATATTGTTATCATCGATGACATTTACACAACAGGCGCAACGGTACGCCAAGCTGCAAAGCAGCTGATGAACGCTGGTGCGAAAAGTGTCGAATCATTTACGCTTGTCCGCAGCTAAATGACAAATCCGTTTTTCCGATATAAAATAATAATAATAGGAAGATTTTTGAAAGGTGGATTTTTATGGGGGAATTAGCAAACTGCCCAAAATGTGGTTCCTTGTTTGTCAAAACGCGGCTTCGTTCAATATGTGATGCTTGCTACCAAGAGGAAGAAAAGGCATTTGAAACAGTATATAACTTTTTGAGAAAAAAGGAAAACCGCAGATCGACCATTACTGAAGTTGTGGAAAAAACAGGAGTGGAAGAGGACTTAATACTGAAGTTTATTCATCAAGGACGCATTCAACTGGCGAACTTCCCGAACCTTGGTTATCCTTGTTCACGGTGCGGCACACTTATTCGCGAGGGAAAACTTTGTGTTTCTTGCAAAAAGGAAATACAGTCTCAAATTGAGCAAATGGAAAGAGAAGAGCAGTTTCAGGAGGAGAAAGAGAAGATGCAAACATACTACGCTATCCAACCGAAAAATAATGAAAAACGTTAACAAATCCCTCTATCGATCCGATAATGAATATAGAGATAGATTTCCAGCTGAAACAATCGTTCCATTAGAGCAGGAAAGGAGGCGGTGTCCATGAAGATTCACAGCTATCGGTCATCAAACGTTAATCCTTATCAAAAGCAAATGGATGCCAGCAAGCAGATGAAAGTGGAAGTCCAAAAAGATAGAGTGGAAATATCCAAGCAGGCAAAACAGCTTCAGCAGACGAGCGGTTTTGATCTTCAGCGCCAAGAAAAAGTGCAGGCGATAAAAAAAGAAATTGAAAGCGGGACTTACAAAATCGCCCCAGACCTGATCGCGAAAAGCATGATCCAATTTTATAAGAAAAAAAATGAAGAATAAATTGTGTCAATCCGTTTCGGTTTTTGATTTGGTTGCGTACGAAGCAGCCTGTTTCGATTTTTGATTTGGAACAGAATGAAAATGTGCTGGACAACTATATTGTACATTTCTGCATTTTTAGCATCTTCATCTTTACAACAATAAATTATTTTTCATGTCCGGCTTTGGATCACCTTGTCAATGTTCGGAACGAAGCACCGGTAAATATGATTGTATTGAATTTTGCGGGGAGGACGTTTTCGTGTCTCTTGCCAATTTAATTAACGTTTTAGAAAAGCAGTTAATCATTCATGAACAATTGTATAATTTGGCAGTAAAAAAAACGGATTTGCTGAAAAAAGATGATGTTAATCAATTAATGCAGCTTTTAAAGGAAGAGCAGAAATATGTGATGCAGCTTGAAAATGCTGAAAAGGAACGGATCAAAGCAGCGGCTTGCTTTTTAGAAAGAGAAGACGATTTAACGATTTCCGCCTGTATTGAAAAAGCAGAAAATGAGGATAAAGAACGGTTGAAAAATCTAAAAGAAAAATTGACAAACGTATTGGCTAATTTGAAAAACGCGAATTTTGTCAATCAACAACTGGCATTGCAAGCATTGCAGGTTGTGAATTTAACGCTTGATCTTTTCATGCCGGAGGAAGCATCGCCGAATTACACGAATCCGAATCAAGAATCGAAGCAATCGAAACGGCGTTCATGGTTTGATTCAAAAATTTAACGGGGGAATTCGCAATGGTATCAACATTTTTTGGACTGGAAGCGGCTAGAAGCGGATTGTATGCCGCACAAAGCGCTTTATATACAATTGGACATAATGTGGCAAATGCCGAGACACCTGGATATTCGCGGCAGAGGGTAAACCTTGTGCAAAAGCAAGCGTATCCGACACCAGGTCGTTTTCGAGCTGATATCCCTGGGCAGTTTGGAACAGGGGTGGATACACAAACAGTGCAGCGGATCCGCGACCGCTATCTTGATGTACAATATCGCGGCGAAAATTCTAAGCTTGGCTACTGGAGCTCTAGATTCAACGCATTATCGAGAATGGAAGATGTGATGAACGAGCTGAACGAGACAGGCTTGAACGAAACGATGGATAGCTTTTGGCAATCGCTGCAAGATTTGGCGGCCAACCCTTCCAACCTGGGTGCCCGCTCTGTTGTCCTTGAGCGCGGAAGAGCTGTTACAGAAACGTTCAATTATTTGGCGGAATCATTAAAGCATAATCAGAAAGATTTACGCAACGAACTCGATGTCGCAACAACGAAGATCAACTCTTTGCTTGAGCAAATCAACCAAATTAACAAACAAATCGGCGAAGTAGAACCGAATGGTTATTTGCCAAACGATTTGTATGATGAGCGCGATCGATTATTGGATGAGCTTTCTTCTTATATTGATATTAAAGTGACGCCGGTTGAAAGCGGAGGCAACGCTTTGAAAGTAGCCGAAGGAAAAGTAACTGTCGAGCTTGCTGGCTTCGAACCGCCAATCACCCTTGTCGACGGAAATAGATACAAAGTAAGACAATTTAGCCTCAATGAATCCAAGACGAACGGTCTTATCGAATCTATTTCTGTTGGTGGAAGAACGATAGGGGCAGACGATTTTGTTGAAAATTTAAACATCAATGGAAGTTTAAAAGGCTTAATCGAGGCGCACGGCTATACGAACATAGGCAGCACGATTGAACGCGGCATCTATCCTAGCATGATGTCAGATTTAGATCAAATGGCATATGATTTTGCGAACGCATTTAACACTGTCCACAGAAACGGATGGAGCCTTGAGGACATAAACAACGGCGTTCAAACACAGCGCGATTTCTTTGATCTCGGAGGTTTAAGCTCTCCTAAAGGCGCTGCGGCTGCCATTAAAGTATCGGATGATATGAATCGCGATCGAATTGCAGCTTCTGCTACAGGAGAAATCGGCGACGGCCAAAATGCGCTGAAGCTTGCTGAAGTAAAAAATACTTCATTTCAAAGTTATTTTGAAGCTGTTATCGGCGAAATGGCTGTTATGACACAAGAAGCGGAGCGGATGAAGGAAAATTCAGAAACCTTAGTTTCATCTGTTGAACAACGCCGCAAATCCGTCAGCTCCGTTTCATTAGACGAAGAAATGACAAACATGATCCAATTCCAGCATATGTACAACGCCGCAGCAAGAATGATCACTTTGCAGGATGAAATTTTAGACCGAATTATAAACGGCATGGGACTGGTCGGGAGATAAAGTAAAATTGACTGTTGAATAACCATAGTGGAAAATGAAAGCAAAAATTGTCGGGTTCAGAATGTATGAAATGAAATAAGGCGATGAAGTGCAAATCATATAAGAAATGTACTATTTGCACGTTATGAATTCATACAAAAAATTTATTTAATGAAAGAGAGGTGCAGCATATGCGTGTCACTCAATCGATGCTTGCGCAAAACTCACTCCGCCATTTAAGTAAAAGCTATGAGCTGCTGGGAAAATATCAAGATCAGATGTTGACAAGAAAAAAAATCACCCGCCCGTCCCAAGATCCCGTTGTAGCAATGAAAGGATTGTACTATCGGACAAACTTAAAGGAAGTTGAACAATATAAACGAAATTTATCAGAGGCTTACCTTTGGATCGAAAATTCTGAAGCGGGATTAGAACAGGCCAACCAAGGGCTGCAACGAATACGCGAGCTTTTGATTCGCGCAAAAAACGGTACAAATTCAGAAGACGAACGTGATGCGGTTGCCCGCGAATTGAAACAAATTAAAGACGACCTTGTTGCTGTCGCCAACACACAAGTGGCCGGCCGCTATATTTTTAATGGAACGAAAACAGACTCAGCGCCTGTCAGCGGCGACCCGCCTGTCGTTAATAACAACAATGAACCGTTTAAAATCGAGCTTTCAAAAAACATTCAAATCCAAGTGAATATAACGCCTGACAATGTCTTTAACCAAGCATTGTTTGATACAATTCAAGACATTCAAAATGCTTTGGAAAACAACGACACAACGAACTTGGACAGCCTGCTCGGCCAGCTTGATGGCCATATTGATGCTCTTAACGCTGAATGGGCTGAGCTTGGCGCTCGTTACAATCGGATCGAGCAGATGGAAAACCGCATCGGTCAACAGGAAGTAATCTCTACTAAAATTTTGTCGGATAATGAAGATGCCGACATCGAACGGGTCATTATCGACTTGAAAGAGCAAGAAAGCGCGCACAGAGCAGCGCTTGCTGTCAGCGCCCGCATCATTCAGCCGAACTTAGTTGATTTTTTGCGATAATGTGAGAGAAAGGACCTGCATAAAGGTCCTTTTTGTTCATCGTTATGACTTTGTTTTTGCCCCATGTTTTCCTGCTTCTAAAGGGTTCACAGTTTTTATCGAAGAAATTTCAATTCCCGGCTAATTAGATTTTGCATTGTTCTTAGTATATAGTTTGTTCCTATCATTGAGGAATTTTAATTGTATCGTAATAGTTGAAACCCAATAAAAATTGTTTGTTGGTTTGCACCAACGGAGTTAAGATGAGAATTTCTTTTCTGTTTAAAACTTATGTTGTCAGTCGAGGTGAGAGGAATGCTTCTGCCGCAAATTAGAATGGAAAGCCAAATGGCGAAAATTGCGATCAACACTACTCCTGGAAATCAGTCAATCAAACAGCCGAAAGCGGATATCGATTTACAGCCGGCGAAAGTAGCGATGGAAATCAACCGCACTCCTGGAAAATTGACAATCGATCAAACGAAAGCGTGGGAAGATCGAAATTTAGCTGACACGTTCCGTTTCATTGAAAAAATAGCTGAGGAAGGCTATCAAGCTTGGCTTGAAGGTATTGCCCGCCTCGCCGAGCAAGGAGATGAACTGATGAAAATTGAAAACGGCGGCAGCCCGCTGGCTGATCAAGCGAAAGAAAACAGCGAATCCCCGATGTATGAAGTGAATGTCGGCTGCATTCCATCATTGTTCAGTGTGAAATTTGATTACGAACCAAGCAAGCTTGATATTAATTGGCATTTGAAAAAAGCTGAATTTCGTGCCATTCCCAATAAGCCGATCATTCATTACGACCGTGGCAGAGTCGATATAAAAATCGCCCAATACCAAAAGTTAAAAATCGACTTTGCCAACCTCACCTTTAAAGGACCAAACTTTGAAATGAACATATAAAGGTTGTGAGAACATGAGACTTAAGACAAAATATCATGGTGAAATAGAAGCCGCAAGCGACAGCATCATCCAATTTCCATCGGGCATTCCGGGGTTTTTAGATGAAAAGGAATTTGTGCTTTTGCCATTTGGCGCCGAATCGCCATTTTTTATTTTGCAATCGGTCAACACAAAGGAACTTGCTTTTGTCATGACTATTCCTTTTTTATTTTTCAAAGACTATGCTATTGACTTAGACGATGCCACGATTGAGCAGCTGGAAATCGAGTCGGAACAAGATGTCGCTGTCTATGTAATTTTAACGTTAGAAGACCCGTTCGAAAACACAACCGCCAATCTGCTTGCACCAATCATCATCAACCAGAAAAACAAACGGGCCAAGCAAGTGATTTTAACAGGCACTACTTATAAAACGAAGCATCCACTTATGGAACAGAAGGAGGTGTGAAGCCGTGCTCATTTTAACAAGAAAGCTGAACGAATCCATCATTATCGGCGACAACATCGAAATAACCATCACCGCCATCGAAGGCGATCAAGTCAAACTCGGCATTAAAGCTCCAAAACAAATCGACATCCACCGAAAGGAAATATACGACACCATTCAAACAGAAAACAGCGCGGCTTCCCGCACCGACCTTGACCTGTTAAAACATTTTCAAGAAAAGCTCAACAAAAATAAACCTGAGGTTTGAGCTGGAAAACCGTAACCAAACAAGGATGTTCAACCATTTTATTTTTCTATTAAAAAAGTCCCGTTTTTTCTTTAAACCCTATTAAACATCAAAAAAACAATCCGATATAAAACATGAAAAGAGCAGCGGCGGCCGACGCGGCTCTTTTCATACCACATGGACGTGGAAAAATAACAATTCAAGGAGGAAAAAATCATGAGAATTAACCACAACATCTCGGCGTTAAACACTTACCGCCAACTTTCATTTAACAACACACAAACTGCGAAAAACCTTGAAAAGCTTTCTTCCGGCTACCGCATCAACCGCGCTGGCGACGATGCAGCAGGTCTTGCGATCTCTGAAAAAATGCGCGGCCAAATCCGCGGACTGGAAATGGCATCTAAAAACGCACAAGACGGTATTTCTTTAATTCAAACGGCTGAAGGAGCTTTAAACGAAACTCATTCCATCCTTCAACGTATGCGTGAATTAGCTGTGCAATCAGCAAACGATACAAATACAGATACAGACCGTGCCGAACTTCAAAAAGAAGTAGATCAATTAATTGAAGAAATTGATCGCATTGCTAAAACAACTCAATTCAACACTAAAAATTTGTTGGATGGTTCATTGTCAAATGCAGGTAGTGGACTGATTTTCCATATTGGTGCAAATTCTGGGCAAAATGTAGAACTAACAATTGCTAACATGAAAGCTAGTGGAATAGGGGTTAGCGGTTTAAAAATTAATACTCAATCTGGTGCAGATGCTGCAATCACCATTATTGATAATGCAATTAATACAGTTTCTTCAGAACGTGCAAAACTTGGTGCAATGCAAAACCGCTTAGAGCATACTATCAACAACTTAGGCGCTTCTGCTGAAAACTTAACTGCTGCTGAATCTCGTATTCGCGACGTAGATTATGCCTTAGCTGCCTAAGCAGTGACAGGCACAGTCGTCCTAGCTGGAAACGGCTAGGAGTATCACCGGGTGAATTGCTGGAAACCCCTTAGAGCCTTTGGCGCCACAACGTAGCTGGAAACGGCATGCGTGATGGCTTGAAAAGTCAAAGGATTGGGCAACCGAGCAGCCAAGCTCCTGTCTCGAAAGAGTGGAGAAGGTTCAACGACTAGGACATACCGCCTAAGGCGAATGCTATGGCGATGAAGTCCGTAGGATGTACAGGATTCTTCCATCGTCCTGTATCAATCCGAAGTGCCCGGCCCCTAACTAGCGTTAAGCTAGCGGGTGAAGAGATAGTCTAGTCATTTGTGAAAGCAAATGTTCGCACGATGGCGAAAGAAATGATGGAATTCACGAAGAACAACATCCTTTCTCAAGCAGCGCAAGCGATGCTGGCTCAAGCAAATCAACTTCCACAAGGCGTATTACAATTGCTTCGTTAATTTTCTATTACTTAAGAGAGGCTCTAGTTTTCTAGAGTCTCTTTTATATTCAGCGTACTCAGCTAAGCTGTTATCTGCTAGTTGGTGCAAGTCCAACCCGAATTCCAACGGTAAAAGACCGAGTTGTACAGATGGCAACGAAAATGGTCATGGAACCCATCTTTGAAGCAGACTTCCAAGACTGTTCATATGGGTTTAGACCGAAAAGAAATGCTCATCAAGCCATCGCAAGGATTCGAAAACTGTGTAGGAAGCAATACTGGGTAGTAGATGTGGATATTAAAAGGGTAATTTGACAACATCAATCAAGAAAAACTGATGAAGTTAGTGGAAATGAGAATCAGTGACCGCCGAGTGTTGAAACTGATTCGGAAATGGCTGAAAGCGGGGGTAATGGAAGATGGACAGTTTCATAACACCGAAAAGGGTACCCCGCAGGGCGGAGTCATTTCGCCTCTTTTAGCGAGCAGCTACCTGCATTATATGGACACGATATGAAAGAAGAAGTTCCTACACTTAGGAGAACTGGTGCGATACGCAGATGATTTCGTGATCATGTGTCGTACGAAAAACGAGGCGCTGGAGAGCATTCAAGTACTAAAAGCCATCATGAAGAAATTCGACCTTGAAATCAACACAGAGATCCAAACTGGTCAACCTATGGGACGACACAAACGGATTTGACTTTCTAGATCTACACCATCGGAAATTTCCTGTGATGAACAAGGGTGGCTCGAAAGTTTATGTCATGCCTCACATTCCAAGTAAGAAAGCCAAGAAGATGAAAATGAAGATTAAGGAATATACGAGTCCAAGGAACAAGCGATTTATGGACATCAAAGAACTGGTGAAAGGGCTCAATCGAATTTTACAAGGATTTAAGAATTACTACAGTATTTCGGCCATCGCCAAGAAGTGGCTAAATAAAGTGGACTGGAATGTATTAGAAAGACTTACTCTGTACTGGAATAAGAAGAAGACCCAAAGGAAGAAACATGCGAGAATGAAAGAAGTTATAAAATTAACGCAAGGCTTATTAGTGAAATTAGCAAGTTAGACAAGAACGAAAGCCAAAGGAAGAAGAACGTCGGAAAACCGTATGAGGGAAAACCTCACGTACGGTTTGATGAGGGGAAGCTGAGAGCAAAAGAGACAGCATAGGCTGTCCCTTTGAAAACAGTTTTCTATTCTACTTGTTGAATAAAGAAAACTGTGATTTAACATTTTCGGGAGTGGTTATGTGCTAGTCTATTGTGAATCTAAAAATGACAATGGGTTAGTAATCTTTGACGTATATTCATTGGATGATTTAAGGGAATGGTGGGAATCTCGTGGTTTTTCCGTTCCGTGGAATGAAGAAGATAGTCGAAGTTTAATAGAATTGGAAAATGTGAAATGGGTTAAGCAAAAATGTCCGAGAGAAGGAAAATGGTATGAACTACCTGAAGAATTTTGGGGAAATTTCAAATATGACTTAAAAAAATTTAACTTTCATTCTAAAGATAGATTCCTTTTATTTCGTATATCGGCGAAATACATAAGTGAACAAGAAGTGGATTTTGTACAATATAGGGTGTATAAAGAATGGAAGATTTGAAAGATTTTTTTTCACAAATTTCTTGGAGTGAAGAAGCTAAATTAATTGTATGGGATGTGGGACACGGAAATTGGAATGAGGTACGTGTTGGAAATAATAGGATATTTTTTGATATTGGAGCTGATAAATATTATAGATTATCAGATAAACAAAATTTAATTGAAAAGATTGCCATTAAGGAAGATGATGTGATTTTTATCATAATTAGTCATTGGGATGTAGACCATTATCAATCGTTACTGTTTTTTCAAAATGAAACTTGTCAAAAGATAGCGGGAATTATTGCGCCGGAGTTCATACCGCATACGAACACTGCCAGAATGGTGGTAAATTATATTGAGCAGCATCATATAAAATTTTTTCGTATTTCCGGTTTTCATAAATCAAGTAAAGAGGTAGAACTAAATTGTATTTACGATTCACAATATTTGAAATTATATAGATCTAGATCAAAGAAAATTTCATCACGAAACTTAGATAGTATTGTCCTATTTGTTAAAGGGAATAATGTAGATATTCTTTTTACTGGTGATCAACAATATCATAAGCTTTATCAATATATTTTATCAACAAATGTTCATGACAAAGAAAATAAAAAATTAATATTGATCGTTCCGCACCATGGTGGAAACAGTGGTAAACTTAAGCCAGATGATTGGGAAAAGTTTAATTATGAAAAAATTATTCTTTCTTATAGTGACCGAAATCATTATTGTCATCCGAAATCAGCAGTTATGGACAACTTAAAGCAAATAGATAAGCAAAATGGGGAAAATATTTGTGAAACGAATGGGAAAAATATTTGTGAGAATTTAAAAATTTTTTGATTTAGATAGTTTATGGAAAAAGATGATTTTTCGTGGAATCACAATCTCGGTCTTTATGCATTCCGATGATACAGCCTAATTTCGCCTCTGTCAAAACGGTTTCGTATCGATGACCTTTTCGTACAGACACCTCATCGAAACTTAAAACCAGTTCATCCTTATCTAAAGCTTCATGAATTTGTTTTTGATGAAGGGCAGCTTTTTCTTGAGCGACCGAGTAGTACATTCTCTCTAAGGTCGAATACGGAATCTTGTTTTCGACTTACATCTTGTATAGTTGTATCCTGACATAATTCAAACAAGTATTCACGATACTTATTCGTTTGGTGTTTATTAGGTTGAATCGACTCATAAGGCTCCGAGAATATCGATTGACAATTTTGGCATTGATATCGTTTGACCAGCACAAATAAATACACAGAATGATTGAGAATAGGAAGATTACGAACCTTTCTTGTCCTCCTGTCATGGACATAAGAAGTCATACATCTACAATAAGGACAACGTTCCTCATGACACTTTTTTTGAACATGAACAAAATATTGATTGGAGAAAGAAAGTTGTTTAATCACTTCAAATTCTGGCAATTCTAGTGATATAGAAAGCACTTACAAAACCTCCTTATGTTTGTGTGGTAGCTAAAATTATTGCCAGGTTTTTGTAAGTGTTTTCTTCTTTTTTGCCAAAATCACAAAAAGTGGTGATGAATCACAATTTAAAAGCGAATTTTTAACTAGATTTTTTTAGTTTGAGATAGAAAAGCATAGAAAAATTATTGTACTTATATTCCATCCAGTTTTGGATTTGACCAACTGCAAATATTTCCAATGTCTTGATTCAATCCTTATTTGATATGGTTTTTGTGGAGCATTTTCCAAAAATATATGAACATGCTGGCGGTAAAAGGATAAATAACCCTCCCTTGTTTCAATTATTTTATATAATTGAGGTAGCAAATTTAATTGTTTGTTAATTTCATCTGTAGGCCTTTTCAGATCAATGTTTTCGGTTAAATAAATAGTCGTTCTTTTTGCACCATTATGTTTATAAATAATAGGTATTTGGAGAATTTTTCTGTTCATTGATTGGTGGAGATAAGGATTTATTAGCTGTTGAAAATAAATAATTTGTGCTTGATCATACAATACGAGACGATTTTGCTTATCAAGAGAGAAAACGAGTGAAAATTTGTACTCCAGCAACTTGATCAACTGCTTGTTTTCTTCATTTCTAAAATTATCTGTTGAGAGAACTATCTTTCTAGGAATATGATTTTCTGTTTTTAAATAGCCGTCATCTTGATACCACCATGCGAGCGCTTCCTCATTTAAATACATATGCAAAAATGGAAAAGGAATCCGTTTGATCCGATTTTTATACCATATTTTTTCAAGTTCCGTAATTTTTTCTGCAGTTTTTGATTGAACAATGTAACATTCAGTGAAGCCCCTTTTGATTCTTTTATCTTTTACAAATTTATACTTTGGTTCATTTAACGGAATATATTCTTTTAGAGATTGAAAGCAATGCCAAGCCCATTGTTTATCATGGATATTATGGACAAATTGAAACCTAGGCTTTCGTCCCTCTTGTTTTGTAAGACAACCATCACCTAATAATTTTCCGCATAAACGAGATAAAAAGTTATTTTGTGAGCTCACTTTTAATCACCTTAAACAAAACATATGTTCGTATATATTGTAACATAAATTGATAATAGTTGCCAAAGTTTACTGCTAAGATTTTGAGAAATATATGCATAAATAACTGAGTTAAATTCTGCTTTTAAGCTTAATAAAAAATTTAGGGATTACATGGTTTATTCTTATTACGTATTGTATTCTATATTTATATTTTGTTGGATTTTGTCGATATAATATATAAGAAACCATCAGTTGAGGAGTAGCGCGATGAATATTATTTTTCAAGATAAAGTGTTAAAAATTAACGGAGATAATCTTGATGAGCTCGAAAAGTTTATGAAACACGTAAATGCAAGATTAAATGAAAACGGGCTTGTTTTTAGCCATTTTCTTGTTAACGGTACGCCATTTTATTCTGATATACAAGATTTAATAAATGAATACGGCAATCAGGAGGTTCCTGTTGAAATAGTTGGAATCACTGAACGTGAATGGATGTTAGAATTGAAACATGAAGGCTATCAATATATTGAAAGGGCAGAACAGGTTTTAATACAGCTGTCGGAAAAATTGTACGCAGGAGAAAACACGGGGGACATATGGCAGCAATTTGTCCATCTTTCCGAAGGACTTAATTATTTGTACCAAATTTTTTCCCAATCCAAATTGGGCGAAAAACATGAAAACATTGTCGCCGGAATAAGATCCGTATCTGAGCAGCTCCTTCAAGCAATGGAAAATCTAGATTTTACCCTTATAGCGGATTTTATTCAATTTGAACTTTTACCGTTATTTGCACAAATGAAAGAGATATTAAAAGCAGAGGACGATTCAAATGCTAATTGATAATCGAATCATTTTGCGGGAAAAAGCGAAAAATGTTTTAGAACGGTTAGATGAATTAAACGAATCAGAGAATGTAAAATTAATTGAGGCGAAAAACGGACAAAAAACGCTGCAAATCAAAACAAACAACCAAAAGCAATTTATTCACAGTGCTTATAATCCTGAAAAAGAAACAGCTGTTTTCGTTGAAAAAATAAAAACAAAATTAGAAGAGAGGGAGCCGATCATTTTTATCGGTTTTGGGCTTGGATATCATATTGAAGCTATAGCAGAAGCGTTTTCGCCTTCTTGGTTTTCTATTATTGAATTTAACCCTTCCATATTAAATAAATCACTTAATGTCATAAATTTAAAAAAGAAAAAAGTCTATTCAAATATCAAACATTTACATTTAATTGAAAAAGAAGAACACATTTTACCAGCGATATTACAAGATGTCAACGATGTAAACACCCCCCCGCAAATCATTGTGTTACCTAGCTATGAAAGAATTTTTAAAGAAGAAGTCAATCGATATTTCACTGCATTTCAACAATATTTAAAAGAGAAAAAAAATCGTTTTATCACGACGATCAGCTTCCAAAAACGCTGGACGTATAATAGTTTAAAAAATTTCCCGTATTTATTAAAAACGCCAAACATATTAACCGATTTTGATACATCTTTGTTTGAAAACAAACCTGCTATTTTAGTTTCTGCAGGACCGTCTTTAAATGAAGAAATTAACAACCTAAAAAAAATTAAAAAAGATCGTTCTGCTTATATTTTCTCTGTCGGCTCTGCGATCAATGCATTAATTGAACATGATATATATCCGGATGCAGCATTTACATACGACCCTACTGAAAAGAATCAGTTCGTTTTCCAAAAAATAAAAGAAAAAGGAATCACAGATATTCCGATCGTTTTCGGTTCCAGTGTTGGATTTGAAACATTGGAAAATTACCCGGGGAAAATGGTGCATTTTATTACAAGTCAAGATTATATTTCAGCACATATCATCAAACATAACGAATATGATCATATCGATATTGCAGTTGACTCTCCATCCATCGCAATTATTACTTTACAATTGCTAAATCATTTAAATTTTAATCCTATTATTTTAGTGGGGCAAAATTTTTCCTATCAGCAAAATAAACGTTATGCATCAGGAATTGAGTATGATTTTGTGAAAAATGAATTAAACGAAAAAGAAATAGAGAATGCATTTGAAATCGAATCAGTTGACGGAGGCAAAGTTCTCACAAATGACGGATTTGTCCGGATGAAAACAAGTATGGAACTTATTTTATCGGGGATGAAAGATAAGACAGTTTATAATACGACTAAAAATGGAGCAAAAATCAAGCATACGATTTATAAAGAATTAACATCCATTATCCAAGAACTGCCCCAAAATATTGTAATGAATCATTGGCTGTCAGATCAAAAACCTAATTACAATCTCAAATATATAAAAGAACAATGGCAGCAGTTGATTGCGGATGCGGAACAAATAGAAGGAAAAATAAAAGAAATTAATAGCTTCATAAATAAAATAGAAGAAATGGTCAATGCAAGAAAATTGAATAAGCTGCACCGTTTATTTAAAGAAGTGGATGAAAAAACAAATGAAGTGTTAAAAACATTATTTTACAAAGCATTTCTTCGGCCAATGACACAATTTGAATATGAATTGGCATCAAAGGAAATAACCGCTGTCCGAGACAGCTCTGATCTCATTCACAAATCAAACGTGATTGTGAAGGAATATAGACGCCTAATCGCTGAGTGGGTTGTATCGTATCGGTTGGTGGCGGTGGATATTTCTAAAATATATGAACAAATATTGGGGATAAAAGGAAATGGAGAGGAGGGGTAAAGTGGAAAAGATTTTAGTTACTGGTGCTGATGGTTTTATCGGTTCTCATTTAACGGAAGAATTGGTTCGGCAAGGCTATAATGTAAAAGCTTTTGTTTATTACAACTCTTTCAATTCATGGGGATGGTTAGATCATTCGCCATTAAAAAACGAGTTTGAAGTGTTTGCGGGAGATATACGTGATCCGCATGGTGTAAAAGAGGCGATGAAAGGATGCGATGTCGTCTTACATTTAGCTTCTTTAATTGCGATTCCTTATTCTTATCATTCACCTGATACATATATCGATACGAATATTAAGGGGACATTAAACGTCCTACAAGCAGCACGTGAATTAAATATTCAAAAAGTTGTTCATACATCCACAAGTGAAGTGTATGGGACGGCACAATATGTGCCAATTGATGAAAATCATCCGCTTCAAGGCCAGTCTCCGTATTCTGCTTCTAAAATTGGGGCAGACCAAATGGCAATCGCTTTTTACCGTTCGTTTGAAACGCCTGTTGCGATTGTTCGTCCTTTTAATACATATGGTCCAAGACAATCGGCAAGGGCGGTTATTCCGACGATTATTACACAACTTGCATCTGGTAAGCGGAAAATCAAACTTGGTTCGCTTCATCCGACACGTGATTTTAATTATATAAAAGATACAGTAGAAGGTTTTATTTCTGTGATGAAACAGGATCAGTCAATCGGTGAAGTCATCAATATCGGCAGTAACTTTGAAGTATCGATTGGTGACACTGCAAGGCTTATTGCTGAAATCATGGGTGTCGATATTGAAATTGAAACAGATGATGTTCGGATTCGCCCAGAAAAAAGTGAAGTAGAAAGATTGTGGGCAGACAATTCGAAGGCCAAAGCTTTACTGGGCTGGGAGCCCGTTTATGGTGGAAAAGAAGGATTTAAAAGAGGCTTAAAAGAAACAATTGAATGGTTTACAGACGAAAGAAACCTATCTCAATATAAGGCAGATGTGTATAACATATGAGCGATGTTTTATTAGAATTAGCTAAAAAAATTAAAAACATGTGTCCAGAGAAAGATTTTATACCGCTGCATAAACCAATGTTCATAGGAAATGAAAAAAAGTATGTAGCTGATTGTATTGAGACAGGCTGGGTATCTTCTGTAGGGAAATATGTAGACGAATTTGAACGATTATTAGCGGAGTTTACTGGTGTAAAAAGAGCGGTTGCTGTTGTGAACGGAACCGCCGCCCTTCATATTGCTTTAAAGATTGTTGGGATTCAGCCAAATGATGAAGTGTTAATTCCTTCGTTAACCTTTGTCGCAACTGGGAATGCAGTTGTTTATTGTGGGGCTATTCCGCATTTTGTGGATGTCTCAAAAACAACATTAGGTATTGATCCATTTAAGCTTGAAGATTATTTAAAAGATATAGCGATAGTAAAAAATAATGTTTGTGTAAATAAACAAACCGGTAAAATCATTCGAGCGGTTGTTCCGATGCATACATTTGGCCATCCTGTTGATTTAGATCCATTGTTAGATATATGTGAGCGATGGAATTTAATCATGGTTGAAGATGCCGCGGAATCGCTAGGTTCCTATTATAAAGGGATTCATACAGGAAATTTCGGAAAAGCTTCTGCCATGAGTTTTAATGGGAACAAAATTATTACAACCGGCGGTGGAGGAGCAATTTTGACGAATGATGAGAAACTGGCAGATTATGCGAAGCATCTTACTACTACTGCCAAACTCCCTCACCGCTGGAAATATGAACATGATGAGATAGGCTATAATTATCGTATGCCAAATATAAATGCAGCATTAGGATGTGCACAACTAGAACATTTAGAAGATTTTATTGAAAAGAAACGCCAACTTGTTAATAAATATGAGCAACTCATAGAAGGGCATCATGGAATTAAATTGTTTAAAGAGCCTGAGTTTGCGAAAAGCAATTACTGGCTGCAAACATTAATTTTTGATGAAAAAATTTATAACATAGATGAGGTTTTGGAAACGTTAAATAACCATAACGTGATGTCCAGGCCTGTATGGAAGCCGTTACACCTGCTGACACATTTTCAAAACTGTCCAAAAGCTGATTTATCGATTACAGAACAATTACAGTATCAAATTGTAAATGTTCCTAGTAGTCCATACTTAGGAGAAGATGCAGATGAATAAAAGAAAAATATGTGTTGTAACAGGTACAAGAGCAGAATACGGTCTTTTATATTGGTTAATGAAAGAAATACAGTCAGATCCTGATTTAGAACTGCAAATTATTGCGACAGGCATGCATTTATCTCCAGAGTTTGGATTGACCTATAAGCAAATTGAGGAAGACGGTTTTGTGATTAATGAAAAGGTCGAAATGCTGCTATCTAGCGATACACCGGTAGGAATTGCCAAATCCCTGGGGTTGGGGACAATTGGATTTGCAGATTCTCTAAATCGATTAAAACCTGATATTTTAGTCCTATTAGGGGACCGGTTTGAAATATTAGCAGCGGCTCAAGCGGCGATGATTGCCAGAATACCAATTGCCCATATTCATGGGGGAGAATTAACAGAAGGGTTAATTGATGACCCAATACGTCATTCTATAACAAAAATGTCTCATATCCATTTTACTGCAGCTGAGGAATATAGAAAAAGAGTTATACAAATGGGGGAGCAGCCTGAAAGGGTATTTAACTTTGGGGCTCCAGGAATTGATAATATTTTTAAATTGAATTTGCCTAGTAAAGAGCAATTAAAAAAAGATTTGCAAATAGATTTTGAACAAAAAGTTTTTTTAATCACCTATCATCCAACGACATTAGAAGAAGGAACAACAAAGCAGCAAGTTGAAGAATTATTATCGGCTCTTGATAGTTTTCCAGAGGTACAATTATTATTTACTAAATCGAATTCAGATACTGAAGGAAGGATTATTAATCAACTATTTGAGGAATATGTAAAAAAAAATAAACATCGTGCAAAAATATCTACAACATTGGGGCAAGTTAGATATTTAGCTAGTTTAAAGTATTGCTCATTAGTGATTGGAAATTCTTCAAGTGGGTTAATTGAAGCTCCTTTATTTAAGGTTCCAACCATTAATATTGGTGATCGGCAAAGAGGTCGGTTAAAAGCGAAATCTGTTATAGATTGTTCTCCATCTAAAGATGACATAATTAGAGCAATCAAACTATCACAAAGCAAAGATTTCCAAAACTCTTTAAAGGAAGTTACATCTTTATACGGAATTGGTGATACGGCAGTAAAGATTAAAGAAAAATTAAAAGAGATTGATTTAACGAATATATTGAAAAAATCTTTTTTTCACGTGGATGTGGAAGTATGAAGGTTTTATTTATCGGATGTGTAGAGTTTAGTTATCAATTATTAAAGACGGTTCATGAGCAGACTGAGGCTGAAATAGTAGGAATTGTATCGAAGGAACATTCTACGTTTAATGCCGACTTTAAATCCCTTATTCCTTTTGCAATAGAAAATAATATTCCTTATTTGAATTTCTTGAACAATGAACAATTAAGTGAATGGTTATCTTGTTTAGAATATGATGTAATTTATTGTTTCGGTTGGTCTCATTTACTACCTTTGAATATTATAAAAACAGCAAAACTAGGAGCGATAGGTTATCATCCTGCGTTATTGCCTGAAAATCGAGGAAGACACCCTATTATTTGGGCTTTAGCTTTAGGATTAGAGAAAACTGGCTCAACTTTTTTCTTTATGGATGAAGGTGCGGATAGCGGGGATATAGTTAGTCAAGTTAAGGTACGAATAGAAAAACATGATACAGCAATGGATCTTTATAAAAAGCTAATGGATGTAGCAAAAAAACAAGTGATTCAATTTACAAAGGAACTTATGCAAGGTAGTTTAACACCGATACCTCAAGACCATCAAAAAGCAAATTATTGGAGAAAAAGAACAAAACAAGATGGTTTGATTGATTGGAGAATGACAAGTGAGTCTATTTATAACTTAGTACGGGCATTATCTGAACCGTATGTTGGAGCTCATTGTTGTTATAATGACCATGATTATAAAATATGGAAAGTATCGATTGAGGACATGAACAAATTTAATGTTAAACAAAATATTGAACCAGGAAAGGTTATTAAAGTGTTTCAGAATAAAAATAGTTTTATAGTAAAAACAGGTGACGGGATTATCGAAGTATTACAACATGAATTTAAGAACCTTCCGAAAGAAGGAGAGTATTTAATATGAAGGTTATAATTATCACTCCACATCCTGATGATGAAACTCTTGGGTGTGGAGGTACAATACTACGTCATAAAAAAGAAGGCGATCAAGTTTGTTGGTTAATTGTGACGAAAATGGGCGATGAATTTGAACTTAGCAGACGTACGAAGAGAAATGAAGAAATTGAACGAGTAAAAGAAATGTATGGTTTTGATGAAGTTTTTCAATTGAATTTTGATACGGGTGCTTTAGATCGTATTCCATTAGGAAATATCATTAATGAAATTAGCCAATGTTTTAACAGATTCCAACCAAATATAGTATATTTGCCTTATAGAAGTGATATTCATAGTGACCACAAAGTTGTTTTTGATGCTACAGTAGCTTGTACAAAATGGTTTCGCTACCCATTTGTCAATAAAGTTCTAGTTTATGAAACATTATCGGAAACGGATTTTACTATCAATCCCGATTCAAATCATTTCCACCCTAATGTTTTTGTAGACATCGCACCGTACTTAGAAAAGAAAATCGAAATTATGAAAGTATATGAATCAGAACTTAGTGAACACCCATTTCCTCGTAGTGTAAAAGCAATAAAATCATTAGCATATTTACGAGGAGCGGCAGCTGGCTACGAGGCAGCAGAGGCTTTTATGCTTTTAAAAGAGAGGTTATAGGTATGTCGAAAACACTTATAATTGCTGAAGCGGGAGTTAATCACAACGGTTCCTTAACCTTGGCATTTCAACTCGTTGATGCCGCAGAAAAAGCCGGTGCGAATGCGATTAAGTTTCAAACTTTTAAAACTGAACATTTGGTCACAAAATCAGCGCAGCAGGCAGAATATCAAAAAAAGAATATTGGAAAATCCTTATCACAATATGAAATGCTGAAAAAACTGGAGTTAAGCTATGAGAACTTTAAAAAGCTAAAGCAATATTGTGATGAAAAAGGTATTATGTTTTTATCTACACCTTTCGATTTAGAAAGTGTAGATTTTTTAATTCAAGAATTGAAATTGAATATTATAAAAATACCATCTGGCGAAATTACAAATGCTCCATATTTACATAAAATTGCATTGCATGGTGTCGATGTGATTTTATCGACAGGAATGGCTACAAAGGAAGAAATTCATCATGCACTAGCGTTTTTAGCTTACGGCTTTGCGAAAAAAACGGATGTTTCATTTGATAAAGTAAAACGTTTTTATCAAACAGATGAAGCCAAAATGATACTGCAAGAAAAAGTAAGCATTTTACATTGTACAACTGAATATCCGACACCATACGAAGATGTACATTTGAATGCAATGGATGATATGGAAAAAGAATTTCATCTTTCGATTGGATTATCGGATCATACAGAAGGAATTGTCGTTCCGATTGCCGCAGTTGCAAAAGGAGCAAAAATCATTGAAAAACATTTTACATTAGATAAGAGATTGCCAGGCCCTGATCATAAAGCATCATTAGACCCATATGAATTAAAAGAAATGATTCAATCGATCCGAATCATTGAAAAAGCTCTTGGTGAAAAGCAAAAAAAACCGACACAGACAGAGCTGAAAAATAAAGAAGTGACTAGAAAAAGTTTAGTTGCGGCTAAATCAATTAAAAAAGGAGAACTATTTACCTTTGATAATCTAACGGTGAAGCGGCCTGGAACTGGAATTGAACCATACTATTATTGGGATTGCATAGGACAAAAAGCAGGGCAAGATTATGAAGAAGATGAGGTTATAAAGTAATGGGCTTAAAACCGGTGATTATTATTGGAAATGGTGGACATGCGAGAGTATTGGTTGACATTCTATTACTGCAGAAAAGAGAGATAATAGGTTATACAGCACCTAACGAGGAAAATAATCCTTACAGTATTACTTATTTAGGTGGAGACGAGGAAATATTAAAATATGATCCGCAAGAAATTGAATTGGTTAATGCTCTCGGTTCTATATCTGATACAAAACCTAGAGCAAACATTTTCAACATCTTTAAATCAAAAGGTTATAAGTTTTCTACGATCATTCATCCTTCTGCTGTGATTTCTGAAACAGCTACATTAGGTGAAGGCGTGCAAATAATGGCAGGTGTCGTTATTCAACCATTTGTTAAAATTGACGATAATACTATTGTAAACACCTCAACTAGTATAGACCACGACTGTTGTATAGGTAAACATTGTCATATTGCGCCGGGATGTGTTTTATCTGGCGGAGTTTTTGTTGGAGAGGGAACTCATATAGGTACAGGAACAAAAATTATTCAAAATGTCACAATCGGAAAAAATGTGTTAATAGGTGCAGGATCCTTAATTTTAAGAAGTATTGGCGATAATAAGAAAGTTTATGGTAGTCCTGCTAAGGAAGTGAGTAAATGAGAGACTGGAAAGAATTGTTAGTATCTCCTTTTACATCTATTATCGAAACGATGAAAAATATTGACCAAACCGCTGCACAAATTGCTTTAGTAGTGGATGATGATTTCCGACTTTTAGGTACAGTGACAGATGGAGATATAAGAAGAGGGATTTTAAAAGGTATTTCACTTGATGACCGAGTATCAAAAGTTATGAATAGAAATCCGATTACAATGAGAAAGGGAGCATCGAAGCAGGCAATTAAAAGGTTGTTTCAAGAAAAAAAACTACGTCAGCTTCCAATTTTGAATCAAAACAATCAAGTAGTAGATGTCATTTTCTCGGATGTATTATTGGATTCAGTTTCTTTTGATAATTGGGTTGTCTTAATGGCAGGGGGATTAGGAACCCGCCTTCGTCCTTTGACAGAAACCATACCAAAGCCGATGTTAATAGTCGGCACAAAGCCGATTTTGCAAACGATATTAGAAAGTTTTATTGAACATGGATTTCATCGGTTTTACTTTTCCGTCAATTATAAGCGTGAAGTAATTAAAGAATATTTTGGTTATGGTTTGGAATGGGGAGTAAGCATCCAGTACCTTGATGAAGATCAAAGACTAGGTACTGCTGGCGCGCTTTCTCTTTTTACTGAGAAGCCGACAAAGCCTATTATTGTTATGAATGGAGATATTTTGACAAAAGTAAATTTTCAGCAGCTTCTACAATTCCATGAAGAAAATGATTCTATCGCAACAATGTGTGTAAGAGAGTATCAGCATCAAGTACCTTATGGAGTAGTGCGAACTGAAGGAACAAGGCTTTGTTCGATTGAAGAAAAACCGATTGAACGCTATTTTGTTAATGCGGGAATATACATACTGAACCCTGAAGTATTGGATTTAATACCCAAAAATGAATATTTTGATATGCCTTCTTTGTTTGAATTACTAATAAAACTCCAAAAGAAAGTAAATGTCTTTCCTGTTCGAGAATATTGGTTAGATATTGGAAAAATGCCGGATTTTGAAAAAGCTAACCTGGAGTTTGCGGAGGTCTTTAAATGATTAATGGTAAAAAAATTTTGGCTATTATCCCTGCACGGGGTGGTTCAAAAGGAATTCCGAAAAAAAATATCAAACCTCTTAAAGGAAAACCGTTAATTGCGTGGACAATAGGTGAAGCAAAAAAGTCTCGCTTTTTAGATAAAATGATTGTTTCCACTGACGATGAAGAAATTATGAATGTTGCAAAAGAATGGGAAGCCGAAGTTCCGTTTTTAAGGCCTTCAGAATTGGCTAAAGATGAAACACCTGGGATCGCTCCGGTGCTGCATGCATTAGAATATTTTTCAGATTATGAATATGTTGTCGTCTTGCAGCCAACATCGCCATTAAGAATAGCAGAAGATATTGATCAAGCTATTTATTTATGCGAAAAAAATAAAAGTAATTTTTGTGTGTCTGTTGCTGAAAGTAAAATTATACCAGATTGGATGTTTCGTATAAATAATCGAGGAATATTAGAACCTTTAAATAGTAATAGAGAAATTCCTTATCAAAGACAAAAAACTAAAAAAACTTATGTTCTTAATGGAGCAGTATATGTGGGAAGAACAGAGACATTGATAAAAACACATTCCTTTTTAACACCAGAAACTATCCCATATATAATGCCTAGCAACCGTTCTATAGATATAGATGATATGGATGATTTTTTGTATTGCGAGTATTTATTAGAAAAACGTTAAAGTAAATAATAATCCTATTAATATAATGAATGTATTATTTTCTTGAAAACCCTCGCTCACTGGCAAGGGTTTTCTCTAAAGTTTGACAAAGAGGATCACTCGGATTTTACATCGCAATATACAAGCTATTCCATTCAATCTCGCAGTATTTCAATCTCATTGCCCCCAATGTCTATCCTTTTGATTAAGCCCGTATCGAGTTATTTCACATCATTTAAAGATAGAAGAAGTAAATCATATGAAATATCTAGATACCACTCTGCCTTAATAAATTTGCAATTCTTCAAAGGAAAATAGACTTTCTTGTAGAATATACAAAGTGACTTCCTCCTTGTGGATTTTTGTGGTTTGGTCACTTCAAAATTCTACAAATAAGGGGTGAAGTCCTTTTTTATGCTTTAGAAAACCTTATGGCTCTTGGGTTGAAAAATGTACAAAATGCTCATCTAAAAAAAGCTGCGGATTAGTTGCTGGTAATGAGTTGCAAACTTTTTTTAAGAACTGTTGACAGACAAAAAGCTCGGCATATGCTGAGCTTTTTGTCATCAATTCACTAAAAAATTTTTTTAAATACCGATTTCCCGTTTCAAAAAGGGAACTATTTTCAATCAAAACCCAGAAAGTGCTGCGAGTATTATGAGAGCTTTACAACCGTTCTGCCGCGCAGTTTGCCTTTTAGAATGTTCGATAATGCGTCAGGAAGCTGATCGAGTGTGATTTCTTGCGCAATAGATTCTAGTAATTTATCAGGTTTTAAATCAGCGGCCATTCGCTCCCAAATTTGTTTTCGCAATTCCATTTGGCAATAGACCGAATCGATGCCAAGCAGGTTGACTCCGCGTAGAATAAATGGGAAGACAGTCGTTGGAACGTCGCTGCCTCCAGTTAGCCCACTGACTGCTACAGAGCCGTTGTATTGAATTCTGCTAAGGATTGCGGCAAGGGTTTTCCCGCCTACAGGGTCAACGGCTGCTGCCCAATATTGTTTATCTAACGGACGGATCTGTTCTGGACAAACTTCTTCGCGAGAAAGGATTTCTTTTGCGCCAAGCTCGCGTAAATATTCATGTTCTGTTTCTTTGCCTGTACTTGCGACAACATGATAGTTTCGTTTTGCCAACATGGAAACTGCGATGCTTCCGACTCCGCCGGTTGCTCCTGTAACGAGTACTTTTCCTTTGTCAGGAGTTAATCCATTTTCTTCTAAACGATGGACAGACAATGCCGCCGTAAATCCAGCTGTTCCTAAAGCCATAGCATCTTTTAGTGTCAATCCTTTTGGAAGAGGGACAATCCAATCTGCAGGAATGCGGGCGTATTCGCTGTAGCCGCCGTAATGTGTCACGCCGATTTCATAGCTTGTTGCAATAACTTCGTCTCCCTCTTTAAAGCGCGGATCTTTAGAAGAAACAACAGTGCCGGCTAGATCGATACCTGGTACGAACGGATACGATTTTACAATTTTCCCATTCGGAATGGAAGCTAATCCATCTTTATAATTGACACTGGAATAAGCAACTTTTATGACGACATCTCCTTCTGGAAGGTCATTCATGGAAACGGTTTGTACTTTCACTGAAAAATCTGTCTCCGTTTTGTTCACTACTAACGCTTTGAAGTGGTCCACTCGACATCCCCCTTATTGTTTTTCATATTCTTGCTTTTACGATCATTAGCATTGCATAAATATAGTTAGAATTTTCTGTTAATTAATTTTTGTGAATTTGTGCCAAAAAGACAAAACCTAAAGAAAGGTGGCACTGCCCATTTGGTAAATATATACAGTTAAACCAGAGCGACAACGACAAAAGGGAGATTATGGACTGGCTCGCCCATCAAATTTTCGCAACCAAACATAAGCTGGTTTCCACAGAGCTCTCTTTAACCAACGAGTAATTCGAAGTAGGGATTTCTTACTTTTCATCTCCAATTGAATGAGAACATGTAAGCAATACGTGATCAGGGCTAAGAAAATTTGATTTTGAATAGCTGTTTCACTCATTCCATAAAAGTGCTTAATTTCTACGTGTTGCTTGAGCCATTTGAAAAAGAGTTCAATAGCCCAGCGAGATCGGTAAATATCACTTATCTCTTCTGGTTTTAAATCAAATCGGTTGGTGATGAAACGAAGTAAGTTCCCTTTTGTGTCCATAACTTCTAGTAGACGAAAGACATTTTCAGTACGATTTTGTGTGGTACCAATGTAGACCATTTTATCGGATAGAACGTGACAATCATCAGGAAGTGAAAATGTATAGACTTCACGAATGACTGCGTTTTTCTTCAGTCTTGAAACGAAGAAATAGCCATCATCTGTCATCCGATCAAAACGTTCATAGTCCACATAACCGCGGTCAAACACATACATGGCTTCTTGATCATCCACTAGGACTTCGAGTTGATTTCGGTCATGTTCTTTTGCTGTCGTAATCACTGCTTTTTCAGGATAGACGGTGTCTTTATCCATGAAAACGAGCCGTAAGTGTAGCTTTACACCAGCTTTTGTTTTCCGGAATTTTGCCCATTTATAATGGGTCAAATTCAACGGGAGTGTACTTGAATCAATGATTTTCAGTGGCATATTCTTTCCGTTTTTATAATGGTACCGTTGAATTTTCCAAACAAGATCCAAGAACAAATTTGCAAGAATTAGTGGGTGGATCTGATTGTTTTTTCGGGATAGCTGAGAGGCACTTATCGATTCAAATCCGAGTGCTTTTTGAAGATCTTCGTCTACAAGTGCATCACTCATTTCCTCTAAGCTCGTAAATTCGAGCAGCTGGGCTACCAATAAAAGTTTAATATAGGCTTCTGTTGTCAGCTTTTTTGTGTAATAGTCCTGTTTCAATTCTTTGACTTGTTCGCTAAGTTTTTGAATATTTATGGGTGAAACCCATTTACCAAATGATGAAATTAGTGTATTCTTGTCCATAACAGTTATCCTTTACGATTGGATTTGGACAGGAACCACCTGTACTTCCATTGTAAAGGATTTTTTTGTTTCGAAATCAATAAAAAATTGAACATTCTTAGTATTTTGAATCATCAGATTTAATTACTGCAATGCTAGTGGACAATCAATTAAAATATAATGTCAATAAGGTCATTGCATATGGACATTCACACGGGGCTTATTTAGCTTATCTGTGTAATCGTATGGCGCCAAATGAATTTACTTTCATTCAGTAGCATTGCATTAAGTTAATTTTAATTTGTCAAGCCCAATTTTATGTTAAATTTCATCTTTTTGGATATAAAAAAACTCCTTATAATTAGGATTGGCAGTCCTATCCAAATCCTAAGAATAAGGAGAAACCATTATGGATAAGAATACCACAGAATCCACAATAAATGAACTATTTAAAGAGATCGATCCAATAACTTTTTCAAAACTAATTAATGTGATTGACGTTGACAAATACATTAAAAAATTAACGGCGTATAAGTTTTTACAACTTTGTATCATCGCTCAGTTAAACGAATTGGAAAGCTTAACAAAATTGGCCAAACATTTGAAAGACAAGGAAGAGTTGCAGACATATCTGGAATTTGATGCAATTAGTACTTCGCAACTTTCTCGCAAATTAGGCCAATTATCCCCTCAACTGTTTGAAAAAGTATTTAAATATCTGGTCTTAAAGATCCAAGGGCAAATGAAAAATGCCCCGATCATCCGAAACATTGGTCGTCTTCTGGTCATTGATTCTACCACGATGAGCATGAGTTTGAGCCAATATCCATGGGCAACTTTTCGTAAGACAAAGGCTGGTGTTCGACTCCATTTAAAGGTTGTTGTAACGAAGGATATCACTGTTCCGGATCAAGGGATTATCTTACCCGCGAAACATGCCGATCGCACACAGATGGACGAACTCATTGAAATCGATCCAAATGCGATTTACTTGTTTGATCGAGGGTATGTCGATTACAAACAGTTCGACCGCTTATGCCGAGAAGGGGTGCGATTCATTACCCGGCTTAAAAAGAACGCAGAGATTGAAGTTTTATCGGAACGGATTCCCAATCCAGAACGTTTGATTTATAGGGATCAGATTGTCATTTTAGGAAATGACCGTAATCATACCAAAATGACTCATCCTCTCCGATTGATCGAAACGGTCGACAGCGAAGGGAATCCCGTGATCATCATAACCAATTGCTTTGATCTTTCTGCGGAAGAGATTGCAGATTTATACCGATATCGCTGGAAGATAGAGACCTTCTTTAAATGGATGAAACAGCACCTTAAGATAAAAAGATTTTATGGAAAAAGTCAAAATGCCGTTTACAATCAAATTTGGATCGCCCTAATCACCTATTGCTTACAGGCCATGCTCCAATTAAAAGTGAATCACGATGGTCCTTTATTAGAGATCAAGCGAACTTTACAGAATCTGCTTTTTAAAGGTTTTGACTGTTTTGTTCGCTCCCTTTTTAAAAAGCCAATTCGAACGTCCAACGGTCGGAAAAAATACCATTGGGAAAAAGATTTTGAAACCATCGTGTACCAATTTGAAGAAGGGGAGGTGGAACACCTAGACGATTTAGTTTATGATCCAATGTTTCTGTAATATATTACCAAATTGTGGAAATGGACTGCCGATTAAGACGTCATTGTCCTTTTAAGCTTGCTTAGAAAGATTGTATGTCTGAATATTCAGTTACATGAAATAACTGGAATTTTTATTGAGCTTGACAAACATTAAATTTTTTTATGCAACGCTACTGGATTTACATGAACCCTTGTCATGAGATCATCCCCTTGCCGGATGGATATGCCTGTCATCCATTGTCATTTTATCCTTCGGCCTATTCTATTATTTCGAAAAAAGGCAAAAAAATCCTTCCGTTCCACCCGCCATTTCCGTTCTCACGGATGATCCCAAGGAACATGTCTTGCGAAACGACAAGTCCTGCACTCCGGGGGCGAATTTCATGAATGATCTTCATCAATCGTTCCCCTGCTTCCGCATGAAAACCTTGTGTTAAAATCATATTGTAGAACAGCCGCGAAAGGGGGATATTCCGATTCGACTCCAAGATAAAATAAGGAAACTCCCATCCTCCCCCGGAGTTTATTTGATGAAAGATGCCATCGGCCATATCATTTACGTGGGAAAATCGAAAAATTTGAGAAACAGGGTCCGGTCCTATTTTCAAAACGGCAAAACCCGCTCGCGAAAATTGGAAAACCTGGTCAAAAACGCGAAGGATCTGGATTATATCGAGACCGACACGGAATTTGAGGCGTTGCTGTTGGAAAATCAGCTCATTAAGAAACTGGATCCGAGATACAATAAAAAACTGAAAAATCCCCGGTCCTATACCTATATCGCGATCCGTACGGGCGCAGACCGGCCCGGGATCCGGACGGCCGCCGCAAAAGAAAATGACGGCAGCCTGTATTTCGGCCCCTTTCTCAACCGGACGACCGTGGAAAAAGCGATACGGGGATTGAAAGAATTTTTGCGAATCGACTGCACGAATCCATCAAGTTCCGGACATCCCTGTCTGAACTATTCCCTCGGACTTTGCTTCGGCATCTGCCTCGGCGGGGAAGCCGCGATCCGATATCGCCAAATCCTGAGCCAAATCGCCCTGTTGCTGTCGGCGAAAGATGCGGCCATCCTGAAGGAAATGCGGGAAAAAATGAAAGAGGCGGCCGCCCGTTATGATTTTGAAACCGCCGCGAGATACCGGGACTATTGGATTTCCGTCCGTTCCTTAATCCAAAAGGAACAGGCGATCCGTTTTGCCGAAAAACGCCGCAACATCGCCTTGCTCGAAAGATTGAACGAAGAAACGTGCAAACTTTTTCTCATCAAAGGGAATCAAATCCTCTCCGCGGAACGGCTCCGGCTGGACAATCGGGGGCGCGACGGGCTGAAGCAGCGGATCAAATCCCGCATCGTATCGGTCTTTGGCCAAGCGGACGCATCCCCGCAGGAAATGCATAAGGAAAACGTCGATGAAGCGGAAATCATCTATCAATATTTGCGGAAATCCGGCCGCCCTTTTCTCGTCGTCCCGAAAAAATGGCTGCAAGATCATGGGGGCGGCAAATTGGACGAGGGCATCGACCGCTTGCTGGCAATTTTGCGGGCTTGAACCGGGAGCATGACCGAAATCGGGCGGTCGGCGGCGGCTCATCCCCCTTCCCCGCATCGCCCGGCATGGGGGTCGGGAAGGGGGCATTTTATGCGCAAGGAAGCACGTTGAGTTTTCTTTTTAGGAAAATTCGGTTGATTTTCAAATCCGTTTTCAAGAAAAAGCGCCGCACCCCGCAAGAAAAAAATTCCGTAATTTACCATCTTTTGTGTTTTTTCAACGGGAGATCGTCTTTGCATATGGCAATTGTCATTCCTCAGCCAAACGGTCCGCCAGCGACAGGATCCGTTCCCGCCTTTCGGACGGAAGCTTTTCCAAAAAAGTTTTTAACGAGAAACGCAAGGTCTTTTCCGCTTCGGATACCTCCACGGCTTGAACGTCCGAGTGAAACGGATGCCTTTTGATCAGGGCGGCGATTTCCATGTCTCCGAGGGAATCGAAAAGCAAAAGGATCTCTTTGACGCTCAGACGCGCGTCGAGCAATACGTCTTCCAGATCATCGAAAGCTTTCACTTTTTCCCGTATCAGGGCAAGCTTATCCGTTGAAAAGCGGCACACCAGCAACTCGGCAATCATTTCCCTGTACGCTTCATCGGCCATTTTCGCATTGGAGAAAAATCGGATGCTTGGCTTTCGTTCCGGGTGCAGCGGGGGAACGAAGGTTTTATCGAGCGTGTTCGTCCTGACGGCATGGAGAATATTCGCCGTGATCTTCGGCAGGCTTTTTTCGATATAGTCGCGGAGGGAAGGCCTTGTTAAATTCTCCAGTTCCGACAAATCGCCCGCTGCCTTCCGGATTTTGCAGGCAATGGCCCGATCTTCATCCCCCGACAGTTCCTCCTGGAGAGCGCGGACTTCTTCCGGGTTAATTTCCAACTTCCGGACATTCCCTCCCGCCAACAAACAGCCGATCGCCCCCGTCAGCACCTGTTCAAAAATATTGATCAGCAAATGTTGATAATTTTCATCATAGCCGCTGAGCAAATGATGGATGTCTTCCGCGGCAAAATGCCGGCAAAATTCATTTTCCAGGTAAACATTCTCGAGATATTTTTGGATAAACTCGACCCCGGCCAAGTCCGTAACGGGACGGCAAAGCTGATAATCGATGGAAGCCGGAATTTCGTGGGCTTCAAAATCCGGATTGTAGGTGTTGAAAAAGATCCCGATGCCGCTTTTGCCGAGGGTTGCGTTATACGCCTCATTGACGGTGACGATTTTGTTCTTTAAAACCAGATGATAAAAATGTTTTGCGGTATGAAGTTTTGCGCCGAGGATTTTCCGCCCTTTTTGATACATGTCCTTGACCGTTGCCGTTTTCAGTTCCTGCACCGCAGCTTCCGGATCGGGCAATGTCTTCAGATACAAGCCGATGGTGTACAAGTTGGATTTCATGATGCTTTCCGCTCTTTCCGTCCGGATCGAGCTGCTTTTGCCGCGGCTCCATTCGTCCGCTTTAGCCGCCAATAACTCAAGGCACTGCCGTTGGATCTTTTCCAAATCGGAATCGGTCAAAAACCCATAATGATGCCCCGCTTGCAAAAGGGAAAGGAAGTAGGTTTCGCCGCTCAAGTTTGTCCTGTCCATGATGCGGCGTTTTTCAATATCCGTCATCGTCAACCCCCATCTCATCTTCCGGACGATCCGGATCCGTACCGTCCCGCATCCGCCGGGCAAAGGAATCAAGGGCATCGGCAAGCAAAGCGGGGGACCCGTGGCATTTGCCGTCAAATTGTTCCTTCATGAATGCGATCAAATTATCATCGCTTATGAGATCCATCGTTTCATTTTTGAAGTAATAAAACAGTTCGGTAAGCTCCCGGAGGGTTTCGATCCAACCGTCCTTCGTGAGATACGGGGAATCGCAGAATTCCGCGATGATTTTCGGGATGACGCCTCCGCCGAATTCGATGCGGCCGTTGCTTTTTAATGCCCGGTCTCCCGTTTCCAGCAAATCAACGGCATCCCGCTCGGTGAGAACGAGTCCGTACCGTACGGTCATGGAATTGCAGCTGAGGATCTCCTCCACCGGCTTTTTTTGGATCAACGGGGAAAAAATATTCAGGATTTCCAACGGCATGGAAAGGATCACCTCCAATAATTTTCGAAAAATGTATTGACAAAAACGAAAGAATGTGTTATGGTATAATGGGTGTATTTAAACATATTTAACATTTATATTTTAACATCGCTGATCCGAAAAAGCAATCCGTTCGGGTTGGAGTCTTTTGTCCAAATTCGGGTGCCATTGGATTTTGCCTCCAACAGTCAAAACCGAAGGTTTGTGGAAAATTCGGCGTCCGGATGGGCGAATGCGGATCTTCGTTAAAGGAAAGCGTGCCCCCTTCTTTTTTCGCAACTTTTGGGAATCCGTCCCTTTCGGACAAAAAAGGTTCCGGTGCCACTCATCCGCATCCGTAAGGGCCGCACCAGGAAACCTCCGAATAAAAAAACCCTCCCTTATGCCCGGAAGATCCGCCTATTCCGAATCGGTTCCATCAAACGTTCTCCCGTTTTCTTGGCCGGTCAGGAGGGCCGGATAAATTTCATTCATCAACCGCCGTTTTTCCGCGCTTTCTTTGGCCATACGGCCGTCTTTCCCGCCGAAGAACGGATAACCTTGCAATAATCCTAGCCCGATTTTCTCTTTTTCGGCTTCGGCTCCGGCAGTTCGTCATACGTCGCTTTGGCCGCCGTTTCCAAAAGTTCTCTGTCGTCGATTTCATCGATTTTGAAATAGGGTTTCGCGCCTTCGTACGGCGGTTCCTCGATGACGGCGCCGAGCACCTTTTTGCCCCCTTCGGTCGGTTTGAGAAAAAATTGATTGTCGCATACCAATCCGATGATTTTTCCGTTGCAATAAATGCCATACTCTCCGAACATTTTTTTATAGGTGATGTTTCCCGCGCCCCACATCTGATCACAAACATATTGGACAAATTCCGGATTTGAAGCCATTCCCATTTTCCCTCCGCAATATGATCTTTTTTCGAGTGGCCGGCTCACCACTTACATAGCAATATCCTTCCCGCAATATTCTTCTTCAAACCCCTATTCTCTTATGATCCCGGAACTGGATCCGTACATGACCACCTTCCCGTATTGGTTCCGGTATTCCGCTTTCATTTCGATCGTTTTGTATCCCTCCTTTTGTTCGACCTTTTCAATGATGACTTCACAAGTAATGGTGTCGCCGGTAAAAACGGGGCGGATAAATTCGCTCTTCAATTCCCGGGCGATATAATTCAAATCGCCGCCGATTTTTGTCCCGATGCTGGCCGTCAGCAGCCCGTGTACCATCAAACGGCCTTGATCGTCCGGCCGGACATGGTGGATTCCTTGGTCGCCCGTCAATTCGCCGAACCGCAGGACGTCTTCCGCCGTGAAGGTCCTCGACCAGGAAAACTTGTCCCCCGTTTGAATATTCATTCCTCTCCCCTCTTTCACGTAATCTTTTTCTTCTATTATAGCATTGAATGACCATTCACTCTTCGTCTTTCACAGGAAAACTTTTGCATTTTTTTTGCCAAATCATGAAAGAAATTTGCGGAAATGGATAAGCGGATGCAAGCGTTGGAAGACCGATTGGAAAGCAGAATCGATCGGCTGGAAAATGAAATGAACGAACGATTCGATCGCCTGGAAACCAAAATCAACAACATCCGCATGGAACTTATCGAAACGCAAGAAACCGTCGATTTCCATTCGGTCAAGATCGCCCAACATGACCGGAAAATCCGCAACCTTTCCCAGCAGCAATAACCTCGGCTGGATCGCATCTCATCGATTTTCTCCACAGAAAATGAATCGAAATGCCGATTGCCTGAATTTTCCCTTCTTCTTTAAGCCTTTTCAATGCACCGGCCGCTTCATCCTTTGGCGTATCCTGGTTAGGATAACGGATATAGAGCAGACGAATATAATCGGTCCGCAGGCGCTTTAAACTTTTTTCAACTTCTTTACGCAAAAAGGAAGGGGAGTTATCGTTCACCACCCGGCGACACCTTTGTCGCAATCACTAAAACTCCCCGATTTCCGCTTTCTTTTCCTACTTTGCCGATGATCTCTTCCGAACGTCCAAAGCCATATAAAAAGGCCGTATCGATAAAATTGATCCCGTTTTCAATGATTCGAACCACTTGTCTGCCCGCTTCTTCATCGGAATTTGGAAATAAATTGTAACCCGCGACGGCGTTCGTATCTAAACAGATTGGATTGACATATAAATCCGTTTTGCCAAGCCGCACTTGATTGTTCCTATCAATCCCCTTCTTTCGTTCCCATATTTCCTTCCCCCGCAATTTCAGCAACCATCCATTACATGGATTGTTAGACAGATGCCAATTCGGATCCGCACCGGAGAAGACGCAATCCATCTTTCCATAAAAATCGGAACAGCCATCGGTTGGAGATCGGAAATCCATGATACTCGATCCCTGCGGGCGTCATCTGATCACAACCGGATGGCGGGGAAAATGATGTTTCCAAATGATCTCGCCATTGACTGAATCACGATTGTGCGGACCTTGAAAAAACCAAAGCCAAGTCTTCGTGAAAATTTTGCGTCCCGCCAGGCGGAATCATCCTTAGGCAAAGATCCGCTTCTTTTTCCGCCATTTCTTGGACTTCTTCCTAAGAAACCCGATGATTATTTTGTCAAGTCAATGACGACCTTGACCGTATCTTTTGCGGCAATGGCCGTCTCGAAAGCGGTTTGCAACTCGTCCAAACCAAAAACATGGGTAACAATATTGGAAATGGGCGTCTTTCGTGCTGGAAGACGATGCCTGCCAATAAAGCATTCCACATCGCCCGGACCGGATACTCGTCCCTTCCTTTTCCCCGTTCTTTTTCGAGCTTTTTCATGAATGCTTCATCCGGCATATTTTCGAGGACCAGACGGAGCCGTTCCAAATCTCCCAATTCTTCAATTTCATTCCACGAAAATAAGCTGAGTTGTGGTATAATAGCCATATGGATCCCTTCTTTGGGTGTTTAGTGATTTTGTGATAATTTCATTTTACACCAAAGGGGATCCATTTTTTATGCCCTTTTCGCCTGGGGGGAATTTTTTTAGCTGCTCCGTTCAAAGCATGATTTCCTCTATTTTTACATCGAAAAATGGGGGAAATTTTTTTTGACAGGTCTCGCAAAGTTTTGCGGGACAAGTTATTGCGGACAGCGCAATTAGCTCGTAATGAAAGATAGATAGGGTATCTCTGAATGGATTTAGAATGGATAAGGAGTCGGTTTCCTCCGCACAGGAGACAGAATATTCTGTCTCCTGTGCGGAAAGGGAGCATCCCCTTACTTTGTTATTTACAGTATTTGGTTAATTGTAACGTTCTTCAAACATTCGCTGGAGGGCTTCCTGCGCTTCGGCAAATCCTCGCAACTTTCGCTCTGCCCATTTCTCATTAAAATCTTGAATGGTCAAATACACGATTTTTTCCGCGGCTTCTAAACTGCTCAAACTGTTCATCGGTTTTAGACGTTTCCGAATCTCCTTGATCGTTCGTTCGATGGCATTTGTCGTGTAAATTACACTTCGAATACTGTTCGGATAGTCCATAAATGTGAGGAGAACATCCAACTCATTGGCCCACGATTGGACTTCCCTTGGGTATTTGTGAGACCATTTGGATTGAAACTGTTGAAACATCTCCAATGCGATTTCTTTATTCGGAGAACGATAAATGAGTTTCAGGTCCTCCGCCATTTCGAATTGATCTTTTTTCCGAACACGGCTGAGGGTGTTGCGGACTTTGTGCACGACACAGCGCTGCACATCGGCTTTCGGATACACCGCCTTAAAGGCTTCCTCCAACCCCGGAAGGCCATCGAAGACGCCAAGAAGCACTTCCTTGACGCCTCTTTTGTAGAGCTGTTGGAGAATCTCCTGCCATACATAGGCGCTTTCTTGTCCGCCTACGAAGAAATCAAGAATTTCACGATACCCTTCTTCGTTCACCCCCAATACCACATAAATAACTTCTTTCTCTACCGTATCCCGGCGAAGTTTCACGTACAAGCCGTCCAAATATAAGACCGAATAACGCTGGTGTAGTGGACGAGCGTGCCATTTCTCGATGTCTTCCTTCACGACATCGGTAATCCGGCTGATCGTCGCAGGAGAATAGGTGCTTCCTAGAATTCGTTCGATAAACTTGCCAATTTCCCGTGTACTCATGCCACTTTGATACATCCTAATGATTGCTTCCTCCAGCCAGCCGGTGTGCCGTTGGTATGGGGCAAACAACTGTGTTTGAAATTCCCCGTTTCGGTCTCTTGGAACCAAAAGACCCTCAATCCGGCCATATTGCGTATCTAGATTTCGCTGATAGTAGCCGTTTCTCATATTCGGTGTTCCAGCCTGTTCGATTTCGAGGAAATTTTTCATTTCTTCCCGCATAATCAGCTCTAATTTTTCTTTCACAAATTGACGAATAACACTTTCCAGTTGATTTGCCCAGTCGACATTCGGTATACTTCTTTTAGACATAGGTAGGGTACTCCTTTCTCTGGAATGTGTTATGGCTAAATCAGAGAATACCCTACCTTTTTTCTTTTGGTCTAGCAAAATGCTTTACACAAACTTTTATACATCATCGCGGTCGCCAATACCGAGTCTCCCACAACTTCTCCCCATTCCCCAAAGCTTTTGTTGGAGGTGAGGATAATCGGGGCATGTTCATACCGACGGGCGATGACCTGAAATAAGTAATGGGCGCTGTTTGGGTCCAGTTTTAAGTACCCCATTTCATCAATAATGAGAACGGTTGGCTTCACAAACATGCGAAGCTTTTTTTCCAGCTTTCCTTCCTGGTCGGCTTTTCTTAACTGAGTGACCAAATCATGGGCGGTAATAAAATACGTTTTATACCCTCTTGCGATCGCCTCCATTCCAATCGAAATCGCCAGATGTGTCTTTCCAATCCCCGGCGGACCGAGAAAAAGGATAGTGTGAGTAAAATGTTTGTGGGAGAAATTCTTAGAATTCCCCGATGAGGGGGTTGGGAACGTAGGTTCGCAATCCCCCTCATCGGGGCCACCAAGCAAAGCGCGGTAGGATCCCAAGCAGGAAACATGAAAAAAGGACTCTCTCCCTGGTAAGATGATCATTGTTCACACCATCAAACAGGAGGAGAGAGTCGCATGAATATTCAACAACATCTTACCACAAATTCGTTGACATGGAAAGAGATCGAACTTGATTTCAAGTCTATCGGTATTAAAGCTGGCCATGAACACCGCTGAACAAAATGGGAAAAACATTGCAGAAATGCTGAAAGGATCACAGCCTGCCGTCTCTCTTGAGCTTCATCTTGGAAACACTGTTGACTTGAAAGGATAAAAAGATTTGAGATCTTCTTCCTTTGAAAAAGCAGCTGCAACCTGAATTTCTTTCTGAGTTGCAGCTGTTTTTTCTTTTTAAGGAATTACGAGTCGCTGATTGCTGGCAGCAGCTGTCTGAACGACAACATCCAAAAAAAGATTATTAAGGATTCAGCAGCCTTCATTAAGAAAGGAAAAAAGTTTAAAAAAACAGTAATAGAAACAACGAAGATAAAGGTGTGGTGCAAAGATGGCGATGCAGCATTGTCCGAAGATGGAACAAATTTTACTACCGCTGATAAAAAGTTGATAAGAGCTTATGTCGAGTGCCTCCCTTTTTTCTGCCAGATGTATAGAAGGAGAATATTTTTATGTGGTTTGCGCAAGGCCTGAGGCTCATTGAAAGTATAAAGAGGAAATGCTCATATCAGGAAGAGTAAAAGAATCTTACAAGGGAAAAAGGAGAATAACAAGCAAAAAAATGACTTTAAAGTTCATGAACAAATTTTCCGAACAACAGATTGAAGCCATCAGGCAGGCTGTTGAATTAGCACCTAAAAACAAATCATAAAAAAACACTTGCTATTATGGAATTGCCGCTCTTTTGTACGTTCAAGAGTGTTTTTCCGAAGCAGGGTCTCGCGTGAGATGTAAAAGTTAATTTTTCATGAGATCGATTATAAATGACAAGCATCTTGTCAATATTAAAGACAAATCCTCATAAAATTTTTTTGATGGGCATACATACAAACGAACAGGAGGGATACTCTCATGAAAACAAAAGCGGCAGTGATTCATACCAAAGGGGAAGACTTTAAAATCGAAGAAGTGGAGCTATCCGAATTAAAGGCGAATGAGGTATTAGTTAAAGTGGTGGCTTCCGGAGTTTGTCATACGGATGCAGTTGCGAGAGATATGGGGTTGACACCGTTTCCCGTTGTTTTAGGACATGAAGGCAGCGGAATTGTAGAAAAAGTCGGATCAGGTGTAAAAACTGTGGAGCCGGGAGATCATGTTGTCATTTCTTATGCTTCCTGCGGCCATTGTGAAAACTGTTTAACCGGTCATCCTTCGACATGCGTCAATTTTAATGATTTGAATTTCGGCGGAACGGATGAAGACGGAAATCATCGGATTCATCAGGATAGCAAAGGAATATCAACGTTTTTCGGCCAATCTTCTTTTTCCGCATATGCGATTGCAAATGAGAGAAACGTTGTGAAAGTGGATCAAGAGGTCGACATCTCTCTATTAGGACCGTTGGGCTGCGGAATTCAAACGGGGGCTGGCACGGTTTTAAATAAATTGAAGCCGGAGTTCGGTTCTTCCATTGCCGTCTATGGCTGTGGGGCTGTAGGGTTAAGCGCGATTATGGCAGCCAAAATCGTCGGATGCAAACATATCATCGCTATTGATATTCATGCGAATCGTTTGGAGATGGCGAAAGAATTAGGAGCTACTGCTGCATTAAATAGCAAAGAAGTCGATATTGTGAAAAACATTAAAGAGATTACGAATGGCGGCACTCATTATGCCGTTGAAACGACCGGTGTACCTGTTGTTGTCCGCCAATCGCTTCAAGCATTGCGTCCGCTTGGACAAGTTGCCATTGTAGGTGTTACACCTGAAATGACCCTCGATGTCCACAATGATCTGATGGCAGAAGGGAAAACGATGATGGGTGTGATTGAGGGAGATGCAGTACCGCAAGTGTTCATCCCTGAATTGGTTGATTATTATAAAAAAGGCCTGTTCCCGTTTGATAAATTAGTCCGTTTTTACAATTTTGACGATATTAACAAAGCCTTTGAAGATTCCAAGAATGGGTTCACCATCAAACCAATCTTAATAATCGCACAATAGTTGCTTCTACAAGCACTTCTTTGAAGTTTAAAGATCAAATCTAATATATAATCCCGCAGAAATACTTTAAGAATTCTGTGGGATTTTGGTATGTGAGCATTTTGCAAAATTAGATTTTTATTAAAAAGAGTTTTAAAAGAAACCCAAATAAATTGGGGTATTTTGTATCTTTGGTTTACAAATATTCTGTTTGTCCTTTTTTGGGCGTACTTGCAGAATTTTTCGCTTTAAAAATTTTTTAAGCGGTTTGTTGCTTTTACTCTCTTTTGCCATTGCGAGAGCTGAAACCAGTAATACGATGGCGTTCAAGTAAATATGAGTTTTTACTTTATCGATTCCCCACACATGCAGGGAGTTCGCTGTAAGATAACTTTTCATTCTTGAATTGCACCGTTCTACACTGGTTCGCTCATTGTAAAGTTCTTTCCAACGTTTGGAATCGCGGTGTGGATTAGAGTACCGGCGAAGATCCTTATTCACGTTAATTTTTACTACCATTCCATAGTTGGAGGATGAACAGGCTGCCATTCCTAATGGGCAATCCACTTTTCCGGTTGCGTGTGGACATCTGAATTTGAGCTGGTCCTTATTGGCTCCCCAATAAGTCATTTCGTACCCCATAGAACAGCGTGGGGTTCCATTGGAGGCAATTCCTTCGGGAGGCTCCTTTTCATTACGCAAATTGAGTGGAATAATAGCTTGAGCCCCAATGTTCTTGGCGGATTCGTAGTTTTTAAGCTGGTCGTACCCACCATCCATTATCAGGAAATCAATTTTAGAGTTTGTACAACTCTTTACTTGTTCAATTAATTGTGGTGCGACATCCCCATCGTTGATATGAGCAGGGGTTACTTCAATCGCCATTGGTAATTCACATTTGGTGTCAACGGAAAGATGCATCTTATAGCCAAACCAAGTAATTTTATTACCGAAGGAATCAAACTTTGCCCCCCAATTGGCGTTGCCTGTTTGTTCACTTCGCTTCTTAGGCTGCTTCTTTTCGTAAGCATCAATGGCGGCACTGTCGATACCTGATGTTTTCCATCAATTACTCCTTCCTCTTGAGCTAACTGGACGAGATCTTGAAAGATTCTTTTCACGAGTCCAGTTTTGGTTAGTGAAGAAAATACTCGGCTAAGAGTAGAGATGGATGGTGCAGGCCTGCTAATATCTAAACCACATTGGTAACGAAAACGCAGGTCATTTTTCAATCGATTGTGAAGAGAAGTAAAAGTATCAATACCTTCTAATGGGGCAGCGATAAGAGCCCTTAATATCCCTTCTTTGGAATGTCCTTCAGCCCCTTGGGGTGAAGAACTTTTCAATTGTTTAGCATAAGGACGCAAATCTAGAGCACTAAAAAAGATCGGTAATTTCTCTTTTGACTCTAAAATTTGCAATTCTTCAAAGGAAAATAGACTTTCTTGTAGAATATACAAAGTGACTTCCTCCTTGTGGATTTTTGTGTTTTAGTCACTTCAAAATTCTACAAATAAGGGGTGAAGTCCTTTTTTTTTGCTTTAGAAAACCTTATGGCTCTTGGGTTGAAAAATGTGCAAAATGCTCATATAAAAAATATAGTTTTGATGGGCTGGCTTTTTTTTGCCGAATATAAAAAAATACTGAGACCGAACTAAAAGAAATAATTTATCTAAAAAAAGCTGCGGATTAGTTGCTGGTAATGAGTTACAAACTTTTTTAAGAACTGTTGACAGACAAAAAGCTCGGCATATGCTGAGCTTTTTGTCATCAATTCACTAAAAAATTTTTTTAAATACCGATTTCCCGTTTCAAAAAGGGAACTATTTTCAATCAAAACCCAGAAAAAGCTGCGAGTATTATGAGAGCTTTACAACCGTTCTGCCGCGCAGCTTGCCTTTTAGAATGTTCGATAATGCGTCAGGAAGCTGATCGAGTGTGATTTCTTGCGCAATAGATTCTAGTAATTTATCAGGTTTTAAATCAGCGGCCATTCGCTCCCAAATTTGTTTTCGCAATTCCATTTGGCAATAGACCGAATCGATGCCAAGCAGGTTGACTCCGCGTAGAATAAATGGGAAGACAGTCGTTGGAACGTCGCTGCCTCCAGTTAGCCCACTGACTGCTACAGAGCCGTTGTATTGAATTCTGCTAAGGATTGCGGCAAGGGTTTTCCCGCCTACAGGGTCAACGGCTGCTGCCCAATATTGTTTATCTAACGGACGGATCTGTTCTGGACAAACTTCTTCGCGAGAAAGGATTTCTTTTGCGCCAAGCTCGCGTAAATATTCATGTTCTGTTTCTTTGCCTGTACTTGCGACAACATGATAGTTTCGTTTTGCCAACATGGAAACTGCGATGCTTCCGACTCCGCCGGTTGCTCCTGTAACGAGTACTTTTCCTTTGTCAGGAGTTAATCCATTTTCTTCTAAACGATGGACAGACAATGCCGCCGTAAATCCAGCTGTTCCTAAAGCCATAGCATCTTTTAGTGTCAATCCTTTTGGAAGAGGGACAATCCAATCTGCAGGAATGCGGGCGTATTCGCTGTAGCCGCCGTAATGTGTCACGCCGATTTCATAGCTTGTTGCAATAACTTCGTCTCCCTCTTTAAAGCGCGGATCTTTAGAAGAAACAACAGTGCCGGCTAGATCGATACCTGGTACGAACGGATACGATTTTACAATTTTCCCATTCGGAATGGAAGCTAATCCATCTTTATAATTGACACTGGAATAAGCAACTTTTATGACGACATCTCCTTCTGGAAGGTCATTCATGGAAATGGTTTGTACTTTCACTGAAAAATCTGTCTCCGTTTTGTTCACTACTAACGCTTTGAAGTGGTCCACTCGACATCCCCCTTATTGTTTTTCATATTCTTGCTTTTACGATAACAAAATTATTCTGACCGGTCAAAATATTTTTATCGTCAAAAATTCATGTATAATATCGTTATGACCGAAGTTCGAGGGGTGTTTTTATGAAGAAAAAAGCAGAAGAAAGGCGAGAACAAATTTTAAGGGCTGCTTTTCAAGCTGTTTCAGATAAAGGGTACGAAACGGTAACATTGCAGGATATTGCTGATTATGCAGGTGTAAGCAAAGGGGTTACGAATTATTACTTTGAAAATAAAGAGGATGTTTTTTTAAGCTTGCTGGAATGGGTGACGGATCGCATTTATCAACAAGAGTATAAAGCGGTTAGTAAGCAGACAGCAGCGATAAATAAATTAGAGGCTTATATCCATTCTGTTTTTATCGATCCAAAAAAGAATAAAAAATTTTACAAAGTGTACCTTGATTTTATGGCACAAGCGAGCCGAAATCCACAATATCGGCTTATAAATCTCAAGTTTTATGAAAACTGCTGGAAAATCGGCCGCGACATTGTTGCTCTTGGTCAAGAGGAAGGAACGTTTTCAGCTGACATTGATGTCGATACAGCTTCCAAAATGATTCGCTCGATCATCGATGGATGTCTCATTCAGTGGTTAATGCGTGATGAAGATCATCTTCATGAGTTTTATAAGAAAACTTGCTATGAGCTAATTTTAAAATATTTAAAATAAGGAAAGTCTTTTGGGTATGATCTCCTGAAAATAGACATATTCCAGCGCTCAGCACCTGAATGTACTTGAGACAAACTGGGACTGTAACGAATGTTAAAATTATCGAATCATTTGTAGAAAGCGGCTGATTGGAAGCGGTTTGACGGCTAAAGGTGCATTTTGGTTGTTGAAATTTTAAAAGATGTACCTGATGGATTTTTTGCAGGCGATGATTTACGATATTGAAAAGACATTGTTGCAAGGAGTCGAAGTCTTTTGGATAATCGCTTAACCTACGAAGACATGTTGAAAATCTGTGAAACAATTAATATACATTATATTCCGGATGAGCAGCTGTTTTATGACACGATTGATCATATTTTAGAAAACTCAGAAAACGAAAGTGCTTCCGAAATTATTCTAGAAACATTTACAGCACTTTTAAAATTAATAGATTCCCAAATTAAAGAAATTGAAACAAAAGTGAATATACAACCTTCCTGTTTTAAAGGCTGTGCTTATTGTTGTTATTTTCCGATTATTACCACGCGCTTGGAAGCCAAATTAATTTTGCAATATATTCAAAGCCTGCCAGAAGAACAAAAACAGGATATTCTTGGACATTTGTTCAATTATTTTGAATCGAACAAGGAGCAACTGGAAAAAGTATGCTCCATCGATTTTCATGAAGATCCTCAATTTAAATTCAAGTACATTTCTGAACAAGTGAGCTGTCCATTTTTAGATCGGTCGTCCAATACTTGCAAAGTTTACGAGGTCAGACCGACTCCGTGCCGCACGTATTTAAATTATTGCCATCCGAATGTGTGTGCGCAATCTTTAATGCCTCGGGAAACCTTCAGCTACGAATTTTTGCATGAATTTTATATGACGGCATTAAATGAGGTGCTTCAAGAGTTTTTATATGAAGATGAAGACTTAGGAATCACCTTTCCAGATGATGTATTTCATATCGATTATTTACCGAAGCTGTTAAAAGAAGAGCTGTGCAATAAGTCTTGAAAAAAAGAAGTCAGATTTTGGACAAATTCAGCTTAGAGAATTTTCTTCATGCTTTGGTGAAAAAATGAAATAGAATTTAGTAAATATGGTAAAAAAACAGAAGGAGCTGTCTTAGAAAGTCAAATCCCTATTGAAAACAAAAAATCATAAACATCGATGATATATCAACGTTTCTAAAACATAAAAGGGGGCCGTCAATAAGCCGAAAAAACGCTTATTAGACAGCCCCATTCTTGAAGAAATATTTTTCTTGATTTTTTCACACTTGCTGTGAATATAAAATAAAAATATTCATATAAACATAAAGAAGGTGATTCGATGCCCACGTAAATTTCGTGAGGAAGAAAAGGAAACGATACGTCAAACATTATTAGAAGCAGCCAAAGCAATGTTTCGTCAATACGGGATACAAAAAACAACTGTTGCGGCTTTGACTGAAGCTGCTGGCATTTCACAAGGAGCGTTTTATTTATTTTTCCCCTCCAAAGAAGCGTTGTTTTATGAAGTGTTTCAAATGGAGGAACGAAAATTAAGAGAAATGCTTCTAGTTGAGTGGACAGAGAAGCCATTAACGCAAGAACGATTGGCAGATTTGTTAGTACAAGCTGTAAAGTTGATCGAACAAGAACCGATTTTGCGCTTGATGATTGATCGAAAAGAATATGAACTTTTAATGCGGAAGTTACCGCCGGAATATGCTGACCATCATACGACAGAGGATGAAGATGCACTTGTGCCTCTTATTGAAAAATGGCAAGACGAAGGAGTTATGGTAAAAGAAAACCCACGTACAATCGTCGCGGTCATACGCAGCTTCTTTTTGCAGCTTTTGTACCGCGATGAGATAGGGGAGAAGTTTGCCGAAGCGTTAGTGCTTCAAGCGAAATGGCTGGCGAAAGGATTGGTGGAGGAATGATTGAGATCAAACAATTAACCTACACATACCCAAAACAAGCGAAAACGGCATTAAAGGGATTTAACTTTGAAGTCAAGGAAGGGGAAATCGGCCTTTTGAAATAGACATGAATCTCCTAGCAAAAATGGAGGTTCATGTCTTTCGTTATTTTACCAGAGATATCCATGATGATGGCACTGAGTCGGTTGGTCTGAGCACCGTCTCCTTGTTTTTCTAGAATGGTGTATAACGATTGGTTTTCGAGATTTTATGACATATAGATCGGTTTGGATAAAGATCGACTGTCCAATCAATGTAGATCAAGAATGATAAGCTATCAATTCATGTCTGAAAATCCCTCCATATATAACACGACCAATTTATTTGAGGACTGGATGAAATAGCAGTGAAGTGAGGTTTAAGCGAAAATATGGCAAGGCTTATATTTTGCCTGAGCAATCAGAAGAGAAGGAATTATGCACTGGTGTAACAGTAACTGAAGTGAAAAATTCCTAAATATTAGTATGAAATTTTACATTTTTTTCTTCTTTGAAAAGCAACTGTTATCTATTTAATATCTTTTTGCAAAGCTATTGTTACATAAAATTGCTATGATGTCGTCGTAGGGAAAAGGAGGGATTTTTCATCATGAAAAAAACAATCATTGCTTTTACAGCTGCAGTAGCGACTTCGCTTCCATTTGTAGGTCAAGCTTCTGCTGAAACATATAAGGTAAAACAAGGTGATTCTCTTTGGGAAATCTCTAAAGAATATAATGTATCAGTGGCAGATATAAAAGAATGGAACGGCTTAACGACTGAAACGATTTATCCAAATCAAGAATTAGTCGTAAGTGAAAAAATAAAATATACAATCAAATCTGGAGATACGTTAAGCAGTATTGCCGATCAATTCGGTGTGACCGTTTCGTCACTAAAATCTGCGAATAACTTAACATCCGATTTAATTTTTGCTGGTGATGTTTTAATAATTGATCAAGCAGCGAAAGAGGAACGTACAGTAGAAAAGAAAGTGAACAAACCAGTCGTACAGCAAGAAACAACGACGAATGATAAAAACACAGCATCTGCAAATAAAACCAGTACATATGCTGCGAATGAAAAGAGTTTAAAAAAAGTAGAAGCAACGTCTTCTTCACCTAAAGAGGAAAACAGCTCTAATCAAACTGTCAGCAAGCAAGAAGTTCAAGCGAGAGAAACTGCAACGAAAGCTCAAGAAGATAACGGAGCGAAAGATGCTGGCGAAACGATTACAATGGAAGCCACCGCATATTCTTTAGTAGGAAATAAAACAGCAAATGGAACTGTATTAACAAAAGACTCAAAAGTTGTATCTGTAGATCCAAGTGTTATACCGTTAGGAAGCAAAGTATATATAGAAGGATACGGGACATATACTGCTGCTGATACGGGCAGTGCAATCCGCGGCAAAAAAATTGATATCCATATGCCTACTGAACAAGATGCGATCCAATTCGGACGTAAACAAGTAAAAGTAACAATTAAATAACTAGATAATACGGGTGCCGAAAGCTTCTTTTTGGCGCCCTTTTTATTTTTTGATTATTACGTTTTGTCAAAAAGGCTAAAGATGCAGAAACTGAAGGTGAAAAGGAAAGGAAAAAATATTGCAGCGATTTTTGGAAGATGAGAACTTAAGCTATAATTGTCTAAGCTTTTTTTCATGCTTCAATGTTTTGCTGGACACGAAGTCGAGGGTTTCTTGTGCGTCTGTTAATTCAGCGCGAATCCCTTCCAATTTTTTCTCTAAGCGTGTAAAGCGTTCATCCACGTTTTTTCTAAAAGATTGCAAATCGTTTTCCAGTTTATCCATTCTTGATTCCAGCTTGTCCATTCTAGATTCCATTTTATCCATTCTAGATTCCAGTTTGTCCATTCTTGCCTCTAAGCCATCCATTCTTTTTTCAAGATGATCAAATCTTGAATCAATGTGCTCAGAATGCTCTTTCAGCGCCTGCAAAATTGTTTTTAATGCAACGTCTTCCATACGAAAAGGGCTGCCTCCTTTCTTTTCACTATATTTTTTATTATAAAAGATTATAGGTAAAAATGTAAGTTGGAATAATTCTGGAAAATACTCAAATCGGGTATTTGTCAAAAAGAGTTGATTACAGCAAATTTCAGCTGCACGTAACCGTCAGCCGTACAGGGCAAACGCGTTTGAAGCTTGCAGTGAAACGCTGGGCAAAAAGAACAAACATGCTGAAATATTAGGCTTGTTGCAAGGACAAAAAAGGAGAGCAGCAAGCAAAAGTAAAATGAAAAAAAAAAGGAACCGCAAAAGCTTTCCTAACGAGTGAAAAGAAGAACCGGCACTAGATGATTCTGAAATAAAAATTGCGCCGGTTCTACAAATTTTTAAATACCCGAAATTTTTGCAAGCAGCTTTCTTTTTTTAGCTCTCCTTCAATCTTTTGAAGAAAGAATGCCAAAGATTCGTAAAATTTGAATGAACAGGTTGATGAAGTCTAAATATAGATTTAGGGCTATTAACGGCACTTCTTCTGGATGAACACCGTAATGCTTCATTCGATTAAAGTCATATAATACGTAGCCGCTGAAAATTAATACTCCTATGAAGGAAAATGCGAGCATGCCGCCTGAGTTCAACGGCCAAAAAAGATTAAGAACATAAATGATCAGAAAAGCGAGCAGGGCAGAAAATAACATTCCGCCAAGAAATGAGAAATCTCGTTTTGTTGCAGTTGCATATACAGCTAATCCAGTAAAAACAGCGGTTGTGGCGGCTAGTGCCATAATGACCGCGTGCGCGCCGATTGTTGAAACATAATGCGAGATCATTGGATAGGCTGTAATCCCTGAAATAAACGTAAAACTATATAGAAATGTATAAGAAATAGCTTTTTTTCTGCGCAAAAAGAATGCAAAAATAATCATGCCAAGTTCAATTATGGCAAGAGGCAAAAACAGTGATGGCGGCACATATATTCCCGCTGCCATTCCTAGCATGGCGATAGCCAAAGAAACGGCAAACGACTTTAAAACACTGGGCATTTGTCTTCTATTCGTAGCGTGCGTATACATTGTTTCCCCCCGCAAATTTGATCTTCGATATAACGGTTAATGTTTTATTCTTTTGATATAATTTACGATTAACTTTATGCAAGGATTCATTTTTTTTAATTCAAGTCTTTGCAAATTCGATTTTGTTTAAACAATGTTCATTTTTTTGCATCCTTTAGAAGCGGGAAGTTAGAAATCAACTATTCTACTGGACTCGACCTTTCTCGAAGAAAAGCATTGTGAGCTTGCAAATGTCAATATTGGAAAATGGAATCGAGCCATTCACACGATTTAGCGGCAAGTTTCTGCTGATGCTTTTCGAATCAAGGAAAGGTTCTAATATTTTAAGAAACTGTTTTGATCTGTGTAATTGAACAAAAGGCTGATTTCTGCTTTTGCCTTTTGTTCAGCCTTCCTGTCATGATCTGTTGAATTGCATAAAAGCGTGCACCAATTAAACCTGCACGTTTTTTAATTTTTTATCTAGAAACTTAAGCTGCGGAAACTTTTTCGAAACGCTGGCCCCAGCGATTAGCCCTCGAAACCAAACCGTTGCCGCAGCGGCAAAAAACGCCTTTATGCTAGAAGTTGGAAGGTGCTTGCGCTTTTTGCTAAGTCAGAAAACAACCAATCATTTTTCTAATCGTTTATACTAAAACTAATCAATGTAAACAGTTGCAAAGTGGCATTAGGAGGGAATTTTATGACTAGCTTTCGTCCCGATATGTCGGTTGAGGAAGCGATTTCAATTTTTCCTATTGGCGTTAATGAAGTGGAAGTATTTAACGAATCCGGTGAATTTGCAGGCTATTTAACACTTGAGTCGCTATTTGGAGCCGTTCAGCAAGGAGAATTAACAAAACCGATTCGTCATTTTATTTTAACGAATGCTCCTGTACAAAGTCTTGAGCAGCATTCGATCTCTTACTCTCAATTCCAATCTTTTTTTCAGAGCAAATTGTGCCGGATCGTTCTTAACTCATTATATGACGGTGTCTATATAACAGACGGTTCAGGGATTACGCTGTTTATCAATAAAGCTTATGAACGGATTACCGGGATCAAAGAAGAAGAAGTGAAAGGGAAGCATATGAGCCATTTGGTTGAACAAGGGATTATTTCCAAATCTGCATCTTTAGAAACGATTCGAACGAAAAAGCCGGTCACTCTTATACAGACCATTCGCAATGAGAGGAAAATTATTGTATCTGCAACACCTGTTTTTTCTTCTTCCAATGAAGTGATGTATGTCGTCAACAGTGTAAGAGATATAACAGAACTGATTCGTTTGAAGCATGAATTGGACAGTCAAAAGCTTTCGTATCAAAAAATTTCGCAAAACTCGCTTTTTCCTGAACAAACGGGTTTTCAAAATCTTGTTATCGGTCCTTCTACTTTTCCAATTTTCCAGCTTGCGAACAAAGTCGCCAAAACTGACGCAAAAATTTTGCTGCAGGGAGAAACCGGCGTAGGAAAAAGCTTAATTGCGAAATATATTCATTCGAGAAGCTCCCGAAGCAATAAAATTTTTATGGAATTAAACTGCGGCGCCATTCCTGAACATTTAGTAGAAGCTGAACTTTTTGGCTATGAACCCGGTTCTTTCACAGGGGCCTTGAGAGAAGGGAAAATAGGCATTTTTGAAAAGGCTAACGGCGGGACGTTATTTTTAGATGAAATTGGAGACTTGCCGTTAGAATTACAAGTTAAGCTGCTAAAGGTTGTAGAAGAAAACCGGTTTATGAGAGTAGGATCTACTGAAATGAGAGAAGTCGATGTACGACTCATAACAGCAACTCATAGAGATCTTGCATCTCTAGTAAGGGAAGGGGCGTTCCGTGAGGATTTATATTATCGACTGAATATTGTCACCTTTGATGTCCCGCCTTTACGGGAGCGGAAGGAAGAGATTGTTCCTTTATTAGAAATGTATTTGAAGGAATTTAATAAAAAATATAATGAAAATAAAAAAATGACCCCGGAATGCATTGAGTGGCTGACAAACTATTCATGGCCTGGGAACATAAGGGAGCTTGCGAATTTAGTTGAGAGACTGGTTGTGACTACCTTTCACGACACAATTGATGTAGGCGACCTTCCTCCTTTCATACAACAGATTTTCCCGGCTTCAAAGCCTAAAACTTTAAAGGAAGCTGTGGCGGAGCTTGAACGCTCCCTTATTATCGATGCACTTAAAAAGCATGGTACGACTAGAGCCGCAGCGAAATTTTTAGGAATTAGCCAAAGTGCCATTGTACAAAAAATGAAAAAATTTCACATACGATTAGAAAACTAATCAAAAAATCTAGATATGATTTGTTTTATAATCAATTTTTCCTGATTTACATCAGCAAATGAATAAAAAACGATCTAAAAAACATTGAAGATTTTGTTACAAATATTCGCGGCTATTAAAAAATTTATAAAAAATACACAAATCATTTTCGAGTTGGCACGAAATTTGCACAGATATTTGAGTGACACCAGGAAAATCAATTCATTTCTCGCTAGTTTGAAAGGAGAGGAAGAAAAAAATGAATATATCTACATTTTCAATGGCGAACAAATTAATTACAGGAACTGATTCTCTCAATCAACTCCCTGAAGAAGTGAAGCGGCTTGGGATAAAAAATCCACTTATCGTGACAGATAAGATACTTATCCAAGCGGGAGTAGTAAAACAGGTTCAAAATTTATTGCCGATGGAGCCGGGAGTATTCTCGGATGTAAATCCGGAACCGGAAATTGAAATTGTCGAACAATGTCTTCAAGCGATAAAAGTAGGAAATCATGACGGGCTGATCGCTGTCGGCGGTGGAAGCGCTATCGATATTGCCAAAGCGGCTTCTGTCATGGCGACGAATAAGGGGAGAATTGAAGAATACTTTGGAATTAATTTAGTGGAATCACCAGGGCTGCCTTTAATAGCCATTCCGACAACTGCCGGAACAGGTTCCGAAGTTACGAATATTTCAATCTTGTCGGATACGAAAGAGCAGGTGAAAAAAGGGATAGTCAGTCCGTACTTATTACCTGATGTCGCAATTGTTTCGCCGATCATGACCATTACGTGCCCTCCTAGCGTGACAGCAGCAAGCGGAGTGGATGCATTGGTTCATGCTGTGGAAGCTTATATTTCGAAGTTTGCTTCTCCGATTACGGATGCACTGGCAATTGGTGCTATGAAACTTATTTCCACCCATTTACCGAAAGCGTATTCAAACCCGGAAAACATCGAATCACGTGAGGCGATGATTACAGCGAGTCTCATGGCGGGATTGGCTTTTGGTAATGCAGGCGTTGGAGCAGTGCACGCTCTCGCTTATCCTCTTGGAGGACGTTTTCATATAGCACACGGTGTAAGCAACTCCTTGCTGCTTCCATACGTCATGAAATGGAACAAAATAGCTTGTTTAGAAAGATTCCGTGATATCGCAGAAGCGTTAGGAGAAAAAGTAGATCATCTAAACGATGATCAAGCGGCTGATGCAGCGATTGAAGCGATGATCCGGATATGCCGCTATGTGGAAATTCCACAATCTTTGCGTGAATTTAATATTCCGGAATCTGCGATTTCTGAAATGGCTGAGGAAGCTTTAAAGCAAACGCGGCTTCTGCGCAATAACCCTCGAAAATTAAGCAAAAAAGATATTGAACAAATATACCGTGCTGCCTATTGATAGGAGGGAAAATCATGATCATGAAATGGAAAAATCGTCCGCACGGCGCTGAAACGCCATATATCCCTGCAGGTCCCTTTAAAATACGGCTGCCGTTTATTCATTATCGGTTTGAATGGCCCGATTATGTGCAGGGTTTGCTCATGTGTGCGGTAGACCTTGGGGCTATTACTCTTTTAGCGGATCATTTAGGGATGCCGTTTGAAGTGGCTCTCGCTGTTGTTGTATTGAATGGACTTTTATATTTACTGCATCATCTGCTTGGTGACCCGGTCATTCCAGGTTGGGTCACTCCCGCGATTCCATTGATTGTTTTGTTTGTTAAACAATTTCCAGAAGGTGAGGACCGAATATATGCACTCATTGCATTTCAGTTGACTCTTGGAATTTTATCCATCATTTTAGGAGTAACGGGACTTGCCAGCAAAGTGGTGCGTTTAGTGCCTGACGCCATTAAATCAGGTATTATACTGGGTGCCGGAATTGGAGCTGTCGTATCGATTTTTGAAGCCGGAGGAAAGTTTGAATTATTCCCGATTACGATCACAATTTGCATTGGCTTTGCGTTTTATCTAATATTCTCTAAACATTTCGAAAAATTAAAGCAAAAAAACAAAGGCTGGGCTTTGTTGGGGAATTTAGGGATTTTACCTGCTATTTTGCTAGCTGTTTTTGTAGCGCCTCTTGTTGGAGAAGCGAAATGGCCGGACATTCAATGGGGTTTCAGTAAACCAGATTTCGCCACACTTTGGGCGGAATATACGGTATTTGGCCTGGGCTTCCCTGCGTTATCGTTTTTCGTGAAGGCAGTCCCTGCTGTTTTTGCAACGTATTTAGTTGTGTTTGGAGATGTGCTGAAAACGAAAGCTCTCCTTTCTGAATCTGATGTCATACGTACGGATGAAAAAGTTGATTACAATCCGAACCGCGCCCACTTAATATTTGGTGGCCGAAACATTCTGATGAGCATGATCGGCCCTGATATTACGATGTGCGGTCCGATGTGGGCTGCTATGCAAGTGGTCGTGATTGAGCGGTTTAAAAAAGGTAAAGAAGCGATGCATTCGTTTTTCGGCGGAGCAGGATCGTTCCGTTGGGGTACAAATACTGGATTATTTTTGCTGCCTATAGTAAGTTTAGTACAACCGATACTTGGGGTAGCTTTAGCATTGACATTGTTGGTACAAGGTTATGTAAGCGTTCGTATCGGTGTCATGCAGTCCCGCAGCCAGCGTGATCTTGGAATTGCGGGGATTGTTGGTGCAATCCTCGTCATAAAAGGAGCAACAATGGCTTTTGCTGCCGGCATCCTTTTATGCATCCTGCTGTATGGGAAAGATTTTCTGCGCTGAGAAAACGACCGCATATTTACGCACCACTCGAATGAAGAAAAAGAAAGAGAGGAGATTCAAGCAGTATGAAAGAACAACCATTGACAAAAGGGCTGTATCTTAACGGAGAATTTGTTCAGTTGGATGACAATTTTGCCGTTCAAAACCCTGCCACTTTTGAAACAGTTGGTTATGTGCCGAACGGAACCGCCAAGGAAGCAAAGCTGGCTGTCGATGCAGCTCACGAAGCTTTTAAAACTTGGTCAAAAACGACAGCCTATGAACGAGCAGAATTGCTGGAAAAATGGTATAAGCTCATAAATGATCGGCTGGAAGTGTTGGCATCGACGATGACAATCGAGCAGGGAAAACCGCTCGCCGAGGCGAAAGGCGAAATACAATATGCAAACAGCTTTGTGAAATGGTTTGCAGAAGAAGCGAAACGGATTTATGGCGAAACGATTCCGGCATCTGTTCATTCGAAGAGAATTATCGTTCAAAAACAACCTGTTGGAGTCGTTGCTGCCATAACTCCTTGGAACTTTCCGGCGGCGATGATCACACGGAAAGTCGCCCCTGCCCTTGCAGCTGGATGCACAGTTGTCATAAAACCGGCTGAACAAACACCGCTTACAGCACTTTTATTAGCAGAATGTGCTCATGAAGCAGGTTTTCCAGCAGGTGTCATCAATGTTATAACGACTGAAAAACCAGCTGAAGTCGTTGATGTTTGGATGGAAGATTCACGCGTTAAGAAGGTTACTTTTACAGGGTCTACTCCAGTTGGAAAGCTGTTAATGAGAAAAGCAGCGGATACTGTAAAAAAAGTATCGCTTGAACTTGGAGGCTTGGCACCTTTTATCATAACAGAAGATGCAAATATTCAAGAAGCTGTAAAGGGCGTTGTGCAATCAAAATTCAGAAATGCCGGTCAAACGTGCGTATGCGCCAACCGGATTTATGTCCATGAGTCAATTAAGGAGCCGTTTTTAAAAGCATTTCATGAAGCTGTTTTAACGCTGCAAGTAGGGAATGGCCTTGACGAGAAGGTAGACATTGGACCGCTTATTGACGAAAATGCAGTCAAAAAAGTTCAACATCAATTAGAAGATGCAGTCGAAAAAGGCGCGAAACTCCATGAAGGACCTGCCGTGAATATGGACAAAGGATATTTTATGAAGCCGATTGTAATCTCTGATGTAACAGATGATATGTTGTGCATGCAGGAAGAAACATTTGGTCCATTGGCACCGGTCAGCACATATTCAGATGATGAAGAAGTTATCCAACGTGCAAACGGTACACCATTTGGTTTGGCTGCGTATGTTTACACCCAATCTCTCAAAAAGGCTGTTTGGTTTTCTGAAAATCTAGAATACGGCATTGTCGGAATCAATGACGGCCTTCCGTCTGTCGCCCAAGCACCTTTTGGCGGAATGAAAGAGAGCGGCCTTGGAAGAGAAGGAAGCCACTACGGGCTGGACGAATTCCTAGAAATTAAGTTCGTTTCTCTTCAATTAATATAATTTTGGATATCCAAAAAAGTGTGGAAAGAGGGTAAAAACACCCTCTTCCATGCTTTTAGCTACAATAGAAAAATCGTAATCTAACACTTTTTCATAAACTCATTCATTGACTAATCTATTCTAACTGACAGCCTTCCGAATTTTCTATCAGGTTTTGTTTGCTGACTTAACAATATGAATTTTAGCTATCACAATTGACAGTTTATAAGGGTTCCACATATCAATTGTTACAAGTTTTATATATCAAGCAAGATTTGAAAGAAATCGAACAATTTCATATTGTTCGATTGTATTTTCGATGACTATTTTCATTGCTTCCACCTTGCTATTTTTGATTATTTGAAAAGCTCCTGCTTGCTGCACCAGCTTCTTTTACCTTCATTGTCACTTATTACATCTCTGCGTTAGCAACTATAAGGTGTTACGCAACGTAAAAGTCAATAGAAAAAGATGTTATTTTCTGGAACTTTTTAAAGATGAAGGTTGCCATATTTTTATTTTGAAAAGTGGCATTTTTTGAGGGATTTTACGTGAAATGAGCAGTGTAAAACAGTGGACAGTTTACAGGAATTCCATGCAATTTTCTGCTTATGACATGCTGAACCATCTCTAATTTTTATGGGAATTTTGCACGATAATCCGAACACCATAAATTTTTTCTTAAAAAAACGCTCAGCTCTTCCGACAGGCTAAGCGTTTTTTTCTGCACTAATCTATTATACTTTCTGACGGTTAAAGACGTTTCTCAGCATACCGAATAAAAGGTAAGCTTGATAGCAATAAAGCTGTGATAAACAAGATGACTCCCGCCCAATGGAAATGAATCCAAAAATAGCCCCCAAATGTACCAACTAAGCTTGATCCCAAATAATAGAATAAAAGATATAAAGAAGATGCTTGAGCTTTATTCTTATCCGCCCGTTCTCCAATCCAAGCGCTGGCAATGGAATGACAGCCGAAAAAACCATATGTAAATAGTGAAATGCCGATAATTTTCACCAATACTGGCGGAAAAAGAGTCAATATGGCTCCGGAAATAGTCAAAGCGACGGCAAAAATTAGCGTGGCTGAATGGCCGTGTTCATCAGCTTTTTTGCCTAAAAATACAGAGCTGAAGCTTCCGAAAATGTAGACGATGAAAAGGAAGCCAAGCAATGATTGGCTGAATGAATAAGGAGGCTCGCTCAGTAAATAGCCGATATAATTGTATAATGTCACAAAGCTTCCCATAAATAAAAAGCCCAAAAAAATGAGAGATAAAAGCGGCTTATTTTTTAAGTGTACAGTATATGCTTTTATAACAGCTTCTATATTAAACGGCTTTTTTTCGCTATTCTTTGGTGTCGGTAGAATAATAGCAAAGACGATGCTTAAAATAAGAGCTAGCGCTCCGATGGAAAATAAAGCGGTCCTCCATGAAAAAAAATCTGTCAACAAGCCAGTGATTATTCGGCCGGCCATTCCGCCGATGCTTGTTCCGCTTATATACAATCCCATCACTTTGCCAATTGCAGTTGGATGAAACTCTTCTGCTACATACGCCATAGCGAGAGAGGGGATGCCTGCTGAAGAAATTCCAAGCAGTGTTCGGAATACAACAAGCAAAGGAAAATTTGGGCTCAAAGCAATAAACATAGAGAGCATGGAAGTAAGCAGCATCGAGATGATCATGATTTTCTTTTTTCCAAGAACATCTGACAAACTAGCAGCTACCAGCATCATAAAAGCCAGTGTTCCGGTTGAAGCCGATACGGTTAAACTGGCTGATGCGGCAGAGATATGAAATTCTTTTGAGAAAACAGGCAGTAAAGGCTGTGTTGTATACAAAATGGAAAAGGTGACAAACCCGCCGAAAAAAAGAGCTATGCTGGCCTTTACATATTCTGGACTGTTCATTTTTATGTATACCAATTGGACTCGCCTCTTTCCATTATTTCCAAATATACTATACATCTAATAAGCTAAACTGTCTAATGCAACGAATGAAGTAGAGGCGAATGACAATGAACGATAATCTGTACGAAATCACTTTTAAGGGCCGACTAGTCGAAAAAAACACAAAAATTCAATCATAAACAAAAATTTAAATCTAGCAACATTCCTCTTTTTCAAAAACTTGCAAATGTCAAAGCCTACATTCCCTCGGCAACCGAGTGACTTGCCGTATTTGCTGCTGAAGGAATTTGAGCACCGATTCCCTTATGTGTTCACACAACCAAGGGAAAACATTTATACGATTGTTCCAATTGGTCCGGTGGCAAAAATATTGCAAGTACAAACAAACATCTTCAAACATAAAAAGTTGGCAGGCGGTCAATGTTCTGGTGACGGTGGCAGCAGCGGTTTGAATTCTTGTGGAGGAAGCTGCTGAAAAGTTATATGGACGATGTGTGAAAATGTGGTAAAATATAAAAAAGCGTTTTCAAAATCAAAAAATATTAATGTAAAATCAAAAGAATTTCAAAAATAATTGACAAGATTATGTTTTTTCAAAATTGATCTGGAGGGGATTTAGAAATTGAAAAAAACTCGTTGGGGAATAATAAGCACAGCACAAATCGCTAAAAAGCAGTTGATTCCTGCGATTCAAAGATCTAAAAATGCTGTTGTGGCGGCGATAGCAAGCCGATCCGATAAAGTGATCGGGGTGGCTGATGAACTAAATATTCCGAAAGCCTATAAAAGTTATGAAGACTTGCTAAAGGATCCAGATATCGATGTTGTATACATACCGCTGCCTAACCATTTGCACAAAGAATGGATTGTGAAGGCAGCTGAAGCAGGAAAACATGTATTATGTGAAAAGCCGGCAACGCTGACAGCTGAGGAAGCGAAAGAAGCGGCAGCCGTTTGTGAAAAAAACAATGTGAAGTTTATGGAAGCGTTTATGTACCAATTTCACCCACAGCACCAAAGAGTTCGAGACATCATCGCATCAGGTGAAATTGGCGATGTGAAATTAATGAGAGCCAACTTTTCGTTTTATTTGGATCCTGCCTCGCAAAATATTCGTTTAAATTCTGATATGGGCGGCGGCAGTATTTATGATATTGGCTGCTATTGTATTCATTCGATTCGAAATATTATTCAAGCCGAACCGGCTGAAGTGAGAGTAGATGCTGAAATAGATCCTGTTCATCGCGTTGATACGACGGCTGTCGGATATATGGAGCTTGACAATGGAGTCAAAGCCGTTTTTGACTGCAGTTTTCACGCGAGTTTTTCAAATGTTTATGAAGTGGTCGGAACGAAAGGTTCTATTCACGTTCCAAGAGCCTATCGACCTGACCGCCAAGGAGGAGAAGGCTTAATCATTGTTGAAAAAGAAAATGAGCAGAGAATCGAAAGCATTGTAGCGGATCAATACGCTCTTCAAGTTGAGCATTTTTCAGATGCGGTGCTGCATGGAAAAAATCCTTCCTACACAAACGAAAATATGATCCAAAATATGACTGTAATCGAAGCTTGCTATGAATCGATCAAACATGGAAAAAAGATTTCGCTCAAATAAAATGACAAAACGGCGGGGCATGTGTTCTCGCCGTTATTTTTTATCATTTTGACCAATAGAAAGCGTACTGGACAGAAGTGAATTCACCTCCCCTTATCGTCGGGCTGTACCCAACGCATGATGGCGGACTCTTACTATGAAAAAAAACGAAAATCTGCTTTAGCAATCGAATTTTTGTATTGACAAATCCTAATAAATCGTAAATTCTCTTAATTAAGGACTTCTTTCATAAATAATATCGAGTGCATTTTGCAATATATAGGTATAATAGCATCAAACCAAAGGCAGGGGGTACGCGTGAAAATCGCAAAAGTGATTAATAATAACGTGATCAGCGTTATACAAGATGATCAAGAGCTGGTCATCATGGGACGAGGGATTGCCTTTAAGAAAAGACCTGGCGATGAGGTTGATGAAGACAGAATTGAAAAGATTTTTAAATTGGAAAATCAGGATATGGCCAGTAAATTTAAATCGCTATTGTACGAGGTTCCGATGGAATATGTAAAAGTAACGGAGGAAATGATACAATACGCGAAAAATAAACTTGGCAAAAAACTGAATGATATTATTTATATATCGCTGACAGACCATATTAATTTCGCCATAGAACGGCAAAAACAAGGGATAAAGATTGTGAATCCATTACTTTGGGAAATCAAGCGGATATATAAAGATGAATTTCAAATCGCTTTGGAAGCACTGAAAATGATTAAAGACAAATTGGCGATTGAACTGCCTGAAGATGAAGCCGGTTTCATTGCGATGCATTTCGTCAATGCTGAGCTGAATGAAGAAATGACGGATGTCGCCAATATGACAAAGATTATTCAAGATATACTGAATATTGTAAAATACCATTTTAAAATTGAGCTTGACGAGGATTCATTAAATTATTTCCGTTTCCTTACCCACTTGAAATTTTTCGCGCAACGGCTCATAAACAACATGCTGCTGAAGAGCGACGATGATGAATTGTATGAAATCGTAAAAAATAAGCATCCGGAAGCTTATGCCTGCACGAAAAAAATAAAAGATTATATTCAAAAGGTGCATGGCCATGAAATAACTTCGGAAGAAAAACTATATTTGACAATTCATATTGATCGAGTCGTGAATCGTAATTAAACAAAATCTCAGCTTCTCGTAAAAATTTTTAAATGAACTGTTGACAGGAAATGAAAGCGTATGCTAATTTGTAAATAACAACCGAATAGAAACCATTTCATTTAGGATTGTTACTGGTCATGCAGGCAAAACCTAAATTGTTTCGTCATTTTTATGGCGGGCAATTTAGGTTTTTTTATTTTCTTGATCGTATAAGCGCTTTGCGACAGGATAAAGTTGGAAATTTTTTTAATAATAACGAGAGGGTGAATGAACAATGGGCCATTTCGAAGCGAAATTCCCGGAAAACTTTCTCTGGGGCGGCGCAACTGCTGCCAACCAATTAGAAGGTGCTTTTGATGCAGATGGAAAAGGTCTTTCTACTGCCGATATGGTGGCTTATGTACCAAAAGAAAAACGTGGTAAAAACGGACATTCATTAGATGTGACAAGTGCAGAAATCGAGGAAATCTTAAGCGGAGCAGCATCAGATAAAATTTTCCCGAAACGTTTCGGAATCGATTTTTATCATCGCTATAAGGAAGACATCGCCTTATTTGCAGAAATGGGGTTTAAAGTATTCCGTTTATCCATTTCTTGGCCGCGTATCTTCCCGAATGGGGATGAGACCGAACCAAATGAAGCAGGATTAGCCTTTTATGACAAAGTGTTTGACGAACTGGCGAAATATAATATTGAGCCGCTTGTTACACTTTCCCACTACGAAATGCCGCTCGGGCTTGTGCAAAAGTACGGCGGCTGGACGAATCGCAAGGTGATAGATTTCTTTGTTCACTACGCTGAAACCGTATTTAAACGGTATAAAAACAAGGTGAAATATTGGCTGACATTTAATGAAATCAATATGATTACTTTCAGTCCGTACACCGGCGGCGGCATTTTAACCGATCGGGTTGAAAATGTAAAACAAGCTGCCTTCCAAGGGGTACACCACCAATTTGTAGCAAGTGCACTAGCTGTTAAAGCATGCCACGAAATCATTCCGGATGCAAAAATCGGCTGTATGCTGGCTAGATTGGAAGTATATCCGGAAACATGCAACCCGGACGATGTACTTAAAGCATTAAAAGAAGATCAGCTGAACTTATTTTTCACAGATGTTCAAGTTCGCGGCGCATACCCAAGTTATATGAAACGCTATTTTGCAGAAAATAATATTCACATTGAAAAACTTCCAGGCGATGATGCCATTTTAAAACAATATACAGTGGATTTCCTTTCGTTCAGCTACTATATGACACTTGTAGCCAGCACGAAGGATGATGCTGAAGAAGTTTCAGGCAATTTAATCGGCGGTGTGAAAAACCCTTATCTTGAATCATCTGATTGGGGTTGGCAAATTGATCCGGTCGGCTTGCGGATTACGTTAAATAAATTGTATGACCGCTATCAAGTTCCTTTATTTATAGTGGAAAACGGATTAGGGGCCTACGACAAGGTTGAGGAAGACGGCAGCATCCATGACGATTACCGAATCGACTATTTGCGCAAACATATTGAGCAAATGAAAGAAGCGATTGGCGACGGTGTTGAATTAATGGGGTATACAACTTGGGGGCCTATTGACTTAGTAAGCGCATCTACCTCAGAAATGAGCAAACGGTATGGTTTTATTTATGTCGATCAAGATGACTTCGGCAACGGAACATTGAAACGCCTCCGGAAGGACAGCTTCTATTGGTATAAAAAAGTAATCGAAACGAATGGAGAAGAATTGTAAAAACGATTGCGATGTCGAAATCACTCTGTTTAAAAATGAAATGGGAGGTAGTAAGCATGAAACACGAGCGGCGCAAGCCTTTTCCAAACGATTTTTTTTGGGGAGGTTCCACATCAGCCTATCAAGTGGAAGGCGCATGGAATGAAGACGGAAAGGGACCTTCCGTTATCGATATGGCCAAATACCCCGAAGGCACAACTGATTTTAAAGTAGCCAGCGATCATTACCACCGTTACAAAGAAGATATTGCTCTGTTTGCTGAAATGGGCTTTAAAGCATATCGTTTTTCCATTGCCTGGACACGCATTTATCCTAATGGCGACGGAGAGGTAAATCGAAAAGGGATAGAGTTCTACGATCAACTTATCAATGAAATCAGAAAGCATGGAATTGAACCGATTGTGACGATTTATCATTTTGATTTGCCTTATGCATTACAGGAAAAAGGCGGCTGGTCCAATCGTGCAACGATTGATGCATATGAAAATTATTGCAAAACATTATTCGAGCATTTTGGCGATCGGGTAAAATATTGGCTGACGATTAATGAACAAAATATGATGATCCTTCATGGCGAAGCGATCGGGACCGTTGATCCGAACTTAAAAAATCCAAAAAAAGAATTGTATCAACAAAATCATCATATGTTTGTCGCTCAGGCGAAGGCAATGGCGTTATGCCATCAAATGCTGCCTGATGCAAAAATCGGACCGGCGCCGAATATTGTGACGATTTATCCGGCAAGCTCAAAACCTGAAGATGTTTTAGCTGCCAATAATTACGCAGCCATCCGCAATTGGCTGTATTTGGATATGGCTGTATATGGGCGCTATAACAATATTGCCTGGGCTTACTTGGAGGAAAAGGGATATACTCCAACAATTCTTGAAGGCGATATGGAAATTTTACAAAATGCCAAGCCGGATTTTATTGCTTTTAACTATTATACTTCGCAAACAGTAGCAGCAAGCGAAGGAAATGAAGAAGATGTGAACCAAACAGGAGATCAGCATATTACGGTTGGGGAACCGGGAGTTTATAAAGGAGCCTCCAATCCGCATTTAAAGAAAAATGAATTTGGCTGGGAAATTGATCCAGTCGGGTTTCGGACAACATTAAGAGAAATATATGACCGCTATCATTTGCCATTGATTGTTACGGAAAATGGATTAGGCGCCATCGATCAATTGGAAGAAGGCGATGTTATAAACGACACATACCGAATTGAATTTTTAAGAAACCATATCGAACAAATGCAATTAGCGATTAGTGACGGTGTTGAAGTGTTCGGTTTTTGTCCTTGGTCAGCTATTGATCTCGTCAGCACGCATCAAGGTATAAGCAAACGCTACGGTTTTATTTACGTTAACCGTGATGAGTTTGATTTAAAAGATTTGCGCCGAATTCGAAAACAAAGCTTTTATTGGTATAAGCAAGTCATCTCATCGAATGGAGCCAATTTAGATTAGAAAGAGTAAATTCGACAATTGCATAATTTTTTCGGGAAGCTGTCAAAAATCAGGAAGGAATGTTACCATCCGGGCATAACCTGAACTGATTTGAACAATACAGTGCGTTTATTCGTGCGCGTTCAAATTGGTTCAGGTTTTTTATATATCAAATATATTTTTGGGAGGGTCAATCATGAAATATGAGCAATTGGCTAAAGACATTATCGAAAATGTCGGCGGTAAAGAAAACGTTATAAGTGTTGTTCACTGTATTACAAGATTGCGCTTTCAATTAAAGGACGAAGGGAAAGCGAACACAGAAGTGTTAAAAAACATGGACGGAGTCGTCACCGTTATGAAAAGCGGCGGACAATATCAAGTTGTCATCGGCAATCATGTGCCTGATGTATATAAGGCGGTCGTTGCTATTGGCGGGTTTGAAGCTGCAAAGCCTGTCGATACGGAAGCGGGAAAAAAGGATAAAAATTTATTCAACCGCTTTATTGACATTATTTCGGGAATTTTTGCACCAACTCTCGGCGTTCTAGCTGCAACAGGAATGATTAAAGGTTTTGCCGCTCTTTTCGCATCACTAGGCTGGATAACAGATAAATCAGGAACTTATCAAATTTTATATGCAATTGGCGATTCGTTATTTTACTTCTTCCCGATCTTTCTTGGTTATACGGCCAGCAAAAAATTCGGCGGCAACACATTCATCGGTATGGCGATCGGGGCGTCATTGGTTTATCCGACACTATCTAATCTTACTAGCGGAAAAGCGCTTTACACTTTGTTTTCAGGCACGATGTTTGAGTCGCCTATTTATATTACATTTCTTGGCATTCCGGTCATTTTAATGACGTATTCATCTTCCGTTATTCCGATTATTTTGGCTGCTTATTTTAGTGCAAAGGTGGAAAATTGGTTTAAGAAAGTTATTCCTGATGTCGTGAAAACATTTTTAGTTCCTTTTTTTACACTGATTATCATAGTTCCTTTAACATTTTTATTGATTGGACCAATTGCAACTTGGGCAGGAAAGCTTCTAGGTCAACTAACAGTTGCCATCAATGATTTATCGCCAATTATCGCAGGGCTGCTTCTTGGCGGGTTCTGGCAAGTATTTGTTATTTTCGGTCTTCATTGGGGGCTTGTATCGATTGCCATCAACAATATGAGCACAATGGGAGCGGATCCTATTTTAGCGATGGCATTTGCTCCTTCTTTTGCACAAATAGGTGCTGTACTTGCCGTAATGGTGAAAACGAAACAGCAAAAATTGAAAACGCTTAGTGTTCCTGCATTTATTTCCGGAGTTTTCGGGGTTACAGAACCGGCGATTTATGGTGTTACGCTTCCGCTCAAAAAACCGTTTATTATCAGCTGTATTGCTGCGGCAATTGGCGGAGGACTCATAGGAGTATTTGATTCAAAAATGTATATGCTGGGAGGTCTCGGAATTTTTGGTATTCCATCCTTTATCAGTCCGACTGAAGGCATTACGTTTGGTTTATGGGGCACTTTAATTGCCATTACCGTTGCCTTTATCCTTGGTTTTATCCTCACTTTCCTTTTTGGATTCAGTCAAAAATCGGCAGCAGAAGCAGATCGGCAATCCCAACAAGCAACAGCTGAGGCTGACGCGGAAGAAGAATTATTAGGTAAAAAAGAAATTATTTTCAGCCCGTTTAACGGCGAAGTAAAGCCGTTATCAGACATCAAGGATGCAGCATTTTCATCCGGGGCCCTCGGCGCGGGCGTAGCCATTGAGCCTTCGGAAGGAAAATTAGTAGCGCCTGTATCCGGCACAGTAACGACTCTTTTTCCTACGAAACATGCAATTGGAATAACATCTGATCAAGGTGCGGAAATTTTGATTCATATTGGCATGAATACCGTTCAATTGGAAGGGAAATTTTTCACTGCTCATACAACTCAAGGCGCCCGTGTAGAGAAAGGACAGCTGCTCATTGAATTTGACATAAATGGAATTCAGTCGGCGGGCTTTGATTTGGCGACACCGGTTGTTATAACCAACACTAGTCACTACAAAGAAATAAATGAAACGAAAGAAAAACAAATCAAAATTGGCGAACCTTTATTGACGCTTATAAATGACTCGGAATGATTTTCACAAGAAAAAAGCATCTGCTGATTAAGGGCAGATGCTTTTTTTAAGAAGATTTTGAACGTTTTGCAGCTTTTCATGCTGTTTTTTTGAAAAAATATAATTCTTTTATGTAATAATAGTTTCCGTAATATGCGAATATTTCGAGAAATTATGTTAGAAAATATTACATATTTATTGCAGATATAGTCATATAAACTATAATTCTTAATAAATAAAAAATCCCCCTAAAGAGTTTGTAGTGATCTCTCATTCTCTGTCAACCGGAAAAAGAAGGTGAAAAGCTGAGATTTGCCAGCGTATCTTGGAATGATGAAAAGTGAATATCGTTCCCCGAAATAAGTGGGAAATCAAAGCTGTCTAGGGTTCCGTTGCTGGCAGGCTGTATCACCGCCGGTAAGTCTGGTCCGAGAGAGAGCGTATAGAAGCTGCGTTTGATTGCAACTTCTATATACACGGAAGGATAAAAGCCTGGGAGATCTATTCTCTCTGGCTTTTATTTTTTTAAAGCTGAAAATTTAAAAATCTGGGGAGGGGGATATAACAGAATTTCTTTAAGCACTATTTTGAAATACCTAAATTCAAAAAGAGATGAAAAATATAAAGCCGAGGTGAAAGACATGAAGAAAAAGAAGTTTCCACTACTTGTTCTTTCTATCATTTTTTGCTTGTTGTTGTCTGCTTGCGGAAGTAAATCTGCAAATGAAACTTCTGACGGCAATAAAAGCAAGAAAGAACCGATTAAGATTGGTTTCAGCGCCTTGCCGAGCTGGTATTTATGGCATCTCGTAGAAAAAAAGGGTTTTTTCGAAAAACATGGAGTGGATGTCGAATTGGTTTGGCTTCCAGTATATGCTGATTCCCTTTCTGCATTAAATACGGGAGAAATTGATGGAAACAGCCAAGCTTTGCTTGATTCGATCTCCCCTTTAGAAAAAGGAATTGATTTAAAAGCGGTATTTATTACAGACAATTCACTTGGCGGCGATGGGCTTGTTGCTTCAAATGATATTCGCTCGGTTAAAGACTTAAAAGGGAAGAAAGTTGGTACGGAAATAGGTACGATTGAACACTTTTTTCTGCTCACGGCATTGCATGAAGCGGGATTAAAGGAGTCCGATGTGAAATTTACAAACTTATCTGTTCAAGATGCGGGAAATTCATTTATAGCTGGAAAATTGGATGCAGCCGGTTTGTGGGAGCCTTTTTTAAGCATGGCAGTGAATAAGGGAAAAGGACATAAGTTGGTGACATCCGCTGATTTTCCGGGCTTGATTTCCGACTTATTCGTTGTAAGGGGAGATGTTGCGAAAGAGAGGAAAGAGGACGTGCAAAAAATCGTAGCAGCATGGTTTGATGCGGTTGACTATCTTTCGCAAAATTACGATCAATCGATTCAACTAATAGCGGACGAGGCGGGAATTTCAAAAGAAGAGCTGGATGTAGGAATGAAAGGATTCAAGCTGTTTTCTCCTGAAGAAAGCTTGAACGCTTTTAAAGAGGGAGATAACTATCAATCTTTTTATTACACAGCTGAAAAAAATGCTGAATTTTTAAAAGAGTTAGGGTTTATTAAAGACATTCCTGATTTTAGCAGCTTCGTTGACACCTCATTTATAAAAGCGGAAATTGAACGGGCAAAGTAAGGAGGATTAATGGATGGAGCTTCAAAAAGGAAAAAGGCATCAATGGACATTATTCAAAATACGCGAGGATATTCCGAAAAAATGGTATTTTACTGGGGTATCAGCTGCTTTTATCTTGTTATTGCTCATTTGGATTTTGCTGAGCAATTTAAAACTTGTGGATGAAGTATTTCTTCCGACTCCCGCAGCTGTTGTGGGCTCTTTCTTTGCTGCCCTTTCAAGTCCGGAGTATTGGGGAGAAATCGGGATTAGCGTCTACAGAGTTTTTATGGGGTTTTTACTGGCATGTCTGTTAGGGATTCCGCTCGGAATATTGGCTGGCACTTTTAAGCTTGCAGAATCGGTTATTTTGCCCGTCTCTGAGTTTATCAGGTATATGCCGGCAGCCGCTTTTATTCCACTTATTATGGTTTGGGCAGGAATTGGGGAGACAGCAAAAATTTTAGTGATTTTTATCGGAAGCTTTTTTCAGCTCGTTTTAATGGTGGCAGATGACACAAACCGGATTCATAAAGACCTACTTTATGCCTCCTATACTCTTGGAGCAAACCGCTGGCAAGTCATCTCAAAGGTTATCATCCCTGCAATGCTTCCGAAATTAATGACAACTATGCGGCTGATTATGGGATGGGCTTGGACGTATTTAGTTGTAGCAGAGCTGGTGGCGGCAAACAACGGTCTTGGATATTCGATTATGAAAGCGCAGCGTTTCATGGATACCGAGTCCATCTTTGTCGGAATCATTGTTATCGGGCTGTTGGGACTTATTATTGACAGATGCTTTGCCTACATTAATAAAAAATTATTTCCATGGGCGGAAGGAGGAAATTAAATGTTGAATGCTATCAAAGCTGAAAAAAATCTTCGTCAAGAGAAGATTGAAATAAACATTCAAAATTTGTCGAAAGTGTATAAAACGAATAATGGCTCCTTTCAAGCGCTGGAGAATGTTTCTTTGTACGTAAAAAATGAAGAATTTGTTTCCATTCTTGGACCGTCGGGATGCGGTAAGTCGACCATTTTGAGAATTTTGGCAGGTTTGGAGGAGCCGACATCAGGCAGTGTGCAAGTATCCGGTGAAGAAGTGAAAGGACCAAGTGCGAAACGAGGTATGGTCTTTCAGTCTTATACGTTGTTTCCTTGGTTGACAGTAAGAGAAAACATAGAGTTTGGCCTCAAGCTAAAAGGAATGAAACAAAAAGAGCGTAAAGAAATTTCCGATCGATATTTAGAGCTGGTAGGACTGGAAAGATTTGCGGATTCCTACGGCAAAGAATTGTCCGGCGGCATGAAACAACGTGTGGCTATTGCAAGATCGTTGGCCAATAATCCGGAAGTGTTATTAATGGATGAACCTTTTGGAGCGCTTGATGCACAAACAAAGCAATCCATGCAGCAATTATTGTTGGATATTTGGAAGAAGGAAAAAACAACCATTGTGTTTATAACGCACGACATTGATGAAGCCTTATTCTTATCCCAGCGAATATATGTCATGGAAGCAAGACCGGGGAGAATTCTCGAAGAGATTGATGCGGATTTGCAATTATTTCAAGATGGGGAGCTTGTGGATGTAGAGAAATTTATGAATGTAAAAAAACATATCATTTCTTTATTAAAGCATTAGTAAAAAAAATACAGAAGGATCGGAAGGGCTGTTGATGATGAAGATACGAAACAAACTGCTCCTTAGCTTTGGAACCGTTTTGCTAATTGTCCTGCTCGCCTTTCTTATTGTTTACTCTACTTTGCAGGACGTTTCCAAATCCTATTTTAATTTAGCAAATACCGATATGAAAAAATTGCAGCTTGCCCACCAGATTCAATTTGAAGACCTTGCGTTAACAGATGCGGTCAGAGGGGTGATTATCGAACCGGATAATACGGCCGAAAGGGAAAAGTACAATCAGTTTGCAAAGCAAATTGATCAACATATTAAAGAAGTGACTCCGATGCTGGATGATTCCAGGACGAAAAAAATTTTCCACGATCTAAATATAAATAATCAAAAATTAGTTGAATTAGAAACGCAGATGATGGAATTGGCCGGGGAAGACCGCCAAAAAACGCTTGCTATTTTTCATGGTGAATATGCGGATATTCGCGCTATTTTTAGTTCCAAACTGGAAGAATTCAAACAAATTGAGACAGAACGGATAACCAAGAAAATAGCGGAAGATGAAAAATTAATAAGAAAAAAAATCATGGCGGGTGCAGCGGTATTTATCACAGCACTGTTCGCAGGAATTTTAATTGCAATATTTATTTCTAAAAGAACCACCCGGCCATTGTGGAAAATTGCAAATAAATTAGAGGAATTGGCGCGAAATAAAGGAGATTTAACAGCTAGAATCCATATCACGAATAAAGATGAAATTGGAAAGCTGGCGACGGCATTTAATAGAATGCTGGAGAACCTGCAAAAAATGATGCTAAAAATAAAGGAAACGACAGATGAAGTTTCCGCTTCAGCACTCGAGCTTTCTGAAGGTACTAAAAACTTTGCGGAAAGTACAGAACAGATCACGATGGCAGTTCAAGACATTGCTTCCGGAGCCGGTGATCAAGGGGACATGGCGGATGAAAGCTCACATGCGGTGAATAATATTGCCAATGAAGTTCAAAAAATTGCATCGTCATCTTCTTTCGCAGCAGAATCGGCCTTGACCACATCGAAAATCGCAGAAGAAGGAAACAAATCAATTGTCAAAGCAGTCAAGCAGATGGAATTTTTACAAAAATCCGTTGATGAAGCGTTTATTAAGATTGAGGAACTTGGCAAGCTTACCGACGAGATAAAAAAAATATCAGATGTCATGGCAAATATAGCGGAGCAGACGAATTTATTGGCTCTAAATGCTGCCATTGAGGCGGCGCGTGCAGGGGAACAAGGCAAGGGTTTTGCTGTTGTAGCAACGGAAGTTCGAAACTTGGCGGAAGAGTCAAAACAATCTGCGATTCAAATAAATGAAATGATACAGCATGTTCTCTCCATTGCTGCTGCCGCCGTGGAGAATATCGATAAAGGAAGGAGCGATCTAAAAGAGGGTAAAAGGGTTGTTGATGATGCTGGGCGCGCTTTCCATAAAATTTTAACATCAGTTGAGAAAGTAACATGTCAAATACAAGAGGTTTCCTCATCTGTCCAGCAAATGTCAACAGGAGCTGATCAAGTTGCTGTTTCTATCGGACAATTGGCTGACATCGCCAAAAAATCATCAGCTCATTCACAAAATGTGGCAGCCTCAACGGAAGAACAACTGGCTGCAATTGAAGAATTTACAGCAACGGCAGAAAATCTCTCAAATGTAGCAAAAAAACTGAGAAACATGATCGGGGAATTTAATGTTTAACATTGTTTTTATCTATTTCCAGCATTCATTGTAAGTTTCATGTTATATTATCTAACAAAATCATTGAACAATGCTGCACTCCTTTCTATATTAATCTTAAATAAAAATTTCATAAAGGTTCCTGATCGATAGGAACAAAAAAGCTGTCTAGGGTTCCGCTGCTGCTTAAGTTTGCAGCAGGTCTGGTCCGAGAGAGAGCGTATAGAAAGCATCAAAAGATGTCTTTCTATAAACACGGAAGGATAAAAGCCTGGGAGATTTCCCTAGGCTTTTATTTTTTTACAACGATCATTAAGAAAAGTCTCAAGGGAGGTATTTTGGATGACTAAAATTTTCAGCAAAACGATCGTACCTGGAGGAAAATGGTCAGGAAAAATCGGAAAAGGAAAGCTTATTCGTTTTACAGCCTTGGAGGCTGGAGCCAATCTTTCACTTATGATGTATCATGCACATGATCTTTCAGAGCGTTATAACATGCCAGATACATTAAAAGCCCAGCACACATTTCACTTGACAAAGGGAAACGTATTGATGAGCGATAACGGCCGAGTATTGGCCAGCATCACTAGCGACAGCCTTGGCTGGCACGACACTGTTTCAGGCTATACCACAAGGGAAGGAACAGATGAGAAATATGGAAAAACAAGCTATCAAGAATTAAGAAATGACTGGCTCAGAAGCGGAGAAGAGAACTTTGCCATGGAACTTGTAAGAAACGGGCTCAGCCTGCGCGACATGGCTCCTGTCGTCAATCTGTTTTCAAAAGTGAAAACCGACGACAAAGGCAACCTTACCTATTGTTTGGATCATTGCAAAAAAAATGACACAGTAACATTAAGAACAGAAATGGATATTTTGCTGATTGTATCTAATACACCAAACCCGCTTGATCCAAGAACCAACTATCCGTCCGTTCCGGTGGCAATGGAAGTGCTTCCGGCAGAGCCTGTCGATTTGAACGATTATTGTGTAAATTATCGTCCTGAAAACCGCCGGGCATTTGAAAATACTTGGGAATATTATGCGCTTTTGTAGCATCGGGCAGGAAATTGTTTGAGTACCCAGGCTGATGCCTTTAAAGATCAACATTATAGAAAATACCGATTTAAAAATACGATATGAGGAGGAAAGGAACATGGAAAATATTAAAAAAGTAGAAAGTCCTCGAAAAGAAGAAAATGCAATCTATAACAAAATCATCCCTGCCGGGGAAGGCTGGATGCATGAACTAAATTCAGGGCAAGTTCTAAGAATTGTCGACTTGGAAGGAAACCAAGCAGTAGATACATTGTTTTACGATGCAGATAATCCGGAGGATCATTACAGTGTAACAGCCACCATTACAGGACAGAAAAATATTTACTTAACAACAGGTTCGGTGCTTCGTTCTGAATCAGGAAATGAATTGCTGAAGATTGTAGCGGATACATGCGGGCGCCACGATACATTAGGCGGTGCTTGCTCAGCACAAAGCAATACCGTCCGATATGCACATGATAAATTGCATATGCACAATTGCCGCGACACGTTTATGCTGCAGTTGTCGAAATATGGGGAGCGTTTTACAAAAAGGGACCTGGCTCCAAATATTAACTTCTTCATGAATGTTCCGGTTACAGAAGATGGTCATTTAGAATTTGCTGATGGAATCTCTTATGCCGGAAGTTATGTGGAATTATTATCCCTTCGGCGGACATTGGTGCTGATCAGCAACTGCCCGCAATTAAACAATCCTTGCAATGCTTACAATCCAACAAAAATACAAGTGCTGATTTGGGATAAATAAACAGAATCAACTAGGATACGGATGCGTCAGGGGGGAGTACAAAATGTTTAAAAAAATTCTGATTGCCAATCGCGGGGCAATAGCCGTCCGGATTGAACGGACGCTTCGCAAGCTTGGAATTCTATCGGTTGCTATATATACAAAGGCGGATCAAGACAGTTTACATGTAGACGAAGCAGATGAAGCTATTTTAATAGGAGAAGGCCCGGTCAAAGACAGCTATTTGAATGGAAATTTAATCATAAAAGCTGCCATTGAGTCAGGAGCCGATGCCATTCATCCCGGATATGGATTTTTAAGTGAAAACGCAGATTTTGCCCGCTTGTGCGTACAAAATGGAATTACGTTTATCGGACCTTCACCTGAACAGATGGAGATATTCGGATTAAAGCATTCTGCCAGAGAAATTGCAAAAAAAGCCAATGTTCCTTTATTGCCGGGAACGGACCTCATCACCGATTTGGATGAGGCGGTAAAACAAGCTGAACATATTGGTTATCCAATTATTTTAAAAAGCACGGCAGGAGGCGGAGGCATCGGAATGCGCGTTTGCGAAAATGAACAGCATTTGCGCTCGGCATTTGAGGCGGTACGTCGTCTTGCTGAAACAAATTTTAAAAATAAAGGAGTTTTCCTGGAGAAATATATCGCTAGAGCACGCCATATAGAAGTTCAAATTTTTGGAAATCGATTTGGTGAAGTGGTAGCTTTAGGCGAACGAGACTGCTCTATTCAGCGCCGCAATCAAAAAGTTGTGGAAGAAAGTCCGGCCCCTCTTTTGTCCCAGGAAGTCAGAAAAGAAATGTTCGCAGCCGCCATCCGATTGGCGGAAGAAGTTGGATACCGGAGTGCAGGCACCGTTGAGTTTTTATATGATCCTGAAACAAGCTCCTTTTACTTTCTTGAAGTGAATACAAGACTTCAAGTGGAGCATGGTGTAACAGAAGAGGTCTTTGGCATCGATCTTGTTGAATGGATGATACGTGAAGCAGCAGATGATCTGCATGAATTGCATTCCTTAGTAAAAGAGCCGAAAGGGCATAGCATTCAAGCGCGTATTTATGCGGAAGATTGTTTGCATGAGTTTCGGCCGAGCGCCGGACAGATTGATGAGGCAAAATTTCCTAAAACAGCTCGAACGGAAACGTGGGTAAGAAACGGAATCACGGTTACGACTCTTTATGATCCAATGCTGGCGAAAGTGATTGTTCGTGGAAAAAACAGGGAAGAGGCGATCGGAAAACTCATACAAGCGCTAAACGAAACGAAATTGTACGGTATTACAACCAATCTCCACTACTTGAAAGCTTTATTGAAGGAAAAGGATTTTATAAAAGGAAATGTATACACCCGTTTATTAAACCATTTTCAACCTAGAGAACATGCACTGGAAGTATTGGACGGAGGAATTCAAACAACTGTTCAGGATTGGCCCGGACGCATTAAATATTGGAGCGTAGGTGTGCCGCCTTCCGGTCCAATGGACCAGCTCTCGTTCCGGATTGGAAATAAACTTCTCGGGAACAGAGAAGGCGCCCCTGGTCTTGAAATGACATTGCGCGGGGGATCTTATCGTTTTCGAGATGATATATGGTTTTGTATTACAGGTGCCGATATGCAGGCTAAGCTTGACGATCAGCCCGTGCCGATGTATGAACCTGTTTTGGCAAAAAAGAACCAAGTATTATCATTTGGTGAAGCGAAAAGGGGAATGCGGACTTATTTATTAGTAGCAGGCGGTTTTGACATGCCTGAAGTTTTAGGAAGCTCCTCCACATTTACGCTCGGCGGATTCGGCGGCCATGGCGGACGCGCCTTGCGCACTGGCGATGTGCTTTTGGTCAACCGGGGGGCTGTTGTCAAAAAAACGAAGGGGCTTCCAGCTGAATATAGACCGATCATGACGAATAAATGGACGATAGGCGTCATTCCGGGCCCTCATTGTACAAGCGAATTTTTGCAGCCGGATTATTTGCAGCAATTAACTGAAACAGAATGGGAAGTGCATTTTAACAGTTCGCGCACAGGCGTCCGGTTAATGGGCCCAGCGCCGAAATGGGCAAGAGAAGACGGCGGAGATGCAGGTTTGCATCCATCAAATATTCATGATAACGCTTATGCAGTGGGATCGCTTGATCTAACAGGCGATATGCCGATTTTACTGGGACCTGATGGACCTAGTTTAGGAGGATTTGTCTGCCCAGTTACGACGGCTTCAGCTGAGTTTTGGAAAATTGGGCAATTGCATCCGGGCGATATCGTCAAGTTTCATTTGTTGTCATTGGAAGAAGCGGCGGAACTTCGAAAAAAACAAGAAATGTTTATGCAAAAAATTGAAAATGGCAGTTTGTACGGATTTCAACCTTCTCAACTTCCTGCCATTAATCCAAAAATTACAGCCGACGATTCAATTTTGGCTCAAGAACAAACATCTCGAAACATTCCAATTACGATTCGTTCAAGCGGCGACGAAAATTTGCTGATTGAGTACGGTTCAATGGATTTAGACCTGCTGTATCGGTTTCAAGTACATGCTTTAATGCAAGCGATACAACAAAAAGGCAACATCCCTTTCCTTGATTTAACGCCGGGCATTCGGTCTTTGCAAGTGCACATTGACCCATCGAAAATGTCCGTTCGCGAGGCTTGTCAAAAAATTTTAGAAATTGATCGCGAGCTTCCGCCGCTGGAATCGATAAAAGTCCCTTCACGTATTGTTCGGCTGCCTCTTTCCTGGGATGATCCGGCTACTCAATTGGCCATTGAACGCTACCAGAAAAACGTCCGTTCCGATGCTCCGTGGTGTCCGAGTAATTTGGAATTCATCAGGCGCATAAATGGCTTAAAAAGCATTGATGATGTAAAGAAAATTGTATTTGATGCAAAATATCTTGTTTTAGGATTAGGCGACGTCTATCTTGGCGCTCCAGTAGCCATTCCAATTGATCCTCGGCACCGTTTAGTCACAACAAAATATAACCCTGCCCGGACTTGGACGCCTGAAAATGCGGTAGGAATTGGCGGTTCGTATTTATGTGTATATGGAATGGAAGGTCCTGGAGGCTATCAATTTGTCGGCCGGACGATTCAAATGTGGAATAAATTCCGGACAACGAAGAGTTTTGAACAAGGAAAACCTTGGCTATTGCGGTTTTTCGATCAAATTCAGTTTTACCCAGTAGATGCGGAACAGTTGCTGCAATTGCGGGAAGATTTTCTTAGAGGAAGGTTTGAAGTGGAAATAACAGAAACAGCGTTTGATCTTGGCGAATATTTAAAATTCTTGGATTCGATCAAAGATAGTGCCGAAACTTTCCGCATGCGGCAGCAGGAAGCTTTTCAAGCAGAGCGAGAACGGTGGAAGCAGCTAGGATTGGCGGAATATATATCAGAGCATGAACCAATGAAAGAAGGGCAAGAGGAAAATATCCCTCCAGGTGCTGAGGTTGTTCGTTCTTCCATGCCTGGAAGTGTATGGAAAGTTCTTGTGTCTCCTGGACAGCAAGTTAAGAAAGGCGATGTTCTGATGATTGAAGAAAGCATGAAAATGGAGTTTCCGCAGCTGGCCCCGTGCGATGGACAAATAGTAAATGTTTACGTGAAACCAGGGGACGAGGTGCAATCAGGACAATTGATTGTCAGCATTTTAAAGCAGAAAGAACGAGAGGAGGTTCTCAAATGAAATCGGTCAAACATTTTCCTCAACCTTTGACGATTGCGCGGTTGAGAGAGATGTACCTTAACAATGAATTGACTCCCGAAGAAGTAGTCGTTGAAATCATTCATCGAGTTAAACAAGATGAGGATATGAATATATGGATTACCCCTCCGGCAATGGAAAGAATTCAGCCTTATCTAGACAGGCTTGCTTCACTGGATCGGAAAAGCTTGCCATTATGGGGAATTCCATTTGCTATTAAAGACAACATTGATTTAGCCGGGGTTCCGACAACTGCAGCTTGCCCCCAATATGCTTATATACCAGAAAAAAGCGCAACAGTGGTTGAGCGGTTAATTGCAGCAGGTGCAATCCCATTAGGAAAAACAAATTTAGATCAGTTTGCCACTGGGCTTGTCGGTACAAGAAGTCCTTATGGAGAAACGAAAAATGCCTTAAAAGAAGAACTGATCAGCGGGGGATCAAGCTCTGGATCTGCGGTGGCCGTTGCACGAGGCCATGCAGCGTTTGCACTCGGAACGGACACTGCTGGGTCCGGACGAGTGCCGGCAGCCTTAAATCGCTTAGTCGGATTTAAGCCGAGCAGGGGAGCCTGGCCGACCGCTGGAGTAGTTCCGGCTTGCGCAAGCCTTGATTGTGTGACAGTTTTTGCGCACAATTTGCAGGATGCATTGGAAGTTGATCGAATTGTGCGCGGCGAGGATGAAACAGATCCTTGGTCACGCTATTTCCCGAACGTATCGCCGAAAAGTCCGAGCAAAATTTGTTTGCCGAAACAACCGCTTTCGTTTTTTGGCCCATTTCGTGAAGGATATAGGAATGCATGGATGAAAACGATGAAAAGATTGGAACGTTTGCGTCTTCCGATTGAGTATATCGATTATGATTTGTTTTCCGAAGCGGCGTCTCTTCTTTATGAAGGTCCTTGGGTGGCGGAAAGATGGGCGGATTTAGGTGATTTTGTGAAAGCAAATACAGAAGATGTGTTTTCCGTTACGGAAAAAGTCCTTTCTTCCGGAGCTTCTCCTGATCATACGGCAGCATCAGCTTTTCAAGCGATGCACAGGATCCAATCAATCAAGCATAAAGTGAAAAAATTGTTAAAAGATGCAGTATTAGTTTTGCCTACTTGTGGCGGTACTTGGACGCGCGAACAAGTTAGGCTCGATCCGATTCGCACAAATAACGAAATGGGAAAATACACCAATCACTGTAATCTTTTGGATCTGTCGGCAATCGCCATTCCGGCAGAGGATGCGGAAGCAAATGTTCCTTTTGGCATGACGATGTTTTCGCTGGCAGAACAGGAAGGATTGATATTCGGACTTGCTTCTCAATTTTTAGGAGAGATTCTAACAGAAAATTTTCAACCGCAAAAAAATACGACTTTTGTTGCCGTCTGCGGTTTGCATATGAGAGGGTTTCCGCTCGAAAATGAAATGCATCAATTCGGCGGCAAATTCGTATGTGAAGCAACAACTGCTCCTAATTACCGGCTGTATAAGCTGCCTACGGATCCTGCCAAACCTGGGCTTATCAAAACAAACCACAATGGCGCCTCCATTCAATTGGAGATATGGGAAATGCCATTAGCTTCATTTGGTGCTTTTACAGCATCTATTCCAGAACCTTTAAGTATAGGAACAGTAGAACTGATCAACGGAAACAAAGTGCCGGGCTTTCTTTGTGAAGCGTATATAGCCAATCAAGCGGAGGATATTACAGCTTTTGGAGGATGGCGTTCCTATTGCCTGAAAGAACTCAATTCATAATACAAAAGCCGTCAAACATGTTGGCGGCTTTTTCACGTTCAAGCGCAAAATTCTAATTTTAAGAGATTGACAGGATGGAGTGACTGAACTATTTAGATAAAATCGACGTGTACGTACAGTGTATTAGGAGACAGAAAGTTAGCTGCATACTTCTGTTTTGTTTATTTTTTAAACTGTAAAATACGACTTTTACCTCTGCTGGTTACTTGAATATTGAAAATACCAATGTATCAATTCATTTCCAAATTGCTTGAAAAAATAGTATTTCCTCTTATTTAGATTTATTACATAAAATTTTAAAATATTGTATTTAAATTCCAATTTTGGTAAAATTACTATATATAGTAAAAATAACTAGGAGGTGTGGGAATTTATAAAAATTAAGAAAACTATTTTTTTTATAATATTCTTCATCTTCTTAGCTTCATGCAATCATCAATTATCCTATGATCAAAAAATTGATTGTAATCAGAATTGGGCTCTATGCTCCATACAGAAGGAATATGCTGATCCTAACTCTTTAACAGACACACCTATAAAAATTGCCATTATTGATAGTGGAATTGATGAAGAAAAGGCTCGTGTCAAAGTATCAAAAAGGTTCAACGAGAAAAATAATCAAATAGATTCATACGGACATGGTACAGCGGTTGCTAGTATCATTAGAGAATGGAGAAATCATTACTCAACATTTTGATGTAGTGTTGCAAGAAATTGACGGCACCGATTTTATTGCAACACTCATTGATCAAGATACTGGAGAATCTTACCAGATCAATACCATTGATGCTCAAGCTTCGGTTCTGCCGGCGGTTATAATCGGAGTAGTTGCAAAACATGGAATCAAGTATGCCATAAAAAAATTTGGAAAAAAACTTATCGTTAAGTCGATAAAAAGCTCTAAAGCCGTTCTTAACACATTTGCAAAGGCAGCCGTTAAAGCAGCAAAAAGTAAAGTTTCCAAATTCAATGTAAGTAATAAGCATTTAAAAAATGCTGGAGGTAATTTTTCTAAATTCAATACTACTGATAAAAGCCAAATACGTAATTGGGTTAAAGAAGGATTAAATTCTAAGAACGCATCTTATTCTTTAAATCCAGAGGAAGAAAAAAAGAATGCGGATTTGTCATTTGTAGTTATAGCGGACCTTGGTAAAGTAATAGGTACAAAAGGTCAGAAAAAATAAAAATTGTAGTAGGGTGGGATGGTGAAATATGGACAGCATATCCAATCAATTAGAGTTTGTCTATCACTTTACAACCGATGAATCTTACATTCCTAAAAAGTGGAAAAAAGATTCTGCTATCGTACTTAGAGTTGATGGAGATTTTGACATAAAAGTAGATGGAATCTCCTATTTCCGAGATGATATCGCATTGTTGGAGTTTTATTTATACCTAGAGAGATGGCTCGCCATTATCGAAAGTGGCAAATATGATATCCCGGAATTTCATTATTATACTCTTGAAATTGACGAAGATGAGCCGTTAATTTCAATCATCCCTTTTGACAATAACGATAAGGCTCGACTCACTTCTATTTGGAGAAAGGAACCGTTTGATCCTGTATTTAAGATGGATTATATAGTGAACCAATTGACAGAATTACGCGATCAATTAAAAAAAGATATCGAGGCACATTATAACATTTCAGTAGAACCGTTTATTGATAAATTTCCGATAAAAGCTTTAGCAGTTGTAGACAAAAAAAAGGGTAAGACGAAATGGCTTTAGTCATTGAACGTTACTTGTTAAAGACTATGTCAATGTTTGTAGTTGATAACATTTCTTGGGGCTGCCTATTATTTTTGAAGCCCCATTTATTTTTTCAAAAAGTGTCCGAATTATGCTAATTCAACACTACTGATAAAAGCCAAGTACGCAATCGAATGAAAAGGATTCAATTCTATAAATCCAGAGGTAGAAACAAAGAATGCTGATTTATCATTGTAGTGATAACCACTCGGTAAAACATAGGTACGAAAGAGTAATAGGGGATGGGATGGTGAAATATGGACAGCATATCCAGTCAAATAGAATTTGTCTATCACTTTACAACCGATGAATCTTATATTCCTAAAAAGTTGAAAAAGAATGCTGCCATTGTGCTTAGAGTTAGTGGAGATTTTGACATAAAAGTAGATGGAATCTCCTATTTCCGAGATGATATCGCATTGTTGGAGTTTTATTTATACCTAGAGAGATGGCTCGCCATTATCGAAAGTGACAAATATGATATCCCGGAATTTCATTATTATACTCTTGAAATTGACGAAGATGAGCCGTTGATTTCAATCATCCCTTTTGACAATAACGATAAGGCTCGACTCACATCTATTTGGAGAAAGGAACCGTTTGATCCTGTATTTAAGATGGATTATATAGTGAACCAATTGACAGAATTACGCGATCAATTAAAAAAAGATATCGAGGCACATTATAGTATTTCAGTAGAACCGTTTATTGATAAATTTCCCATTAGAGCTTTAGCTGTCATCGATAAAAAGAGAGGCAAGAAGAAATGGTTTTAGTATTCTGTAAAAAATTAGGGATACAAATCCTTTAGAGTATAGGAACAGTAGAACTGATCAACGGAAACAAAGTGTCGGGCTTTCTTTTGGAAGGCGTATATCGCCAATCGATTCGAGGATATTACAGATTTTGGAGGATGGCGTTCCTATTGCCGAAAAGAAGCCGAATCATAATGGCAAAAGTGGCTGTCAAAGTAGTCGATTTTTTCGGCTTATAGGTGCCCTTTCAATATTCAATGTTTATGTTTTTCGTTTCCAAAAGATTTTGGCTTTCTGGACAACTGCTTTTCCTATGTTTCCCTATCTTGATCATGTCCTTCGGGAATCTTATGAAGGACTTTTTCTATGCACGCCATTTTCATTCTGTCCTTCAAAAGTTATGACGGACATTCAGTATATGCAATTTCCTTTTTTTGGATTCCATCACCTCCATGAAGGACGTTTATAAATTTTATTAGATTATTTTTGTCCTTTACAGTGGCATTTCTTCAAAATCCATCCTCAGTTCGGATTCTAAAATCAAATCAGTGAACCTTTAAGTAATAAAAAAAGGTTTCTGCCTTTTTGTTCATCTCAACATTTATTAAATGGAGAGATGCTTCCAAAAGTTTGAACAACTTTTGTGAAGCATCCTCCTGTTTTAATTATGTGGTTTAAATATTTTTAACATAGTTTTCATATCATCATTGTCACTAACGATGTTTCACTTGTGAGTTAGACAGAAATTTAAAACGATACTGAACTTTTTTCTTGTTTGATCCGTATTAAAAGATGAGAGGAGGAAAATACATGACGTTGAAGCTAGAGCAAGTGACGAAAAAATTTGGCGATTTCACCGCTGTGGATAAGCTGTCTTTATCCATTCCGGAAAAAGAAATGTTTGGTTTTTTAGGGGCAAACGGTGCCGGAAAAACGACAACATTTCGCATGATTTTAGGGCTGCTGGCACCAACTGAAGGAACCATTACATGGAATGGAGAAAAAATTGATTATAGCACGAGCCCGTATATCGGATATTTGCCCGAAGAGCGGGGATTGTACCCGAAATTAAAGGTAAAGGATCAGATTGTCTATTTAGCCAGATTAAGAGGGATGAACAAAAAAGATGCGCTGAAGGAGCTGGCAAATTGGCTCGAACGGTTTAAAGTGCCGGAGTACGCTGAAAAAAAAGTCGAAGAGCTGTCGAAAGGAAACCAGCAAAAAATTCAATTTATTGCTGCTGTCATACATAAACCGAAGCTGCTCATCTTGGATGAACCGTTTAGCGGATTGGATCCGGTCAATGTTGAGCAATTGAAAGAGGCTGTCATTGATTTGAAAAATGCCGGTACATCCATTGTGTTTTCCAGCCATCGGATGGAGCACGTTGAGGAATTATGTGAACATTTATGCATATTACATAGGGGAAGCCCTGTAGTTCATGGGTCGCTCAAAGAAATTAAACGTTCCTTTGGCAAAAAAAATCTCGTGATTCATGCGGATTTTGATCTCAATTTCTTGAAGGATTTCCCAGGTGTCGTAAAAGCCAAGACAACAGTTGAAGGGATTCAATTGCAAATTGAAAGAGAAGAGACCGCACAACAATTGTTACAGGAGATTGTCGATAAAGGATTTATTCGCAAATTCCAAATAGAAGAGCCTTCATTACATGATATTTTTATAGAGAAAGTGGGTGCGGCCTATGCATAACTTTTGGACTGTTTTGTTCCACACTTATTTTACCAAACTAAGATCGAAGCAATTTATCATTTCCACGGTTATTACATTGCTTATTATTCTAGTTTTGGGAAACATATCAAAAATTATTGATTTTTTTAATTCTGGTGAAAATCAAGAACGCCTTGCAGTCATTGATCAATCAAATTCTTTATTTGAACCGTTTAAAAAGCAATTAAAAGAAGTTAATCCGGACATTCAATTGCAAAAAACTAATGCTTCCGAAGAAGAGCTGAAAAAGAATGTATTAAATGATGAGATCAAAGGGTATCTCGTTTTATCTTTAAATGATGAAAACCGGCCGATGGCGGTATATAAAGCAGCGTCTCTTGCAGACTCAACCGTTCCAAACGATTTGCAATATGCCCTCCAACAAGTGAGCATGGTATGGACAGCAGGTCAATTGAAATTGACGCAAGAGGAACTGATGAAGCTGAATGCGCCAGTATCTTTTGAAATGGAAGCGTTGAATGCCAACGCAAAAACGGTGGAAGAATTGAATCAAGCGAGAGGTCTCGTATATGTACTTTTATTTGTAATATATTTTGCAGTGATCATGTATGCAAATATGATTGCGATGGAGGTAGCAGTAGAAAAATCTTCTAGAGTGATGGAAATTTTAATTTCCAGTGTTCCTCCTATTACACAAATGTTTGCGAAAATTTTAGGTGTTGCTCTATTGAGTTTAACGCAGCTTGCCTTATGGCTTATTGTCGGCTACGTTTCCATTAAACAGAATTTAGAATCGATGGATGGAGGATTTTTCTCTTTCTTTGGATTCCAAAACACGTCGTTGTCGACCATTCTATATGCAGTCATTTTCTTTATTTTAGGCTATTTATTATATGCGACGATGGCTGCCTTTCTAGGCTCGCTGGTCAGTCGTATAGAAGATGTTCAGCAGTTGATCACTCCGATGATTTTAACGGTTGTGGCGGGCTTTATGCTAGCGATATTTGGTTTGAGCAATCCGGAAGCTTCCTATGTTACGATCACATCATACATTCCGCCGTTTACCCCGATGCTGATGTTTTTGCGGGTTGGAATGCTGGATCTTCCAATTTGGGAGCCGCTTTTAGGAATCGGTTTATTAATAGCATCCATTGCTATATTAGCTGTCTTCGGGGCAAGAGTTTACAAAGGCGGCGTATTGATGTACGGAAAATCCAATGCGCTTAAAGATATTAAAAAAGCTTTACAGCTATCGAAAAATAAATAAAGAAGACATTACGCAAAATGGTTTTCTTTTGATTTTGAGCAGATAATAATAAACGTAGCAAGCAGCCCGATTCCTATATACTAGGAGTTTGGCTGCTTAATTTTTTGGAAGCTTTGATAATGATGAAAATGAGTCAATTTCTGCGCAGTATTTTTTCTCAACTACCGAAGTTGGGGGATCTCCCTTTTGCATTTTCGATTATTCCTGCAAATATTCGCTTCTTGACGATGTGATTTTTAATAGTAAAGAGAAAATCCCCAGTCAATCAAGACATTTATTGTAATTGAAAGCGGTTTAAAATTTTTTGAAGATGTATGACAGCATCGGAAAGAATAACTGATTCCTTTGCAAGCTCATGGATCCCTTCAATATGTTCCTCCAATGCTGCCGTTGTTTCGTTGACTGTGTTGGTGAAATCATGTGCGATTAAGTTTACATTTTCTATTAAACCTTTTAAATTGTTGCCGTTTTCACGAATGTTTATGACGTTTTCTCGATTATGCTTTAACAGAGAATGAATGTCTGAAAACATTCGCTTAAATGTCTGCATGCTTTCTTTTGTTCCAGATATAGACAAGGAAGCTTGATCAACACTTTCTTCATTTTTTTTGACGGCAGTAACGGCATGAGCTAAATCATTTCTCGTTTCTTCCAACGAAGATAAAATTTTAGCCGCAAAAGAATTTGTATCATCTGCCAGTTTGCTCACTTCTGCAGCTACAATCGCAAAACCTTTTCCAGATTCACCTGCTCTCGCTGCTTCAATGGAAGCATTTAATGCTAAAAGGTTCGTTTGCTTGGCAATTGCTGTGATCGCAGAAGCCATTTCCATCGCTTGATCCGCTTTTTTGGATACCATTTGGATGAGAGAAGTTGCCTTTTTCGTGTCATTTTCAATATTTAGCATAAGCTGTTCCGTTTTTTCAATCATTTGTTGCCCTTCATCTGCTGAACGCATCGTTGATTGAGCGTATTCAACAACACGTTCAATTTCCGATCCCATATTTGATACACCTTCTATCATCGAATTTGCCAGTTCGCTAACTTTTTTAAACGAATCGGTCTGCTGTTTGGAGCCTTCGCGGAACACTTCCATTGTTGCAGCAACTTCATCAAAAATTTCCGATAAGCGATTCGCTTCTTTTTTTTGATCTTGACTGACCTTCTTGACAGTTTTGACGGCATTGGCAAACTCGCTTAAAATCGACCGGATTCCAAAAATAATTTTATTGATTTCATAACCTATTTGATGAAACTCATTGCGTTTGCCGACAATATCTACTTCGACATGAAGGTTGCCTGATGATACAGTACGTGTGACGTTATACCATTGTCTAAGATTAGAAGTGAACGAGCGGTAAACAAAGAAGCTGTTTACTGCACTGGCGCAAATAGTTACGAAAAATAAAATAATTGCTTGACGAAAAGATAATTGCATAAATAAAGCTGTCATGAGGCAAAGAAAGCTTGGCAAAAACGATAGCATGGCAAAATTCATTTGCAAGTACGGGCGATGAATGAGTCTTCCTAACCGGATATTATAACGTTTTCCAGTACTGTCTGTAACGAGCGGACAGCTCGCATCAACAAGAATTTCTCCTGTATCACGGATATACAGCTGCAAAAGCGGTTCTTTTGTTGTAGCGGCTTTTTTGCCGACCTCATCCGAAAATACTCTTCCTTCACGAAGGCGATTGGTATGTAGCGGAGAATATCCTGTTTCATCTACGACCAAAAAATATTCGTCTTGGCCCAGCCTTTCATCGAACGTTTTTCGAATTTTGTCGAGCTGTTCGGTTAGCGGAAGCTGAGGATCTAGCTGTTTCTTAATGATATCGCTTACATTCACGACTTTTTTGAGTGCTTGTTGAGCAGCTTTTTTCTTTATTAAACGGCTCATACTTCTCCCTCCCCTTACTACAAATGTATACCCCATTTACAGAATTTTCAATAATTATTTACTAAAAATTTAATTTCTAGTAAAAAAGGAACAAATGTTCTATTTTTATAGATTCAAAATTTAGTATTTGATATAATGAAAATGCAATTGAACGGTAGACTCAAGGGTGGTTGGCATTTACCCCGTACAGAAAGGGGGTGTGCCGATGACAGTATTCGAAGCGTTAATGTTTGCAATCAGTTTTTCAAGCCTTATAATTACAATGCTGTCAAATCCGCAAAAAAAATAATCCACCCTTGAGCTGATAGCAGTGGTGGATTATTTTTTACCTGCTGCCTGATCCCCTTGAAGGGAACCGTCTGTTGCAGGGCCAAGGGTGTCGCAGCACCTTTGGTCGTCTGGTTGTTGATGCAATTTTTCAACTTCATTATACATTATTCCCCTCGTCTTGTAAAAGAGAGCCACTATATGATTCTGCTTGATTATATTCCCTTCATATTTTGATCCTTTTTATTATGTTGATTTACCTTTTATTTTTCCCTTGAGTGAAAAATCCCAAAATAATAGACGTGAAATCAACAAGTAAACAATATACGTTTCAAATCTTAGCTATAAATAAAATATTCAAAACAAAAAAACAAAAATAAAAAAATATATTCAATAATAAACAATCATATGTTATATTTAAAATAAATAAAAACAAAAATGGAGGTCAACAGATGGTCAAAAGTTTGTGGGATTCAGAAAAAGCTAAAAAATTGTCGGAAGGTTTGGAACAGTTAGTCTACCGTTCCAATTTAATCGGAGCTGATCGCGCTGTATGCAACTGGGGCGGAGGCAACACTTCAATGAAAACAATTGAAAGCGATTTCCGCGGCCGTGAAATTGAAGTCATGTGGGTAAAAGGAAGCGGTTCAGATTTAGCGACAATGAAAGCACACAATTTTACAGGACTTAAATTGGAAGATATCCGCCCGCTTATAGAACGAGATGAAATGTCCGATGAAGAAATGGTTGCCTATTTATCTCATTGCATGATTGATCACAAGCATCCACGCCCTTCGATTGAAACTTTGCTGCACGCATTTCTTCCGTTTAAGCATGTTGATCACACGCATCCTGATGCGATTATCAGCATTTGCTGTGCGGACAACGGAAAGCAAATTGCTGAGGAGATTTACGGCAACCGATTTGTTTGGGTGCCTTACGTGCGTCCTGGATTTACGCTTTCCAAAATGATTGCTGAAGGCGTGAAAAACAACCCGAATGCAGAGTTAGTGTTGATGGAAAAACACGGCTTAGTCACATGGGGCGATACTTCAGAGGAATGCTATGCAAAAACGATTTCTATTATTAATGAAGCAGAAAACTATATAAAAGAGCGAATCGATGAAGAAAAAGCATTTGGCGGATTAAAATATAAAGCCCTTTCCAAAGATGAAAGAAAAGAAATCCTAGCGGAAATATTGCCAGTTATTCGTGGTGCTGTAAGCGATGAAAGAAAAATGATTTTAACTTGGGATGACGGAGAGGATGTTCTTCAGTTTGTTAACAGTCGAAACGCAAAAGAACTTTCTCAAATAGGCGCAGCATGCCCTGATCATTTAGTTCACACGAAGCGGGTTCCTTTATACATCGAATGGGATCCGCAAACAGAAAATAAAGAGCAATTAAAGGAAAAAATAAAAGAAGGAGTTTCCAATTATAAAAAAGACTACAAAGCTTATTTTGAGCGGAACAAAAACGAAGGGGACAAAATGTTTGAAGCTGCCCCTAGAGTAATCTTAATTCCTGGTATTGGAATGGTGAATACAGGGAAAAACGAAAAAATGTCAAGGATCAGCGGAGCTCTTTATCATCGCGCCATCGCTGTCATGAAAGGGACAGATGCGATCGGGAAGTTCGTCTCATTAAACGAAAATGAGTCTTATAATGTAGAATATTGGCCGCTTGAGCTCTACAAATTAACGCTTGCTCCGCCAGAAGCAGAATTTTCGCGCAAAGTGGCTTTTGTCACAGGCGGTGCAGGAGGAATTGGCAGTGCGACGTGCCGACGTCTAGCCAGCGAAGGCGCACATGTTGTTATCGCTGATTTAAACATCGAAGGAGCAGAGGAAAAAGCTAAAGAAATTAACGAAAAATATGGCGAAAATCGTGCAATTGCCGTCAAAATGGACGTAACAAAAGAGGAAGAAGTGCAAGCTGCCTTTAAAGAAGCTGCCCTTGCCTTCGGCGGAGTCGATATTATTGTCAACAACGCTGGACTTGCTACATCCAGTCCGTTCGATGAAACAACTTTGCAAGAATGGAATTTAAATATGAACGTTCTTGGTACAGGATACTTTTTAGTAGCTCGCGAAGCGTTTAAACAAATGAAGAAGCAAGGTATTGGCGGGAATATGGTATTTGTTGGCTCGAAAAATTCAATTTATGCTGGAAAGAATGCGGCTGCTTACAGTGCTGCAAAGGCGCTTGAAACTCATTTGGCAAGATGTATTGCTGCTGAAGGCGGCCAATACGGAATACGTGTAAACTCCGTTCTTCCGGATGCCGTTCTTCAAGGCTCTGCAATATGGGATTCCAAGTGGCGTGAAGAGCGTGCAAGAGCTTATGGAATTTCACCGGATGAATTAGAAGATTATTATAAAAAACGAACAACATTATTAGTAAATGTGTATCCTGAAGACATTGCAGAGGCGATTGCATTTTTTGCATCTTCTAAAGCTGAAAAAACAACCGGATGCATGATCACAGTTGACGGAGGTGTTCCAGCGGCATTTACTAGATAATCTTTCAACAATACAAAAGAGCAATAGCCTATTGGCCATTGCTCTTCATGAAAATTCTCCACATAACAGTTATCGGTTATTATAACGAATTCGTGAATAAGAAAGATTTAATCATTGCAGCAGGTCATCCCCCTTCAACAACGTACGGAGACTTAACCATCAGGAGGCTTCCGGAAAGCGGAAAAGGGCATAAAAACCTTTTCCGCTTTAAAAGATAATAGATGCGCTGTGAGAAAACTGCTTTGAGCCTGATGCGCTAAAAATATTGGTGACAATGATTTAATGATTCATTTTATAATGTGGTATATTATTTTCTGGCAGCGCTTGAAATCTTTAGGACATATTGGGGTAATGTGGTATATTATTTTCTGATAACTATTGAAAAACTTTTGAACATATTGGGGGGACGTGCAAGGTGCTTGTAGCCGAAAGACATAGGAAAATAGTTGAAATCGTTAACAAAAAATTAAGTGTACGAGTATCGGAGCTTAGCAAAATGTTTTCAGTCACGGAGGAGACGATACGAAGAGATTTAGAAAAGCTGGAAAAGGAAGGGAGGCTTCTGCGCAGCCACGGGGGAGCGGTCAGCATTGAAAGAGACCAGCAGCTCGAATTGTCCTATTTAGAACGTGAAGTCACAAATGCCAAAGAAAAAAAAGCAATCGCTGCAGAAGCAGTTAAGCTCATACAACCAGGAGACCAGATTGTTTTAGATGCAAGTTCGACGGCATGGTATATGGCAAAGGAACTGCCAAATGTACCACTAACAGTTATAACAAATTCCATTAGAGTAGCAATTGAATTAAGTGTCAAAGATCAAATTAAAGTCATGTCAACCGGCGGAATGCTCTCTTCAAAATCATTATCGTATATTGGTCCTCTCGCAGAACGATCTTTGGAAACATACCATGTCAATAAAGCTTTCCTATCCTGTAAAGGTGTGCATCTTGAAGGCGGACTCAGCGATTCGAATGAATGGCAAGCATTAATAAAAAAGCAGATGATGGAGATAGCAGATAAAACCATTTTACTAGTTGACTCCAGCAAGTTTGGCGTTCGGACGTTCGCTTTAATCAATCATATTGAGAAAGTAGACGAAATTATTACAGATTCCAATATCCATCCAGCATATAAAAAAGAGTTTGAGGGAAAAAACACAAAAATCACAATCGTTCCTTTATCGTAAAAGGGGTCAAATTGTTTCAAAATAAAACAAAAAAAACAAAAAATTTTTTATAATAACACTCTTTATTTTTTTTGGTATATTTGATAATATAAAAACAAACAAAAATAAACAAAGGTTGTGTAAGCGTTGTTAAAAGGTATTCCAAAGAATCTTTCTCCTGAGCTGTTAAAAATTTTGATGGAAATGGGCCATGGTGACGAAATTGTCATTGCAGACGGGAATTTTCCGGCAGCAAATTTTGCTCAAAGATTGGTTCGAGCTGACGGACATGGTGTTCCTGAGCTGTTGGATTCTATCTTAGATTTGTTTCCGTTGGATACTTTTGTGGATAAACCGGTGGCTCTCATGCAAGTAGTAAACCAAAATGAAAGCAAACCGTCCATTTGGGACGAATATAAAAAACTTCTGGAGAAAAAATGTTCCGAACCATGGGATATAGAATTTATGGAGAGATTCAGCTTTTATGAAAGAGCCAAAAATGCTTATGCAATTATCGCAACGAGCGAGAGTGCGCTTTATGCCAATATCATTTTAAAAAAAGGTGTCATTTCATAATAGATTTCATTGGGAAACTAGTACATTTTCCGTTCAAGATGGAAGCGATAGGATGGTGGAGACAATATGGTGCAAAAATTTATTCTTGCTCATGATCTTGGGACAAGCGGAAATAAATCCACATTAATATCGCCGGACGGTGAAATCATAGCTCATACTACCTATCAATATTCCACCATTTTTTTGAAGCAGCATTGGGTTGAACAAAATCCGAATGATTGGTGGGATTCCGTGGCAAATGCATCAAAACAACTTATTGCAGAAGCAAAAATTGATCCGAAACAAATTGCATGCATTACGTTCAGCGGCCAGATGATGGGGGCTGTCCCAGTCAATCATAAAGGAGAAGCTGTAAGAAATGCAATTATTTGGGCTGATATGCGTTCGGCGCAAAAAACAGAAACAATTGCAGAAAAGATAGGAATGAAAGAACACTATGAAATTACTGGAAACAGATTATCCCCATCCTATTCTGCAGCAAAAATTAATTGGATTCAAGAAAATGAACCAGCTGTTCATAAAGAAACATTTAAATATTTACAAGCAAAAGATTATATAATTGCTAAACTAACGGGTAAATTTGCCACCGACTATTCTGATGCAAGCGGCACGAATCTATTAAATATTAAAAAGAAAGAATGGTCGGAAGAATTAATAAAATTATGGCAAATTGATGATGAAAAATTGCCTGAGATTTTGCCTTCAACAGCGGTTGTTGGTGAAGTTCATTCAAAGGCGGCGGAAGAAACAGGTCTGATGCCTGGTACACCTGTTGTAATGGGCGGTGCAGATGGGTGTTGTGCTGCATTAGGTGCAGGTGCGATTGATGAGGGAGATATTTTTAATTACATTGGCTCTTCTTCCTGGATCTCATTTTCATCATCTCGTCCAGTTTTTGATCAAGAAATGCGGACATTCAATTTTATCCATTTGGATGAAAATAAATATATTCCCATCGGAACGATGCAAGCAGCAGGGACTTCCTTTCAATGGTTAAGAGACATACTGTTTCAAGACGTTTTGAAAACGGATGCAGCGAAGCATATTTATGAAATGATGAATGAAGAGGCTGAAAGCTCACCAATCGGCTCCAATCAATTGATTTTTCTTCCGTATTTAATGGGGGAGCGGTCTCCTTGGTGGAATCCAAACGCAAAAGGCAGTTTCATAGGATTAACGATCAATCATAAACGTTCTGATTTGATTCGTGCTGTTTTGGAAGGGATTTCAATGAATTTAAAACTTATTTTCGATGCTCTGCAAGAAAATTATGATCGGCCATTTCAAGACATATGGCTGTTTGGAGGCGGAGCGAAAAGCAGAATATGGCGGCAAATGCTGGCTGATCTTTTCGGTGTTACCATCCGTATACCGAAAATTTTGGATGAAACGACCTCAATGGGCGCTGCGGTTGCAGGCGGTGTAGGAGTAGGCCTTCTGAAAGATTTGACAGCAGCGAAAGCTTGGTGTGTTGAAGCTGAATCATTTGAACCAGATCAACGCAACCATCAATCTTATCAAACAGCTTTGAAAGCGTTTGAACAAGTTTATAAACAAGTGGAGCCGATTTTTAATCAATGGAACGGGGTTGAATAAATGTACAAACAATTGTGCGAGAAAGGGGGAAAATCATGGACATTTATTTAGACACCGCAAATGAACAAGAAATAGAATTTGCTTCAAAATATGGCTTTTTAGCAGGGATTACAACAAATCCAAGCATTATTTCAAGAGAAAATAGAGAGTTTCGGCAAATTATTGTGGATATTTCCTCCAAAATTAATGGAGAAGTCTGGTGCCAGGTAACAGGAGAAACAGCTGAAGAAATGATCCTTGAAGGGAGAGAAATGTCCACATGGGGAAAAGATATTGTCATTAAACTCCCGATGACTGAAGAAGGATTATCCGCAGCTTATCAATTGAAACAGGAAGGCATAAAGGTGAATATGACTCTTATTTATACACTGCCTCAAGTTGTATTAGCTGCCAAAGCAGGGGTGGATTTTATAAGCCCTTACATCGGAAGAATGGATGATCATGCGATTGACGGGCTGCAATTTATTAAAGAGGCAAAAGAAATTATTCATCAAATGCATGCGGAAACGAAAGTTATTGGAGCAAGCATCCGAAATCCGCAGGTTGTCGTTGATCTTGCAAAATCAGGCGCAGATGCTGTAACGATGCCATTTTATATTTTTAAGAAAATGTTTGCGTCAGATCTTACAAATATCGGGTTAAAAGGGTTTTTAAATGATTGGAAGCAGTACCAATCCGCGAAAAAATCTGAAAAATCTTATTAATGTAAAAGTGGAACAAAAATTCAGGACGGATAATGACAGTTACGTAAAGTAGGTGATAGGATGTCAGCTCAATTATTAAGAATGGAAGGGATAAGCAAAAGTTTTCCTGGAGTAAAGGCATTATCAAAAGTTCGACTGGATTTAAATTATGGGGAAGTTCTAGCATTAGTTGGCGAAAATGGTGCTGGAAAATCGACTTTAATGAAAATTTTGTCTGGAGTCTATCAAAAAGATGAAGGTGAAATCTACTTAGAAGGCAACAAAGTTGAAATTCCTAATGCGAAAGCAGCACAGGAAATGGGCATTAGCATTATACACCAAGAACTAAATTTAATGCCTGATTTAACGGTTGCCCAAAACATTTTTATTGGCAGGGAGCCTCGCACCGGATTTAATTTCTTTTTGAAGGAAAAGGAATTGAATGAAAAAACAGCAGAGTTGCTTGAGAAACTCAATATTAATTTAAATCCTAAAGAAACAGTATCAGATTTAACAGTGGCAAAGCAGCAGATGGTGGAGATTGTGAAAGCGTTATCTTACAATGCGAAAATTATCGTGATGGACGAACCAACTGCCGCTTTGACGGAATCTGAAATTAAAACATTATTTGATTTAATTGAAAATTTAAAAAACAAAGGTGTTGGCATCATTTATATTTCACACAGAATGGAAGAATTGAAAGTCATTTCTGACCGAATAACAGTCATGCGCGACGGTCAATACATCGACACGTTATATACGAAAGATACAGATATGAAAAAGGTTATTTCGTTAATGGTAGGCCGTCACATCCAGGATGAATCTCGCCCTACAACGACGGTTTCAAAAGAGGCTGAAACAGTCCTGGAAGTGAAAAACTTATCGACCAAAAACTTTTTAGAAAATATCAGCTTTACTTTGAAAAAAGGAGAAATTTTAGGCTTTGCCGGTTTAATGGGAGCTGGACGCACAGAAGTAGCAAGAGCCATTTTCGGTGCTGACAAAATCGATGAAGGGCAAATTTTTATCAATGGAAAAGAAGTGAAAATCAATAAGCCTGAAGATGCAGTAAAGCACGGAATCGCCTATTTGTCTGAGGACAGAAAGCGATATGGCTTAATGCTTGAAATGGACGTGAATTCGAATATTTTAATTTCTTCACTGAGCAATTATGTGAATTGGCTGACCTTTGTCAATGACTCAAAAGGATATGTAACATCAGAAGAGTATGTAAAGTCGCTGAAAATTAAAACGCCAAGCATCAAACAGCTAGCGAAGAATTTATCGGGAGGAAACCAGCAAAAAATTGTCATTGCCAAATGGCTTGCTAAAAACTGCGACATTTTAATCTTTGATGAACCTACACGCGGAATTGATGTTGGGGCGAAAACTGAAATATATCAGCTGCTAAATGAACTGGCTCAGCAAGGAAAATCCATTATTATGATTTCTTCCGAATTACCGGAAATATTAAGAATGAGCCATCGAATCATCGTCATGTGTGAAGGAAGAATCACCGGAGAGTTGACAAACGAAGAAGCATCTCAAGAAAAGATTATGGATTATGCAACACGAACTAGATCATAAATTGTAAGTTCGATTGAAGTGTCCTTTATGTCAAAAGGATTTGGAATACAAAACGAGGAGGATCAATATGAGTACAGGAACTGCACCTAACACAGAGACAAAAAAGAGTGGAAATCTATTAAAATCCAATGCACTGCAACAAATATTGGCATTTGCTAGTTTAATTGTACTTATTCTGTTTTTTACCATTTCCTCCGATAACTTTTTAAATTGGACTAATATTACTGGGATATTATTATCAACGACAGTTATCGGAATCATGGCGTTAGGAACTACATTTGTTATTATGACTGGAGGAATTGACCTTTCCATTGGTACAGGAATGACGCTATGTGCTGTTATGACAGGGGTATTTATCGTCTTTTGGGATTTGCCAATTATAGTCGGCATTTTAGGCGGAATTTTGACTGGTGCATTAATGGGATTTATAAGCGGATTCAGTGTTTCAAAATTAAAAATTCCTCCATTTATTGCAACATTGGCGATGATGATGATCGCGAAAGGATTAGCACTTGTTATTTCAGATGCAACTCCAATTTATTTTAGTGATAAACCTAGCTTCAGTGAAATTGCATTAGGTTCAATTATACCAGGATTTAATTTGCCTAACGGTGTCCTAATTTTCATTATTATGGCAATTATTGCAGGAATTTTATTAACGAAATCTATTTTTGGCCGCTTTACAACTTCTATTGGAAGCAATGAAGAAGCGACAAGATTATCCGGTATCAATACGGATAAATGGAAAATCATCATTTACACGGTTGCAGGTGTGTTTACAGGAATAGCAGGAGTTTTAATGGCTTCAAGGCTTAATTCAGCACAGCCTGCTTTGGGAGCCGGGTATGAGTTGGAAGCAATTGCAGCTGTCGTTATCGGGGGGACTTCGTTAAGTGGTGGTAAAGGAACTATTTTAGGAACAGTTATTGGGGCTCTTATTATGAGCGTATTAACAAACGGTTTGAGAATTATGTCAATCCCTCAAGAATGGCAGACAGTTGTTGTTGGATTTGTCATTTTGGTTGCAGTTTATATCGATATTATCCGTCGAGGCAAAAGCAGTTAAATTCCGTTTTTTATCTCTAGTTACAAACTAGAGTTAAAAAATAAAAAAATTATAAGGGGGAAAATTCAGTGAAGAAATGGTTGTTAACTCTATGCGGTATTTTAATGTTGTCGCTCATTTTGTCAGCATGCGGAAGCTCCTCGAAAAACGAGAGCGAAGGAAGCTCTGAATCCGCAGGAGGCGACAGTGGAAAACCCTATATCGCTATTGTCTCTAAAGGATTCCAGCATCAATTCTGGCAAGCTGTTAAAAAAGGTGCTGAACAAGCAGCAAAAGAGTTTGACGTAGAAATTACGTTTGAAGGTCCAGAAAGTGAATCTCAAGTCGACAAACAAATTGAAATGTTAAGAACAGCTATTGATAAAAAGCCGGATGCAATTGGTTTTGCTGCTCTAGACAGCCAAGCATCAATTCCTTTATTAAAAGAAGCTGATGAAAAAGGTATTCCGATTATTGCATTTGACTCAGGGGTTGACAGCGATATTCCTTTGGCAACTGCATCTACAGATAACAAAGCTGCTGCAGCGTTAGCGGCAGACAAAATGGCTGAAAAAATTGGAGGCAAAGGAAAAGTTGCGCTAATTGTTCATGACCAAACAAGTATAACTGGTGTTAACCGCCGAGATGGATTTGTTGAGAGAATAAAAGAAAAATATCCAGATATTGAAATTGTCGACATTCAATATGGCGGCGGTGACCAATTAAAATCTACAGACTTAGCGAAAGCAATCATCCAAGCGCATCCTGACTTAAAAGGGATCTATGGTGCCAACGAAGGTTCAGCGATCGGTGTAATTAATGCAGTAAAAGAAATGAATAAACAAGGCAAAATTGTTGTCATCGGCTTTGACTCTGGTAAACAGCAAATTGAAGCGATTAAAGACGGTACAATGGCAGGAGCCATTACACAAAATCCGGTCGGTATCGGCTATGAAACAGAAAAAGCTGCTGTTCAAGCAATCAATGGCGAGAAAGTAGAAAAGGTTATTGACACAGGATTCTATTGGTATGACAAAACCAATCTTGATAATGAAGAAATTAAATCTGCCATTTACGAATAATAACCTGAAAGCTGGGGATGCATTTTGCAGCCCCAGTTATACAAATACTTGAAGGGGAAAAAGATTAACCAGCTCATAAAAACAGGGTGAAACGAAACTTAAAAATTGTTTTCAAGATGATAAACATATACTAGAGGTGGAATTTAATGTCAGCAGTAATCGGAGAACTAAAAAAATATGCACATAAAATTGTAGATGCTGGTTTAGTTGTTGGAGCCGGTGGAAATCTTAGCATGCGTGATGGTGAATATATGTACATTTCACCAAGCGGCTTTGATTTAAAGGAGATTGAAGATGATCAATGGGTTAAAGTAAAAATTGACACTGGAGAAGTTTTTGGAGATTTAAAACCTTCCTCCGAATTGCTCATGCATTTAGAATGCTTTCGGCGAAATCCAGAAATCAATGCAGTGTTGCATGCGCATCCTAGCTACTCTGTTGGAGTCTCTAGTGCAGGGAAAGATATCCCAATGCTTTTCCCCGATTTTCCTGCAATGGTAAAGAAAGTTTCCTACTTAGATTATATTATTCCTACAACCAATCTTTTAGCAGATGCTGTTGGAGAAGTCATCCATGACAGCGATGTCATTGTGATGAGGAACCATGGAGTGCTCACAGTCGGCAAAACGATGAAAGAAGCATTTTTTTATATGCAATTAACCGAAGAATCAGCAAAAGTATTTACCATCGCTTCAACTGTTGGTACTCCGAGAATTTTAACGGAACAAGAGTGCGAAGATTTACGAAATTTGTCATCCGAAAAGTATCGGGCCAGTCTGTTAAAGAAGAAGTCATAAACAGGCTTTTTTACGGGAGTGCGAATGACATGAAAAGAGTACTAGCTTTTGATTTGGGTGCTTCGAATGGTCGATTAATACTCGGAGAATATGAAAATAAAAAATTAAACATAACAGAAATTCACCGTTTTCAAAATAACCCCATCACGATCGGAGATCATTTGCATTGGGATTTAAACTACTTATTTACTGAAATGAAAAAAGGAATAAAAAAATTTGTCGAGGTTTATGGAAAAAGGATCGATGGAATTGGTTTTGATACGTGGGGAGTAGATTTCGGTCTCATTTCCGAGGAAGGAGATCTATTAGAAAACCCGTATTCTTATCGGGATACACATACCGTTCTCTTTATGGATGAAGTCCATGAGAAGATAGATAAGAAAAAACTTTTTCAAATGACTGGCGTAGAGCCAGCTGCCATCAATACGCTTTATCAGCTGTATGCGATTTTGAAAACAAGGCCTGAGCTAATAGAAAAGGCAAAATATATATTAATGACACCGAGTCTGTTCGCCTATTTGTTTACAGGGGAAATCAAAAATGAATTTACAATCTCGTCGACTTCTCAACTATTAAATTGGGAAAAAAAAGATTGGGATGAGACGATTTTAAATAAGCTGTTTGCAGATAAGGTGAATTTTGCACCTCTGGCAGAAACGAATCGCATTTTGGCCAAAACGAAAGCATCTATTAATAAGGAATTAGGGATCGATCCGGCCAATGTCATCGCGGTTCCAGGACACGATACAGCTTGTGCTTTAGGTGCCATGCCGATCCAAAATGATCAAACAAGCTGTTTTATGAGCTGCGGAACATGGGTGCTGATCGGTGTCACGGTGGAAAAGCCGGTTGTTTCAGATGAAGCTTATGAATGGGGCTTCACAAATGAAGGAACATTTGACGGGAAGTTCCGTTTGCAAAAAAACAATACCGGCTTATGGTTTATTCAACAGTGTAAAAAAGAATGGAACGATAATGGCGAAGGCATCTCCTATGAAGAAGAAAGCCGGCTGATAGAAGAAGCAGAACCGTTCCGTTCTTTTATAAATCCAAATGATCCATCGTTTTTTAACCCGCCAAGTATGCTGAAAGCCATTCAAGATTATTGTCAAAAAACTTCGCAGCCTATTCCGGAAACGAAAGGGCAATTTTTGAGATGTATATTGGAAAGCTTAGCTTTTCAATACCGTTTCGTGATCGAACGGCTGGAAAATTTAATCCACCATAACATCCGGTCGATTCATATGGGAGGCGGGGGAATACAAAACAAATGGTTTTGTCGATTTATTGCTGGCGCCGCAAAGCGTACCGTTTATGCAGGGCCGGTGGAAGCCAGCGCAATCGGCAATATGCTTTCTCAATTAATTGCCCTTGGAGAAATTGCAGACTTAGAAGAAGCAAGAAAAATTGTTACCAACTCCTTTAGCTTTAAAACATATGAACCCGAAAACTGTGATCATTGGGAAAAACATTATAAATCATTTCTAGCAATCATTAAATAAATAACATACAGGAGGAATGAAAGATGGCAAAAGATCCACGATATGTAGGAAATCTACCAAAGATAGGAATACGCCCGACGATCGACGGCAGAAGAAAAGGAGTTCGTGAATCATTAGAAGAAACAACAATGAACATGGCAAAAGCTGTAGCTAAATTACTGGAGGAAAATGTTTTTTATTATAATGGACAGCCAGTGGAATGTGTGATTGCAGATACATGTATTGGAGGAGTAAAAGAAGCGGCAGAAGCAGCTGAAAAGTTTGCAAGAGAAGGCGTTGGCGTTTCGATTACTGTTACTCCATGCTGGTGCTATGGAACGGAAACAATGGATATGGATCCTCACATTCCGAAAGCAGTTTGGGGATTCAATGGAACAGAAAGACCTGGCGCTGTCTATTTAGCTGCTGTTCTAGCAGGTTATAACCAAAAAGGACTTCCTGCCTTTGGAATTTACGGTAAGGATGTTCAAGATGCAGGAGATACGAATATACCTGAAGATGTAAAAGAGAAGCTCATTCGTTTTGCAAAAGCAGGACTGGCTGTTGCTATGATGAAGGGTAAATCTTATCTCTCCATTGGATCTGTATCAATGGGAATTGCAGGAAGTGTTGTGCAAGAAGACTTTTTCCAAAACTATCTTGGAATGAGAAATGAATATGTGGATATGAGCGAATTCGTGCGCAGAATTGAACTGGAAATTTACGATAAAGAGGAATATGAAAGAGCCTTAAAATGGGTGAAGGAAAACTGTAAAGTTGGTCCGGACAACAATCGCGACGACTTTAAAAGAACAGAAGAGCAGAAGGAAAAAGATTGGGAAATCAGCGTAAAAATGGCTCTTATCGCACGCGACTTAATGGTTGGCAATAAAAAATTAGAAGAAATGGGATATGGAGAAGAAGCTCTAGGAAGAAACGCCATTGTTGCTGGTTTCCAAGGACAGCGTCAATGGACCGACTATTTCCCAAATGGAGATTTTATGGAAACGATTTTAAATTCATCTTTTGACTGGAACGGAAAAAGAGCCCCATATATTTTTGCAACGGAAAATGATAACTTGAACGGCATTTCCATGTTGTTCGGCTACCTTTTAACTAATACGGCGCAAATTTTTGCCGACGTGAGAACTTATTGGAGTCCGGAGGCTGTCAAGCGGGTAACTGGCTATACTCTTGAAGGGAGAGCGGCAAACGGAATCATCCATTTAATTAATTCTGGAGCGGCTGCATTGGATGGAACAGGAGAACAAACAAAAGACGGCAAACCAGTTATTAAACCATACTACGAATTGACAGATGAAGATATTAAAAAATGCTTGGAAGCAACACAATTTAGACCTGCTTCAACTGAATACTTCAGAGGCGGCGGATATTCAACTGACTTTTTAACAAAAGGCGGCATGCCTGTAACGATTTCGCGCTTAAATATTGTTAAAGGGCTGGGTCCTGTTCTGCAAATTGCAGAAGGATATACGGTTGATTTGCCGGAAGAAGTTCATGACGTGCTTGACAAACGGACCGATCCAACTTGGCCTACCACTTGGTTTGTTCCGAATCTAACCGGAGAAGGTGCATTTAAAGATGTTTACTCGGTTATGAATAACTGGGGAGCCAACCATTGTTCCATCAGCTATGGTCATATTGGAGCCGATTTAATCACGCTGGCATCCATTCTTCGCATTCCGGTAAATATGCACAATGTACCTGAGGAAAAAATATTCAGACCAGATGCTTGGAGCATGTTTGGAACAAAAGATCTTGAAGGCGCTGATTACAGAGCATGTAAAAACTTTGGGCCGATCTATAAATAACAAGTAACAAAGGAACGGGATGCTTATGAAAAAATACGCAATCGGAGTAGATTTTGGGACTGAATCTGGAAGAGTTGTCTTAGTAGATGTTGCAACTGGTGAGGTTGCTGGTACTCATTCCACACAATATAAACATGGAGTCATAACGGAAACTCTTCCTCATAAGCAGAAGAAGCTGAAAAACAGTACAGCTCTTCAGCACCCGCAAGATTATTTAGATGTGCTGGAAACGTCCATCCCGAGAGTGTTAGAGGATTCCGGGGTGAGCAAAGATGATATCGTCGGCATAGGAATTGATTTTACATCCTGTACAATTCTGCCTGTCGATGAACAATTAACACCATTATGTTTTCAGGAAAAATGGAAAGACGAGCCGCATGCATGGGTAAAATTATGGAAACATCATGCAGCGCAGCCAGAAGCAGATACAATTAATCAATTAGCAAGCGAGTCGAATGAAGAATGGTTAAAGCGTTATGGTGGAAAAATTTCGTCAGAATGGATGCTGCCGAAAATATTAGAAATTATACATGATCGTGAGGAGCTCTATCATGAAGCGGCATTGTTCCTTGAAGCAGCTGATTGGCTGACGTCGCTGATGGTCGGTGAAGTGAAACGAAATAGCTGTTCTGCCGGCTATAAAGGAATGTGGCATAAACAGGAAGGCTATGTAAGAAAAGAATTTTTAAAAAGACTTCATCCATTGATGGAAAATATTTATGAAACAAAACTGTCGGGTGAAGTGGTTCCGATCGGCAGCAAGGCTGGCGAGCTGACGGAAGAGTTTGCAGCAAAAATTGGACTAAAACCAAAAACACCGGTTGCCATTGGAATTATAGATGCTCATGCTGCTGTTCCAGGTGCAGGAGTTACCGCACCTGGAAGCATGGTTATGGTTATGGGAACCTCCACCTGTCATATGCTGTTAAGCACAAAAGAAGAGTTTGTCGAAGGAATCAGCGGAGTCGTCGAAGATGGAATAATCCCTGGCTACTACGGATATGAGGCAGGCCAGGCTGCTGTTGGCGACATTTTTGCATGGTTTGTCAAAGAGCTTGTGCCGGGTTATGTCGAAAGAGAAGCGGAGGCCAAAAATCTATCTATTCATCAATATTTGGAACAAAAAGCCAGCACATTGCCTCCAGGATCAAAAGGATTGCTGGCATTGGATTGGCATAATGGAAATAGAACTCCGTTAGTTGATGCCAATTTGTCAGGTTTATTAGTCGGTCTTACGCTGAATACAAAACCTGAAGAAATTTACCGTGCATTAATTGAATCAACAGCATTCGGGACACGCTTGATCATTGAAAGCTTTGAGAATGCAGGAATCGAAATTAATGAATTGGTTGCATGCGGCGGACTGCCTCATCAAAATGAAATGCTCATGCAAATATATGCAGATGTAACGGCAAGACCAATCAAGATCGCATCTAACAAAATCACATCAGCCATCGGAGCTGCAATGTTCGGAGCTGTTGCTGCAGGATCAAAACTAGGTGGATACGATACGATCGAAGAAGCAGCAGCAAATATGGCCAAATTAAAAGACAAAGTTTTTTATCCGAAACAGGATCACGTAGAAAAATATAATTTGTATTATGAAGAGTATAAAAAATTGGTAAACTATTTCGGCCGCGGAACGAACAATGTGATGAAAAAAATAAAAAATTAATACAAAATACGGGGGTGTCTAATAAGTCGCTTTTACGGCTTATTGATGCCCCCTTTAATGTTTTGAAACGTTGATATATCGATGTTTATGATTTTTTGCTTTCAATGGGGCCTGATTTTATGGAGGCTTCTTTTTTTATTTTGCACTGGCGCACAAAACTACTGATGCTAAATGTTTTAATAGAATCAAAGCTTGATGCAAAATGGCGATTATGTTTCTATTAAATCAATATAATAATTAGTTTGGTCAAATTCACTCTTTTTGTTTATAGATTTCAAATTATATCCATTTTATTTTACTTCAATCATCACGGCATCTCCCTGACCGCTTCCAGAACAGATCGCTGCGATTCCAATCCCTCCTCCGCGACGGCGTAATTCGTACGCTAGTGTCAAAAGAATACGCGCGCCGCTTGCGCCGATTGGGTGACCAAGGGCAACAGCACCGCCATTTACATTCACTTTTTCCGGATCGATTCCCGCAATTTTTATACTAGCGAGTGCAACTACTGCGAATGCTTCATTAATTTCGAACAAGTCGATATCATCGACAGATTTCCCCGTCTTTTTCAATAGCTCAAGAATGACAAGGCCCGGTGTTATTGGAAAATTTTCTGCTTCAACCGCAACTTCTGCATGGCCAATGATGGTTGCAAGAACGTTTTTACCTTCTCTTTTTGCCCGTTCATCGCTCATCAGTACAAGCGCTGCAGCTCCATCATTAATTCCAGGTGCGTTGCCGGCTGTAATCGTTCCATCTTTGTCAAATACAGGAGGTAATGTTGCCAGAATCTCTTTCGTTGTGTCTTTTCGCGGTGATTCATCTTTATAAATGACAAGCGGGCTGCCTTTACGCTGTGGAATTTCAACCGCTGCAATCTCTTCTGCCATCTTGCCTTCTTCGATTGCTGCAATTGCTCTTTTATGGCTTCTCACAGCCCAATTGTCCTGTTCTTCACGCGATATTTCATACTCTTTCGCAATTTTGTTTCCGTACGTCCCCATATGAACACCAGTAAAACTGCATGACAGGCCATCATGAATCATTAAATCAACCATCTGTGCATTACCCATTCTTAACCCCCATCTTGCGTTCTTCAATGCATATGGAGCGTTTGACATTGACTCCATGCCGCCTGCCAAAATGATTTCTTCGTCGCCTGCCCGAATGATTTGATCAGCCATTGTTACACTGCGAAGACCGGATGCACAAACTTTATTCACTGTTTCTGTTTTAATGCTCCAAGGAATACCTGCTTCACGTGCTGCCTGGCGCGACGGGATCTGTCCCTGTCCAGCCTGAAGAACATTTCCGAAAATGACTTCATTCACATCTTCAGGCTTTACTTCTGCTCGCATTAAAGCCTCTTTCATCGAAATACCGCCAAGCTGTGATGCTGTTAATTGAGCAAGCGATCCGTTAAATTTTCCAATCGGGGTACGCGCTCCTTCTAAAATAACTGTCTTTACCATTTAATTCACCTCCGAAAGTTCAGGAGAAACTGTGAATTTTGCCTCTGTTTTTGCTATCACTTCATCAACTGAAACACCATCCATTGTTTCAATCAGCACCATCCCTTGATCTGTAAAGTCAAACACGGCTAAATCGGTAATCAATCGATGGACGACGCCTTTTCCAGTAAGTGGAAGTGTACATTCTTTCTTCACTTTCGATTCCCCGCTCTTGTTCAAATGTTCCATAATGACGATGACACGTTTCGCACCGTTTACAAGATCCATTGCTCCGCCCATACCTTTGACCATTTTTCCTGGAATCATCCAATTGGCTAAATCGCCGTTCTCTGAAACTTCCATACCTCCTAAAATAGCAAGATCAATATGTCCTCCACGAACCATTGCAAATGATTCGGCACTGTCAAAAAATGAAGCGCCGAGCACTGTAGTAATCGTTTCTTTACCAGCGTTAATCAAATCGGGATCTTCCTCCCCTTCAACCGGATAAGGTCCAATGCCAAGCAGCCCATTTTCTGAATGTAATAAGATGTTGAAATTGGACGGAATCTCATTGGCAATAAGTGTTGGCATTCCGATGCCAAGATTGACAATCATTCCGTTTTCAATTTCCTTTACCGCACGCTTAACAATCTTTAATCGATTGTTAGACATCCTGATCACTCCTTCTTTTATTTAGTAACCACTGTTCTCCGCTCAATGCGTTTTTTATAATTCGTTCCTACCAGTAAGCGTTGAACATAAATACATGGTGTGTGAATTTCGTCCGGATCAAGTTCACCAGGTTCAACAATTTGTTCCACTTCCGCTATGGTGATTTTACCTGCCATTGCGGCAAGCGGATTAAAATTTCGCGCTGTTTTCCGATACACAAGATTCCCATAAGTATCAGCCTTCCACGCTTTTACAAAAGCAAAATCTGCAACGATGGCTTCCTCTAGCAAATATGTTTTTCCGTTGAACTCTCTTTCTTCTTTTCCTTTTGCGATCGGCGTTCCGACACCTGTTGCGGTATAAAAAGCCGGAATTCCTGCTCCGCCTGCTCTCATTCGTTCTGCAAGAGTACCTTGTGGTATAAGTTCTACTTCTAAATCGCCGCTTAAAAATTGCTGTTCAAAAATTTTATTTTCCCCGACGTAGGAAGCGACCATTTTTTTTATTTGTTTATTTTTGAGTAGAAGACCAAGTCCCCAATCATCGACACCACAATTGTTGCTGTAAATAGTCAAATTCTTTGTCCTCTTGTCACGTAAAGCTTGAATAGTCTTTTCTGGAATTCCGCACAACCCAAATCCGCCTACAACAATGGATGCACCGTCTTGAATGTCTGAAACCGCTTCCGAAAATGAATTCATGATTTTGTTCATGAACATCTCCTCCTTTCTTTGTCTTATGTAAGAGTTTACATTCCCATTATCTATAAGTAAAATAGATAAAAAGAATACAATTTATTCCAATAGTGAATAAATAAGGGGGGAGTATGGTGGAATTTCGTGATATTCAATCTTTCATTGATGTTGCCAATCATAACAGCTTTACAAAGGCTGCTGAATATTCCTACTTATCACAGCCTTCATTGAGCAAAGCCGTTAAAAAGCTTGAAGCTGAGCTGCATGTTGAACTGATCGAAAGGTCAACTCGTCATCTCCGTTTGACAGATGCAGGTCAAATTGTATATCAGCAAGGAAAAAAATTGATTGAAACGTTGGAAGAAATGAAAATGTTATTAGATGAACTTTCTAATCTTGCGACTGGAGAGATTAAGATGGGGGTTCCGCCGCTCATTGGAACTTTGTTTTTTCCTTCTATTGCTAGAATGTTTCATCAAAACTATCCGAATGTGAAACTTGAACTTATAGAGCTTGGGGCAAAGGTCATCGAACAATTAGTGGAAGAAGGAGAGATTGACATTGGCATAGTTGTACTGCCTGTAGACGAATCCGTTTTTCATATTCATCCGTTTATTACAGAAGAATTTGTCTTGTTTATTCATCGCGACCACCCAATTGCACAAAAACAAACAGTTTCAATACATGAATTAAAAGATGAACCGTTTATATTGTTTTCAAAAAACTTCAAACTCCACGATTACATCATCAACACATGTAAAAATGCAGGCTTTACTCCAATTGTTTCATATGAAAGCTCGCAATGGGATTTAATTCTTGAGCTTGTTTCATCAAAACTAGGTATTACTTTAATGCCGAAAATGATTTTTCATAAACAGAACAGCCCCAACATCACGATTGTTCCACTTAAAGATCCGCCTCTTCTTTGGAGACTCGGCATCATTACGAGAAAAGGTAGATATCACTCATTTGCTTTAAAAAAATTGCTGGAAATGCTTAAAGAAAATCCATTATGATTTTTCAAACGTATTTATCGTTTCGATAATGGGGACTTTCATCAAAGTATCAACTGTTTCCGGTGAAAATTTGAGAACATTCAAACTTGTTTTTTACTTAGAAACAAAATGAAACTGCAGTTATTGTTCATCAAATTTTCCATCATAAAATTAGGACGGTACAATAGTGGCTTTGTCATTCAAGTCGTCTTTGTTGTCCCTTGGAAAATTCCTTGTCGTTATTTTTATGTTTACTAGACTAAAAGATGGTCTATTTTTTTACAAAAAATCTCTTGATCGAGCTTAAGCTGTCTGTCGAATAGTATGGAGCAAGCAACAAAATTCTATGGGCAAATTGCAACAAATTCTTTTTTAGCTGTATTGTTGTACGAAAAAATTGTAGCGAAACAGTGTAGCGATTCACTACAATTCATCATTCTCTTTCACCATTCTCTAATTTACGAAAGCCTTTTCTCTCCTTAATTTTTTGATAATTTTTAATATTGGCACGAATGTTGCAAAGTAAAAAGCGAAAACAAAATCAATTTTTGAAAAAAGAAAGGAGAGAAATGGATGGAAGCAGTAACAACTCGGAATGCACAAATACTTGCTATCGATGCAGGGGGAACGATGACAGATACCTTCATTATTGACGACAATGGTGAATTTGTCGTCGGAAAAGCACAATCCACACCTGAAGATGAATCAATTGGTCTTCTCAACTCTGCAAGGGATGCACTAACTTACTGGAACACAACAGTAGAAGAAGAATTTCCTAAATTGCTTGCGGGTGTCTACTCCGGAACAGCGATGCTGAATCGTCTCGTGTCAAGGAAAGGACGCCGCGTCGGTCTGATCGTTAATAAAGGGATGGAGGATTTCCATCGAATGGGCCGGGCGATCCAGGCTTACCTAGGATATTCTTATTCAGACCGTTTACACTTGAATACTCATCGTTACGATCCTCCACTTGTACCGAGAGAATTGACAAGAGGCGTAACAGAAAGAGTCGATTTATTTGGAAACGTTGTCATTCCGCTTTATGAACATGAAGTGGAACCAGCAGTATTGGACCTTCTGGAACAGGATGTCGAAGCAATTGTGATCAGTTTGCTTCATTCTTACAAATATCCGCAGCATGAACGAAAAATTAGGGATATTGCAAAGGAAGTCATGAAGAAAGTCGGAAAAGAAGTGCCTGTGTTTGCATCGGTTGATTATTACCCTGTTAGAAAAGAGTCTCACCGCACAAATACAACCATTATTGAAGCATATGCAGCAGACCCGTCTCGGGAGACATTGTCGAAAATTGATAACATGTTAAGAAATCACGGGGCAAAATTTGATCTTCGGGTCATGGCCAGCCACGGTGGAACGATAAGTACGCGAGCAAATGAACTGGCAAGAACGCTCGTTTCAGGTCCGATTGGGGGAGTAGTTGGCGCGAAATATCTTGGTGAACAACTCGGTATTCGCAATATTGCATGTTCGGATATCGGCGGAACAAGTTTTGATATGGCGCTTATTACTCAAGGGGATTTGAGTATTAATACAAGCCCAGATATGGCAAGGCTTGTACTATCATTACCGCTTGTTTCCATGGATACTGTTGGAGCTGGGGCCGGCAGCTTTGTGCGAGTGGATCCGAACTTCAAATCATTAACACTTGGACCGGACAGCGCAGGTTCGAGAGTCGGCGTTTGTTATCCGGAAGGCGGTATAGAAACGGTAACAGTAACCGACTGCCACGTTGTTCTTGGACTAATCAACCCGGATAATTTCCTTGGCGGCGAGGTTAAGCTATATCCGGAAAGAGCCTATGAAGCATTGAAGAAGCAGGTCGCCGATCCGCTCGGATTATCTGTTGAAGACGCAGCATACGGTGTTATCGATCTGCTTGAGTCGCAACTGCGCAATTACCTTGAATCTATGATCCTTGGAAAAGGGTATTCGCCATCTCAATATGTATGCTTCTCTTATGGAGGCGGTGGTCCGCTTCATACTGCCGGCTACACAAAAGGTCTTGGCTTTGAAGATGTTCTAGTACCGGCGTGGGCAGCTGGATTTTCTGCTTTTGGCTGCGGTGCGGCAGACTTTGAATACCGCTATGATAAAACACTTGATATCAATGTAAACAACGGAGATGAAGACAGCAGTAAGCTGAAGGCAGGTAAAGAATTGCAGGATGCTTGGGATGAACTAATCGAAAAAGTGGCAGCTGAATTTGAGAAAAATAACTTTAAACGACAAGATGTGAGTTTCCGTCTTTATTTCCGCATGCAGTACCAAGGTCAGCTAAACGACCTTGAAATTGAATCGCCGATTCAAAAGTTTAAGGATATTAACGACTGGGAAGAGCTTGTCAAAGCATTCGAAGAAACGTATGCGAGAATTTACGCAAAAGCGGCCAAATCGCCTGAACTCGGTTACAGCATCACAGGAGCAATCGTACGCGGTATTGTTGAAGTGGCAAAGCCGAAAATTCCTGAGGAGCCTTTATCTGGAGAAACTCCGCCGTCAGAAGCGTTTCTTGGCCAGCGTGATGTGTACTGGAAGGGCGAGTGGATCAAGGCAAACATTTGGGAAATGGAAAAATTGAAGCCAGGGAACAAAATCGGTGCATTTTCAATTTTAGAATCTCCAGCCACAACGTTTGTGATTCCGCCTGGTTTTGAAACATATCTTGATGAGCATCGCATTTTCCACTTAAAAGAACTTTAAGGAAAAAGGAGGGTATTTTTTCATGACGATTGCTGAAAAAACAATACAAAGCCAGAAAAATATTGGTTGGCACGGAAAAACACTCAAGCAAATGCGCAAAGAAATTGATGAAATCAGCCGAGAGACAGGACATTACGCAGGTTTAAAAACATTGCCATTAAAAGAATCATATCCAATCCGCTATGAAAAGATCTTTTCAAAATTGCGGGGAGGAGTTGTGCATGCAAGGGAAACGGCCAAAAGAGTGGCGGCCTCCCCGATTGTTGAGCAAGAAGGGGAATTATGCTTTACTTTATACACTCCGGAAGGAGATTCGATTGTAACTTCTACTGGAATTATCATTCACGTCGGGACGATGGGCGCAGCGATTAAATACATGATTAAAAACGATTATGAAGAGAATCCGGGAATTGAAGACGGAGATATTTTCTGTAACAATGATTGCCAGATCGGAAATGTGCACCCATGTGACGTTCATACAATTGTTCCAATCTTTTACGAGGGCGAGCTGATAGGCTGGGTTGGCGGAGTTACCCACGTAATTGATGTTGGGGCGACTGCACCAGGAAGTATGACCGTTGGACCAGTTAGCCGTTACGATGACGGTTATCAAGTGGCCTGCCGTAAAATCGGTAAAAACGATACGCTCTTAAAAGATTGGCTTATTGAAAGCCAGCGTTCTGTCCGAACAACAAAGTACTGGCTTCTTGATGAACGGACTCGCGTTGCCGGCTGCCATATGATCAGAGATCTTGTCCTTGATATTATCAAGGAGGAAGGCGTCGACACTTATAAACAATTTATTCGCGAGGTAATTGAGGATGGACGGCGCGGTTTTGTCAATCAAGTAAAAACGTTGCTGATTCCGGGTAAATACCGCCAAGTTTCATTTGTGGACGTACCGTATAAAAACCTAGATGTTCCTCCTTACGCTCGTGTAAACACGATTATGCATGCCCCAACAGAACTGACTGTTCACAAAGATGGCAAGTTCCAAATCGACTTTGAAGGCGTTAACAGATGGGGATGGCACAGCTACAATGCTACACCTGTTTCGATTACGAGCGGAATATGGGTCATGATGTCGCAAACGCTCATCCCGAACGATCGGGTTAATGATGGCGCTTATTATGCGAGCCAGTTCGACTTGCCTTACGGTTCATGGCTAAATCCGGACGATATTCGGACCGCTCACAGCTATGCATGGCACTTCCTTGTATCTGCATGGAGTCCATTATGGCGTGCACTTAGCCGCAACTACTTTGCACGCGGGTATTTAGAAGAAGTTAACGCCGGAAATGCCAACACTTCTAACTGGCTGCAAGGAGGAGGATATAACCAATTTAACGAAAATCATGCCGTTAACAGCTTCGAATCAGCAGCCGAAGGGGTCGGAGCAAGTGCGGTAAGAGACGGTATTAACCATGCGGCAGCCATCTGGAACCCTGAAGGTGATATGGGAGATATGGAAATTTGGGAGCTCGCAGAACCGCTTCTTTATTTGGGACGAAGCATAAAACCAAATACAGCAGGGTATGGAAAATACCGGGGAGGCAGCGGCTACGAGACTTTGCGGATGGTATATGGTGCAAAAGACTGGACGATGTTCTTTATGGGAAATGGCTTTATGTCAAGTGACTGCGGTTTAATGGGAGGCTATCCAGCAGCATCAGGATACCGTTTTGAAGCACATGGAACGAATTTGAAAGAACGGATCGAAAAAAGACTGCCTATTCCTACAGGGGGAGACAGTGATCCAGATAATCCAGAATACGATACTTTAATGGAAGCAAAGGAAATTATCCGTGATAAGCAATCCATTACAACAGAAACAATTTTTGAAAATTACGATCTGTATTTAAATTACCTTCGTGGGGGTCCTGGTTTTGGGGATCCGCTTGAGCGCAAGCCGAAAATGATTGAGGATGATTTAAATGAAGGACTGCTGCTGCCGCGTTATGCAGAAAGCGTTTACGGAGCAGTTGTCAGCAAAAATGAAAAAGGCAAGTATATCGTTGATGAAAAAGCGACAGAAAAACGCCGCAAAAAAATAAGAAAAGAGCGTCTAAAGCGCGGGGTTCCTGTAAAAGAATGGATGGAGCAGGAGAGACAAAAAATTCTAAACAAAGAAGCGGCTGTGCAGGTTCGTCATATGTATGCCGGCAGCTTTGCCTTAAGTGAAAAATTTGCGAATGAGTTTAAACAGTTCTGGAATCTGCCGACAGAATGGCATTTATCAGAAGATGAGTTAGGTGTACCAACCTTTGGAGCAAAAATAAATCATCAGAAAAAAACGGGGTGAGAACATGGCACAATATGATCGTAAGACGATTGAAGAGCTGATCGACGGAACAATTGATTTTTACAAATTAAAAGAAATGCTTTCAAATTTTAAGGATACTGACCGATTTGATAAATATATCAGCATTTTGCAGGAAAGAGTTCCATGGGATGATCCAATTCTATTGCCGGCTGGACTTCACCTTTATATCGTTTTGAAGCCAGATGGCAAACGAGTCGTAAAGTGTGATTGCGGACATGAATTTTGTGAGGCAAGTGACAACTGGAAACTTCATGCGCTTATATACGTTCGTGATACAGAGGAAAAAATGGTGGAGCTGTATCCGAAACTGCTTGCTCCAGATCCGGAGTGGCAGGTTATACGTGAATACTATTGCCCAAATTGTGCAAGTCAACTGGAGGTAGAAGCTGTAACACCTTGGTATCCAATCTTAAAAGATTTTGAACCAGATATTGATGCATTTTACAATGAATGGCTGAAGCGTCCGATACCTCAAGTGAAATAAATCATCAATCAGGAGTTCGTTTCTGACTAAAGGCTGACACAATCGAACAGCAAGTGGATAACCTAGTGTTTTCATCACAAAGGTTATCCACTTTTATTTAAAGCAGTTTTAAAAAAACTATAGAAAGTTGACACATTATTTCATTTTTAGAGAGAATACCATAAAGAAACAGAATTTTTTACGACAAGCAGTTCAAAACGTATTGCTCAAAATTAATCTGTCGCATGCACACTTGAGCAAATGCGTTAAACATTTGACATCGTTTTGATAAAGCGTTGGTGAACGCATGAATTTGATTCAAAAGATTAAAAATGCGAATCTAGACACTTGATATCTTCGAGTAAATACGTTAATAATTGTGGTAACACTTGTCACTTCCTTGCTTATCATCACTGGTGTGTAATTCCTTAAGAACTACGGGGGTGGTAAGTTTTTTGCTTTTAAAGCCCCCGAATAAAGTATTTTTATAATTTATTTTCGAAAAATTTTGATAATATGTTCAAGAGGAGGGGGGAGTACATGGGCAATCCATATATATCTATTTTCTCTACGCACAACTTGCCAGATAAAAAAAGAGATTTGGAAACTTTATGGGAAATGTTTGTGGAAAGATCGTGGGAAGATAAAATATCGGGCAAAATACGAAAAAATGTTTTAGATTCTTGGAGCCGCTGTCAGGAAACTGGAGTTGACCCGATGCAATTGCAAACGAAGGCAGCTTTAACAGAATACGAATTAAATCATCTGTTAAAAGGATCTGAGCTATATCAAATTGCGAAACCGATTATTGATAATTTATTTTATAAGTTGAAAGGTACTCGGTATCTTATCACGCTGACAGATGAAAACGGTTGCATAATTTATTTAAAAGGTGAACCGTATGTTTTGCGGGAAGCGGAAAAAATGAATTTCACAGTTGGCATGGACTGGAGCGAAAATGCAGCAGGTACAAATGCGATTGGAACGTGTATCGTCACCCAAAATCCCATTCAAATTTTTTCTGCAGAACACTTTTGTCAAGGATGTCATCCATGGACATGTTCTTCAGCTCCTATCATTCATCCCTTCACAAAAGAGGTCATCGGTGTCATCGATTTTACAGGATTTTGGGAAGATGCTCAGCCTCATACACTTGGTTTAGCTGTATCCACTGCACAAGTGATTGAAAAACAGCTTGCATACGTCTATATGAAAGTGAATAACTATTTAATAGATTATTTTTTTCAATGTGCAAATAAATGGAAAAATGATCATATTCTAGTACTGAACCATGCCTTTTATGTTGTGAAGAGCAGTGAAAAGCTAATGGAATTATTTAACCTGAAACATGCAGGAGATTTGACGGTAAATCCTGATTTTCATCCTTTAATAAATGAGATGAAAAGGATGTCCAAATTCTCTGCGAAAAACGATATTTCCAGCGATTTGATGGTTCGAGATTTCAAGGTTTTAGCAATCGAGCCGATTCATTTTAAAGGGGAAGTTGCTGGATATATGGTCGTGTTGAAGGATAACAAAAAGGTATTCCGTACCACTGCGCGATACATTCTCAAGGATGAACCATGGAACGATATTATTGGGACATCGGATGCATTGTTAACAGCACTAAACAAATGTTATAAAGCTGCTCCTTCAAATGTTCCGATTCTTCTGTTGGGAGAAAGCGGTACAGGAAAGGAAAAAATTGCAAAATCAATACATCAATCCAGTCAGAGAAGAGACAAACCTTTTTTAGCAATAAACTGTGGCGCAATTCCGAAAGAATTGATTGGAAGTGAACTGTTCGGTTACGAAAGTGGAACTTTTACCGGAGGTTCGAAAGAAGGGAAGAAAGGAAAATTTGAGGAAGCAAACGAAGGAACCTTGTTTTTAGATGAAATCGGCGAGATGCCGCTAGATCTGCAAGTCCATTTGCTTAGGGTGCTGCAAGAAAAGGAGATTATGAGGCTGGGTTCATCTCAAACGATTCCAATTAATGTGAGAATTATTGCTGCAACGAATAAGAACTTATATGCCTTGTGTAAACAAGGGCTTTTTCGCGAAGACTTATTTTTTAGACTTAACGTTGTTACGGTTAATATTCCTCCTCTTCGTGAGCGAAGGGAAGATATTCCTCTGATTGCTGATTATTTCTTAAAAAAATTTGCAAAAAAGTATGCGAGAGAATCCCTTTCCATTGCGCAAGAAACTTTAAATTACTTTTTAGAATATTCGTGGCCCGGCAACATAAGAGAAATGCAAAATGTCATTGAGTATGCCGTCATATTTAGTGATTCTCCTGTTATTAGGATAGAAGACTTACCGGCATACTTTATTGAAAACAGAATGAGCCTCTCCATCAATAACCAGCTTAAAGATTTATCTTTAATTGAAATCGAAGAGCAAAAAGTGCTTGTCAGGCTTTTAGAGGAAACAGGCTGGAATTTATCAGCTGTCGCCAAAAAAATGAATATTGCCAGGTCCACTCTTTATCGGAAGTTAAAAAAATATCAGCTAAAACAAACATAAGCCGATTTTCTCGCGTAAATCCAATCATATTCACTAAACTCTTCACATGTCATCACATCTCAAATTTTTTAAAACAAAAAAATGCCTAGGCAAGGCGCTTTTTTTACGGTGTCATAGTTAATAGAAGCTAGTGTGTTGAAAAATAAAAAGATCCTCAAGCAAAATGAGCTATCATACCTTATCCATTCCTTCCATACAATTGAAATGAACGACGATCATGGGAGGATGGATGATGCAATTTTATTACGGTCAGCAAATGCCGCTTCGCATATTGGATGAAGCGGAGTTTTGGAAGCATCAAGAGGAAGAGCATACTGTTGTGATCCGAGAGCTTGTGGCAAATTTAGAGCAAAACTATGTAGATGCTTTGTTAAATTGGGAAGAAGAATTGTCGAAGACGCATCAAAAGGTTGTGCGCTATATTGAGTCTGTCATACGCTCCCCTTACTATATTCCAGCAAAGCTTTATCAACGAGTATTGAATTTGGTGTCATTTTGCTTAAAGCAAAGTCTCGATTTTATTAAATTATGCCGGCAAATTAAAACGGAAAGCGCTGCTGTTCGAAAAAATCCGACCGCCAAAGTTGTTTTGGACCATATTATTCGTGAATCAGAATATTTTGTCGGCATAGCGCAAGTGCTGTTGTATGGCAGCAAGTAAATTTTCAAGGGAATTCCTTTTTTGAAGGAGTTTCCTTTTTGTTTTCCTGGATTTTATTATTATATCTACGATGTGTAATTTAGAGAGTATGAGGATATTTTTACATACTATGGAATACTAGTAAGAAAAAATTTTATTTATAAAAACCGCTGGAATATTGATTTTTATGCGGTTTTTACATTAACTAATTAGATATAGGAATTGTTATTGTTAGTTATAGGATTTAGTTAAAGACATCGGTTAGATTAAACCGGTGTCTTTAATTATAGAGGTTGTTATTTAGAAATGTTGAATTCTAAAATCACAGGGTAATTATTTTGGAGAGAAAAAGGGAGGAGTTCAGTATTTTAATTAATTGGTACATGATTTGAGAAAGGTCCGACATTTCTTTTGAAAAGCCGTTGACATTCTTTTATAGTTTCAGTAGGTTGATAGTAGATTACAAAGGGTGGGATGTCAGTGAAGGCTTTTTTATTCAGAGTGTTCGTTTTTGCTGTTTTATGGACGTACTTTTTATTTTCAGCTTTTTTGGATCATTCAGCACATCTCACCTTATTGGTATTTTTAAGTGCTTGTACAATTGGCTGCTATTATTTTCTGCCTGTTGTCAAAAATCCTCTTCTGTTGTACATCATCGTGGATCTCTTCATTTTGTCAGCGGGATGGCTTCAGTCTGCTGCAGGCAATCATGCCTCTCTTTTATTAATTTTATATCTTTATGTCGAAGCAATTTTTCAGCTGAGAAAACAGTCCTTTCGTCTGTTTGCCGTTATTCATGTTTTTGTTTCGATTTTGATCGCCATATTCCTGCCTAATCCTTTTGAATGGCTGACGGCGTTTGCTATATTTACTTTCATTTCTGTTGTTTTAAATGAATATATCTTTGAAAGGAAGGAACAAAGGGAGCTGTATGAACAATTATTGGGGGAATATAGAAGATTAAAGCGTATCAGCTATGAAAACGAGCGGTCGGCCAGATTGGAAGAACGAACGAGAATTGCCCGTGATATTCATGATTCTGTCGGGCATAAATTAACGGCATTACTGATGCAGCTTGAGATGCTCTCGATCAAAGAGAAAAGGAAGGAATATGTAGAATTAAAATCTTTAGTTCGCGAAAGTTTAGAGGAAACGAGACATGCAGTTAGGGCGCTAAAAATGGATGAAAGTGAAGGGATTTCGTCAGTGCTCCAGCTCATTCGCAAGCTGGAATCGGAAAGTCATATTATGGTGCATTTTACGACGAAGCAAGGGGTTTTGTCGGCCCGTCTTACTAATCAGCAAAATGTCGTTATGTACCGAGTCATCCAAGAGGCGCTAACGAATGCGATGCGGCATGCGCAATCAAGGGAAGTGTATATCATATTAGGAAAAAATGCGATCGGTGACTTGGAATTTACGATAAAAAACCGGATATCGGATGCCAAACCGTTTCAAAAAGGCTTCGGTTTAACGAATATGAAAGAGCGTGTGAAAGAAGCTGGAGGAAGCTTGAACATATTTCAAACAAATGATGAGTTTGTTGTTCATGGGACTTTGCCAATAAAGGAGTATGAATGATGACCATCCGTATTTTACTTGTTGAAGATCAAGCCATTGTCCGCCAAGGCTTGAAAATGATGATCGAACAGGACGAGCAATTAAAAGTAGTCGCTGAAGCTGAGCATGGGTTAAAAGCAATCGAAATAATGGAAAAGACAATTGTAGACCTGATATTAATGGATATTCGCATGCCAGTTATGAACGGAGTGGAAGCGACTAAAAAAATAAAAGAGCGGTGGCCTGATGCGAAAATTCTTATTTTAACAACGTTTAATGATGAGGAATATGCCGTACAGACGTTGAAGGACGGGGCGAGCGGTTTTTTGCTGAAGACATCTGAACCGGCAAAGCTGATTGATGCGATACATAGCTGCATGAAAGGTGGGATGTCCATTCATGAAGATGTAGCGGCAAAAATGGTACCGAAGCTGCTGGAAAAGCCAAAAAAAGAGATGGTGAACGTGCCTTTAACACCGCGTGAGCTGGCGATTGTGAAGCTTGTCGGCGAAGGAAAAACGAACAAAGAAATTGCGTCTGACCTTCATTTGTCCATCGGAACTGTCAAAAACCACATGACGCAAATTTTAAATAAGCTTGGGCTGCGGGACAGAACACAGCTCGCCATTTATGCCATTAAACATGATATTTGCTAGCGGTTTGATTAGGATCGGCTATTTAGGCCGGTCTTTTTTTGTATTGAAATAATGCCGTGAAATTTCAAAAGCAGTATGTTAATGAAGCATTCACAATTGAAAAATGTTTGTTTCGACTCGGAATGTTTGCTGATTTTCAACGTTATTCCTAGAGACTTTGTAAATGTATGACCTAAGTCATAGTTTTTCAGTAAAAAGAGTGACTGCAGATAGTATGTGAGAAAGTGTGGACGCTGTAATATACAAATAGAACGTTGAGAGGGAGGATAAAAAATGCTGGAAGCTGTTGAAATAACGAAAAGGTTTAAACAAACGCATGCTGTAAACGGTGTGAATTTATTTTTGGAAAGAGGGGAAATCATCGGGCTTTTGGGGCCAAACGGCGCCGGCAAATCGACCACCATTTCAATTATTTCTACTCTGATTCCGCCGACAAGCGGTGATGTTCGTTTGCATAACGAAAGTGTCATCAAGAGGCCGGAAAAGCTCAGAAAAATTTTAGGGGTTGTACCGCAAGAAATTGCATTATATCCCGATTTATCAGCGCGGGAAAATTTGCTGTTTTTCGGCAAAATTTATCGGCTGTCAGGTTCGCAATTAAAACAGAAGGTAGAGGAAGTTTTGGAAATGATCGGTTTAACGGATCGCCAGCATGATCTTGTCAAAAATTTTTCAGGCGGAATGAAGAGAAGATTGAACATCGGTGCTGCCTTGCTGCACGAACCTGAATTGATCATTATGGATGAACCGACAGTCGGCATTGATCCGCAATCAAGAAATTATATTTTGGAAACGGTCAAAAGGTTAAATAAGGAGAAAAAAATGACCGTATTGTACACGAGCCATTATATGGAGGAAGTCGAATTTTTATGCAATCGCATTTACATTATGGATAAAGGGAATATTTTGGCGGCCGGTACTAAAGAGGAGATAAAAAATATTTTATCGGCAGAAAACACAATCCAAATTACTGTCGAGCGCGTGAACGATTCATTTATTCAAGCGCTGCGTGATCATCCGGTTGTCAATCGCGTGACTGTGCAAGATCGGGTAATTACCGTATTAACGCCAAAGGAAGCGAATGCTTTTTCCATATTGTTCAAAATTGCTGAGGAAACAAACACAATGTTGACATCTATCGAGATTAAAACACCTACTTTGGAAGATGTGTTTCTTCATTTAACTGGAAGAGCATTACGAAATTAAAAGGGTGATGATCATGATTGGACAATTTATTAAGAAACAATTTTTAATAATGATCCGCAATAAGCAGGAATTGCTTCTTCTATTAGTAATGCCGTTCACTCTTATATCTATTTTAGGTTTTGCGCTTACAAGTGTAATGGACAGCAAAAAAATGGATATTCAAGCGAAAGTAGCGATTGTCGAACATGGCAATGAACAAGAGGACTTCGAAAAATTTGCCAACGACGTAAAAAACGTGCAAATGCCGGATGAGGAAAAGGAATTTCTATTAAAACAAGTGGAAAAAATGATGCCTATTTCCATTTTAAAACAAGAAATTTTAGGCTCAAAAGAGCTGGAACCGTATATACAAATGGCAGAGTTTCAGCCTTCTGAATTGGAGGAAATCCGTGAAAATGACAAATATACAGTCATTGTTGAAGTGCCGGAGTATTTTTCATACACGTTGTTAAACCATTTAATATTTGGTGAGAAAACGAAGCCGAAGCTTAGTATATATGTCAACGAAGGCAAAGAAATTACAGCCCAATTTGTTCAAGAGCTCATCACTGAATTTCAAGAGCAATATTCTTTGATTTCTAAACTGGATCAGGCTGGCTTAAACGAATCACTTGAACTGCCTGTCGCAAAAGTAAAGGGAGAAATGGAAACCGTGACAAAACGGGAGCCAGTTAATTCTTTTACTTATTATACAGTCGGCATAAGCGTTATGTTTGTGTTGTATCTGGCCTCGTATATTTCGTCTCATGCTTTGCAAGAAAAACAGTCGAACGCATTCCATCGTTTGTTGCTTGCCAATGTACCGAAAAATTTATACATGGCTGCTATTTTCATAACTTCCTTGATCATTGCCTTTTTTCAGCTCTCCTTGTTATATGCTTTAGCAGCCGTTTTTTACAGTGTCAAGTGGCCGGATCTCGTCTCGTTTATCATTGTTACGCTTGCTCTTTGTGTGGCAGTCGGAGGAATAGGAACCTTTTTAACATCATTGAGCTATCGAATAAATTCAGATAATGTTTCCATTTTCTTCTCAAGCGGAGTCGTTTCTATTTTGGCTTTTCTTGGCGGCAGCTATTTCCCGGTTTCGCAAATGTCGGAATTTATGCACAAATTGGGGGATATGACGCCAAATGGAGCCGGCATGACAGCTTATTTAAAAATTTTGCAAGGCTATGATCTGTCGCAATTTATTTGGACTGTCATATACTTATGTCTTTTCGGTTTTGTTATGTTCGTATTGAGCTTGCTAGTTTTCCCAAAAAGGGGTGAAATGGCGTGATCGGAGTTTTGACAGCAAAGCTGCGTCTTTTTATCCGGAAGCCTTGGCTATTTTTAATGGTGTCGATCCTTTCTGTCGTTTTTGCTATGCTCATCAGTTCCGTAAACAAACAGACTATAGTTGTCCCAGTATACAGCGCACTGCCTGAAAGTGAAGTGAAGGAAATCATTCACTCTCTTGAGCAGTATAATCTATTTTCGTTTAAAAGGATGAAAAAAGAGGAAGTTGAAAAGCTGGTTGGCGAAGGTAAGGCGGAAGCAGGTGTGGAGCTTAAAAAGGACGATTTCCGCATAATCGTTGCTTCCAATACCCCCAATAGCTATTTGGTTCAGCAAACGGTTCAAAAAGTTTACGCAAAAGCATTACAATCCAAGTCGATCATCGATCAGGTGAAGGAAAAACAAGGAGAATCAAGCGCAAAGCAAGTGGCAAAATCGCTTGCGGAAGCGAAAAACGATCCGGTGTTTACCGTAGAGACAAAACATTTCCGTGCGGATGAAACTGTTATCATCAACAGCAAAATGCAATCGATTTTCGGCAGTGTCTTATTTTTTGTCATTTATACGATTGCGTACAACGTTTTCAATATATTAATGGAAAAGCGAAACGGCATTTGGGATCGAATGATTTTGTCGCCGGTCAAAAAATGGGAGATGTATACCGGAAATTTAATTTACAGTTTTGCAACCGGCTATATTCAGGTGGCGCTTATTTTTGCAGTCTTTCACTTTGTGTTTGATGTAGATTTCAGCGATAAATTTTGGTTTGTGCTCGTATTGCTCATCCCTTATGTACTGGCAATTGTCGCAATATCAATTTTTATAGTAGGAATTGTCAATAATGAGCAGCAGTTTCATGCGGTGCTTCCGCTTGTTTCTGTCAGCATGGCGATGCTCGGAGGAGCTTATTGGCCGCTGGAAATTGTTTCTTCGGATGCACTTCTCTTGCTTTCAAAATTTGTCCCCGTTACGTATGGAATGGACCTGTTAAAAGGGGCGGTAGTTTACGGCTACTCATTCAGCGATTTGCTCTATCCGATGAGCATCCTATTCTTGATGGCTGTTGTGTTCATGGGGTTAGGGATCAACATTATGGAGCGGAAACGGGCTTAAGCGGTCAGCTTCCATTTGTAAATTATATGCGGCTCCCGCCTTAATCGTTGGCGGGAGCAAAATTTTGCATTTGTCGGCTGACAAGCTTTTGATACAACGGATGGGACTGCAACAGCTCATTATGTGTTCCCTGACCGGTAATTTTACCATTTTCGAGGACGATGATTAAATCTGCATTAATAATAGTTGAAAGTCGATGGGCGATGACAAATGTTGTACGATTTTTCATAAGATGAAGGAGAGCGTTTTGCACTTTTTGCTCGGAGTTGCTGTCTAAATTGGATGTAGCTTCATCCAGCAGAAGAATTTTTGGATTTCTCAACAGTGCCCTCGCGATGGCAATGCGCTGACGCTGCCCACCGGATAGCTTGATCCCTCTTTCGCCGACTTCCGTTTCATAGCCGTCTTGCATTTGTTCGATGAATTCATCTACATTAGCCAATTGCGCGGCTTTTCTCACTTCTTCTTCGCTGACTGTACGATTTAGCCCGTAGCAAATATTTTCACGAATCGTGCCAGACATAATCGGGCTTTCTTGAGAAACGTAACCGATCTGTTGGCGCCACTCAAAAAGCGGAAATTCGCGAATGTCGGTATTCCCTAATTTTATTGCCCCGTTTGTTGGCTGATAGAACCGTTCAATAAGGGAAAAAATAGTTGTTTTACCAGCACCGCTTGGTCCGACGATCGCGACGGTTTGGCCGGGCTTCACTTCAAAATGAACGTTTTGCAAAATCGTTTTTCCTTTTTCATAAGCAAACGAGATGTTTTGAAACACGATTGGTTTATGAACATCAATTCTTGTATTTCCATTATTATGTTCTGTTTCTGTATTCAAAAGCTGCTGAATTCGTTCTGTCGCACCCATTGCCTTTTGGAAAGCTGTAAAAAATCCTGCCATTTGGCTAAAAGGTACAATAATTTGCACCATATATATTATGATGGCAACGAGCGAACCTGCGGATAATTCCCCTCTGGCAACACGAATTCCTCCATAGCCGATAATGACGACTAACACCGCCATAATAATCGTTGTCATTAAAGGTGAAATAATCGCTTGGATTTTTGCTTCCTTCAAGCCGAATCGGAACAACTGCTGAATTTTTTGATTTCCGTTTTGTTTTTCGACAGGTTCGGCAATGTTTGATTTTACCAACCGGATATCGCTCAGCACGCGGCCTAGATTGCCGCTGAAAGTGGCCATTTCGTCTTGGGTTTGCATGGAAATTTTATAGATTTTCTGTCCAAGTGGAAGAACCAATACGATAGCAAGCGGTACAAAAATAAACAGAATGAGCGTCATTTTCCAATCAATGATAATTAAAATAGCGACAGCCCCTAAGACCGTAACAATTCCTGAAACGAAATTAGCTAAATGCTCGGTCACGAGCGACTTTACTGTATAAGTGTCCTGTGTTATGCGGCTCATCAATTCTCCAGATTCATGGCGGTCAAAATAAGGTATCGGCAAATACAGCACATGGTTCCAAAGCTTTGAACGGATTTTTGCCACAATATATTCGCCAATATAAGACATAAGATAATAGGAGAAGCCTGATGTAGTTGACTGAAGAATAAAAACTGCAATCAATAAAAAGATTAAATGAGTTTCAATACTTGAAGTTGAAAAACGATCAATCAAATCCCGTGTAAAGATCGGAACGACTAATCCTGTAGCTGCTTCCAAAAGACTTAATACGATTGCCGCAACAAAAATCCAGAAAGGAGGGTTAGCCATTTTTATCAACTTTTTAAAATTTTGCCATGAAGTTTGATTTTTTTCAAAATTCTCCACAACGAATCTCTCCTTTACGTTCGGGCCATTTTGAATCAGGATTGCTGGATAGCTTCTCTCCTTCTTAGTTTTATCTTAAAACCTGACGTAACGTTAGAATCAATATATTTTTTGAAAAAATTGATTTAAATTTTGAAATTGTATGGAAAGGAAGAATTGCGGCTGTCTAAGTGGAACAGATTTGACGGCTCAGTCCTTTTCATATCATTAAAACGGTTACATGAAGCCCGCCTCTAAGCAAGTGGGAGGGGGGAGTTCATCGAAATATTTTAAAGAAAGAATTAATGAATCACTAAGTGCAATAGAGAAGAGTTTGGCTTTGTGTTGCGCCGGCTAGTATCCAGCAAGCCCGGCCAAACAACGAAAAGCGAGCGCGAATCTTGACCTTTGATTATTTTTTCAATTTGAAAGGGATTTACTTCTTGGTTGTCAAAATATATTTTTGTATCAATCATAGATGGGAAAGGAGAATTCATCATGAAAACTGCTGATTTATGCGATCAATATTTAGAAAAGCTTCAAGTTTGTAAATTGCCGCTTATCAGTTATGGGGGAAAAAAGAAATTTTCAGGTCCAATTGCAACGGTTGAAGTGTTTGAAGATAATGTGCTAGTTCGTCAAGCTCTAGAAACGATCCCAAAAGGTTCAGTTCTTGTTGTGGATGGAAAAGGTTCACGAAACTGCGCGCTTTTAGGAGATCGTTTAGCTCAGATTGCATGTGAACGTGAATTATCTGGCGTGATTATAAATGGATGTATACGCGACTCCGCTGAAATTGCGACGATGCCGATTGGGGTAAAGGCACTCGGCACCTGTCCGGTTAAAAGTAAAAAAGAAGGGAAAGGAAGCCGTGATGTCGCACTTGAATTTGGTGAAGTGCGCTGGACCCCAAATGCGTATGTGTATGCTGACAATGATGGCATTGTTGTTTCGGAGGAGTCCCTAAATATCGATTCATTTGATTGATTCGCATACCGTCATTATGTAGGAATCATAGTAAAGGTACGCATAAGTGATAAGCAGTCAAATGATACAGAATACAAATTGAAAAAAATGTTTTTTTCTAAATACATGCGTGTACAGCAGCATACATAATAACAACAGTTCAGCAATGTAAGATTTATGGATATAAGTCAGATTTTTGAACACAAATTTTTTCATGAAGTTCCTGTCCGTATAAGTGTGGTAAGGCAGTGACACTCGACAATGAGCCTCTGCGGGCGTGATTCTTCTGTCAAGAAGGAGATGTGTAAAACATCGGCAGGCAATCATGTCCGTTGCTCCAGTAAAGTTGCTGTAATCTCCATTCTATTTAATGTATATTAAATGTACGTTTTTTATTGGTATTGACGATTTAAAAAAGAAATAAAAGATTTTCGGGTCGTTTTTACTGTAGAAGCGGAAAAACAAATTGACAAAAAATTCAATGTAACTAAGACATTTTCCATAAAAAGGGGTGTGATATACAAAATTACTCCTCAGAGCTGAAGGATTTCTACTTCACTTGATATGACGGGTACTAGCCCGTTCGCAACTTTATTATAGAGAGTAAAGGCATATATCCTTATTTGGTAAGCCCAAAATGCTTCAAATAGTCGAGAAGAGAATACTGGTGAGATGGCACATACATTCTAAAAAGAACATTGTAATTACTGTTTGAGGAAAGAATATACAAACTAGGGGGAAACAGAAGAAATTGAAACCATTTATGTACTTTTCGTAGTAGATTAATAGGGTAACTTGACAAGCTCTTTTATCGATTGTTACAGTTTATTCATAAAATATCAAAGCAGTGTGCTAGTAATTTTACTTTTTACTGTAGATGGGCAAATGAACTACATAATCTGTAGGTGAGCAAATTATCTAACAAATATTTACATCCAAATAAGAAAATAGGCATGCCCCCGCCTCCTTGGTTAAAATAGATGTGCCAACAAACCATTTATACAAGAAGGTTCATGTCTTATGAATAGATTAGCACATTGGCACTTTATTTATTAAAAACCTATCATGAAGCATTCCGTTCATCTTGAAGATGCGATGATTATGAAAGGCTTTCTAAAACATTTACTGATCACTACCTGGGAACTTTCACCGAATCATCGCTCGACACTTAGCCATTTTTCTCAAAAAAACCTGGAATGAAGAGACATTACTTCGCAAACTCAGTATCAGTAGGGGATGCTTCATCGCATTGAACGCATTGCTAAACATGAAAATCAATCCATTTTTGTTTCGCTCGACGATACAATTTGGCAAAAAAAAACAAATCCTTCGTCACGGACAAAGCATATCATTCAAGGATGTTGATTGGAATGATTCTCACGCCGATAAATAGTTAATCTGGGTACATTCTCTCGCTTGGCTCACGGTTCATGTGATGACTCAAGACTTTCTCTTTCGTGTTTCGCCCCTACGACAATACGGCTGGGGAAAAAAGTGGAAACTTGCGGTTGAAATGCCTTCTTCTTTGGATGTGAACCGTCCCGTTTATGTGCTAATGGACTCTTGGTATCAATCTCAAACGCTCATGGAAGCTTGCTTGAAAAAAAGATTCCACGTGATTGCAACGCTCAAGACCAATCGTTTTTTATCCAAAAGACATGGCGGTTCAGGCAAAGGAGTTTGACCACTCTCTTTGAAAGACACTCATCTCGTCCATGGTGGGAGAAGAACGTTATCGCGTTGACCGCTACGAAGGGGCGCACAAAAGTATCAGATATGCCGTGGTGCTACTCTGCTTAAAAAGACGATCAACCATGACGCTTGACAATCTTCATTGCGTTTTGAGTACCGATCGAAAGCTATGTAACAAAGACATCTTTGCGCTACTATGTCGACGTTGGTCGATCGATTCTTTTTCCATCAAGCGAAAGACCACTAAGCCCGATGGGTACCGTATTAGCAGGCGTTGGGCGGTGAAACGGTATTGGATTCTAGTTTTATTAGTTTATGTGTACAGTATGACGAGAAATCCAACAGCGACTTTAACTAGAAGGGACGCATCTTTGTCGAGTTTATTTATCAGAAAACAAAGCAAGATACTCCCAAAAAAACAGTTTCATATAGCAAAAGGGATACTTGTTTGTTGTTTTTTTTAGATGACAATTGTTGTGTAATTTACATGGCGTAACTATAGTTATTTATTGTATTTTTAAAGTAAGGGAGTGACTTATTTGAAAGAAAAAGCATCTAGCCAAACATGGGCAATGATATTATTTACAATTGGCGTGTTTATGGCTGCTTTAGATAATGGAATCATTAGTGCTGCACTGACAACGATTAACAATTCGTTCGAAGTTTCTGCTAATTGGGGGGCATGGGGAGTTACCCTTTATACATTAGGATTAGCTATCAGTGTCCCGATCATCGGAAAAATATCGGATCGATATGGACGAAAAAAATTATTTATTGTTGAAATTGCTTTGTTTGGTTTGGGATCTTTACTTGTTGCTTTAAGCCCAAATTTTATTTTTTATTTAAGTGCTCGATTCTTACAGGCTCTTGGTGGAGGGGGAATCTTCATTATCGGTAGTTCACATGTACTAAGTACGATGCCGGTTGAAAAACAAGGAAAAGCCCTTGGAATGTTGGGTGGAATGAATGGGATTGCCGCCGTTTTGGGACCGAATATTGGCAGCATGTTATTAGATTTAACAGGTAAATGGCATGTATTATTTTTTATCAATGTCCCGATAGCGATATTTTTAATTATCTTTGGATGGGTAAAATTAGAAGAAACGAAAGACCCGGAAACTGGGCGTCTCGATTTGTTCGGAACGGTTTTACTATCTCTTTCCGTTTTAGGAATCATGTATGGATTGACGAATATCGAAGGTGTCGAATTTGTAGACAGCTTGTTGAGCCCAAATGTGTATGGTTTTATTTTATCGGGGATTGTTCTTTTCATTGCTTTGATTTTTCATGAAAGCAAACTCGAAAGAAATGGCGGCGACCCTGTTCTTCCTTATCGTTTGTTAAAACAACCTACGTACCTTTTAACTTTATTAATAGGGACTTTCTCTGGGGCGTTGCTGGCAGCCATGATTTTTATCCCGGCATTTACAGAACAAGTGCTCGGGATTGCGTCAGAAAATTCCGGGTATTGGTTAACACCCCTTGCAATAATGGCGGGAATCGGTGCATCTATGGGTGGAGCATTCGTTGATAAAAGAGGACCAATTTCAGCGGTGATATTATCGGGAATCATAACTTCCATCGGTTTTCTCTTGTTCCCGACATGGATTGATTCAAAATGGCAGTTCATTATTTCTTCGTCGGTTGCAGGTTTGGGAATGGGAATACTTCTCGGTGCCCCGTTAAATATTTTAGCGACAGAAACGCTGAAGTCGGATAAAGGTTCCGCACTTTCTACCTTATCGTTAAGCCGACAAATCGGTATGACCCTCGCTCCAACGATCTACGCAGGTTTCATCGCTAGGGGATTCAATCACATTCCCGAGTTATTTAAATCCCATTTTCCTATTATACTAAAGGAAAAGATAGGAGGGACGAGTTTAAGTTCGGAAGCCATGAAGGAGTTTTACCAACTATCTCAACAATTTGGTACGTCATCTGGGGAATTTTCCGAAAATCAGATGCTGGGAATCATCAATCAAGTCAAAGATCCAGGGTTAAAAGAAGTGATCCAATCGAGTGTCGATCAAATCACCTTAATGGCAGCACAAGATGGTTACAATGGACTCTTTTATTCTGCCGTAACCTTAGCGATCATGACAATTTTCGTTACTTTGATCCTAATTCCCATTCGCAAAAGAAAACTTGGGGAGACAAAGCAAGTTCATTCTTCATAAGCAGTTGATCATGTTTAAAGATGTTCACTTTTCATAAAGAATGAAGATCACCGGGAGGAGAAATGAAATTCGGTTAGTTAAGATGGTTTACATTTATCCGTTGGCTTTTACCTCCTAAATTCTTGCAAAAGAGAAATAACCTACAAAAATGTATATGACATTACCCATGGTGCTAGTTGAGCGTCAACGCTCAACTAGCCCAAGAACAACGAGCGAATAGGCCAATAAAATGGCATCAAGCGCCGTTTCAAATCCAGAGATCGAATTGGCGCGAATTTTCGTGATCCGAAATGAATCCACTAAAACCGAGAACGCGGTTTCGACGATTTTGCGTTTTCGTTTCATCCATTGTTTCCATTCTTTTGATTGCACCACACGTTGATTTTTTCGGGCAGGCGTCCAAAAAGCGATCTTGTATTCATCGTACAGCTTCTTTTGCAGGGCTTGGCTCACATATCCTTTGTCGCCAAGTGTATACGGATGAGGAAGTTGAGTCATCACTGTTTCCGCAGCTGTCCGATCGTGGCAGGATGCCTCGGTCAGGACATATCCCATCGGAAGCGCTTGGTCGGTAATCTGAAGATGAAGCTTAAACCCATAGTAAACCATCTTTTTGGATGCACAATACCCAATATCTGCGATTCCTTGAAATCGTTTGACGCGATACATTCGTGCGTGGTGGCAGAGTTCAATGGGTAAGCTGTCCACTACCGCATAAGCGTGATGTTGTCCACGTTTGGCGAGTTGGTGACGAATCCATTTGATCGCCCAACGCAAAGAACGGCATCGACGGTTGTATCGAGAGCGCTCTAGGAACTTTTCCTTGGTGAACAGGTTTCCAATGACAAATCGATGCCAAGCCCGTTCCGAAGTAAAACCCAGCAATTTTCCAAGAACGTGAATGGCGATGATAACCTCATCCTCTTGCTTCAACAAATGACGATTTCGACGTTGCAAATACATCTGAATACAAGACAGTTGTGCTGATACAACGAATAAGATCGCGGTATATTGCTTTTGAATTTTTGCTTGGTTTATTGTAAAATGAAAGTGCTCTTGCATGGAACTTCTCCTTTTGAATGTTTGTTCGCACTTTCATTTTAAAGGAGATCCTCATGCAAGGGCTGTTTTTATGTCTCGAGATTTTATCTAGCACCACGGGTATATGACATTATCATTGTACACACATTTTAGCCGATTGTATCAATCGGCTTTTTTTTTGTATGTCATGTAAAGCCTGATTCAAAAGGTCAAGATGTTTTATGTTTTTATCTAAAATTTGTTGAACAAGTCTGTAGCTTTGGTCATCTAAAGTTCCATTTACAATGTTCTGTGATATTTCAATACCACGTTTTTCACCAGCTAGTGCATCTTTTACTATATGGTCCGGTTCATTGTTGTGGTCTGTTAACATTTTAAATATCTCCATACTTTTCCCTTTGATTCCAGGATGATCAACTGGTTTTCCGCCAAGATCTTGTATTCTTTTCGTTATCTCCATCGCATGTTGCTGATGATTTTGCTGTAACTGTTGTAACAGTAATTTAAGTTCCGGTTGCTTAGCACGATTTATATATTCATTATAAGCGTGAATTGCCATATAATTTCCTTTTAAAAATTCATTTAAACTGTTTATAGCACGTCTCACTTCATGTCCTCCGCAATTTATTTTTAAAAGTATTTATAGTTTGATTTGTGTGGTAAAAAAATATGCAAGCTTTATTGTAACAGTTGGTCTTATATGTATTTTCCGATTTATATTTGTTATGATAAGACAAAGAAGAAATGGTTGTATGATGTCAATATGAAAACTCCTAAAGGTCGCACAATTGAGACATCATTGAATTGTTCAAATTCGTTCAAAAAACGATCGTGGATATAACACAATAAGGTTTAAAGTATCGTCTAATAGGGTTTCCGTAACTAGGAGCTGACTGTCAGTATACAAATTCATATTTGTATAAAAACGGAGGTTGATATTAATGAAAATCGTTATTAACGATACTGAATTGGAGGTAATAAAAGGCGATATTACAAAGTGTACTGTTGACGCGATTGTTAATGCGGCTAACAACGGACTTTTGGGAGGCGGGGGTGTCGACGGCGCGATCCATAGAGCAGGCGGGCCGGAGATTATGGAGGAATGCAAAAAGATCAGGGAAAGAACAGGAGGATGTCCGACCGGGGAAGCAGTTATTACTACTGCAGGAAATTTGCCCGCCAAATACGTTATTCATACTGTCGGACCAATATGGAAGGGAGGAGCCTATCAAGAAAGGGAGCTGCTAAGAAATTGCTACATAAACTCCTTAAAGCTTGCGGAAGAGCATTTCGTGAAAACGATCGCATTTCCAAATATCAGTACTGGTGTTTATCGTTTTCCAAAGCATGAAGCGGCCCAAATTGCTTTAGAGACCGTTAAGGAGTGTATTCAAAATCAATTCATCCGAAGCATTCAATCAATATTGTTCGTTTGTTTTGATGACGAAAATTATCATATTTACAAGACGATGATCAGATAGGAAAAAACTCTTTTTTCGAATCAATGTCCACAATACAAAAAGCATTTATTCGTTGGCGAGCTTTAATAGTAAACAATAAGTTTTTGCGACATATTTATCAAAAACTAAGAAAATATGCAGCGTTGAGACGAAAATATCCATCGCCCGTTTCGTTTATAATGAAACTTTTTCAATGAATGCAGAAATTTGGAAGTCGGAATACAACATTTGATGATTTTCAAAGCGATCAACTTCAAAGGTCGCAATATTCCAAAAAATTTTTTCCATAAAACATCAAGCAATCGGCAGTTGTTTATTTTATGTGAAATGTGCACAGTGAATATGAAAATACGAACGACTTTGGAGATGAATTCAATGTATTTGAAAAGCCTCGAAATTTTAAGAAATAAAGAAATTGATTTAAATAGCTACCCGTTTTCGATTCCTGCAATAAAAAATTTAAAATCCATTTCGTTTCGTTCCAATATTACTTTTTTTGTCGGGGAAAACGGTTCCGGAAAATCAACGCTCCTTGAGGCAATAGCTTATCAGTGTGGCTTTAATACAGCCGGAGGAGGCAAAAACAATAATTTTCATGTAGATGCTTCCGATGCGGCCCTTGGGGAATACATACGGCTGTCATGGATGCCAAAAGTGACGAACGGGTTTTTTTTGCGAGCTGAGACCTTTTATCATTTTGCGTCGTATCTCGATACAATTCCTGAAAGTCTCCCTTATTATGGAGGCCGTTCTCTTCACAAACAGTCGCACGGGGAAGCTTTTCTCTCACTTTTAACAAATCGTTTTGGAAAAAAAGCGATCTATCTGTTGGATGAGCCTGAAGCAGCACTTTCACCTGCTAGACAGCTGACTTTATTAAGGATCATAAAAGATTTGGAAAACGATGCGCAGTTTATTATTTCTACTCATTCTCCCATTTTACTCGGCTATCCAAATGCCCAAATCTTAAATTTTGATGAACATCCGCTAAAGGAAGTAAAATATGAAGAAACTATGCATTATATTATTACTAGGCGGTTTCTCGAAAATAGAAAAAAGGTGTTAAGTGAACTGTTTAACGATTGAGACACAACAGCCTGTGTTGGGGATGCCGTCCATTTATATTTTTCATCACATCACTCATCCTAAAATATTCTGCTTTTGGAGAGGTATAAACAATGAACACAAAAACAAACGCAATGCGAATTCTTGATAAAGAAAAAATACATTACAACGTGATTACTTACGATGTCCAAAAGGGGAAGGTTGATGGGATTTCTGTTGCACAAATGATTGGCAGAAGCCCTGAATCAGTATATAAAACATTAGTTGCTAAGAGCAGCGCCGGCAACATTTATGTATTTGTCATCCCTGTTGAGGCAGAATTAGATTTAAAAAAAGCTGCGAAAATAACAGGAGAGAAAAAAATCGAAATGCTGCCAGTAAAAGATTTACAAAAATGGACAGGCTATATCCGCGGAGGCTGTTCGCCGATCGGCATGAAGAAACATTACCCGACGATTATCGATTCAACTGCATTGGAACACGAGCATATTATTGTCAGCGGGGGCAAAATCGGCGTGCAAATGGAGCTCAGCGTCAAAGATTTGCAGCAAGTAACAGAAGCGAAGCTGGAAGATGTGACGAAATAACAAAAATAGCCGAATTTTATAAGATGTGGCTGTTGTTTTACACTTCGAAAAGAAAGTGAAGGAATTTTACTGAATAAAATAGAAGATTAAGGTGATAACAAGGATAAAGCCTCGTGTTGAAATTCGAAAGAAATGGAGGGCAAGCATAATGGATTTATTCAAAAAGGGATTGGCGTTCGGACTTGGTTTAGCTGTAGCAAGCAAAGAACAAGTGAAAAAATTTGTAGATGAACTCGTGAAAAAAGGCGAGATATCGATTGAAGAATCAAAAGAAGTTTTTAACCAGCTAATCAAGCGCGGTGAAGAAGAAAAAACTGAACTGCAGCGTCTTGTTCGAGAGCAAGTGGCTCAGGTGATCAACAAACTAGATATAGCAACGAAGGAGGATATCCGAGAACTGGAAGAAAAGATTCGCAAATTGGAAAAGGAAGATGAGTAAAAGAGGACCTGTTAAAAGGTCCTTTGTTGTTGAGGAGGCGGTAAAGTGGTTGGAAAAAGGATGCGGCATATTGGCCGTTATCGGGATATCGCGTCTGCTTTAATTCGCAATGGATTTGGATTCGTCGTAGAGGAAATGGGTATTTCGCAATTTCTTTCTTTGCCGCAAAAAGCTTTTTTTGGCAGAAAAACTGAGCATCATTCCAAAACGATAGGTGAACGGGTAAGGCTTGTATTGGAAGAATTAGGCCCGACATTTATAAAATTAGGTCAAATTGCGAGCACCCGTCCTGATTTGCTGCCGGAGGAGATTATTAGTGAATTGGAAAAATTGCAGGATCGAGTTCCGCCTTTTTCTTTTGATGAGGTGCGTGAGATTGTTCAATCAGAATTGGGCGGTGAAATAGAAAAAATTTTTCGGCACTTTGATCATGCTCCGTTAGCTGCTGCTTCAATAGGACAAGTTCATCAAGCCGTTTTGCATTCGGGTGAAAAAGTGGCTATAAAAATTCAACGCCCTCATATTTCGAATGTGATTGAAACGGACTTAGAAATTCTTCAAGATTTAGCGGTATTAGCGGAGCATAGGCTAAAATGGGCTGCAAAGTATCAGGTCAGGGACATGATTGAAGAGTTTTCAAAGGCTCTTCGTGCTGAGCTCGATTATACCATTGAAGCCCGAAATGCAGACAAATTTTCTAAACAGAGTGCAAATGAACAAGCTGTCTACATTCCGAAAGTGTTTTGGGAGTACTCGACGAAAAGAGTATTAACAATGGAATATGTAGAAGGAATTAAACTAAATGAGATTGAAAAACTAAAAACAAATGGATACCATTTGGATCATATTACAGAAATTTTATCAAAAGAAATTTTCCGGCAAATATTTATAGATGGTTTTTTTCATGCCGATCCCCATCCTGGAAATGTCATCATTAAGCAGGGCGGAATCATTGCCTTCATTGATTTCGGAATGACCGGCCGGCTTACATCGGACATGAAGCATCATTTCTCATCATTAGTGATTTCTTTAATGAGGCAGAGTACGGATGGCGTCATGAAAGCCATTTTGCGCATGGGCATCGTTCCTGAAGATATCGATTTAAAGCAATTGAGAGCGGACATCGAAGATTTACGGGAAAAGTATTACGGTGTTCCGTTACACCAAGTCAGCATCGGTGAAGCTGTGAACGACCTTTTTCGAGCAGCTTTCAAACATTCCATCAAAATCCCTTCTGATTTAACACTATTAGGAAAAACGCTTTTGACGGTTGAAGGCGTGGTCGAAAAATTGAATCCAGATTTTAGAATTATCGATGTTGCTGAGCCTTTTGGTCGCCGGCTGGCAAAGGAGCGCTTGCATCCGAAGTATATCGCTGAAAATGCATGGAAACACGTAACAGATTATACAGAACTGCTAATGGATTTTCCAGCTTATGTAGCAGAGATCGCTTCTTTAATGAAGCGGGGCAGACTCCGCCATGAGATCACGATTCCGGAATTAGATCTTTTTCTGAAAAAACTTGACCGCATCAGCAATCGGTTATCGTTCAGCATCGTGCTATTGGCATTCAGTATTATTATGGTAGGGATTATTATTGGTTCTTCAATGGGAAGGCAATCAACACTGCTTTGGAAAATTCCAGCGATTGAAATCGGTTTTGGCGTAGCAACGCTCATGTTTTTGTGGCTGTTATTTTCCATTTTTAAGTCAGGAAAGTTTTAGTCAAAAAGAGCCGTCCAGAAAGTCAAATCCCCATTGAAAACAAAAAATCATTAACGTCGATATATCAACGTTTTCTAAAACATTAATTCATATCTCCAAAAGAATTTAAAAAAGTACTTGACTAAATGTAAGAAAGGGGTGTCAATAAGCCGAAAAAACGACTTATTAGACAAGCCCCTTTTATTAACGCGGAGATGTGATGATAAATGTTTTTTGCCGCTCTTTATAGTATTTCGTACTTTTTATAAAAAGCTCCCAGCTCTCCTTTATAGTTTTTTTGCCAAGGCTTGTCTTTCCCGCAATAATGGATAAAAACAGTATTCTCTTTTATCCACTCCATCCCATGCTTTGCATTTGGAAGCAATTTAATAATTTCATAATATCTTGCATCATAATTGTATCGATAACAATCAACAGGTTTAATTTTATCCCAGTATAAAGCATTGAGCACATCTTGATCAGGAAGGACAAGCTTTAAACGGTTTTCATTAATAAATGCATAGATATCTTCCAATTTCACTTCTTTCCGAATCCGTTCCAAATTCATAAGCAAAACGCCCGTATTAAAATATCCTTTCGCATTCGGGGTTTTAAGCCTTAATTTATTAAAAAGGTTGGCAACTTTTGTAGAATGTGTATGTTCAGAAGCAATAAACAAGCAATTTTCAAAATCACTATAGTAAAAATCTTTGATGGGATTGATTACAACGATGTCGGGATCAAGGTACAGAATTCGGTCCAAATCGTCTGGCAAAAATTGATGGGAAGCTAATCGATAATACATTTCTGATGTATAATGGCGAAAAACGGGTGCATCTTCAAAGAGCTTAGGGTCTACGTATATTGGATATAAACTTTGGTTATGACGTTTTACAAATTGATCCAATTCGTGTAAATCTTGATCGGAAATATTTGAATACATGATATATATCGAAAATTTTTCTTCAATATTATTTTGGAATAATGAATTTAACATAACTTTCAGCGGGGGAATATAATTTGAATTCAGTGTGACAAGAATATTGATCATTTGTACCATCCTCGCAAAAGATCGTAGCAAAATTTTTAAAAGCGTGGATAAAGCCACAGCTATTTAACAAATTACCATCAACGTTTTCATTTTTCAAATAAAATTTGTACGCAGCATTTGTTTTTGTTTAAATTGAATTATAGCATGTTTTTCATTTTTTGAAATATTGACACAAGCTTCTTCAAAAAGGAGGAGTCCTCTTTGACAGAATCAAAACGGGAAAAATTAATGAGAAAGATTGAAAATCATTTGCGAAAAACGGCTAGACATCTAGTGAAAATTGATACGGAGGAAGAGGCATTGCAATTTTTGGCTGATTCCTTCCGCTCCCAGTTTTCATGTGATTTTGTCGGCATCATTTTACAAGAGGGAGAGGAGCTGAGTTTGAAAGTTTGGAGCGGAGATTTGCAGAAAATAACGGAATCCTTTCCGCTGCAGGTTCAAAACTGTTCGCCGAATCTCCTTCACCAAAGCTTAACATATGATAAAGCAGAGCAAGCAGGCGACTGTCAGTTTACCAATTTAATGAAAAAAGAAAAAGTAAAAACGTGGTTTACAGTTCCTCTCAAAGACGATATGAGCAGCTTGGGCTTTTGCATTATTGCCTATCTTGACTACGTACCTCTGTTGGATATGAAGGCACATTTTGATGAATTCGGCAAAGATGTAGCTGTTGCAATTGCAATGGCAAAACAAAAAGAAGCACAAATTAAAAAAATCGAAGGGATCGAGTGGATCAGCAAAAATTTGTCGCTTGATGTGCCGCTTGAAAAAAATATTGAAACACTTGTGGAACGCGCCGGAAAAGGAACTAATGCAAGGATGGCTTGTATTTATTTATATAACGAAAAAGAAAATCATTTTATTTTTCAGCCTCCATCCTATGGTCCATTTGAAAAACCGGAACGGATTAATATTGAAACAAATTATGTTTTAAAGGAATACTTTCCGTTTTTGGATACTCCAGGCGGGTCTGAACTGACCGTTCCATTAATATTTGATTTGAAAACAATCGGTGTGCTTCATGTAGAAGAGAAACAAAAGGGAGTTTTTAATGAAGATGATTTGGAGATATTAAAGCTGCTTTCCAATCATATTGCCGCTATTTTGGAAAATGCCCGTTTATATAAAAACGAAAAGGAGCATAAAGAACGTCTTTACTTTCTGCTTGATTATCAGCACGCCCTCGTGAAAGAAACAGTTGAACATGACAATTTTGACGGTATTACGTCTGCTTTAAGAAGTCTTTTTTCCAAATCCGTCCTTTTGTTCGACCGTTTTATGAGGCCGATTTCTTGTTCCTTCCATCATTATGATTTATCAAATAAAGATGTAGAAAGGCTGATGGGCAGCGGAAATAAAGAGAGATTGATAGAAAACGGAAGGAAACTCCACATCCAATTGGATGACGGGGAAGAGCTTCATTTCCGGCTGTGGAAGGTGAACGGCGGAGGAAATTTGCTTGGGTTTTTGGCTGTCGAAATTGGCGAAAATGACATGGATGAATTTGATCAGCTGACAATTGATTTGGCAAGAAATATTTGTTCGATCCAATTTATCAAGCAGAAGCTTGTTTTGGATACAAAAGAGCAGGTAAAGGATAGCTTTGTCAGCAAATTGCTTGTGGAACGTATAGAGGATCAAGAGCGGATTTTACAATATGCGAATTTATTCCAATGGAACTTATTTCATCAGCACCGATTAGCGGTGTTGTCGATTTTATTAGATGAGAAGGAAACGGAAAACAGTAATTTGCTTGTTCAACAATCTAAAAAAACATTGATTTGGGACCAGTTGAAAACACAAATTTCCCGTTTCAGCAAAGAAATTATCATGGCGACAAACGATGGAAACTATATATTGATTGTTCCGGTAAAAGAAGAAGGCAAGCATCCAAAAAACTATTGGAAAGTATTTTATAGAAATATAAAAAATTGGGTTCGAGAAGGCAATATTGAATGCCAAGTATTCATGGGGATCGGCGGTAAAACTGAAAATTTAAATGATTATTATATTAGCTATCAGCAGGCTATCCAAGCTTTGAATGTCGTGTTTCACAGGTTTCGCCACAAAGGGTTTGCTTTGTTTGAGGAATTGGGTGCTTACACTATTTTACATCATTTAGATAATAAAGAAGCGGTGGAATTTTTCATCAAAAGGCATCTTGAACCGTTATTGAATTATTCGGAAGGGAAAAGTATGGATTTATTCCATACGCTGCGAGCGTTCCTTTATAACAACGGAAATATTAAAAATTCGGCAGAAGAGCTGTTTATTCATCGAAGCTCCCTTCTTTATCGTCTTGAAAAGATTGAATCGCTGCTGGAAATTGATTTAAATGATGCTGATCATCGATTTAATATGATGATGGCTTATAAGCTTTATGACCTGTATTATTCAAAAACAACTGAAAGAATATAAAAGCGCCACAGCGTTTTTTCCACAAAATTGTTGATAGAAGAGAAGCTTTTTCCGTATTTTGTAGGTGTTTATTTCATTTTATATTTTCTATAATAATTTACAGAATATTAATAAAGTTATGTTTTTAAAAGGAGTTGTGACTATGACGATATCTAAAGTCGGGGTAGTTGGAGCAGGCTCGATGGGAAGCGGCATCGCCAATTTGGCCGCCATTTCAGGATTTCAAGTTATCTTGCATGATGTCGAACAAAAATTTCTTGATAACGGCTTATCAAGAATAAATAAATTTATGGAAAAAAGCGTTGCAAAAGGAAAAATGACCGAAGAGCAAAAAAAGGAAGTTTTGGAACGAATTCAAGTTACGACAAATTTGGAGGATTTTAAACAGGCTGATATTGTGATTGAAGCTGTTATAGAAGATTTGGAAGTGAAAAAAAGCGTTTTCGCGAAATTGGATCAAATTACATCTGACCATGTGATTTTGGCAACAAATACTTCTTCCATGTCCATAACAGAGATTGCGTCTGCAACGAACAGGCCGGAACGCGTCGCAGGAATGCATTTCTTCAATCCTGCGCAGATCATGAAATTAGTGGAAGTTGTTCGAGGATATAAAACAAGCGATGAAACAGTAGTAGAACTGAAGGAATTTGCGAAAAAGCTGAATAAAGAGCCGGTGGAAGTGAAAAAAGACACTCCAGGATTTATTGTCAACCGTATTATGATTCCGCAATTTATTGAAGCGATTAAGCTGCTCGAAGAAGGGGTAGCTACAGCGGAAGATATTGATAAAGCGGTTACGCTCGGGCTGAACTATCCTATGGGGCCGTTCACACTTCAAGATTTTGCCGGTGTTGATATCGGCTACTACGTAATGGAATATATGAAAAATGAGTTTAATGATAATCGTTTCGCACCTCCAATGCTTCTAAAGCAATTAGTAAGAGCAGGAAGACTTGGAAGGAAAACAGGAGCCGGTTTTTACGACTATGACTAATCATGAGAATGGAGGACTGAAGATGAGCTTGGAATTTTTAACATGCGATATTGAACAGCATGTAGCAGTTGTCACCATCAACCGCCCGCCTGTCAACCCGCTGAATTCAAAAGTATTTAAAGAGCTTGTAACCGTTTTTAACGAGCTGGAAGAAAACAGCCAAGTAAGAGTCATTATTTTAACAGGCAGCGGTGAAAAAGCATTTGTTGCCGGAGCAGATATTAACGAAATGGCTGATCTCGATCTTGTTGGCATGATGAATATGAACCGTGTGTCAAGGGAAGCTTTTTCAAAAATTGAAAACGCATCCAAACCTGTCATTGCTGCCATTAACGGTCTTGCTTTAGGCGGAGGCTTAGAGCTTGCATTGGCTTGTGATCTGCGGATTTGCTCGGAAAAAGCTAAATTTGCTTTCCCTGAAGTCGGTCTTGGCATTATTCCTGGCGGCGGAGGCACCCAGCGTCTGCAAAAAATTGTCGGTCAAGGCATTGCTAAAGAATTACTTTATTTTGGCGACATGTTTGATGCTAACAGAGCGTTGGAGCTTCATATAGTGAACAAAGTTGTACCTGGCGAAGAACTGCTGGCAACTGCCAAACAATGGGCAGAAAAGCTAGCCCAAAAACCGCCTGTAGCTCTTCGTATGCTGAAAATAGCTGTCAATGCTGGCAGCAATGCTGATCTGGAAACAGGATTGACCCTTGAAGCATCTAGTTTTGCCAATGCCTTTTCAACAGAAGATCGAAAAGAAGGATTGAAAGCGTTTGTAGAAAAGCGCAAGCCGGTTTACGTTGGAAAATAATAAAAGCGATACAACCGACTTCATGTTGAAAAGGTTATTTTATATAGAAAAAGTCATCGAACAAATCATGTAATTTCACGAAGTGTCCGATATGAAATGACTCAGGATGCTTCGTGTCTTACATGTTTTGAATATTTGCGTAAGAGGAGATGGCGAAGCAATGAACAATTATTTGTTTTCGGTGTACGAGTTGGTAGAACATACGGTGAAAGCCTATAAAGATAAAGAAGTGCTCTATGACCTGAAAAACAGATTGACCTATGGCGAATTTTTTCAAGAAGCTAACCGGCTGGCTGCGGGTTTGAAAAAGCTGGGGATCAACAAGGGAGATCGAGTCGCTGTTTGCTTGCCAAACTGGAACGAAACAGCCGTTATTTTTGTAGCAGCGGCCAAAATAGGTGCAATTCTAGTTCCGTTTAATCCGAAGTATAAGCATCACGAAGTGGAATACATTCTCAAAAATTCGGAGCCAAAAGTGTTGTTTGTAACGGAACAGTTTGATGAAAACATTGGATTTAAGCAAGCGTTCCAAGTTGTAAAAACTTTGATTTCTGTTCGTTTTGAACATCCTGATCTATTATCCTATCAAGAAGTAGCGTCTTCCGCGTCAGAAGATGCTCCAGCTGAAAAGCTTGATGTCAACAACGATTTGTTTTGTTTATTGTATACATCAGGAACGACAGGCATTCCGAAAGGTGTAATGATTAGCCATCGCGCCATTGTTCAATCAGCTAATATTATGGCTAAAACGATTAGATGTACTGAAAAAGATGTGTTTATCGTTCCTGCTCCTTTATTCCATATTTTTGGAATGGCCGTCAATTTGTTTTGTGCGATCTCTTGCGGCGCAAGAATCATTTTGCAAGAGAAATATCATCCGAAGGAAACATTAAAATTAATTGAACAGGAAAAAGTGACGATCAAACAAGGAGTTCCCGCCATGTTTATAAAAGAATTAGAACAAGAAGATTTTGAAGATTATGACCTTTCTTCATTGCGAGCGGGTATTGTCGGGGCATCACCTATTCCACCAAACAAAGTGAAAGAAATTCGGGAGCGGATGGGAATAAACTTGTGCCAATCATACGGAATTACCGAAACAGGATCTGTTACTGCGACTGACTATGATGAACAGGATGAACGAGTGATATTGGAAACTGTAGGAAAACCGATCGAAGGTGTAAAGCTGAAAATTGTAGACGAAAATCGGCAGGAGCTCCCTCCAGGCGAAGTTGGTGAAATTGCCATCCACAGCTTTGGCACCATGAAAGGGTATTACAAAATGAAGGAACAAACAGAGCAGGTTTTGGATAAAGAAGGATGGTTTTATACGGGAGATCTCGGAGTGTTGGATGAAAAAGGAAACCTTCGTTTCGTCGGGCGAAAAAAAGAAATGATCATTCGTGGAGGCTTCAACATTTATCCGCAGGAAGTCGAGGCAGTTTTAACTAAACACCCTCAAGTTGTCGAAGCAGCTGTCATAGGCTTGCCTGATGAAGTAATGGGCGAATCAGTTTGTGCTGTTATAAAGCTGAAAAAAGGCGCAGCTTGCACAGAGGAAGAATTAAAAGAGTTTGTTAAAGCGCAAATGGCATCATACAAAGTTCCAAACAAAATTATTTTCACAGAAGATTTTCCTGTCACAGCGAGCGGTAAAATTCAAAAGGTAAGACTGAAAGATCAAGTGATGGAAAAATTTAATTTCAATGCGTAAATGGTTCGATGAAAAGAAGAGTTTAAGAACAGCTTATCGGCTGAAACATTGAAACTCCGGCGATGATTTGGAAAATATCGGGATATCTTATGAAGTAAGCATCAATTCCATATAATGTTTCCTGTTGGTTTCTTTACACTGCCGGCCGGCATTATTTATGTAACTCGTCGTAACGGACAGTTTTGCCATGGTATTGAAGTCATTCATGCGTTTGATGTTCATGTGCGATTTGGAAGCTGGTTTATTGACTGAATAATTGAGTTAGAATTTCCGAAAATTCAGATAAAATAACAATATCTCAAATCTATTATTTTTACTTCCAATCTTTTGAAATTTGAAAACGATTGCAAAAAATGTTCATAAGCGTTTGATGATTGTGCATGCTCATTTGATTTCATTTGCGAGATCCGGATTTTCTTAATCTTTTGGCGGCTCCCTGCTTCTATTCTTGTCTTTTTTCGATATTGCAGCAGCAATTACTTACCTTCCATATAATTTGTCGTCTCTTGATGAGCTTTTCAGCCGTTATTTCGGCTGACTCCGCCTCTTTTTTTGGACGCAAAGGAAAATTGATGTATGATTTGGAATTTCCCGCTATTCTTTCGTGCCTTTAGCTTTTGTTCTTTCCATTATGTATGTGATGCCATTATGTTTTGCGCTTCCATTCAGCAAGCTTATACAGATGCCGGTGGTTATGGGGACTGTTTTCAGCTTATTGGTGCAAATGCACTTTTCTTGTTTTTGCTCTAATAACAGGTGAAGCAGCTTTGGGAGAAAATGAATGGTAAAAAACAGAGGTGTTATAAAATGGAACAATTTTCAAGCAACCCTTTTTTGAAAAAAGTGATTTCTTTAGATGATATATTTACACCGGAGAATTTTACTGAAGAACATCGCATGATAGCTAGCACTGCATCAGCCTATGTGGAACAAGAAGTTTTGCCTGTTTTGCCGGAAATAGAAAAACAACAATTTGATCAATCGATTGAGCTCTTAAGAAAAGCAGGAGAATTAGGTCTATTAGGATCAGATGTGCCTGAAGAATACGGAGGGCTTGATTTAGACAAAATCAGCTCGGTTATCATCATGGAGGAAATTGGAAAGACGAGATCTTTTTCAACAACATTTGGAGGGCAAATTGGAATTGGCTCCCTTCCGATTGTGTATTATGGAACAGACGAACAAAAGGAAAAATATTTGCCTTACGTAGTTAGCGGCGAAAAAATTGGTGCGTATGCATTGACAGAACCGTCGGCAGGAACGGATGCCTTAAGTATCAAAACGTCAGCACGATTGTCTGATGACGGCAAATACTATTTAATTAATGGCGAAAAACAATTTATTACTAATGCATCTTTTGCAGATTTCTTTATTTTGTACGCGAAAGTGGACGGTGAGAAGTTCACCGCCTTTATTGTCGATAAAAACAGTGAAGGGATTACAATAGGACCGGAAGAAAAGAAAATGGGTTTAAAAGGCTCTTCAACAACACCGGTCATTTTGGAGGATGTAAAAGTTCCGGTTGAAAATGTATTAGGGGAAATTGGCAGGGGACATTTGATTGCGTTTAACATTTTGAATAACGGCCGCCATAAAATATCAGCGGCAAGCCTCGGCATGGCAAAAAGAGCATTGGAGCTCGCCGTTCAGCATGTAACAGAGCGGAAACAATTTAATCGGCTGCTGTCGCAATTTCCGTTAATTCAAGAAAAAATAGCCGACATAGCTGCAAAAATATTTACGATTGAAAGCATGGTATATCGTTCTGCCGGCGAGTTGGATCGGGGATATCAGTACTGTAAAGAAAATAATATTCCGTATAGAGATATTTTAAAGCAATTTGCAGTGGAAGCTTCGATCAACAAGGTGTTTGCCTCCGAAGCGCTGGATATCATTGTGGATGAAGCGCTGCAAATGCATGGCGGATACGGTTATATTTCCGAATATGAAGTGGAGCACCTTTACCGCGATTCAAGGATTAACAGAATATTTGAAGGAACAAACGAGATTAACCGGATGATTATTGCCCAAACACTGCTGCAATCAAAAGCGGAATGGACGGATTTCAGAAAGCTGGATGAAGGTCCATCTGAAGAAATGGCGCAGGAGTGGGAGCTGCTGTCCAACTTGAGAAGGCTCGCGGGACAAGCGATGGAAATGATTTTACAGTCATCTGAAAATTATAAGGAAGAACAAGAAATTTTAGCATGGTTGGCAAATTTGGCTATTTCGATTTATGCAATTGAAAGCAATTTATTTCGAGTGGAAAAATTACTTGCAAATAAAGCTCAGAAAAAAATAAAAGAAAAGAAACTATTGGCAAAAATTTTCGCATATGAGGCATCTAGTAAAATTGTGTCGGAAATGTTCAAGTTCAGTGTGTTACACGATGAACAAATAAAGCAGCAAAAAGAAAAATTATTTAAAACGATTCAATCAAGCAACAATGATTTTGTTCATGATAAACGATTGATAGCATCTGCCGTTATATCTGCCGGAAATTATTCAGGCATTCACAAGCTATAATCGATTTTTTCTTACGTGGAAGTCCGATAAGTTCCAAAAATAATTCAAGTAGGGCTGTTCAGGAAGTCAATTCTCCATTGAAAACAAAAATCATAAGATCATATATAACGTTTCTAAAACATTTAAGGGGGCGTCATAAGCCGAAAAAACGACTTATTTGACAGCCCCCTTAATATATTTCGATTTTTGTTTGAAGGGGCTGTCCAAAAAAAGTCAGTTACCCTGACTTTTTGGAGCCCCTTTATTTTAGGGACTTATCGGACAGACCATTTTTTCTATCTTGTTTATATCCTTCAGATGTCTTATGAAGGACTTTTCTTATGCTCTCTTTTTTAATTACGTTCTCCAAACGTTTTATGACGGACATTCAGCACATACAATTGCTTCTTGTTGAACTTCATTACCTATATGAAGGACATTTGCAAATTTTATTCGATTATTTTGTCCTTCACGGTAGTATTTCTCCCAAATCCTTCATTTTAGAAATTCATCGGACAGCCCCTTTCAGCATGTATGAGCTGATGCCGCAATCCCAAACTCAACATATACCTTATCGAGCTCCCGCAAAGAAAATCTGGCACCTTGCAGACGCGAGGGGCATTCAATTTAAAAAAATAGCAAAGGTATTTTATTTGTCCCGCATAGAGGAACAAATGAGTGACGAATAAAGAAAAAATGCCATTATAATAGAATCATAGTAAGCGTTTCCATCAATCAATCCATCCATTTCATTTATGTAAAGGAGAGATATGTCATGAGCAACAAGCGTACAGTTGTCGTTGTAGGCGCCGGTCCAGTTGGCCTTGTAGCAGGATTGGCACTTAAAAAAAGAGGAATTTCTTCTGTCGTGATTGAAGCAGAGCCGAAAGGGCGGCCAAGACCTGGAAGCCGAGCAATTTATATTCATAACGCAACGTTGAAGCTGCTTGAAAGCATTGATGAAGGACTTGGTTTTGAAATTGCGAGAAATGGTGTTGTCTGGCCGATAAAACGCACGATTTATAAAGGGAAAGAAGTGTACGTAAGAAATTACGGTGTGACGGATACTAGTGATCCGACAACGCTTCCGCCATTTACGTCATTACATCAAAATCATATTGAATCGATTATATATGATTATTGTGAAAAAGCCGGCGTTGAATTTGTATGGGATACCCCTGTGAAAGAAGTGATTTCAGAAGAAGACGGCATTAAAGTGGTGACAGAAAAAGGGGATGTTTGGGAAGCGGAATATGTGATTGGTTGTGACGGCGCTCGTTCTGTCGTCCGTGAAACAGCAGGATTAAAATTTGAAGGGCCAAGAACAAAAGATACATTTCTTGTCGTTGATGTTGAAGAAGATGAAAATGATCCGCTGCCGCTTGAAAGGGTTTTCCACTATCAGCATCCGGCAATGGGCGGGCGGAATGTGATGTTTGTACCGTTCAAAGGCGGGTGGAGAATCGACCTTCAACTGCTGGAAGACGATAATCCAGATGAATATTCAGAAGTGGAAGGAGTAAAAAAATGGCTTCCGAAAGTTATGGATCCTAAATATGCAGAACGGATTACGTGGGTATCATCATACAGATTTCATCAAGTTGTCGCCAATTCATATACAGACGAAAAACGAAGAGTTCTGTTGGCAGGAGAAGCTGCCCACTTATTTGCACCATTTGGTGCTAGAGGGCTGAATTCGGGGGTTCCTGATGCTTTAATTGCTGTTAAAGGAATTGAAAAGGCTCTTGATGCTTCAAGCGAAGAGAAAAGACGCGAAGCGATTGAAAAAGCGGCAAATGAACGGAGAATTGCAGGCTTGTGGAATCGCAACAGCTCTTCGACTGCATTGCATCACCTGCAAGGAAATTCTCCAGAAATGAATTTAAAAAGGGAAATTGCTGCATCTTTAACAGCCATTGTGCCGAAATTAGGAAGATGGCTTGATGAAGGCCCTTATGGCCCGAAATTTGGTCCGCCTGAATTAACAACAAAATATTAATCGCTTTTGATTTTATATAAAGGGGTGGAAAACATGTCAATTACGCTCATTGAGAACCATGCTTCATATGATTTCAAGCATGAACGAGTCAATAAAATGGCGGATCGTCTGCTAAACATTAACTGGTACCAGCATGTCGGAACAATTCATGATGACGTCCAGAATAAAGCAGAAAAATTTTTGCAATCACTGAATATAGCAAATTACGAAATTAAGTGGATTTCAAAAGATGAAATTGGAAATATATACGATACCATTCGGTTAACTAACAGCTCTTTATGGGAAGCATTGAAGGTGCTGCCTGACAGGCTGAAAGAGAAAATTGATCAATCCGGACAAGAGGAAATTTTGAACGAAATCGTCTATCACTTGCCGGAAGCTGTATTTCATGAAGTCTATAAAGGTGCCTTCAAAACATTTTCAGATGAATCATTCATTCGGTTTTTAGTTGGCCATGCCATGTACATCAGCGTGTTGGCATGCGCTTGGGAATTGGTTGCAAATATAAACGAATGGGGAGAAAATCCATTTGCCTATTTAGTTGATATTTTAGAAATGGGACATATTCCATTAGGTTCAAACAACCAAACATTTTATATCATGTAGGGGTTCCATATGTGTGCGGCAGCCATATTTTCGTGCGAAAAGCATGTAAAGGAATCGCTGAAGCTGTTGGATGCACCGCATGTCATTATATTAAGTCATTACACGAAAAAGAAATGCAAGTTTTGTCAGAAAAAAGCCGTTTTTAAGTTTGAAGAATAAAATTATGCAAAATAGCAGCCTTGTCTTCTTACAGATGAAGCAAGGCTGCTTTATGTGCGCCCGGCATGTACATGAACTATAGGGTGTAAGTCCCGAACCCCGAAGACAGAAGTAGAGGTTAGCTCAACGAAAGGGTGTCCGTGGTGACGCGGAATCTGAAGGAAGCTGGAGGCAAAACACCGGTCTGAGGAACACGAACCTCATATAAGGCTAGGTATGATTGAGTGAGTTTGCATAACAAAACAAAGCTCTTTCTGTCGAAGGTCATATCGAGTAAATGAGGCGGATAGATGGTGTGAAAGTGCATGTACTTACCCGGGGAGGTCTGGCGGATATGTGAAGTACTCTTCATAACCTACTTAGTGATAAGTAGCTGAACCGTCAGAAGTCAGCAGAGGTCATAGTATTAGTTGGTCTAGAACAACTAAGAAGGACCGAACAATTAAGAGAGAATAGCCCTTGGCATTCAGTGAGTCATGATGAACACAGAAAACGTAGTACCTCACTTGAGGGAGGAAGCGGTGAATCCCGTGGGAGACCTCTTGGAGGGTGGAGTGACCACTGGCATAAAGAGAACAGCTATTCACGGAAGTTATGAAAACTTGCGTCAATTATCTTAATTGAACCGCCGTATACGGAACCGTACATACGGTGGTGTGAGAGGACGGGAGTTAATCGCTCCCTCCTACTCGATTTTTTGGAGATAAGAAAATCTTTATCCTTTTCTAGTTGTTCGGAAAACGTTTTCAAAAATATATAAGTGTTTATCTTTTTTTTCGATTGTCCACAACCCTTCTTGCTTTCATTGTAAAGCGAGGCAGCTCGTTGTCTGGAACTTTTTCAACTTGAATTCTTAAACCGACTCGTTCTCTTAATTTTGTTGCGAGGATAGGCACGATTTGTTCAGAATCGGATTCAATTTCCACTTTGATTTGATCCATTTCATTTTCTGTGTAGTACACGATGCGAAATTCTTTCACTTCTTTGAATTCGCGAATAATGGATTCAATGGAAGACGGGTAAATGTTAATGCCCCGTATTATGACCATATCGTCTGCGCGGCCGAGAATTCCTCCAGGGAAAAATTGATAAGAATTGCCGCATTCACATTGCTGATCAGACCGGATCACGATATCGCCTGTCCGATAGCGAATAACCGGATAGCTTTCTCTTCCTAAATTGGTTAATACTAATTCTCCTTTTTCACCAACTTCCACCGGCTCCAACGTGTTAGGATTGATCACTTCTACAATAAACTCCGATTCATTGACATGAATCCCTTTTTGTTCTGAACAAGAATAACCGTATGCTCCCATTTCTGTCATGCCTACGTGGTCATATAAAACGGCTCCCCACAAACTTTCAATTTGCTTTCGTGTAGAAGGGACAGAGGCTCCAGGTTCACCAGCCGTAATGATTTTTTGGACAGGGCCATTTTTAATATCAATGCCGTTTTCTTCCGCTACTTCCGCCAGATGTAAAGCGTAGCTTGGAGTACAGACTAGTACTGTTGCTCTGTTTTCTATCATGCTTCTCAATCGCTCAATCGAAGTTTGGCTGCCGGATGAAATCGAAAGGGCACCTAATCGTTTTGCTCCTTCAAATGCAGCCCAAAATCCAATAAAAGGACCGAACGAAAAGGCGAAAAATACTCTGTCTTTTTTCGTAACTCCGCTGGAGCGATAAACTTCCAGCCAGCATGTTTCCCACCATTCAAAGCTTTTTTTTGTATCTAAAATTTTCAGCGGTTTCCCTGAAGTGCCGGAAGTTTGATGGTATCTTACATATTCCTCTAAAGGGTATGAATGGTTTTTGCCGTATGGAGGATGATTGTTTTGATCATCGACCAATTCCTTTTTCATTGTGAAAGGAAGCTTTTTCACTTCTTCCAAAGATTGCAGCGGAAGCTTTAAACCGGCAAGTTTTTCTTTATAAAATTCATTATGATTCAAAACAAAATGTAACAATCGATTCAGTTTTTGCAATTGCAGCGACCTAAGTTCGTTTTCTTGTGTTTGTACTGTATGAACCATGAATATTCCTCCCTTTTAGACTTGTAGCTAGTTTCTTATCATAGTCAGAAAAGAAAGAAAAAGGAATATTCTAGTTCTTTTATACAAAACAAAAAATTCAAAATTTTAAAAAATGTACTCATTTTCCGTCGATATAACCTAAATGCTCTGATATGCTTTTAGCTGCTTGCGTAATATGTTCAATAAAGACTGGAAACCGATCATCTGTCATTCTGGAAGTTGAGCCAATCATGGACAGTGAAGACACCACTTTGCCGGAATAATCGCGAATTGGTGCTGCGATCCCGACATACCCGACATAAAATTGGTCTTTTGATATGGCAAATCCTTGTTTTTTAATTTTTTTTAACTCATTTTTTAAAATGTCTGGATCGGTGATCGTATAGGGAGTGTATGCATATAATTTTTTCGACAAAACTTTTTCAATTGTTCGTTTGTTTTGATAAGCCAGAATGCATAACCCTTCACTTGTGCAATGAATCGGATTTTTCCGCCCTATATATGTTAACAGCCGATCGGGCTGGCTGCTTTCAATTCGGAACAAATACACTACTTGATCCTCTTCCAGAAGACAAATATGGGCGGATTCATTTAATGTGTGAACAAGCCTTTTTACAATGGGCAGCGCTTCTTTGTACAACTCATGATTGCTGAAAATCACGCCTCCTAATGTTAGAATCGAAAGGCCTAATCGATACTTGTTTGTCCGGGGATTTTTTGATAAAAATCCTTCCTTTACAAGCAATGAAACAAGGCGATGGGCGCTGCTTTTGGAAATATTTAATTTTTTTGATATTTCGGTAATCCCTAGCTCTTTTTGTTTATGTGTAAAAAGACGCAGAATTTTCATTGCGTTCTTCACAGATGACAGCAAATATTTTTCGCTCATGTTAGTCCTCCAGTCTAGTCGTCATTTCCGAACAATTGCTTCGTTTTTCTCTGTTTTATTAATTCAGAAATTCTTTCTCCCGCATTCACCACTTTTTTTATAAGCTGCTTGATGTTAATGGAATTGATTCGCTTCGTAGAGCCGGTGATGTTCACTGCTGCAACCACTTTGTTATGTTCATTAAAAATGGGCGCACCGATTCCGATGATCCCTTTTTGGAACTCTTGATTGCAAACGGCGTAGCCTTCTTTTTTTATTTTCAAAAGCTTTTCTTTTAATTGCTCGGGTGAAGTGATCGTGTTCGGACCGTATTTTTTGAAGGGCTGCGAGCAAATTTTCTCGATTACTTCTTCGTCTTCAAAGGCTAAAATGGCTTGACCGGGACTTGTGCAGTAGACAGGATTCCTTCTGCCGATATGGGTATATTCTTTTTTTGAAGGATACGTGCATTCAATTTTTTGCAAATAAATAATTTCGGTGCCTTCTAATATGGAAATGTGCGAATTTTCGCCTGTCTCCTCTGTTAAAACATTTAGAACCGGCGTCGCCTCATTTAAAATTTTCAATTGGGAGCTAACGATGCTTGTTAATGTCAAGATCGAAGCACCTAAACTGTAATGATTTGTGTTTATATCTTTGTATACAAATCCTTCGCTGGCTAAGCTTGTTAAAAGTCTGTGGGCAGTGCTTTTTCCGATATTTAGCTTTTCGGCTATTTCTGACACACCCAGTTCCGGTTCGTCCATTGAAAAGCTTTTCAAAATTTTTAAAGCGTTTTCAACAGAAGAAATTCTTTTTTTATTTTGAGAAGTCATCCATATCACCTGTAAAAAATTTTTTGATTGATGAGGAAATCCATTTTTGTTCTGTATATAAGAAAAATAATGTATTTTTAGATTTTTTTCAATATTAAGATGGTAACAAGACCATAATCAATGAAAGGGGTTTCAATAGTGAAACTGATCACGTTTACAGAACAAGGCGTCACACGCATCGGTGCAATTGAGGATGGAAAAGTGATTGATCTGCATGCCGCATTTGAAAAAAAGCTGGAATCAGAAGGGAAATTGCGCTTCAAACAAATTGCTGAGGCGTATGTGCCGGCAGATATGAACGGATTTTTGCAAGGCGGAAAGGAAAGCTTGGACTATGCAAAAGAAGCAGTTGCATTTGCTTTAAAACATGAAAAATATAAAGGAAAGCAGCTTGTGTTTTCCAAAGAAGATGTAAAAGTGGAAGCACCAGTGCCGTCGCCGGGGAAAATGATTTGCGTAGGCCATAACTACAGGGAGCATATTTTGGAAATGGGAAGAGAGATTCCTCCATATCCTGTAGTTTTTGCGAAATTCGCGAATACTGTCATCGGACCGGAGGATGACATTCCTCATTATCCAATTTCCGATCAGCTGGATTATGAAGCTGAGTTTGCTTTTGTGATTGGAAAACGGGCGCGCAATGTTTCCCAAGCAGAAGCATTGGATTATGTTGCAGGCTATACAATTGTGAATGATGTGACTTACCGGGATCTTCAACGCCGTACGCTGCAATGGCTTCAAGGCAAGACAGTGGATGGAAGCGCTCCGATGGGACCGTGGTTAGTAACAACCGATGAGCTGTCAGATCCTTCTGGGCTGGAAGTAGTCTTAACGGTTAACGGTGAAGAACGTCAGCGTTCTAACACGAAAAATCTTGTCTTTTCCGTACAGTACTTGGTTGAATTTCTATCTGGACTTATGACCCTTGAGCCGGGAGATGTCATTTTGACAGGAACTCCAGGAGGTGTTGGTGTAGCAAGAGACCCTCAAGTATTTTTAAAAGATGGAGATGTTGTCCGCATCGAGATAGACGGCATCGGTGCATTAGAAAATAAAGTGAAAAAAGTGATGGGGGAGATCAGCGAATGACTAATATGAACGAAGCGATTGAAAGCATAAAACAATCCATTGACCAAATGATTGAAACTGCAAAAAGTCTTTCAGAAGAGACCATTCGTTGGAATCCATCAGAAGAAGAATGGTCCATCATGCAAATTCTTTGCCATGTTGAAGAAGCGATTCCATACTGGTTAAACGAAATTGAGCGGCTGCTTGAGTCGCCGGGTGCAGAATGGGGAAGAGGACTTACGGATGAAAACAGGCTTGCTGCTGTTGCTAATACAGAAAAACGTGAAGTTTCAGACGTGCTAAACAAGCTTGAAAACGTAAAAGATCAAGTGGAAAAAGTGTTGAGCAAGCTGTCAGAAGAAGATTTAAAATCAGAGGCCCCGAGCCGCAATCCTCGTTTCGGAACAAAACCGATGTCTTTTATTGTCGACCACCTGCTTGTCGAACATGCAAGCAAGCATTATAGCCAAATTCAACGTAATTTATCAAAGCTTTAAAAGAATAGAGGAGGTTAGTTCATCATGGCGGAAAAAAATGAGTTTTTTAAAAGTAAAATTGTCCGAGATTTCACAAAAGATATTGAGCAATACCATCTAGGACCGCTTTGGGATGCTATTCCAGATTTAATGCATCGCCAGCCAACTCCGCAAGCTGAAGCGTATCTTTGGAAATGGAAAACCCTTTATAAAAAATTGATGGAAGCAACTGAAATTTTTACTCCTGAGCGCGGCGGGGAAAGACGGGCGATTTATTTTCAAAATCCTGGATTGACTTATCGAAAGCCTTGGGGATGGGCATCAACAACACAAACGCTTTATGCTGCCGTACAATTAATTCTTCCCGGTGAAGTAGCGCCTTCGCATCGACATTCGCAAAGTGCGCTGCGCTTTATCAGTCAAGGAAAAGGCGCTTATACAATTGTGCAAGGCGAGCGGATTTTTATGGAGGAAGGCGATTATCTCATTACTCCGAAAGGGCTTTGGCATGGTCATGGACATCCGGGTGATGAGCCGATGATTTGGATGGACTGCCTTGATATTCCAACTATCTATTCGATTGGCGGCACGTTCTTTGATCCTTATCCAGACGGAATTGAACAACCGAAAGTTCCTGATAATTACTCATCGCAAAGATATGAAGGCGGCATGGTTCGTCCAATTTCTGACCGTGAACCAAAAATCGCTCCGTTAGGGTCTTATAAATGGAAGCAGACTGAAGCAGCTATTCAAGGTTTAAAACGCTTTGATCCAGATCCGTACGATGGATATGCGGTTGAATATATCAATCCTTCAACAGGCAAACAAGCCAATCCGACGATTTCCGCTTGGATGCAATTGCTTCCAAAAGGGTTTCATTCAAAAGCTCACCGTCATACGCACTCGACTATTTACCATGTCTATAAGGGATCTGGGTACAGTATTATCAACGGTGTGCGCTTTGATTGGGAAAGCGGCGATTTCTTCGTTGTTCCGAATTGGGCGTGGCATGAGCATGTTGCCGAAAAAGATTCTTACCTGTTCTCTGCGAATGATTTGCCGATTATGGAAAGATTTGATGTGGAACGTGAAGAAGCTTATGAAGAAAATAATGGATTCCAACAAGTGACCGATGAATTTCAACCTGTATTCGTTTAAACTTAGCAAGCATAATGGAGCAGTTGACGGTCCAAATTAAAACTGAACCTTTTGACGAGGTTTTCAAAACCCCTTTTTCACAAAGCTATTGTTGAAAAAGGGGTTTTGTTTTTTAGCGCGCCCAGCTAAGGTGTAATGGAAGATGGACAGTTTCATAACACCGAAAAGGGTACCCCGCAGGGCGGAGTCATTTCGTCTCTTTTAGCGAACAGCTACCTGCATTATATGGACACGATATGAAAGAAGAAGTTCCTACACTTAGGAGAACTGTGCGATACGCAGATGATTTCGTGATCATGTGTCGCACGAAAAACGAGGCGCTGGAGAACATTCAAGTACTAAAAGCCATCATGAAGAAACTCGACCTTGAAATCAACACAGAGATCCAAACTGGTCAGCCTATGGGACGACACAAACGGATTTGACTTTCTAGATCTACACCATCGGAAATTTCCTGTGATGAACAAGGGTGGCTCAAAAGTTTATCTCAAGTTTGACACCATTTCACTACATGTGGATAACTAAAGGTGATTATACCAATAGTTATCCACTTTTTTTATCGAAAATATAATCATTATGTAGTGTTATGTGGATAACTTTTGTATATCCAATAATATGTAATATATGTTATACTATTAGTGCTATGTATATTCGAATTAATAAGCAAAAAAATAAAAATGGTTCTGTTCGTCAATATCTACAAATATGTCGTACATTTCGTGTAGACAATAAAGTTCGGCAACAAACGCTTTGTAATCTAGGGAGGTTAGAACATTTATTAGAGAATGGCTCTGTCGATAACATAATCGAGGGATTAGCCAAATTTTCAGAGCGTTACTTTGACCGAATTCACGGGCAAGGCTCTTCCTCTTCTGTCTCCGTGCTTTGGACAAAAGAGTTTGGGCCGGTTTATCTGTTCCGAAAGGTATGGGAAAAGTTAGGGCTTGGTCGGCTATTACGTAAAATCATGGATGATTCCGAGGCTGCTTCTCAGTATGACGAAGCCATTTTTGCTATGGTGTTAAACCGTCTCATGGATTCCAATAGTAAGCATTATATCTTCAAACAATGGATCGACACGATTTATGCAGAAGGTCTTTCAGACATTCAACTCCATCACTACTATCGTGCATTAGACTTCTTAAGTGAACAAAAAGAAAAAATTGAGGAACAACTTTATGGACATTTAACCGATTTAACCTCATTAGAAGTAGATATCGTGTTTTACGACACGACAAGCACCTATTTCGAAGGAGAGGAAGCAGACGAACTGCTGGCTCACTATGGTTACTCCAAAGATCATCGTGGAGATCGAAAACAAGTCGTGATTGGCTTATTAATGACCAAAACAGGGATTCCGATTGGGCATCAAGTCTTCCCTGGAAACATGCATGATACGAAGACATTTGGCATGGTGGTTGGAGATCTGAAGAAGCGCTATCCTATTCAGAAAGTCATTCTAGTGGGAGACCGCGGAATGGTTAGTGAAGCCAACTTAGATCAAATTCGTGAACTGGGCATGGAATATATTGTGGGTGTCAAATTACGAAAGTCGAAGAAAGCCCAAGAGCTATTATCCATCCGTGGGCCATATAAGAAGGTTCTCCCGAATCTAAAAGTGAAGTCAAAGAAAATCGATGGCGAAACGTATGTACTCTGTTACAATCCGGACGCTGAAGAACGTGATCGAGCGAGTCGTCAAGTCGTGTTAGAAAACCTTCAATCGAAGCTTGATGAACTCGGTCCATCTGGACTCGTCAAAAACCGTGCGTATTCCAAGTTTTTAACGATAGAAAAAGCATCGGCCAAAATTGATGAAGAGAAGGTATCCAATGACGAAAAGTTTGACGGAAAGTACGCCATTCGGACCAACTCGTCATTAACGGATGAAGAGGCAGCACTTGCCTATAAAGAGTTGTGGAGAGTGGAACAAGCCTTTCGTAACCTGAAGTCGAATCTAGAACTTCGCCCGATGTACCATCGAGTGGAATCTCGTATTCGAGGCCATATCATGGTTTGTTTCCTTGCGCTTGTCATGGAATCCTTTTTGGCCTATAAGCTAAAAGAAATAGGATGCCAAACAAGTGTAAAGGATATTTTGCATGATGTAAGCCAGATGAAGGCCTCGAAAATACGCGTGAATGGTGAAGAGCAAATCGTTCGTACAGAATTACAAGGTCAAGCAAATCTAGCATTTGAAGCACTTGTCACACAAGCGCCTCCTAGAGTATTAGAAAAAAACACGTGCCACTAACAAGTGTAGTGGTACGGTGTTGTGGGTAAAGTCCAAAACACCAGTATTTTCGGGCTTTTCTTTAGTGTACTCTGTCAAACTTGAGTTTATGTCATGTCTCACATTTCCAAGTAAGAAAGCCATGAAGAAAATGAAAATGAATTTAAGGAATATACGAGTCCAAGGAACAAGCGATTTATGGACATCAAAGAACTGGTGAAAGGGCTCAATCGAATTTTACAAGGATTTAAGAATTACTACAGTATTTCGTCCATCGCCAAGAAGTGGCTAAATAAAGTGGACTGGTATGTATTAGAAAGACTTACTCTGTACTGGAATAAGAAGAAGAACCAAAGGAAGAAACATGCGAGAATGAAAGAAGTTATAAAATGAACACAAGGCTTATTAGTGAAATTAGCAAGTTAGACAAGAACGAAAGCCAAAGGAAGAACGTCGGAAAGCCGTATGAGGGAAAACCTCACGTACGGTTTGATGAGGGGAAGCTGAGAGCAAAAGAGACAGCATAGGCTGTCCCTTTGAAAACAGTTCTACTCTACTAGTAAATTGGAAGGCTTACCCATCTTAAACGACCTAAGCTTTTAGAAGAATAAAAAATGGTTGTGTGGATTTTAAGCAGCCCTTCAGCTTACCGATTTCATAAACTCAATATTTTAAAAATTAAGAAATCATTTCAATAAAGTTATGAATGTTTTGTCAAAAGATGCTAAAACAAGGCAATTTTTTACCGATAAATAAAATAGCAAGAATTCCTCGGAGGAGAAGGAATATGGGAATACAAAAGATAACCGGTGTTAATAATAATGCTTTTTTGCAGGATATGCAAGGAAAAGAGGAAAAATTGTCAATGCCTGAAAACCAGCAGCCTGTCCAAGAAGAAGAAAAAAAAGCTAAAGTTACGCTGGAGGAAGCAATTGAGGATTTGAACAATTTTTTGAAGCCGATTAAAACATCGATTCAATTTGTACTTCATGAAGAACTGAAAGAATATTTTGTACAAGTTGTCAATGTAGAGACGAACGAAGTCATCAGGGAAATTCCTCCGAAAAAAATGCTTGATATATATGCGGCAATGGCAGAGCTGATGGGATTAATCGTGGATCGGAAAATTTAACTAGGGGTGGAAACAATGCGAATTGTCGGTTTGGCAAGCGGAATGGACATTGACGCTCTCGTAAAAGATTTAATGAAGGCGGAAAGAATTCCGCTCGATAAAATGGTCCAACAAAAGCAAATTTTTGAATGGCAGCGCGACAGCTACAGGGAAATCAACAAGCTGTTGGACGAATTGGACAGATTGATTTTTGACGGCGTATACAGACTGTCGAATTTCCGGCAAAAAAAAGTGACGAGCTCTGATGAGTCAGCTGTTGTGGCAAAGGCAATCAACGCTTCAGCTAATACGTCAACAGCGATTGAAGTCCAACAATTGGCTAAGGCTGCCACATATAGTGCAGCAACGTTAAATAATTTTACATCTGGTGCAAGAACGCTAAAATTTGAAGTGACCGATCCAGGTTCAACAGAAACGAGAGAAGTGACGATTAATATTGGTGAAAATGATACGCTTGATGATGTTATCTACAAAATCAACAGCTCAAATCTAGGCGTTACGGGGATGAAATTAAAGGATTCATCTGGTGTGGAAAGGCTCGTTTTAACGAATAATAAAACAGGTGAAGGCGGAACGATTAAAGCTGCCGATAGTGAAACATTTGATTTTTTGCAAAGCCTAGGTTTTTCACTTAATAAAACAACGTTTAACCTAATCCCCGAAACTGCGGGTCAAAATGCAAAAGTTAAAATCAACGGCTACGAAACTGTCCAAACATCTAATACATTTACGATTGCGGGGATTGAATATACAATTAAAAATGTAACGACAAGTCCTGTTACGATTTCTACATCAACAGATGTTGATGCAATTCTCGATACTATTGTAAAATTTGTTAATAAATATAATGAAGTGATTGAAAAGATTAATGGCAAATTAACAGAAGAACGCTTCCGGAATTTTCCTCCTCTAACGGATGAACAAAAAGAGGAAATGACGGAAAAGCAAATCGAGCTGTGGGAAGAAAAAGCGAAAAGCGGCCTTCTTCGCGGCGATGCGATTTTAACAAGCGGTCTTAATCAAATGCGGTTGGATTTATATTCTCCTGTCGCCGGAGATACTTTGAAAGGGTTTAAGCAGCTTACGGATATTGGGATTTCAACAACAGCCAATTATTTGGACCGAGGCAAACTTACAATTGATGAAAATAAACTCCGGGAAAAAATTCAGGAAAATCCAGAAGCGATCTATAAACTATTTATGTCTGACGGCGAATCTTACAATGATAAAGGGATTGCCCGCCGTCTCCGCGATTCTTTGAAAGGTATGATGACAAAAATCAAAGACAAAGCGGGAACGTCTTTGTCTACAAATGACCAGTTTACGATTGGAAAAAACTTAAAAGATTTGGATAATCGAATCAATGCCTTTCAAGATCGGCTTGTACAAATCGAATCAAGATATTATCGGCAATTTACGGCAATGGAACAGGCGATTCAGCGGGCGAACCAACAGTCAGCATATTTAATGCAATTATTTGGAGGCGGCGCTTAATCGTCTGCCTTTACTATTTACTTTTTAATGGATATGATATCTGAGGAGTGTCTTAAATGGCAATGAACAATCCTTATCAATCTTATTTGGAAAACAGCGTACAAACTGCATCACCAGGTGAACTCACGTTAATGCTTTATAACGGGTGTTTAAAATTTTTAAAGCTTGCGAAAAAAGCAATAGAAGAAAAATCTATCCAACAAAAAAACGAAAATTTGCAAAAAGCACAAAGAATCATTTGTGAACTAATGGCCACGCTAAATATGGATATTGAGATTTCTAAAAATATGTACGCACTGTATGAGTACATGAATCGACGGCTTGTTGAGGCCAATTTTAAAAACGATGTCACCATTATTGAAGAAGTGGAAGGATATGTGACAGAGTTCAGAGATACGTGGAAAGAAGTAATCCAAATCAACCGGAAACAGCGGCATAGTGAAGGCGGACAAGCGTAATGGACGAAGTGGAAAAATTGTTGGAAATAACGGAAGAGTTAGTGGAATTGACAAAACGGTCTAAAGATCAACATCGCGACCGTGATCAAGTGATACAAAAAATAGAAGACTTGCTGGCAAAACGGGAGGAGTTAACAAAAAGCATGAATCCTCCCTTCACGCCCAAGGAGAAAGAAGCAGGGAGAAAAATTATCCAATTGAATCAAATTCTTGTTGAGCAGCTTAAACTAATAAAACAAGAGATACAACATGATATCGTCAAGATGAAAGCCCAGAAAGAGATGGCAAAAAAATATATGAACTCTTATGCGAATGCCACTATTGATGGCATTTTTTATGATAAGAAAAAATAGCAATATATGTACAAAAAGACACGATCATGTAGCGATGGATGAAAGTGTGAAAATCGTTTTCCCCGCTCATCAGCATTCATAAAATGTTCACGATTTTTTTTATTTTGTGAAAGGAAAAACGAACGAAACATCGAACTATATATATATCCCTTAATAAAAGGAGGAGCTCAATATGAAATACAACATTAGAGGGGAAAACATTGAAGTAACTCCAGCATTAAGAGAATATGTACAAAAAAAATTATCTAAACTTGAACGTTATTTTGATAATGGAGTACAAGCCGATGCAAATGTGAATTTAAAATATTATAATGACAAAGAATCTAAAATTGAAGTAACGATTCCAATGACGCATTTAGTGATGCGTGCTGAGGAATATCATGAAGATATGTATGCTGCGATTGATCTTGTCGTTGATAAGCTTGAACGTCAGATCCGCAAGCATAAAACAAGAGTAAACCGGAAGCTTCGTGAACAACAAGTTGATGCTAAATATTTCATCAATGCGGAAACGAATGATGATACTGATGTGAATGAAGAGGATATCGAACTTGTAAAAACAAAACGGTTCAATTTAAAGCCGATGGATACTGAGGAAGCTATTTTGCAAATGAACATGCTCGGCCATAACTTCTTTGTTTTTACGAACTCTGATACAAATAGAACAAATGTTGTCTACCGCAGAAAAGACGGCCGCTATGGATTAATTGAACCGAATGAATAAAATTTATTATATAAAAAAAGTGCAGCCTACCTTGGCTGTACTTTTTTTACCTTCAAGCAAATAAAATGTAGACAAATGGGACGGGTTTATGGAAAGACTTTCACACAGCAAAAGTTGTACGCTTGGAAAAGCAGTGATAAAATTTAAAAGAAAATAAAATAATAAAATAAATTAAGGAGCGTTAAAGATGCTTGGACTTTTAAATAAAGTGTTTGATCCGAATAAACGCACTTTAGCTCGTTATGAAAAAATAGCTGAAAAAATAAATGCTCTCGGTCCAGATATGAGAAAGCTTTCTGATTTGGAATTGAGGTCAAAAACAGCTGAGTTTGCGGAACGGCTTGAAAAGGGAGAAACACTCGATGATCTGCTTGTGGAAGCCTATGCAGTTGTAAGAGAAGCCGCTCACAGAGTGCTCGGCCTGTATCCATATAAAGTACAGCTTATGGGAGCTATTGCCCTTCACGAAGGCAATATTGCGGAAATGAAGACAGGTGAAGGGAAAACATTAACCTCAACGATGCCTGTTTACTTAAATGCGTTGACGCGGAAAGGCGTTCACGTCGTTACCGTCAATGAATATTTGGCAAGCCGGGACGCAAAAGAAATGGGCAAAATTTTTGAATTTCTCGGCATGACTGTTGGTTTAAATTTAAACGGTATGTCAAAAGAGGAGAAAAAGGCTGCTTACGAAGCTGATATCACCTATTCAACAAATAACGAACTTGGGTTTGATTATTTGCGCGACAATATGGTTTTATACAAGGAACAAAAAGTGCAGCGCCCTCTGCATTTTGCGGTAATCGATGAGGTAGACTCCATTTTAATTGATGAAGCAAGAACTCCGCTTATTATTTCTGGACAAGCACAAAAATCCACCAAACTGTATATTCAGGCAAATGCTTTTGTCAGAACGCTTCAAAAGGATAAAGATTATACTTATGATGAAAAAACGAAATCCGTTCAACTTACAGAAGAAGGGATTGAAAAAGCGGAGCGTGCTTTCCATATTGATAATTTGTTCGATTTAAAAAACGTTACACTAAACCATCATATCAGCAATGCGCTGAAAGCCCACGTCGTCATGCATAAAGACGTGGATTATGTTGTTGAAGACGGACAAGTGATCATTGTAGACCAATTTACCGGACGGTTAATGAAAGGCCGCCGTTACAGCGACGGTTTGCATCAGGCAATCGAAGCGAAAGAAGGCCTTGAAATTCAAAATGAAAGCATGACGTTGGCAACGATCACGTTCCAAAACTATTTCCGAATGTATGAAAAGCTGGCGGGAATGACAGGTACTGCGAAAACAGAAGAAGAAGAATTTCGCAACATTTATAACATGCAGGTTATTACCATCCCGACAAACAAGCCGGTTATCCGCGAAGATCGTCCGGACCTCGTTTACCGTACAATGGAGGGGAAATTTAAAGCGGTTGTAGAAGACATCGTTCAGCGGCACATGATTGGTCAGCCTGTTCTAGTAGGTACAGTCGCGGTTGAAACATCTGAATTGCTTTCTAATATGCTTAAGAAGCGGGGAATTCCGCACAATGTGTTGAATGCAAAAAACCATGCAAAGGAAGCAGAAATTATTGAACAAGCCGGACAAAAGAATGCTGTGACGATCGCGACAAATATGGCCGGACGGGGAACGGATATAAAGCTCGGCGAAGGCGTAAAAGAGTTGGGTGGATTAGCCGTCATCGGCACAGAACGCCATGAATCCCGAAGAATTGACAATCAGCTGAGAGGACGTTCTGGACGTCAAGGAGACCCGGGTGTTACGCAGTTTTATTTGTCAATGGAAGATGAACTGATGCGCCGATTCGGTTCAGAAAGTATGATGAGCATGATGGATCGGCTTGGAATGGACGATTCCCAGCCGATTCAAAGCAAAATGATTACCCGTGCTGTGGAATCGGCGCAAAAACGGGTGGAAGGAAACAACTTTGATGCGCGGAAGCAGCTTCTTCAATATGATGATGTGCTCCGTCAGCAGCGTGAAATTATTTATAAACAAAGAGATGAAGTGCTTGAATCTGAAAATCTGCGAGAAAATGTTGAAGACATGATTCAACAAACAATTACCCGTGTTGTACAGTCATTTACGCCTGAAGAAGAGCTTCCGGAAGACTGGAACCTTGAAGGATTAGTCGACTGGGTAAAAGCCAATATTTTGGATGAAGCAGATGACTTTAATGTAAATGACCTTCGCGGAAAAGAATCGGATGAAATCATTGATATCATTTGGGAAAAAGCGAAGAAGCGTTATGATGAGAAAGAAGCTGCTTTTGGCGAGGAAAACATGCGTGAATTTGAACGAGTCATTGTACTCCGCGCCGTTGATACAAAATGGATGGATCACATCGATGCAATGGATCATCTTCGCCAAGGCATTCATTTACGTGCATACGGACAAACTGATCCGCTTCGTGAATATCAATTGGAAGGCTACACAATGTTTGAAAATATGATTGCGTCCATCCAAGAAGAGGTTACAAAATATATAATGAAAGCTGAAATTCAAAACAATTTGGAACGTCAGGAAGTGGCGGTCGGCGAAGCCGTGCAGCCGAAAGAAGGAGACGCCCAGACGAAAAAGAAACCAGTCAGAAAAGCAAAAGAGGTTGGCCGCAACGAGCCATGTCCGTGCGGAAGCGGCAAAAAATACAAACATTGTTGCGGAAGATAACGATTTTAAATAGAATGGGTGTGGCGAGATGTCAGTCTCGCCTGTCCCATAAATTTTTTAACTAATGTATAAGTGGACAAAGCGAATCTGCAAAAATATAGTATACTGTGCAAAAAATTTTTAGAGGTGATGGACTAATGGATTTAGTAGAAATTCGGAATGAACTGGAGAAAATGGCTAAACGATTAGCGGATTTTAGGGGGTCTCTTTGACTTAGAAGAGAAGGAAGCACGCATAAAAAAATTAGAGGAGCAAATGGCTGCGCCAAATTTTTGGGATGACCAGCAAGCAGCTCAGAAGGTAATTAATGAAGCAAACGCCTTAAAAGATCTTGTCGGAGAATTTAACCATTTAAATGAATCATATGAAAATCTTCAAGTAACTTACGAGCTTATTAAAGAAGAGCCGGATGATGATTTGCAAAGAGAGCTTGAATCCGAATTGAAAAAATTAACGAAGGAATTGAATAATTTTGAATTACAGCTTCTTTTAAATGAGCCTTACGATAAAAACAACGCGATTTTAGAGCTTCATCCGGGAGCAGGAGGGACGGAATCTCAGGACTGGGCATCTATGCTCCTGCGAATGTATACGAGATGGGCGGAAAAGAAAGGATTTAAAGTTGAAACGATCGATTATCTTCCGGGTGATGAAGCAGGAATAAAAAGTGTAACGCTGTTAATTAAAGGACACAATGCATACGGCTATTTAAAAGCGGAAAAAGGAGTCCATCGGTTAGTGCGCATTTCTCCTTTTGATGCATCAGGCCGCCGCCATACTTCTTTTGTTTCCTGCGAAGTGATGCCAGAATTTAATGATGAAATCGATATTGAAATTAGAAGCGAGGATTTGAAAATTGACACGTACCGTTCAAGCGGTGCGGGAGGGCAGCACGTAAATACGACCGACTCGGCGGTACGGATTACACACTTGCCAACTGGAATTGTCGTGACATGCCAAACGGAGCGCTCTCAAATTAAAAACAGAGAACGAGCAATGAAAATGTTAAAATCTAAGCTATACCAATTAAAAATTGAAGAGCAGGAAAAAGAATTAGCGGAAATTCGAGGAGAGCAAAAGGAAATTGGCTGGGGTAGCCAAATCCGTTCTTATGTCTTCCATCCATATTCATTGGTGAAAGATCACCGGACAAATGTCGAAATCGGCAACGTCCAAGCTGTAATGGATGGGGAAATTGATGCATTTATTGATGCATATTTAAGAGCAAAATTGTCTTAAGGCTGTTATGAAAAGGATGATGACGCGTTTACAAAAGATGAGCGAATAGAACTGTGATGCGGAAAAATGACGAAGAAAAACTGCCCTAAATTCCATTTGATTAGAGAACTTGTGGGGCTGTCCAGAAAGTCAAAATCCATTGAAACGAAACATCATAAACATTGATATATCAACATTTAAAACATTAAAGGGGCGTCTATAAGGCGTAAAAACGACTTATTAGACACCCTTTTTCTTTTTTATCAATATTCAAGTTATTTTCACAGGATTGTCAAATGTTGGTCAATTTGTTTCAGATTGAAACCTCAATAATTAGGTTATAATATCTTCGAGACTAATTGGCGAAGGGGGATTTCGCAGTGAAAAAGTTCTTGATCTTAGTATTTGGTCTTTCACTCGTATTAGCTGCATGCGGGGGCGGCGGGAATGACCAAGAAAGCGGAACAAATGGCGGAACAGATCAAGCTGAGAATACTGCATCTGCAGAAGATCTGATAAAACAAAATTGTACAAGCTGCCATGGACAAAATCTTGAAGGTGCTTCCGGTCCGAGTTTACAGAAAGTTGGAAGCAAATATAGCAAAGATGAAATAAAAGATATTATTTTAAACGGCAAAGGCGCTATGCCAAAAGGTTTATTGAACGATAGCGAAGCAGATGTTGTCGCTGAGTGGCTTGCAGGACAAAAGTAACATAAGAAGCGAGGGGACATGATCACCCTCGCTTTTTTATGCTATAGAAAAAAATAGCAGATAATAGAAAATTTTGTACTTTTTTTTACAAGAATTTTAAAAATTTTCCCTCGGAATATGATATTGAAACAAAAATGTAATATGAAAAGGTCTATTTTTGACGAAAAATGATGTTATAATGTTTTTTGTGGAAAGGATGTAAGATTTGTTTTCTGCTTCATAATTAATAGACGAATAGAAAATAACATTAGTTTCAAGTTATAAAAATTTTTTTGACTAAGTAATGAAATAATTCAATGACTTCAGGTGATAGCATGATCGAAATGAAGGATGTTTATAAAACCTATTCGAATGGTGTTTTGGCCATTAACGGTATTTCAATAAAAATCAATCAAGGCGAATTTGTATACATCGTAGGTCCTAGCGGTGCTGGAAAGTCGACATTTATCAAATTGATGTATCGGGAAGAAAAGCCTACAAAAGGTAGTATTGTCATAAACGGTATACAACTAGAAAACTTAAAAGAAAAAGAAGTGCCGTATTTGCGGAGAAATATCGGGGTTGTCTTTCAAGATTTTAAATTATTGCCGAAATTGACTGTTTATGAGAATGTTGCCTTCGCTTTGGAAGTGATCGGGGAAAATCCGAAGAACATTAAAAAGAAAGTATTAAATGTCCTTGATCTTGTGCAATTGAAGCATAAGGCCCGTTTCTTCCCTGACGAATTGTCTGGCGGTGAACAGCAGCGCGTATCAATTGCTAGATCCATAGTAAACAATCCGCCTGTTGTAATAGCAGACGAGCCGACAGGGAATTTGGACCCTGAAACCTCTTGGGAGATTATGAGATTGCTAGAGGAAATCAACAATCGGGGCACAACGGTGTTAATGGCCACCCACAATAAAGTGATCGTGAACACGATTCGAAAGCGGGTTATCGCTATTGAGGACGGCAAAATTGTGCGCGATGAGGCGAGAGGGGAGTATGGTCTTTATGAATAAAACTCTCGGTCGTCATTTGCGGGAGGCGATAAAAAGTCTTGGGCGAAATGCTTGGATGTCCATAGCCTCTATATCAGCCGTAACAGTGACCCTTCTTTTGGTCGGCACGTTTTTGGTTATTATGATGAATTTAAATAATATCGCCAGCAACATTGAAGAAGATGTTGAAATAACCGTGCTAATTGACAGGACAGCAGATCAAAACGCTCAAAACCAACTTGAATCGAAATTGAAAAATCTAGAAAAAGTGGAGAACGTCCAATTTTCTTCCAAAGACCAGGAGCTGGAAAAATTAATTAAAAGCTTCGGTGAAAAAGGAGAGTCATTCAAGCTATTTGAACAGGATAATCCTTTAAACGATGTTTTCATCGTCAAAACGAAAGTTCCCGAAGATACTCCAGTTGTAGCGGAAGAAATTAAAAAAATGCGCTATGTCGAAAATGTTCAATATGGAGAAGAAACTGTGAAAAAATTGTTTGAAGTTGTCAACGTTTCAAGAAATATCGGCATAGTCTTGATCATAGGGCTTGTGTTTACTGCGATGTTTTTAATCTCAAACACTATAAAAATCACTATATTTGCCCGCAGACGAGAAATAGAAATTATGAAACTGGTTGGTGCAACAAACTGGTTTATACGCTGGCCGTTCTTTTTAGAAGGTTTGTTTTTAGGAGCGCTGGGAGCTGTCATACCAATTACAGTTTTAGTTGTCAGCTACAATAGCTTAGTAAATATTGCCGTTCCTTATATTCAAGGTTCTTTTGTTGAGTTGTTGCCATTTTCTCCTTTTGTTTTTCAAATATCGGCTATCTTATTGTTAATCGGCGTCTTAATCGGCATATGGGGAAGCTTAATGTCTGTTCGAAAGTTTTTGAAAGTGTAGTTTATCTTAGGCAGCTCTTGCCATACCAGATCGAATTGATTGAAAACATGAATTAAGAGGAGGAACCGGATTGTGAAAAAGAGAATAGTGACATTAAGTCTTACAGCTATATTGGGGACAAGCGGGGTATTTGTACCGCTGAGCAAAAGCGCTTATGCGTCATCCTTTGAGGAGAAAAAAGCAAGAATTCAAAATGAGCGGTCCAATGTTCAATCGAATATAGAGAGCAAGAAAAGTGAAGTAAAAGAATTAGAGACAAAACAAAATCAACTTAATCAAGAGATTAAAAAGTTAGATGAAAAATTGCTGGATACTGGTGAAAAAATCGAAGAGAAAGAGAATGAAATCAAGAAAACTAAAACTGAAATTGAACAGTTGAAAAAACAAATTGCTGAAGTAAAAAAACGGATTGAAAAGCGGAATGAACTGTTAAAAGAACGGGCAAAATCCTTGCAGGAAGCCGGAGGTACAATCAGCTATCTCGACGTTATCTTAGGTGCGAAAAGCTTCAATGATTTTGTAACTCGTATAAGCGCTGTTACAACGATCGTTGATGCGGATCAAAAAATTATTGAAGAGCATGAAAGAGATATGAAACTGAAAGAGGAAGCGGAGGCGAAATTAAACAAGCAGCTGTCCTCTTTGGAAGAAGCTTTATCTGAATTGGCTTCATTGAAACAAGAGTTAGATAAGCAAATTGATGAAAAAGATAAATTGTTGGCGCAATTGGAAGCGGAACATGGCCAGGCAATGGATCAATTAGAAGATTTGGTGCATCAAGATGCTATGCTGGAAAAGCAGCAAAAAATGATTGAACAACAGCAGCAAGAATTTTTAAAAAGACTAGAAGAAGAAAAGGCTAGACAGGCTCAAGCTTCACAATCTGCTTCTAAATCAAGCGATAAAGCTGCTGCTTCAAGCGATGGCGGATCTTCACCAGAACCATCTGTATCATCAGCTGCAGGAAGCGGATCATTTATCTGGCCGGCTTCAGGTGTTCTTACCTCTAAAATGGGTATGAGATGGGGCGAGTTACATGCAGGAATTGATATTGCGAAACGGGGAACGGTTCCAGTTTACGCTTCTGCTGGCGGCACGGTTAGTTATGCTGGACAAATGAACGGCTACGGCAATGTGATTATGATCATCCATAATATTAACGGTAAAACGTATACTACACTTTACGGGCATTTGAGAAGCATTAACGTTTCAAGTGGTCAAAAAGTGAGCCAAGGTCAGTTTATTGGATATATGGGAAATACAGGAAGATCAACAGGACAGCACTTGCATTTTGAAGTACATAACGGAACATGGCGGGGCAAATCCAGCGCGATCAATCCTTTAAGCGTTCTTCCATAAAAATTTATTAACAATGCACAATAAGCTCTTAAGGGAAGAAGAGTTTGTTGTGCATTGTTATTTTTTTATAAATTGCAAAACAGTTTTCTTCTGATCGTGTTTCATCGATGCAAAAAATAGAGGAAACGGGAGATTACATCAAGCTTCAATGGATTGATTTTCACAATAATTCTTTTTCATGTAGTGATAGATAATTACAAAAAATATAGTTTCTCCTCTCGTATGATTATGCCGGTGTAGGCAGTTTGCTTGACTAAAAGAAAAGGAAAGCGTTTCATGAGAACAAAACACCTTACCCATTTTCAAAGCAAAGATGACCGTTGGCTGATTTTCTGTTTTCTTGATGGAACCTGGCTAGAAGCGGTCAAATTCTTGTCAAAGGGCGGTATATTAAGTTTTTTTGAATTGCTTTTCCTTTTCCTGTAATCCGCACATGATTTGTACAAGCTTTGCATACGCTATAAATAATTCGGATTGTTGGAAAGGAAGGCAAAAACATATGAAACAAATAATAAAATTGATTACAGTGTTTTGGATAGTGACCAGTTCCATCGTCGTTTTGGATGTGCACGGTCATGCTGAAAATAATGAATCGCTGGAAAATAAAACAATTGCTGCATCTGCGCAAAGTGCAGATGAAACCATTCCAGGATTGGAGAAATTTATAAAAACGTATGAATTAATTTCTGAAAAATATGTCCATCCAGTCGACAAAAAACGTCTCCTAGAAGGTGCCATTCAAGGGATGCTATCTTCTTTAGGCGATCCATACTCAGTCTATATGGATAAAGAAACTGTTAGACAATTTACAGAGTCACTTGATTCTTCATTTGAAGGAATCGGTGCCGAAATCGGGATGAACAACGGCAAAATAACCATTATTTCACCATTTAAAAATTCGCCGGCGGAAAAAGCGGGCTTAAAGCCAAATGATGAAATTGTGAAAATTGATGGTAAAACAGTTTCCAGTTCAGATCTTCATGATGCAGTACTGAAAATCAGAGGAGAAAAAGGAACAACCGTCAAACTTACGATACGCCGCCCTGGAAGTAAAGATTTATTGTTTTTTGAAGTAAAGCGGGATGAGATTCCGATTGAAACAGTGTTCAGCTCCGAAATCAATAAAAATGGCAAGCGGTTAGGCGTCTTGCATATTACTTCATTTTCTGAAAGGACAGCTGATGACTTTAAACAAAAGCTAAAAATGTTAGAAAAAAAGAAAATTAACGGTCTAGTCATCGATGTTCGCGGCAATCCGGGGGGATATTTGCAGGCTGTAGAGCAAATTTTGCAGCAGCTCGTCCCTAATCATGCACCATATATTCAAATAGAAAAGAGAGACGGAAAAAGGGAGATGTATTATTCAACATTAAAAGAAAAGAAGCATTATCCTATTGCAGTCTTAATTGACAACGGCAGCGCATCTGCTTCGGAAATTTTGGCAGCTGCGTTGAAAGAAGCAGGAGGGTATGCCATTGTCGGCGAAAAATCCTTTGGAAAGGGAACAGTTCAGCAAACAATACCGCTGGATGATGGAAGCAACATAAAGCTGACGTTATACAAATGGTTGACTCCTAAAGGAAATTGGATTCATGAAAAAGGTGTGGAACCAACGGTAAAAATATCGCAGCCGGATTATTTTAAAGCTGGACCGCTCGATATTTTACAGCCATTAAAAAAAGAGATGAATAATGAACAAGTTCGCATTGCACAAATATTATTATCAGGATTAGGTTATGATCCTGGGAGAAAAGACGGTTATTTCAGTGCAGAAACCGAGCTGGCTGTAAAGGCGTTTCAAAAAATGAACGGTTTATCCGTGACGGGGAAGTTGGATCAAAAAACAGCTATAAAAATGAATGAATTGATCACAAAAGAAACTCGTTCAAAACAAAATGACTTGCAGCTGCAAACTGCCATTTCACTATTAGCACGATCTTCTTAAGTATTGAAAAAATACGGCAGCTTTTCTGTTGCATTTTGTTTAAGGGGCTGTCTAATAATGATATGCTCCCCTTAAGGTAGACAGATTAAAATATAAAAAATCTGTTTTACCTTAGGGGGAGTTTTCTATGTATAAGCAATATACTACAGAGTTCAAACTTGAAGTTTTACTTGCATATGAAAACCGAGAATGTACTATTCAAGAGCTTTGTAAAAGGTATCAAATTACTAAATATTCTTTAAGGCAATGGATAAATGAATTTGAGGAATTTGGAATAGAGGGTTTAGAACGTTCAAATTCTTGGAAAGGTTATACCAAAGAACTTAAGGAAGCAGCTGTAAAAGATTATTTATCTAGTGAGTTCTCACAGTACGAGATTGTCAGGAAATATGGTATTTCAAGTAGATCGGTACTTCAACGATGGATTAAGAAGTATAATAGCCATAGAGATTTAAAGGATACGTCGAAAGGAAAGACAAGCTCTATGACTAAAGGAAGAAAAACGACTTGGAATGAACGGATACAAATTGTGCTTGATTGTTTAGGGAACGGAAAAGATTATAAAAAAACAGCAGAGACTTATGAAGTTACTTATCAACAAGTATATCAATGGGTGAAGAAGTATGAAAATGGTGGAGAAGAAGCGCTGAAAGACAAACGAGGAAGAAAAAAAGAAGAAGCAGAGTTATCTCCAGAAGAGAAAATGAAACTGGAGATGAAAAAGTTAGAAAGAGAAAATGAGCGCTTACGTGCGGAGAATCTATTTTTAAAAAAGTTAGAGGAAATCGAAAGGAGGCGAAAGTAAACCAAATCCGTTTTGAAGACAAGTATATCGCAATCCGGGAACTTCATGAGAAAGAAAACCTAAGCATAATCTTATTATGTGAAATCGCCGGTATTTCACGAGCTGCTTACTATAAGTGGTTAAAACGTTCGCCTTCCTCCCGAGAACTTCAGAATGAAGAAATCGTAAACGAGATGAAAGTTCTCCATGAGAAAGTTGAAGGCATCTATGGTTACCGTCGAATGACGTTGAATATAAATCGAAAGCTTGGTCAGAACTTCAATCACAAACGAATTTATAGACTGATGAAAGTTGTCGATATACAATCTGTTATTCGAAAAAAGAAGAAATCTTATAAACGATCTACTCCTCAACATGTTGCAGAAAATATATTGAATCGTGAATTCACAGCGGAAAAGCCAAATGAAAAATGGGTAACTGATGTCACAGAATTAAAATATGGTTCATCAAAGAAAGCCTATTTAAGTGCTATTCTTGATCTATATGATGGATCAATTGTGAGCTATGTTTTAGGACATTCCAATAATAATCATCTTGTATTCAAAACGTTGGATCAAGCCACCGCACTTTTAAAAGGAGAGCATCCACTTATTCATAGTGACCGTGGGTTCCAATATACCTCTCATGGTTTTAAACGTAGGATAGACCAAGCAGGGATGACACAAAGTATGTCAAGAGTAGGCAGATGTTGATAATGGGCCAATGGAATCTTTTTGGGGAACGCTCAAATGCGAGAAGTATTATTTACATAAGTATCAGACCTTTGAAGAATTAGCTCTTGCGATGGATGAGTACATCCGCTTTTATAATTATGAAAGGTATCAAAAAAGATTAAACGGCCTTAGCCCCATGGAATATAGAGCTAAAGCCGCTTAGGTATATTTTTATTATTTCTACTGTCTACTTGACAGGGGGCAGTTCATAAGTCGTTTTTACGGCTTATTGACGCCCCTTTAATGTTTTAGAAACGTTGATATATCGATGTTTATGATTTTTTGTTTTCAATAGGGATTTCACTTTATGGACAGCCTCTAAATGAGATTTCGCTTCCTTGTGCAGGCTTTTCAGTTGAGAAAATTTCTGCTTTCATATCGTAGTGAAATTTACAATTATTTATGCATACAGAGGATGGACGCAGCTTTATGACAATAAGGCTGCGTTTTCTTTTAAATCATCGGGAAGTGACAGAGCGGCATTGTTAAGTGGCTGTTTCCTTGCTCAATTTTTTGATCAATTTGCTGCAAGTCTGATTCATTCAGCTTTTTAGAAAAAAGCGGTATGAAGCCAAAAAAGCCGCTGCTCCATGAATTTGGTCAATCGGCCTTTTTACCTATTTCCAGTTTTTTATATGACGTTCTAGCTTCTTTTTTAAAAGATTTGATAAAATAGAGGAAAGTCTCATATGATTCGTAAAAGGGGTGGGCCGTTTGGTTGGACAATGGCTTTTAGAATTGCTTTTCAGCATAGGCCGTTTTTTCTTGCATCCGCTTTTGTATTTCTTTCTCATTTTTTCCTTTTTAAATGGATATTGGCGGGTTAGAAGAGAACGAAAATCTTTTCATGTGCGCGTATATGATGTGTTTGACGATATTCGTTTTACTTATACGAAGGGAATTATCGCTGGCCTTATCCTTTCTGTTCTTTTCATGCTTCTAGGACTGTGGATTCCATTCGGAACACTCGTTTTATTGACTATTTGGCTGCTGGCTGTTAGTTTAACTTTTCAGCCGCGTTTTTTGTCATCAACGATCTCATTGGGCGGAACGATTTTTTTAACAGCTTTATTAAATGGAGTGGCAGATCAATCTCCTTGGATCGATGAATTTTTTGTGAGCCTTGATAAAACAAACTACAGCGTCTTGTCGCTATTTTTGAGCTTTTTGCTTATTTGTGAAGGGATTCTCATCTATCGAACAGCACATTACCATACATCCCCATTTATCATAAAAAGCAAGAGAGGAATGCCGATTGGGAATCATGTAGCGAACAGAACATGGATGATTCCGTTAATGCTTTTAGTTCCAGGCGGTTCATTGGAATCTCCTTTTTCTTGGTGGCCAATTATTTCTTTAAATGGTGAACCATTTATGCTCGTGATGATTCCGTATTTTGTCGGTTTTTATCAAAGAATTCAAGGGTCTTTGCCAAAGGAAAGCATTCAAGTAACAGGCCGGCGCATTTCGATTCTTGGAATTATTTCTCTTGTTGTTGCTGCTGCTTCGTTGTGGGCTCCATTTCTGTCGTTTGTTGCCGCGGCTCTAGCATTGATAGGAAAGGGATTAATAACTGTAAAACAAAGGATGAATGATAATTCGGCCGCTTTTTATTTCTCGAAACAAGATTATGGACTGGTCGTATTAGGCACGCTTCCTCAATCCCCGGGAGAGAAAATGGGAATAAAAGCGGGAGAAGTTATATCAAAGGTGAATGGAAAAAATGTAAAAACAACGTACGAATTTTACGAAGCGCTGCAGATAAGCAGGACGCATTGTAAGTTGGAGGTACTAGGACATAACAAAGAAATCCGTTTTGTCCAACGCGCCTTATACGAAGGGGAGCATCATGAACTCGGCTTGCTCTTTGTGCAAGATGAGAAGTGGAAGTCAGAAGCCTCTTAACCGGTATGAATGGTTCATAATCAACCGGAATAGCGACATAATTTTTAGGAATAGGCCATAATTCTTCGGAATGAGTTTTATTTTTTTCCGGAACGATAAAGGTATATTTTCTCTATCACATCAAACCACTTAGTCAATGATTGGCTAAGTGGTTTTTTACGTCAAAAAATGTTATAGCTAGCAGAATTAGGCTCGAGAAATCATTGTACAAAGGAACTGACATTGTTCAATGATATTTGAAGCCTTTCAGTAAATATGTCTAATCATGAAAATAGCCGCGGCTAGAAAAACTCTAGCTAAACATTGCAAGCACCTTCAATGGTTTAAAATATCATTTATCAAGTACTCTGCATCGGCGCCCACCCCTCCGATAAGAGCGGAGCCTCTCCGATATTGCCAAGGCAATCCTAAGAAGTACAATCCTTTCACAGGAGTAACCCCTCGTTGGTGAACGGGCTTTCCTCTATGATCTAAAACATTAGGAATTTGTATCCAGCTGTAATCAAAATAAAATCCGGTTGCCCAAATGACATTTTGAACTTGAATTTGACTGTTATCTGCAAAAGAGATAACATCTCCTGAAACACTCTCTGTTTTAGGCTTCATTTTTATTTTGCCTTCTTGTAGTAAATGTTTCAGCTCTTTACCGAAAATAGGATCGCTTTGTTTACTGATCAACCTGCCTAACGGGCTGTTGATATGGACGTCTAATAAACCTATTTTTTGAAACCACCAGAAAATACTTTTCCCCATAATTTCAAGGGGGAGAAATCTCATTTTATGACCTACTGATAAATAAACTTCTCTGTCTTCGGACAATTCAACTGCAATTTGCGCTCCAGAATTTCCTGCACCGACTACTAAAACAGAGCCATCTTGCAATTGAGATGGATTCAAATAGCCGGATGTATGCACTTGATACACTTGATCGTATAAGCTTTCGGCAAATGGTGGAAGATAAGGCTTTTGAAAAGGCCCTGTTGCTATAACCACTTTATTTGCCATATATCCCCTATGGTTGGTTGTCACTTTAAAAATCTCATTTTCTTTTTGAAGAGAAATGACTTCTGTATTCAGATGAATAGGTAATTCGAATTTTTGAGCATAATCCTCTAAATAATCGGCTATTTCATCCTTAGTTGGATATCCGTTCGGGTCACCCTTTAAGACCATTCCTGGCAAGGAGCTAAACGATCGAGGGGTAAAAAGCACTAAAGAATCGTAACGATTTCTCCAAACATCTCCGATTCGATTTTCCTTGCCGACAATGGCAAATAATATATCGTGTTGCTTTAGATAATACTCCATCGCTAATCCTGCTTGGCCAGCACCGATTATAAGAACATCAACATTTTGTGCCATTTCAATCAACTCCGAAAAAAGCTAGACTTTCATTTTTCCATGATGGATTTGAGAGGTTTCAATTTGAATGGTTGTATGCAAAATCTTAAATTTTTCTTCAATCATGTGAATGGCAGCTTGTAACACCTTTTGACTGTCTTGATGATCTTCAATTAAAATATGGCAGCTTAGTGAGTCTAAACCTGATGTAATCGTCCAAATATGCAGGTCGTGAACATCCTTCACACCTTCAATACTTTTTAAGGCTTTCTTCACTTCATTTTGATCAATGGTAACGGGCGTTCCTTCCATCAAAATGTGTATGCTATGCTTCAAAACTCCCCAAGCGCCTTTTAATATTAATAAAGCAACTAAAATGGAAATAATAGGGTCTGCTATATACCAGCCAAAGAGCCACATGATGAATCCGGCAGCAATGGCTCCGACAGAGCCTAATGCATCGCCGATAACGTGAAGATAAGCGCTGCGAACATTGACATTATGTTTCACATCACCTTTTCTCATTAACACCCAGGCACTTAAAAGATTAGCAAAAAGACCAATAGACGCAATCAACATCATCGAGCCGCTTGCTACAGTCGGCGGATTGAAAAAACGCTGAACAGCTTCCCAAATGATAAATCCAGCGATAACAAACAAGGTAACTCCATTAAACAAAGCGGCTAAAATTTCAAAACGATAAAAGCCATACGTTTTATTTGGGGAGGCTGGTTTGGCCGCAAACCATATAGCAATTAGGCTAAGAGCAAGCGAACTGGCGTCACTAAGCATATGTCCAGAGTCAGAAAGAAGGGCCAGACTGTTTGTCATTAACCCCCCGAAAAACTCTAACAGCAAAATTCCAACAGTAATGAGCAGTGCAATTATAAGTCCTTTTTTATTGTTTTCCCTGTTAAAGTCGTGATGGTCGTGAGAGTGGTGATGGCTGTTCATGGTCAAATGCCTCCTTACTGATGTTCAGAATGATCAATGGCTTGTTTTAATAATGAAAAAACGTGTTCGTCATTACAGGAGTAAATCAGTGTTTTTCCTTCACGGCGATACTTAATAAGTCTAAGATTTCGCAATATACTAAGCTGATGGGAAACTGCTGATTGAGACATTTCCAACACTTCGGCAATATGATTTACGCTGCACTCTTCTTGTGATAACAAATAAAGAATTTTAATTCGAGTAGGGTCGGCTAACACCTTAAATATTTGCGATATATGTTCAATTGTTTCAGGTTTTAAGAAAGAATGATCTTCCGTCTTCATTCATAATTCCCTCGTTCTTTTATTATATATGAGCATATGTTCATATTTTATTATATTTTGCATTCTGTTTTTTGTCAAGTTTAGGAAATCTGTTTAACAGTACATAATGAGGAGGGAACCTTTCAGATTGGAAATACGGTCGACTAGTTCTGAGGCATTTTCAGTGGGCTTAAGAAATCTAAGAGCTCTTTAAAAGTGACATTAGCAATGAGATAAATGAAGCAGTTTTTAAAAGATGATTGCTTCAAAGTAGATTGCAGCTGGAGAGAATGTTCTAAATTGATCGTATAAAGACATTTCAGGGTACTTGCGAGCAATCATTGAGAAGTCGATTCAGTTATCTTTTTGAGAAGCTGCCAAGCATGGAAATTGAGCATTTCAATATGTTTATTTTAATCATTGACTAGCAGAAGATAACCTCTCGTTCTTGAACAGCCTTGCCTAAACGTTAACTTGGTTAATTCACGCTGTCGGCTAGCCTTCATACAGGAACAGGTGAAGCCGGGCATGAATAGCAGCTTCTGCCAGATCAAAAAATGTCGGAAAAGGGCATACTTTGTCCGGTTTAGCCGTAAAGGAATCCCTCTTATGGTGGACAGGTCTACATAAGAGGGATCATATCAAATGAAACCTGAAGGATCTTTGTGTCAGCAGATCTAATTTTACAAGAACAAGCCGCCAATGGCGCCCGTTAAGACGATGATCCATGGAGCTATCTTCCAATAAGCGAGCATACTGAATAAAATTGCAGCAAAAGCAAAATCAATCGGACGATTAATGGAGCTTATCCAGATCGGATCATAAAAAGCGGCAATTAAAATTCCGACGACAGCAGCTTGTATGCCCATTAACGCACCATTAATCTTTGAATTGCTTCGAAGCTTTCCCCAAAACGGTAATGTACCAAAAATGAGCAAAATTGCCGGAAGAAAGATGGCGCAAGTTGCAACGAATCCCCCAGCCCATCCATTCATGACCGCTCCAATATAAGAAGCAAATGTAAACAAAGGACCAGGAACTGCCTGTGCTGCTCCGTAACCAGCCAAAAATTCTTTTTCTGTTAACATTCCTGTTGGAACAAATTCCTGTTCAAGCAGCGGGAGCACCACATGTCCTCCCCCAAATACGAGAGATCCAGAGCGGTAAAAGCTGTCGAACAAGCCGATCCAGTAAGAAGAAGTCCACACTTTTAATAAAGGAAGGAAAAGGAGAAGCCCGAAAAATAACAATAAACAGCTTGCAGCAAATCGTGTTGAAATCGGTACCTGCAACGAAGTCTGGGTATCTTCTTCTACTTTTTTATATAATAAAAATCCAATAAAAGCCGCTAGCAACATGACGACAACTTGGAAAAAAGCATGTTGCCATAATAAAGTAACGACTAGCGCGCCTAATGCGATGGCTTTTCTCCCTAGGTCAGGGGCAAGTTTTTGTGCCATTCCAATAACAGCATGGGCGACTACAACAGCAGCAACAATCTTTAAGCCGTGAATCCAGCCGGCATCAACAATATGTAACTCTTTAAGAATAAGAGCAAAGATCATCAGTGCGATTGCAGACGGAAACGTAAAGCCGATAAAGGCGCAAAGTCCGCCTAATATTCCTCCCCGCATGAGACCGATGCCGATCCCGGCTTGGCTGCTGGCAGGTCCGGGTAAAAAATGGCATAAAGCAACCAAATCTGCATAGCTCTTTTCATCCAACCATTTTCTTCTCCGAATATATTCTTCATGAAAATATCCTAAATGGGCGATTGGTCCCCCAAATGAGGTCAATCCAAGCTTTGTGGAAATGGCAAATATCTCGAACAGCGTTTTCCATTTTGATTCCTTCATGTTATCCTCCACCTTCATTATGTATTTCTTTAAAAAGCTCGTACGCTTTCGTCCGGGCTTCTTTCAGAACGGCTTTCCCTTTCTGTGTAGTTGTATAATATTTTCGTATTTTTCCTTCTACATTTTGTTCTGTTTTTTCTAACAGTCCGTCCTTTTCCATTGCGTGGAGAATCGGATAAAGAGTCCCTGCACTTATGTTGTAGCCATGACTTTTCAGTTCCTCAAGCATCCACAAGCCGAATATAGGATGTTCGCTTGCATGATGTAAAATATGAATATGTATAAAACCGAGAAAAAGCTTGCGCAACACTTTATCTTCCATTTTTACCCCCCATTTTGAGAATCGATATCGAATTTCGATAACATTAATATTGTAAGATTATTCATATGTACATGTCAAAATTATATTTACGAAAATATTTGACAATTGAATTACCTTTTTATAAAATGGACATATAAAATATGAACACTTATTCATATAAACACATATACTGTATACTGCAATGTGTACTCTATTTCATTGGGGGATTAGAGAATGATTCAGTATCGGGTAAAGGGATTGTCTTGTGCAAATTGCGCAAAGAATCTGGAAGAGGAAATCCAAAAGCTTGAATATGGGGAAAATGCAAAATTAAATTTTCAATCTAGCAAACTGTATGTCAATGAAGAAATTAATATTGCTAAAGTCAAAAAAATTTTAGCATCGGATGGGGCCTATATTGAGGAAGAAAATAAACATGAAGATACACATTCTTATTTATTGTGGCTCGTTTTGCTCTCGGTTTTAGCTTTTATAGCTGCTGTTGTGTTCGAAAAAACATTATCACCATCCGCCGCTGTTACAATGTATATAATTGCTACGGTGATCAGCGGATATAAAACATTTTTGAAAGGGGCCAAAAACCTCGTTCGATTGAAATTTAACATTGACACCCTTATGACAATTGCTTTGATTGGAGCTTTTGGCATCGGAGAGTGGAAGGAAGGTGCTGTTGTTGCCATTTTATTTGGAGTGAACGAATATTTAGAGGGCTTGGGAATGGAAAAGGCCCGTCGTTCTATCGAATCGCTTTTAGAAGTTGCGCCGAATGAAGCTACGATTGTTATAGATGGCCAGGAAAAGAAAGTTTCCATTCATGACATCAAGGCAGGGGATATTGTTCTTGTCAAAGCCGGTGAAAAAATTCCATCGGATGGGATAGTGGTGGAAGGAAAAAGCTCAGTTAATGAAGCGGCCATTACTGGAGAATCTCTCCCTGTTGAAAAGGAAGCAAAAGATGAAGTGTTTGGCGGAAGCATTAATAATGAAGGAATTTTGAAAGTTCGGATAACAAAGCCTTACGAAGAATCGTCTCTAGCGAAAATTTTGCATTTAGTTGAAGAAGCGCAGGAAACAAAAACGCCGACTGAGCAATTCATTAATAAGTTTGCGAAATATTATACTCCTTTGATCATGCTTATCTCTCTTGTCGTTATTTTTATTCCGCCGCTTTTCTTAGGAGTTGATTGGAGAACATCTTTATATCAAGGATTGGCAGTGTTAATTGTCGGCTGTCCATGTGCATTAGTTTTATCCTCTCCCATTGCTATCGTTTCAGGAATCACGAGAAATGCACGAAAAGGCATTCTTGTAAAAGGCGGGGTTTATTTAGAGCAATTAGGGAAAATTGGAATAATAGCTTTTGATAAAACAGGTACACTGACAAAAGGGGAGCCTTATGTAGAGAAGTTTGTAGAATATGATCCTTCTTTTTGGAGCATCATCGGATCAATTGAAAAATCCTCTACTCATCCGATCGCTAAAGCCATTATGAAAAAAATAGATGAGTTAAACGTTTCCCTTTTGGAGGCTCGCTCCGTTGTTGCAACATCAGGTGAGGGAATAAAAGCGGAGATAGACGGGAAGGAATACCGTGTCGGCAATGAAAAAACGATTCAACATCTTTCGCTCAGCGAAAATGTAAAGGAAGACATAAAGGCCTTTAAACAGGAAGGACTAACAATCGTATTGGTTTCAGATGACAAAAACATTCTCGGTATGGTCGGTATAGCGGATGAAATTCGACAGGAAAGCAGCCAGGTGATCCGCATGCTTCACCGAACAGGTGTGAAGAGAACTGTCATGTTGACAGGAGACCACGAAAAAACTGCTGAAAAAGTGGCGAAAAAGGTTGGTTTAAGTGAATATTTTGCAAACCTTCTGCCGGAAGAAAAGGTGGAAAAGGTGAAAGAGCTGTCTCTCTCAGGAAAAACGGCAATGATCGGAGATGGTATTAATGATGCGCCTGCGCTCGCAGCTGCTGATTTAGGCATTGCAATGGGAAAAGGAACAGACAGCGCAATTGAAACGGCTGATATCGTTTTAATGCAAGATCATTTAGAAAAGCTGCCTGAAGCTATTTCAACCGCCAAAAAAGTGAACAGAATCATCAAGTTAAACATCGGGATTGCTCTAGGTTTAAAAGCCGCTGCACTGCTGCTGACGATTCCAGGCTGGCTTACGCTTTGGATAGCCATTCTGTCGGATATGGGGGCGACTGTTTTAGTGACCCTCATTAGTTTAACGATTTTATGGGAACGAAATAAAAAACTTCTAAATGAGGCTTTCAGCTAATGGCTGATCGCCTTTTTTTCTTGCATTTTTTAATATTTCTCTTCCATAAACATATGACATTTATTATAATCTTATTAATTTGACAACCTGCCGCTAATGAAAAATTGGACATAACATTATGGACAAAATCATGGGAGGAATTGTGCATGCTTTTAGGTGCAATTGAAGCGGGCGGAACAAAATTTGTCTGCGGAATTGGAGATGAAAACGGAAATATCATCGAGCGGACTTCTTTTCCGACAACAACGCCTGATGAAGTGCTTGAACAAGTGGTCAAATTTTTTCGGGATAAAGATATTAAAGCGCTTGGAATTGGTTCATTCGGTCCGATTGATTTAGATCGCACAAGCGAAACATTCGGATACATAACATCTACTCCGAAGCTACAGTGGGCGAATACAAATCTTGTCGGAGCGATAAAAAAAGAATTTCCTATTCCAATTGGCTTTGATACAGACGTCAATGCAGCAGCGCTGGGGGAAATGAAATGGGGGGCCGCGAAAGGCCTGAATAGCTGCATTTATATGACGATCGGTACCGGGATCGGAGTCGGTGCCATCTCTGAAGGACATCTAGTACACGGGCTAATCCATCCGGAAATGGGGCATATGCTTGTTCGGCGCCATCCTGAAGATTCGTTTGCCGGCAATTGTCCGTATCACAAAGATTGTTTGGAAGGAATGGCATCCGGTCCTGCTATAGAAAAACGCTGGGGAAAAAAGGGGCAAGAGTTAGAAAAAAATGAGAAAGTATGGGATTTGGAAGCGTATTATATTGCACAAGGGATTGCCAACCTTATACTTGTTTTATCGCCTAAAAAAATAATAATTGGCGGCGGAGTCGCCAAACAAAAGCAATTGTTCCCCCTTATACATCAAAATGTTCAAGCTTTATTAAACGGTTATGTTCGCCATGAAGTGGTGCTAGAAAACATTGCAGATTATATTGTTCCGCCCGGATTAGGGGATAATGCGGGACTTTGCGGAGCGATTGGTTTAGCATATGAGGCGTTTTTGGAGAATAATCAAAAATAAAGCTCAAGAACATTTATCGGCAAATAATCGTTACAGATAACCCAAGCCATAAAATAAAATCAGGCATACAAAAATGTGTACAAGAAAAGGAAACTTTCAAGAATGCAGTTAAGAACCAAAAAGAATTAGATAAAGCTAAAACTAATGCTAAAGAGAATTGATCCAAGATATTGCTCGGTGACCTAACAGCTCTTTATGTTACAGCTGAGCTGATTAAGTTTAGGTGGCTGGAATCATTCATTTTTTGATAAGTGGAGTTCAGGAGTATTGCAATGTATATGCTGAAACAAAACGAATATTGAAAAATATTTTTTAATCTTTAAACAATTATTAAACATCTCTACATTTAGAGGAAGAATCAATTAAATTATATATCTTAAAAAAGACAAATTAGACTCAGGGATTTAGAAATTTATTTATTACTCAACTTTCTCACAGTAAATTGGATTTCTAAGCCTTACGGTTAATGGGTTTGTTGGTTGTTTCGAATACTTCTTGACATAAAAATTTGCAAAAAAAACTTAGACGGCACAACCAACACAATAAATTAGTTGTGCCTTTTCCATTTCTCTTCAATAGTGTTTAAATATTCATTTGGTTCTTTTTTGAATCTTCTTTGTTTTATATGCTCGCCAATACGTTGTTCCCATTTATTCGCTTCAGTTTTATATGCTGAATAATTAACATTTTTTATCATTTGTAGCCCTTCCTGTTCATTAGAGACATTTTCTACAAATACAATGTTTTCACCGTGTCGGATAATATATCGATTCCAAGTCCGACTACCAGTGATTCTTCGGTGTTTTTGCTTTATTCTTCTAAAAAAGAGTTCTAAATCATTATTCGTTCTCGGTATAAGTGGATAATCATAAAAGGTGAAAAGTCCTTTCCAAAATCCTTTACTATACTTTAATAGGTTCTCTACAAACGGTTGATCTTCTTTCCGATTGAGCTCTTTTTCCATTTGGTTTAAATATTGCTTCAATCTGTTTTCGACCCAAAAACTTGTTTTATTCTCAGAAGGTTCCATAATGGTGGCAATCCTTTTAAATCGTGTATCCCAACGTTTTACGAGTTGATAATCTTCCTTATAGTTATCCACATTTCTGACTATTCTGAACAACTTTTCAAGTAGAGGAGTCCCCTTTTTTATCCAGGCATTTTTCAATCGAATCTTTAATCGCATTCGTTCGTTCAAAAACACAAGTGCCTGGTAATTCGAATGGTGGCTTACCATCTTCTAGAAGAACGGATCGAATAGCCGCAATATAGTCACTTGCTACCTCTTCTTCTATGTTTTTAGATGGAGAATTTTCAATTTTTCTTTCAACTTCCCTTATTCCCCTTAGCTTCTTTTTGATATTCGTTTTTAGTTTTCTATCTTTTTCAACTAATGGTTTGGCTATGTCTTTAAAGTAATGAAACTGACAATATTGATACGGAATATCTGGAGCTATTTGTTCAATTGCTAAACGAATGGATTGTTGCCCATCACTGATAAAACCTTGGATTGGATAACCCCAGTCTAAAATGGGTTGAATAATACCTATCAGTTCTTGAGAAGCACTGCTTTTTAAATTATGTGCAGCTAAAATAGTACCACTAAGAACTTCACGGATGACATACAATGTTTCGTTACCTTTTTCGGGTTGGACACCATCAATAGATAAGACAAGTCCTCCATGTTCTTTCACAATATTTTCTAATGTCTCTTTCATATTTTCTTTAACGCTTGCCCGCAGTAATAACGCATATCTTTCATAAAGTTTCTGTACTTGCCTCTCAGAAATTTTCACTTCTTTTTCCGATAATATAGTAGCTATCTCAGATCGAGTCTTATGTTCTTTAAACCGTAAATATCCGATATATGCGATGACATCCATTCCATAAGTAATGTGCTTCATACTTAATTGTTCGGCTTCAGCTGAACGATATACGGTGTCATTAGAACAGGAGTTATTCTCACATCGGTATCCTAGATTTATGATTTTAAATTCACCTTTTAGGGTAGAAATTGTTTTTCTCCAAACAGGGTGACAGTATACTAATTTATTACCACATTCTGGACAATTAGTTATCTCGGGTCTAAAGTATTTTGATTCGATTGGATTTAATCTATTTTTGGTACGCATAAATAATCACCAACTTAAATAAAATTCAGGTCTATTATAACCTAAATTTAATGTTGGTGTTATTTATTCCGTCTAAGAAAAAAAACACCTCAACTTTTGGTATAGTTTAATTGTCCAGAAAAAACATTACCAAAAGCAGGTGAGGTGTCTCTTATTATGATAACGAATAACAGACTGAACAATCAACTACCAAAAGAAGTAAAAGCTATATTTGATGAACTTGAAATCTTAAAATATTTAAGGAAAGTGGGAATTAACAAGGGTTTCGGTTATTCCTGCGCCTATTTATTCCAGCTAGTTTTTAGTTTAGTTTTTGAAGGCAAAAATTTGTTTCGACTTCTTCAAAGTAAAAAAGCTAAAGATTTGCCGGAAAAAAACGCTATTTATCGCTTCTTAAATAACCCTCAATACAATTGGCGCAGGTTTTTACTTGTTTTGAGTACTTTCACCATTATGAAGGTAAGTAGTTTAACGAGACACGACCGTCCGAAAGTGCTGATCGTGGACGACTCATCTTATGAACGAAATCGCAGTAAAAAGGTTGAACTGCTTGCTCGCTGTTTCGATCATTCTTCTCAAAAAATGCGTTATTACAAAGGATTTCGTATGCTTACACTCGGCTGGTCAGATGGTGCTACATTTTTGCCTATTGATTTTGCTTTATTAAGCTCTACGAATTCCCAAATCAATGGGATTGATAACCGAATCGATAAGCGTACATCCGGTTATAAGCGGCGTGTCGAAGCTTTACAAAAAGCGCCGGAAGTTATTCCCAATATGATTAAACGGGCACTTTCTCAAGGAATCGATGCCTCATACGTTTTAATGGATACATGGTTTACCCAACAGCCTTTGATCAAGTCCATTGTGGATCAAGGGTTGGATGTTATTGGAATGGTGAAGGATACAAAACAAAGATATCAAGTGAACGGTGAATGGGTGAGCCTAAAAAAACTATACCAAACAGCTAAACCATCACAACATCAAAAGGGTATTTTGCGCTCTATTCACACAACGATGGCAAATGGCGTACCTGTTAAAGTGGTATTTGTCCGTAATCGTAATAAAAAGAGACAGTGGCTAGCTATTTTGAGTACAGACTGTACTTTATCGGATCAAGAAATCATTCGTATTTATGGGATACGTTGGGATATTGAAGTATTCTTCAAAACAGTCAAATCCTTATTGAAACTCCAAAAAGAGTTCCAAGGAAGATCTTATGATTCCATGATCAGCCATACCACTATTGTGTTTACAAGGTACATTGTTTTGTCTTGGCAAAACCGAGTAAGTACAGATTATCGAACATTAGGCGGCATTTTTTATGAACTTTGTGATGAAATCGATGAACTAGATTGGGCCTTTGCACTTCAACTACTCATTGAAATTCTTGAAGATGCACTTCAAAATGTAAATCAAAAGATTAAAAAATTCATCGAAAGTCAATTACGTAAATGGATTGTAGTTTTGCCTAATTATATCAAGGCTTATTTACCAAAATTGAGCTGCGAAAGTTGAGTTTATTATTTAAAAACAGTATGTCTATGGGATATCTTATGATCGGGGATTTAAGAAGACCTTTATAAATACATGAATGAAGAGGATATTCAACAATTTCAAAATGTAATAAAAATCTATGTATTGTCAGATGAACAGTTAAATGAAGAAGATGCAGATATTTTTAGAGGGTTTGCAATGGATTTAGTTGATGGTAAAGATTTTTGTGCATTAATACTGGATTTTCATGTAAATGGAGAATAGTTTGAAAATCTACCACTAGATCTTAAGGTGGAAGATTATCAAAAAATATTACATGCAGTAAATTCTGAATACGATATTTCATATGTAAATTTAGATCATTTGTTTTATCTATCTCAAGATTAAGAAAGAGTATCCAATAGTGAAAAAAGGCGGCTATTGGATGCTTTTTTATATGCTTAGGGTAGTCTTAGGGGGTGACCGTAAGAAAAAAGTAAATATAGTATAAAAGTTGCTTTCATAAAGGCGAATTTTTTAGCCTATGAGCTTCATTATTGCATTTAAATATAATCATAAAGCTATTTCTATTCGTTTATTTTGACTTCATCGATTTCAACTATTTCCCCTGTATCCTAGGTTTTCTGACCGCTATACATCGCATTATTTTTTATTCTTTGCATTGGCTTATTTTTCCCTTCTCTTTTGTGGTTTTGCTTGAAAGCTTTTTGAGGGCTTCAATATAATAAATGTATAACCGTTGACGAAAAGAGGTTTTTTTTATGATCAAGCTTGTGTTTGCCGCATTCGCCCCTTTTTTGCTTGTCTTATTTTTCACAAGAGTTACATATAGTCATGTCGTTGGGACATTGTTGACGGCTGGTTTATTAATTGCCTCTTATTTTGCAGGTCATATGGATACTATTTATATCGCCATTTTGGATGTAGCCAGCTTAGCAGCTGGTTTTATCGCTGCCAGAAGCATGAAAAAGGATAAGAAAACATCTACTTAAACCTGTTCAACACGATTGACAGGTTTTTATTGTCTATGAAAATCAAACGTCAGTTCGTATTTTTGGTGATTCAGCCTGATTATATGTTAAAATAAAATATAAGTTTCTGAATTGGAGGATGTTCCATGGATCGGTTTGAATTAGTTTCAAATTACCAGCCTCAAGGAGATCAGCCGAAAGCTATCAAAGAGCTGGTGGAGGGAATCAGGCAAGGAAAAAAACATCAGACATTGTTAGGTGCAACTGGAACTGGCAAAACGTTTACGATATCCAATGTGATTAAAGAAGTGAACAAACCGACGCTGGTCATTGCCCATAATAAAACGCTTGCCGGACAGCTGTATAGCGAGTTTAAAGAATTTTTCCCGAACAATGCAGTTGAATATTTTGTCAGCTATTATGACTATTATCAGCCGGAAGCGTATGTTCCGCAAACAGATACGTATATTGAAAAAGATGCGAGCATTAATGATGAAATTGATAAATTAAGACATTCGGCCACCTCTGCATTGTTTGAACGGAAAGATGTTATTATTATCGCAAGCGTTTCTTGCATATATGGTTTAGGTTCGCCAGAAGAATATCGTGAGCTGGTCGTTAGTCTTCGCACAGGAATGGAAATCGAGCGCAATGACTTGCTGCGCCGTTTAGTGGATGTGCAGTATGAAAGAAATGATGTAGATTTTCGCAGGGGAACTTTTCGCGTGCGCGGGGATGTAGTGGAAATTTTCCCTGCTTCGCGCGATGAACATTGTATCCGCGTGGAATTTTTCGGAGATGAAATCGACCGCATCCGTGAAGTTGATGCGCTGACAGGCGAAATTATTGGAGAGCGGGAGCATGTAGCGATTTTCCCGGCATCACACTTTGTGACAAGAGAAGAAAAAATGAAAATTGCCATTGCTAATATTGAAAAGGAGCTTGAGGAACGGCTGCATGAACTGCGGGAGAATGGAAAGCTTTTGGAAGCGCAACGGCTCGAGCAACGGACAAGATATGATTTAGAAATGATGCGGGAGATGGGCTTTTGCTCCGGGATTGAAAACTACTCTCGTCATCTTACATTAAGACCGCCCGGTTCGACTCCTTATACGCTTTTAGATTATTTTGGAGATGATTTTTTGATCGTCATTGACGAGTCGCATGTGACGATTCCGCAAATCCGCGGGATGTACAACGGCGACCAGGCGAGAAAACAAGTGCTTGTCGATCATGGATTCCGTTTGCCTTCAGCACTTGACAACCGTCCGTTAAAATTTGAGGAATTTGAAAAGCATATGAAACATGTCATTTATGTTTCTGCCACCCCTGGGCCGTATGAGCTGGAGCATACGCCGGTTGTTGTTGAACAGATTATCCGCCCGACTGGACTTTTAGATCCAACCATTGACGTCCGACCTGTTGAAGGGCAAATAGACGATTTAATCGGCGAAATTCAAAAGCGGGTTAAACGGAATGAGCGGGTGCTTGTGACCACATTAACGAAAAAAATGGCGGAAGATTTAACGGATTATTTGCGGGAAATCGGGATTAAGGTGACATATCTCCATTCCGAAATTAAAACGCTCGAGCGCATTGAAATTATCCGCGACCTGCGGCTTGGCAAACATGAAGTGTTGGTCGGGATCAATTTGCTCAGGGAAGGGCTTGATATTCCGGAGGTCTCTCTCGTTGCAATTTTGGATGCAGATAAAGAAGGATTTCTCCGTTCGGAACGTTCTCTTATTCAAACAATCGGACGGGCGGCTCGGAACGCAAACGGGCATGTCATTATGTATGCTGATACAATCACAAAATCGATGGAAATCGCCATAAACGAAACAAAACGGCGTCGTGCGATTCAAGAGGAATATAACCGTCAACATGGCATTACGCCAAAAACGATTCAAAAAGATATTCGCGATGTAATTAGGGCGACATATGCAGCGGAAGATGAAGCAGAATATAAAACGGAAAAGGCTGTGAAGCTGAACAAAATGTCGAAAAAAGATCGAGAACAACTGATAGCCCGTATGGAAAAAGAAATGAAAGAAGCTGCAAAAGCATTAGATTTCGAAAGAGCTGCTGAATTGCGCGATTTAATTTTGGAGCTGAAAGCGGAAGGATGATTGGATATGGCAATGGATAAAATTGTTGTAAAAGGTGCACGCGCTCATAATTTAAAAAACATTGATGTCACGATTCCAAGAGACAAGCTTGTCGTTGTAACAGGTTTATCGGGATCGGGCAAATCTTCTTTAGCATTTGATACAATTTATGCAGAGGGACAGCGGCGATATGTGGAGTCTTTATCTGCCTATGCCCGCCAATTTTTAGGACAAATGGATAAACCTGATGTCGATGCGATCGAAGGCTTATCGCCGGCCATTTCGATTGATCAAAAAACGACAAGCAGAAATCCGCGTTCAACGGTCGGAACGGTGACAGAAATTTATGACTACCTACGGCTTCTTTTTGCCCGTGTCGGGCGGCCGACATGTCCGGTGCATGGGATAGAAATTTCTTCGCAAACAATCGAACAGATGGTTGACCGGATTATGGAATATCCGGAACGGACAAGACTGCAGGTTCTTGCGCCTGTTGTGTCTGGAAAAAAAGGAATGCATGTGAAAACATTGGAGGAAATAAAAAAGCAAGGGTTTGTCCGCGTGCGGATTGACGGAGAAATGATGGAGCTTACCGATGATATTTCTCTTGAAAAAAATAAAAAACATTCCATCGATGTCGTTGTGGATCGGCTGATCGTGAAAGAGGGGATTATAAGCCGGTTGACCGATTCGATTGAAACAGCTTTAAAATTAGGTGATGGAAAAGTCATAATTGACATCATCGATGGCGAAGAGCTGCTTTTCAGTGAACATCATGCCTGCCCGATTTGCGGTTTTTCGATTGGAGAGCTTGAACCGCGGATGTTTTCCTTTAACAGCCCGTACGGAGCTTGTCATGCTTGTGACGGCTTAGGTTCAAAACTAGAGGTGGATTTGGATCTCGTTATTCCAAATAAAAACTTGACATTAAAGGAACACGCAATTGCACCGTGGGAGCCGACAAGCTCTCAATATTATCCGCAGCTTCTTCAAGCGGTTTGCAACCATTACGGTATTGATATGGACATTCCGGTTAAAGATATACCGAAACATCTGCTCGATAAAATTTTATTTGGAAGCGGCGGGGAAAAAATTTATTTTCGCTATGAGAACGATTTCGGGCAAATCCGGGAAGGCTATGTAGAATTTGAAGGTGTGGTCCGCAATATAGAACGGCGCTATAAAGAAACGACATCTGATTTCATACGTGAACAAATGGAAAAATATATGACGAATCAGCCGTGTCCGACATGCAAAGGGCATCGACTGAAAAAGGAAAGTCTGGCTGTTCTTATTAACGGACGCCATATCGGACAAGTCACTCAATTATCTATTCGTGAAGCCTATCAGTTTTTTGACCAATTGGCATTGACAGAAAAAGAAATGAAAATTGCCAATTTGATTTTAAGAGAAATAAAAGAACGGCTGAATTTTTTAATTGAGGTAGGTCTTGATTATTTAACATTAAGCAGATCAGCCGGTACGCTCTCTGGTGGAGAAGCGCAAAGAATCCGTCTTGCCACGCAAATCGGATCAAGACTGACAGGAGTACTTTATATATTGGACGAGCCGTCTATCGGTTTGCATCAACGGGACAATGACAGGCTGATCCGTGCTCTCCAAAATATGCGGGATATCGGCAATACGTTGATTGTAGTTGAACATGATGAAGATACGATGCTTGCAGCTGATTATTTGATCGATATTGGGCCGGGAGCTGGCGTGCACGGCGGTCAAGTTGTAGCTGCTGGTACACCAAAAGAAGTGATGAATGATGACCGTTCGCTTACAGGACAATATTTGTCAGGGAAAAAGTTCATTCCATTGCCGGTCGAAAGAAGAAAACCGGATGGTCGGTATATTGAAATAAAAGGAGCAAGCGAGAACAATTTAAAAAATGTAAATGTCAAATTTCCGTTAGGTGTATTTTTGGCAGTAACAGGTGTATCTGGTTCGGGGAAAAGTACGTTAGTCAATGAAATATTACAAAAAGGCTTGGCACAAAAGCTGAATAACAGTAAAACAAAACCCGGTGCCTATAAAGAAATGAAAGGGATTGAACATCTCGATAAGGTCATCAGCATTGACCAATCTCCGATTGGAAGAACGCCGCGTTCAAATCCAGCTACGTATACCGGCGTATTTGACGATATTCGTGATGTGTTTGCAGCAACGAATGAAGCGAAAGTAAGAGGCTATAAAAAAGGACGCTTCAGTTTTAATGTGAAGGGCGGCCGCTGTGAAGCATGCCGAGGCGATGGAATCATTAAAATTGAAATGCATTTTCTTCCAGATGTATATGTTCCGTGTGAAGTATGCCACGGAAAAAGATATAACCGGGAAACTCTTGAAGTCACATATAAAGGAAAAAATATTGCGGATATTTTAGAAATGACTGTGGAAGACGCACTCCAGTTCTTCGAAAATATTCCAAAAATCAAACGGAAGCTGCAAACCATTTACGATGTAGGACTTGGTTATATGAAACTTGGTCAGCCGGCTACGACAATGTCCGGTGGGGAAGCACAACGGATAAAGCTTGCTTCAGAGCTGCATCGCAGATCTACTGGAAGATCGCTGTATATTTTAGATGAACCGACAACAGGGCTGCATGTTGACGATATTGCTAGGCTCTTGAAGGTTTTGCATCGGCTTGTTGAAAACGGAGATACAGTTCTTGTAATTGAGCATAACTTAGATGTGATTAAATCAGCTGACTATATCATCGACCTTGGACCAGAAGGCGGGGACGGCGGAGGAACAATCATTGCAACGGGTACCCCTGAAGAAGTGGCAGAAGCGAAACAGTCTTATACAGGAAAATATTTAAAACCGATTTTGGATCGGGATCGGGAGAGAATGAAAAATTTCATTTTGAAAAAAGAGGCAGCGGCAAACAGTTAAATAGGCTGTTGCCAGTCTCTTTTAAATGACGAAGAATGTTCCTGAAACGGATGGTTTTACTCCATCGGTTTTCAGGAGATGAGTTGTAGATTTTTACTAGCCCTTTCAGCGAAAAATCGAGGAAATACTGATTTTCTTTGATATATGAACATTTCGCATAAAACAGAGCTTGAGCCCTTTGTGTGACAAAGGGCTCTTTTTTTATAAACTGATGTTTCTCCTTTCATTCATTCAAATTCATCATTTTGAAGACTCAATGAATCGGATTTTCCGGCGTCTTAGTTATTGTGCTCACGATGTCTACAATTACCGAATGTATTGAATATCTTTGATGCATTGCTAATTCATAAAAAAGCTGACCCAAAAAACCATATTTGACGGCCTTGAATCAGCTTTTTTAAAATCAGTCCCTATGAAAAGAGGCATATATAAATTATTTATTTTCCATTTCTTGAATAGCTGTTTGAGCCAATTTAGAAATCGTCATATCATCCATTGGCGGATTGTGAAGCCCTGCTCTCACATCACGATAATACCGCTGCAGCGGATTTGACAGTTGAAGGCTTTTTGCTCCAACTAGTCTCATCGCTTTATCGACAATGTTGATGGCTGAGTTCGTTACAATATGCTTCGCAACACTAAGCTCGTTTGTAATGTATGGACGGCGTGCTTCATCATCATAAATTTCCGCTACGCTATACAAGAAATGTCTAGCTTTCATTAATTCTAAGTCAATCTGACCAATTAAATTTTGTACATTTGGCAATTGGCTAATGGTTCCGCTTATACTATTTGGAGAATATTCTGTCGCAAATTTCACTGCATAATCACGCGCCGCCTGTGCAATACCTAAATAACAAGCCGGAATATGCAGAATCCAACCATTTATTGTATTTCCTCTCGGTCCATGGTTTAGCTCTACAAAATTTTCTTCTGCTACTTCAACGTTATCTAACACAAGATCGTGACTTTCTGTTCCTCTCATGGCGATAACGTCCCAATTTTTTTCAATTGATAAACCCTTCGCTTCTCGTTCAATTAAGAAAAATCCAATTCCTTCCTTTTCTTCAACCCATGCAGATACAAGAAAATGTGTCAGCACAGGTGACATAGTAGTATATGTCTTTCTGCCCGAAATAATCCACTTGCCATCTCTTTTCACTGCTTCCGTTTCAGGGCGCCCGCCGCGGGTTGGACTGCCTGTTTTTGCTTCACTAACTGCTCTGTTCACCAAAGCGCCGTTTAAAATTTCTTTTGCAAAAGAGGCAAGCTTTTCTTCCTTCCAAAGTTTTTTCTCATACAACTCCCCAACGACGCCCAGATGCCAACCGATGGCTAGGCCTGTAGCACCATCAAAGCTAGCAATGGTTTCTTGGAATAGAACTAGATCTGTGACACCAATGCCGCCGCCTCCATATTCTTTTGGCAGCGAGAGCTTCGTATACCCCATATTGACAAGCGCTTGGATATTTTCTTTTGGAAACTTTGTCTTTTCATCGCTTTCCCTAGAATGACTTTTAAACGACTCTTCATGCTTTAACAGCTTTTCGATCCACAATCTTTGCGCATCCGTTTTCACAAATAATTTTTTTGACACGTTCCACACTTCCTTAAGCAAACTCTGTTCAGATTAATATTTTAATAGGTTCAATGAACTATTAAATTTACGAACATTTTCCATTATAACAATTTAATTCATACTTTACAACTAGGAATAGTTGTGTTATAGTTTAGATTATTCAATTAACCCAATGTTTTGATATTTTTGATAATAAAGAGAGGTGATTCGTATAATCGAATTAAAGGACATTCAAAAAAGCTTTAAAAAAATTCAATTCTTAAAGGAATTGATTTAAAAGTAAAAAAAAGGGGATGTCCTAGTTATTATCGATTCAAGCGGATCTGGGAGAATCACCCTTTTTCGATGTATGAATGATTTAGAAAGACCTGACGGAGGTGCTATTACTATTGATGTGTTTTCCGTGGAAGGAAAACATGCGTCAAAAAAGTCATTTTAACGCTAAGACGAAAGACCGCAATGGTTTTTCAGCATAATAATTTATTTAAAAAATAAGACGGTGCTGGAAAACGTAATGGAAGGTCTTATCGTTGCAAAGAAAATGAAAGCTGCCAAAGCGCGTAAAATTGGCATTGATTTACTTAAAAAAGTTGGCCTGGAAGAGAAATGAATGACTATCTTGGCCAGCTGTCCGGCGGTCAACAGCAGCGTGTTGGTATAGCGCGAGCACTTGCTTTAAACCCTTCCGTCATTTTATTTGATGAACCTACTTCCGCGCTCGATCCTGAGATGGTTGGAGAGGTTTTGTCGATTATTAAAAAAATTGCTGATGAAGGCAAAACAATGGTGATCGTAACTCATGAGATTCACTTTGCAAGAGAAGTAGCGAATCGTGCTGTGTTCACGGCAGACGGCGCCATTATTGAATAGGGACCGCCTGAAGAAATATTAGTTCATCCAAAGCATGAGCGAACAAAACAATTTTAAAAAAGGCTTCTAATAGAGCCTGAATATACTATTTTAAAATTTACATGGGGGGAAAATTACTGCATGAATCGTAAACGTATTTGGACAAAATTCTTTTTATTCATTTTATCTATTTTCGTCATCGCTGGTTGTTCGAACAGTGAAAGTAAAGAAACTGATGACGGCAAAAAAGTGATTAAAGTGGCATTAAGTGATGAAGTAAATCCACCATTTTTATATACGGATGATCAAAATAAACCTATCGGTTATGATATGGATTATTTAGCGGAAATTGAAAAGAAATTGCCAGAATACAAGTTTGAGTATACGTTTGGAGAAGAAGAATCGAATTTAATCGGGGTTGACACAGGAAAATTCGATTTTGCGATTAACTGGTTTTTCAAAAATCCGGAAAGAGAACAGAAATTCCTTTATCCAGAACATGAGTATGGATACTCTTTAACTGTATTAGTGACGAAATCAGATCGAAATGATATTAAATCGTTAGATGATATGGTTGATAAAAAACTCGCTCCAATGGCGCCAAGCGGTGGACTTCGTGCTATTTTAAACGGGTACAACGAAAAGAATTCAGATAATCCGATCGAGATTGAAAGTATGGAAAATCCGTCAGCAGCAGATAACTTAAAACGTGTTGCTGAAGGAAAAGCAGATGCTGTTTTTTTGAACAAAACTACATTTGATGCTCTTCAAAAAGAGCTGAAATTGGATTTGAAAATAGGTGGTATCGTTTCGAAAGAGCCGGTTTATATTGTTTATAACAAAAAACATAAAGAACTAGCTGAGAAAATTGACAAAGCAACTGCTGAATTAATTGAAGACGGTACGCTTCCGAAACTTGCTGAGAAATGGTTTGGTGTAGACTTTTTCAAAGACCTTGACTATATTAAAAAAGAAGGATTCCAATACGAGAAATAATCAAAAACCGTATTGAATGATTATTTAATCATTCAATACGGTATATTTAAATTCGTATATATTTCTTAATGAAGGTGGTGAGCAAAATTAACACGAGTTTACAAGATTGGGCAGATTTATTTTTGAAAGTGTTAGATAAGCTCCCTCTAACATTGTTCATGCTGGTCACATCTTTATTTTTCGCTTTAATTTTAGGTGTTATTATCGCGATTATTCGAATCCAAAAACCGCCTATCCTTTATGGAATTGCAACATTTCACTTGTCATTCACACGTTGTACCCCGTTATTAGTTCAGCTGTTTCTTGTCTATTTCGGACTGCCTCAATTATTGCTAGTTTTTAATATTGATATTAATAGTTGGAACAGACTTGTTTTTGTTATTATTACATTCTCATTTCATACAGCAGCTTATTTATCAGAAGTTATCCGTTCAGCTTACTTAGCTGTCGGCACGGAGCAATTAGAAGCAGCATACAGCGTTGGCATGACGTATACACAAGCTCTAAGGAGAATTATTTTGCCTCAAGCTTTTGTCATTTCATTGCCTAATTTAGGCAATAATATTATTGAATTGTTAAAAGATACATCACTTGCCTTTTCGATCGGTATTATTGATATTATGGGGCAAGTTCGAATTATTTTAGGAAATAATCATGGTATGGGAATGTTTGAGATTTATGTCGTGATCTCTCTTGTATATTGGGGTACTTGTATCCTCATTGAAGGTATTATCGGCTATGCCGAAAAAGTGTTTAAAAAAGGTCGAGTTAGTTTATCTAAGTAATTTTTTGCTAAGGATCGTGATAACTCGTGGCAACAACTATTGATTTTAAATTTGCTTTAGAGCAAGTGCCTGAAGTGTTAAAAGGTGTGCCAGTGACATTGACGATTGCCATTGTTGCGATGGTGCTTGGACTTGTATTCGGGCTGCTTATTGCTCTTTGCAGAATATATAAAGTTCCTGTACTAAATCAATTGTCCATCGTTTATATTTCTTTTATTCGGGGAACACCGTTAGTTGTCCAATTGTACGTCTTTTTCTACGGTGTTCCGGTATTGTTTGATTTTCTTAATCATCATTTCGGATTGAATTTAAATGCGGATGAAGTTCCAACGATGATTTATGCATTAATTGCTTATACAATCAATACAGCTGCTTATGAGGCAGAAATATTCCGCGCATCGATCAATGCAGTAAACGCTGGACAAATGGAAGCTGCGTACTCAGTCGGCATGACAACTGCACAAGGATTATATCGAATCGTCCTGCCTCAAGCATTCGTTGTGGCTTTTCCGAATTTAGGCAATACGTTTATTGGACTGATCAAAGCAACATCTTTAGCTTTTGCTGTAAAAGTCGTAGAAATTTTAGCCATTACAAGAATTATAGCAAATAATGGATATAAATTTTTAGAAATGTATTTAGTTGCATCGATCATCTACTGGATTATTTGTTGGGTATGTGAAGTCATATTTGCCAAACTCGAAAAGAAAATGAGCCGTTATGAAAAACGGATGGATCTAAAAACAACTGCATAATCGGATGAAATTTTTCTAATTTACGGAAATATTAAAAAAACACCAAATGACATTGAACCAATTGAAAAAAAGAAGCCCCACATGTTTAAACATTGCACGTTGTGGGGTCTTTTTACAAAAAAATTAGGTCGAGATAATTAATTGTTTTAAATTTATCCCTTGATCGCTTCATGGCTTTTCGGACTAGTTGCTGCACTATTTAAATTTTCGGTTGTCCTTCAGTTTCTTTTATAGATGAAGATACGATTTGGTGAAATTTTTCCTATATAAAGTCATGAATTGTGCTGCGAACAAAGTGTGGACTAATATGATACAGCAGTGCGCGTTTCGTGATAATTGCTTGGTGGACAAATGAAAAATTCGCAGCTTTTGTACAAAAGCTGCGTTCATTGCAAATGCCAGTTTCCAACTAATTGCACACAATTTGTGCTAATGAATAAATGAAAACATATTTCTCTAGCAAAAAATTAAATTTATTTAGCATGAAAAAATGCCCTGACATCGTTCGAGAAAGGAGAACGGCCTTTTTCTTACATTGTGTCATAACGTATGAAGGGCTGTCCATAAGTCAGTTTTCTGCTTATGTAACAACCCCTTTCAGAAAAAATTATATAAACGATCATGAAACATCCATTCCAATTCAAGAAAAATTCATTTTACAAAATAACGAAAAAATGGTATAATTTTCTCCGTGAGTTTAATTTTATTGTACATTTATGTTAGGAGAGGAAAGGACAATTCCTCTTCTAACAATTTCTTCTTCTAATAAAACGATAAACTCTTCACTAGCCTCGATTTGAATGGCTTCATAATAGGCTTTCATTAACAGGTAATCAGATAAAAGATACAATGAGTTCATTTGAACTGCTGCCCCTCCTTTCTGTTAAAATAAACAAACGTTTACGTCAGGAAAGAAAGACGAGTCGTCTAGGGCGAGAAAAATATGAAAATTCAGAAAATCTAAAGCCTATCAACTCCTTTCCCATTTGTGTAAAGAATGTTACCAAAATAGTGAAAAAATGTCAATCTGTTTCATACTTTCACATAGAAAGTGTTATAATAATTTGTAAATAGAAAGTGAAAAGGACGAATTTCGATGTTTATTAGATGGTTGACAAGCATTTTATTAAATGCACTGATTTTGATTGTTGTAGCTGGGTTCTTTGATTCGTTTTATTTAAGCGGAGTTGGAGCGGCTATTGTAGCCAGTATGATTTTGTCAGTGTTAAATGTTTTTGTGAAGCCGTTTCTAATATTATTGACATTGCCGATTACGGTTTTTACTCTCGGAACATTTTTATTTGTCATCAATGCAGTTACGTTGATGATTGCCCAGGCAATAATGGGAGATGCCTTTAATATTGATGGCTTTGGAACTGCCCTCCTCGCCTCCATCTTCATTTCGTTTTTGAATCTGCTCATTCAATTGGTGTTTATGAACCGTTTTAAAGACTAATGAAAAAGATTTTTTCATTCATATCTCCTATCGTTTCGGGAATGATACGAATAGGTGATATAAATGAAAAAAATCTTTCCTCTTATTATTTTTGTTTTCATGATTTTATCTCCCGCATTTCCTAGCTTTGAGCTTGCAGCTTCGCCAAATGATTCAAACGTCTACACGATCGTATGGCTTTCAGACACTCAATACTATTCGGAAAAATACCCTCATATTTTTCGTAATCAAATGGATTGGATTGTGCAAAATCGCGATAATTGGAATATAAAATATGTTGTTCATACCGGTGATATTGTCAACCGTGCGGAAAAGAAACAGCAGTGGGTTCAAGCAGACCGCATGTTCCGAAAACTGGAACAGGTGTCTATTCCTTATGGAGTGCTTGCGGGCAATCACGATTTAGTAAACGGAAAATCATATAAAATGTTTCATCAATATTTTGGAAAAGATCGTTTTTTCACGAAGCCTTATTATGGTGGGGGATATCGGAATAATCGAGGACATTACGATTTAATTACGCTCGGACATCAACATTTTCTTTTTTTGTATATCGGCTGGCATGTTGACAAAGACAGCATCAGCTGGATGAACGAAGTCTTAAAACGTCATTCAGACCGAACAGCAATCATAGCTGTCCATAAATATTTGCATAAAAATGGAAAACGAACACTGGTTGGAAATCGTATATTTCGCAATATCGTCAAAAAGAATCCAAATGTAAAAATCGTTTTGAGCGGCCATTATGATGACAGTGAGTTATTAAAAACAAAAATTGATGATGATCATGATGGGACTCCTGATCGGATTGTTTATGAATTATTGGCGGACTATCAGGGGGCTCCTGAAGGAGGAGAAGGTTTTTTACGCTTGCTCCATTATTTTCCGAGTCGCTCCAAATTTTTTGTCCGTGCATATTCACCTTATTCCAACAAGCATTTTTTTTTCTCTCCTAAAAAAGAAGAGTTTTGGATTGAATAGCCTTTATCTTTCGCTCCGATGCCCTTGTCTCTGCTATGTCTTTGATGAAAGATGTTTGTTGCCAAAAAGAAAAGTGCTACAATAAAAAGATGAAAAAAGTTTTTTAAGTCTAAGGAGGAAAGACTTCGTGTCGAAAGTACGAACAAAAGATATTATCGAAAAATTCCAACTTGAATTGATCAGCGGAGAAGAGGGAATCAGCCGGCCCATTATTACAAGTGATCTTTCCAGACCTGGTCTTGAAATGGCTGGTTATTTTACATATTATCCAAAAGAGCGTATACAGCTGCTGGGAAGAACGGAGCTTACGTTTTTTGCAAAATTGACGCCTGAAGAAAAGAAAAGCCGGATGGAGCAGCTATGTACAGATGTAACACCGGCAATCATTGTGTCAAGAGAGATGGAGGCTCCGCCGGAATTAATTGAGGCATCTGAAAAATCAAATGTTCCAGTGCTGCGCTCACCATTGAAAACGACCCGCTTGTCAAGCCGCTTAACCAATTTTTTGGAAAGCAAGCTTGCTCCAACGACAGCTGTACATGGAGTGCTTGTTGATATTTACGGGGTGGGTGTTTTAATTACAGGAAAAAGCGGGGTAGGCAAAAGTGAAACTGCTCTTGAACTGGTGAAAAGAGGGCATCGCTTGATTGCAGATGATTGTGTTGAAATTCGTCAGGAGGATCGGGATACATTAGTCGGCAGTGCGCCGGAATTGATCCGCCATCTTTTAGAGATCCGCGGTCTTGGAATCATTGATGTGATGACATTGTTTGGTGCAGGAGCCGTCCGCAGTCATAAGCGAATTTCCCTTGTCATCGATTTGGAATTATGGGATCCGAACAAACAATACGACCGTTTAGGACTCGATGAAGAGAAAATGAAAATTTTGGATGCGGAACTGACAAAATTAACAATTCCAGTCCGTCCTGGAAGAAACTTGGCTGTTATTATTGAAGTTGCGGCAATGAATTTCCGGTTAAAAAGAATGGGATTCAATGCGGCGGAACAATTTACAAATAAATTGGCGGATGTTATCGAAGATGGAGATCACGAAGATTTTTAATTGATGAAATAGGAGAGATGAGAGAATGAAAGAGGCAATTCAGCCCATTGATCCAATCGCATTTCAGCTAGGACCATTACAAGTTCATTGGTACGGGATCATTATAGGAATCGGCGCATTGCTCGGCCTATATTTGGCGATGCGTGAAGGGGAGAGAAGAGGTCTTCATAAAGATATATTTATCGATCTTGCATTGTTTGCTATTCCTATTGCGATTATATGTGCCAGAACTTATTATGTCATTTTTCAATGGGAATATTATTCTGAAAATCTTTCGGAAATCCCTAAAATTTGGCATGGTGGCCTTGCCATTCACGGCGGGTTAATCGGTGCTGTGGCAACCGGGATTGTGTATGCAAAAGTAAAAAAACTATCTTTCTGGCAACTGGCTGATATAGCTGCGCCGAGTATTATTTTAGGGCAGGCGATCGGCAGATGGGGGAATTTTATTAACCAGGAAGCTCATGGAGGACCTGTTTCAAGAGAATTTTTGGAAAATCTCCACTTGCCTGAATTTATCATTAATCAAATGTATATAAATGGACAATATTATCACCCGACTTTTTTATATGAATCCATTTGGAATCTCGCTGGGTTCATCATCTTAATTTTGCTAAGAAGGTTTAATTTGCGGCGTGGAGAGCTGTTTTTATCATATGTTATTTGGTATTCGATCGGGCGATTTTTTATCGAGGGCATGAGAACTGATAGTTTGATGCTGACGGAAACGGTAAAAATGGCACAGGTCATTTCGATTTTACTTATTCTTAGTGCAATTGCTCTTATAATTTACCGGAGACTAAAAAAAGTAGAAAGATATTTAGATGAATATTGATAAATTGCTGGAATGAAGGTGAAACTTTGAAACAAACATTGAAAAAAGGATTACAAACAGGATTGGAAACAACGTGGACTCTCGGGAAAGTCCTTTTCCTTGTAACGTTGATTGTTTCATTTTTACAACATACTCCTTTGATTGATTGGATGGTTCATTTTATAACGCCGGTCATGAAGGTAATCGGGTTAAATGGAGATGCTGCAATCCCCCTTGTGATTGGGAATTTTCTTAACTTGTATGCGGCGATTGGAGCCATTTTGTCCATTGATTTTACGGTAAAAGAAGTCTTTATTTTGGCAGTCATGCTGTCATTTTCCCACAACTTATTAATCGAAACGACTGTCGCAAGCAAAGTCGGTGTGAAACTGTGGATCATCTTGTCCGTCCGGCTCGGACTGGCATTTTTTTCGGCTTTTATCATCAATCTTTTTTGGGACGGCGGTGGAGAAAAAGCTCAATACGGATTTATATCTCAACAAGATGCCGTGCCTTCAGACTGGGGAATGATCTTATTTGAAGGGCTTGAAAAAGCGGCAATGGGAGTCATTCAGCTTGCGGCCATCGTCATCCCGCTAATGATTGCCATTCAATTTATGAAAGATTTAGGCTGGGTCGACGCTTTCTCAAAAAAGATGGAGCCGGTAACCGAAATGCTGGGAATGAAGAGGAACACTTCAACAACGCTTGCGGCAGGATTAATTTTCGGGCTTGCCTACGGGGCTGGCGTGATGCTGCAAGCAGTAAAAGAAGATGGAGTGGAGCATCGCGATTTAACGTTGGCGTTTATATTCCTCGTTGCCTGCCATGCTGTGATAGAAGACACATTGATTTTTGTTCCGATCGTCGGTTCAGTTTGGCCGCTTTTACTCATCCGGCTGTTCGCAGCCATTCTTTTAACGATGATTATCGGTTTTGTCTGGAAAAAACAAGCACATATCGGGAAAAGGGGAACGGTTTATGAACATTGACACCGTATTGTTTGACTTGGACGGCACGTTAATAAACACAAATGAATTAATTATTGAATCGTTTTTACATACGCTGAACTATTATTATCCGGGCAAATATCAACGGGAAGATATACTTCCTTTCATCGGGCCTCCGCTTATTGACACATTTCAACGTATTAATCTTGAAAAAGCGGAGGAAATGGTCCGAAGATATCGGGAGTTTAATCATGCCCGGCATGATCTGCTTGTGAAGGAATATGATCATGTGCACGAAACGGTTCGAGCTTTAAAAGAAAAGGGATTGAAACTGGGCATTGTGACAACGAAAATTCGCGACACTGTTATGATGGGGCTGAAATTAACGGAAATGGATTCATTTTTTGATGCAATTATCACACTGGATGATGTACAGCATGCGAAGCCTCATCCTGAGCCTGTCTTGTCCGCTCTTAAATTGCTCGGTTCCGAGCCGTCTAATGCATTAATGGTGGGAGATAACCTTCATGATATAGAGGCGGGAAAAAATGCAGGAACATTAACGGCAGGAGTTGCTTGGAGCATAAAAGGGAGAGAGTATATAGAATCGTTAAAGCCAGATTTTGTGCTGGACAAAATGAGTGATTTATTGAACATTGTGATGGAGTGAAGGTTGTGAGAAGGACGGATAAATTTCCTGTTGAAGGCGCAAACTCCCTTTGGCAGGTGTACAAGACAGTTTCTTTTTGGAAAGTTGTCAAAAATGTCATCGTGATTCTTATCGCGCGCTACACTCCATTTATGTCTATCAAAAACTGGCTTTACCGCACATTTCTTGGCATGAAAATCGGACAGCAAACATCGTTTGCATTTATGGTTATGGTAGATATTTTGTTCCCGGAAAAAATTAAAGTTGGGCGCAATTCTATTATCGGATACAACACGACGATTTTAGCACATGAATATTTAATCGATGAATATCGCATCGGCGAAGTGGAAATTGGAGATGAAGTCATGATCGGAGCAAACACGACTATTTTGCCTGGTGTGAAAATTGGAAATCGAGCTATCGTTTCTGCCGGCACTGTAGTTCATAAAGATGTTCCGGAAGGCTCTTTTGCAGGAGGAAATCCAATGCAAATCATCTACACAAAAGAAGAAATGGAAAAAAGAAAGCGGTAAGCGTCATCAATTTTTGTCGCTTACCGCTTTTTGATTAAGCAGGATAGAGCGAAAGTGAAATAAAGGCGCTTTGTGAAAGAAGTTTACATCAAAAACTTATTGATTATAAATCTTTATTTTGGTAGTATGGTAACATATTAGCGAATTAAAGTGAATGCGCCATGGAGGTGTCAATGAGTGTTTATGTTTGAAAAGCCCTTGGGAATGCGGGATACATTGCCGGGCTTATATGTCATAAAAGAAAGCGTTCGTAAAAAATTGATGAATGTGATTGAAAGCTGGGGTTATCAATTTTTGGAGACTCCAACGTTGGAATTTTATGAAACAGTAGGAGTTCAGTCGGCGATACAAGAGCAGCAATTATTTAAACTTCTTGACAGGCAGGGGCATACGCTCGTTTTAAGACCAGATATGACAGCTCCCATTGCACGAATTGCGGCTTCCAAGCTGATGAAAGAAAGCTTGCCGTTAAGGCTCGCTTATTCTGCAAATGTGTTTCGTGCACAGCAGCATGAAGGCGGCAGACCGGCAGAATTTGAACAAATTGGCATTGAGCTGATTGGCGATGGAACGATTAGCGCTGATGCGGAAGCGATCGCTCTAATGATATATGCCTTAAAAAATACTGGCCTTAAAGATTTTAAAATTTCCATTGGGCATATCGGATTTATCAATGCTTTGTTCGGAGAAATTTTAGGGAAGGAAGAACGGGCGGAGAAGCTGCGCCGCTATTTATATGAAAAGAACTTTGTCGGATACCGCGAGCATGTGAAAAGATTATCTCTCTCTACCATTGACAAAGAACGCCTTTTAAGAGTCATTGATTTAAAAGGAGGAATTGAGAAGGCTGATGAAGCTTCAAGCCTTGTTGCTTGTGACAGCGGGAAGAAAGCGCTGGAAGATTTAAAACAGCTCCTTATCCAATTAAGAGCTTATGAAGTGGATCAATATATCAAATTGGAACTGAATATCGTCAGCCACATGAGTTATTACACAAGCGTGATTTTTGAATTATATGCGAACGGTGTTGGACTTCCGATCGGAAACGGCGGGCGCTATGACCATCTTTTAGAAAAATTTGAACGTCCTGCCCCGGCGACAGGCTTTGGCATACGGTTAGATAATTTGCTGGAAGCTCTGGGGAATTTAAATTTGAACAAAGATCGCTATTGCATCATATTCAGCAGAGAGAATCGGCAAGAAGCTTTTCGATATGCCAATAAGCTACGAAAAGAAGGAAAACAGGTTGTCATGCAAGATATTTCCGGTATCGATCAAATCGACAGGTTTACAGGTCAATTTACAGATATTTATTATTTCCTCGGAAAATCAGGAAAGGTGAGAGAGTGATGAGCATGTTAACGATTGCGATGCCGAAAGGGCGAATTTTTTCAGAAGCTGTCGAACTATTAAGAAAATCAGGCTACAAGCTTCCAGACGAATTTGATGAATCAAGAAAACTAATTTTGACCGTGCCGGAAGAAAATATTCGCTTTATTTTAGCGAAGCCGATGGATGTCGGAACATATGTAGAGCATGGTGTTGCAGATGTTGGGATCGCCGGAAAGGATGTCATGATGGAAGAAGAGCGGGATGTTTTTGAAGTGCTTGATTTGAAAATTAGCAAATGTCATCTGGCTGTCGCCGGACTGCCTGATACGAAAATGAATGACATCGCTCCAAAGGTGGCGACAAAATATCCAAATGTGGCTTCTAAATATTTTCGAGAGCAAGGGGAGCAGGTCGAAATCATTCATTTGAATGGATCGATCGAGCTGGCGCCATTGATTGGACTGGCTGACAGAATTGTCGATATTGTTTCGACGGGAAGAACGTTAAAAGAAAACGGATTAGTAGAATTTGAACATATTGCTGATATCACTTCAAGACTCATTGTCAATCCCGTCAGCTATCGGATGAAGGACAAGCCGATCGACATGCTTGTGGAGCGGCTTGCCAAAACAGTGGAAGAAGGAAAGGAGGATTCGGATTGAAAATTATTCACATCACTAAGGATCAAAAGCTTTCCTTGAAAAGATCGATTGACGCTGGAACAGAGGAGCAGCGCAAAATTGTGAAGGAAATTATTGAACGAGTCAAAAAGGAAGGCGATCAGGCGCTATACGAATATACGAAACGTTTTGATGGGGTAGATCTTCAATCTTTGCGCGTATCAAAAGAAGAAATTAGTCGAGCGTACGAAGCGGTAGATAAAGAATTCATTGACATTGTTCAAGAAGCAGCAGAAAATATCTTTCATTTTCATGAAAAACAAAAGAAAGAATCATGGTTTTATTTCGATGAAAAAGGAACAATGCTCGGTCAGAAATTAACGCCGCTAGATGCTGTCGGCGTTTATGTTCCCGGGGGCACAGCTGCCTATCCTTCTTCTGTTTTAATGAATATCATGCCGGCTAAAGTGGCTGGTGTAGGCAGAATCGTGCTCGTTTCCCCTCCAGATCAAAATGGGAGCCTGCCGGCGGAAGTGCTGGTGGCAGCCAATGAAGCTGGCGTATCGGAAATATATAAAGCTGGCGGCGCCCAAGCAATTGCCGCTCTAGCTTACGGTACAGAAACAATTGAACCGGTCGACAAAATTGTCGGTCCTGGCAATATATTCGTTGCTCTTGCAAAGCGGGAGGTGTTTGGAACAGTTGATATCGATATGATCGCCGGGCCAAGTGAAATTGTCGTCTTAGCTGATGATACGGCTGTTCCGCATGAAGTTGCGGCCGATTTATTGTCGCAAGCAGAGCATGACAGGCTGGCAACCAGCATCCTTGTTACACCTTCTATAAAATTAGCAAAGGAAGTTCAAAAGGAAGTTGCGGCACAATTGGCCGATTTGCCGCGAAAAGATATCGCCGCTGCTTCGATCGAACAGTTCGGTGCTATTTATGTAACGGATTCAATCGAGGAAGCGGTTGGGATAGTCAACCAATTGGCACCTGAGCATTTGGAGGTATTAACGGAAAACCCGACGGGTGTTCTGCCAAAAATTAAACATGCAGGAGCCATCTTTTTAGGGAGATATAGCAGTGAACCTGTAGGCGATTATTTCGCAGGTCCCAATCACGTTTTGCCGACAAACGGAACAGCGCGTTTTTCCAGCCCGCTTAACGTGGATGACTTTATGAAAAAGTCCAGCATCATTTCATACAGTGAAGAAGCATTCCGTGCATATGCTTCAAAAATTGCAAAGTTTGCAAGATATGAAGGATTAGAGGCGCATGCAAGAGCAATTGAAGCTCGACTAGAAAAAAGAGGAAGTGATCGAAATGAATAGAACCGCCACAATATCTCGAAAAACGAACGAAACGAATATTCAGCTGTCATTTTCAATAGATGGTGAAGGCCGTGCAGATCTAAAAACTGGAGTTCCTTTTTTAACTCATATGCTTGATCTGTTCACAAGGCATGGCCATTTTGATTTAAAGATTGAGGCAGAAGGCGACATTGATATTGATGATCATCATACGACAGAGGATATTGGCATTTGTTTGGGACAGGCGATTCAACAAGCTCTAGGTGATAAAAAAGGAATTAAACGGTACGGTCATGCCTTTGTCCCAATGGATGACTCTTTAGCGCAGGTTGTTATTGATTTAAGCAACCGACCGCATTTTGAAATGCGTGGAGAATTGCCGAAGGGAAAAGTAGGAACATTTGATACGGAGCTTGTTCATGAATTTTTATGGAAGCTGGCGCTTGAAGCCCGGATGAACCTGCATGTAATCATTCACTATGGAATGAATACCCATCATATGATTGAAGCTGTATTTAAAGCGTTGGGGAGAGCTCTTGATGAAGCGACTATGATCGACCCCAGAGTCAAAGGGGTTCCATCAACGAAGGGGATGTTGTAAAAATGATTGGCGTGATCGACTATGGCATGGGGAATTTATACAGCGTCTCGAAAGCCTTGGAACGCATGAATGCGGAATATTTTGTATCAAGTGATTTAAACGAGCTTGAAAAGGCAACAGCTTATATACTGCCAGGAGTAGGCGCATTCAAAGACGCGATGGCTATTTTAACGGAAACAAAAACAGATAAATTTTTGAAGGACGAAGTGCAAAAGGGAAAGGCTTTATTAGGTATTTGTCTTGGCATGCAGCTTTTGTTCAACGAAAGCGAAGAACACGGCTGGACTGAAGGACTCGGCTTTTTAAACGGCCAAGTAAAAAGAATTCCAGGAGAAAATGTAAAAGTCCCGCATATGGGATGGAATAAGCTGACTTTTCAACGAGATCATCCTCTTATAACTGGTCTTCAAGAAGATTACGTATACTTTGTCCATTCTTATTATGCGGTCGTAAACGATCCGGACGTTGTGGTCGCCAGCGCTTCATACGGTGTGACGGTTCCGGCTATTGTAGGAAATGGAAATGTATTCGGCTGCCAATTTCATCCGGAAAAAAGCGGCAAGCTGGGACTAGCCATTTTGAAAAACTATTTAACTTTTGTATCAAGGATGTGAGCTAATGATGAGTTTTACTATTTTTCCCGCCATTGATTTGCGCGGAGGGAAATGCGTCCGGCTGCTTCAAGGCGATTACAATAAAGAAACGGTTTACGGAGATTCACCGTTTGCTGTCGCCGAGTCGTTTGTAAAGGAAGGTGCTGACTGGATTCATATGGTAGATTTGGATGGGGCAAAAGAAGGAGTCCGCGTGAACCATCAACATGTTTTGAAAGTGGCAAAAGAGCTAAAAGTAAAGGTACAAGTTGGCGGCGGCATTCGCACAGAAAAAGATGTATACGAATATTTGGAAAACGGTATTTCCAGGGTTATTTTAGGCAGTTCTGCCGTTTCAAACAGGTCATTTGTTGAAAAAATGCTGGCTGAATACGGCGGCCGAATCGCAATCGGTATCGATGCGAAAAATGGCTATGTATCAACAGAAGGCTGGCTGAATACGTCCGAAGTTAAAGCGGTTGATCTTGGAAAAGAACTGGCGAAAAGCGGTGCAGAAACATTTATTTTTACTGATATTGCGACAGATGGAATGCTCTCGGGACCAAATGTCAAGGCGATTGTGGAAATGGCAAAAGCAACTGGAAAAACAGTCATCGCTTCCGGAGGGGTAAGCTCCATTGATGATTTGAAAAAGTTAAAGCAATATGAACAGGATGGAGTGAAAGGCGCTATTGTCGGAAAAGCGCTTTATACGAAAAAATTCAGCCTCCGCGATGCTATCCATGAGGTGAATGGGCTATGATTACGAAACGCATCATTCCTTGTCTAGATGTTAAGGACGGACGTGTCGTCAAAGGCGTGCAATTTGTCCAGTTGAAAGATGCGGGCGATCCGGTGGAGCTAGCGAAATTTTATGATGAAGAAGGAGCAGATGAGCTTGTCTTCTTAGATATTTCCGCATCTCATGAAGGCAGAAAAACGATGATTGATGTTGTCGAACGAGTAGCAGCAACATTAGCCATTCCCTTTACGGTCGGAGGCGGAATCAACTCTTTGGAAGATATGAAAAAAATTTTGCGTGCTGGTGCGGATAAAGTTTCCATTAACACTTCTGCTGTATTAAACCCTTCGCTGATTATGGAGGGAGCTGATTACTTTGGCAGCCAGTGCATTGTGGTAGCGATTGACGCAAAATACGATCCGCAGCTCGGAAGCCACCGCGTCTATACGCACGGGGGACGAAAAGCGACCGAATGGGAAGTCGTGGCGTGGGCAAAGGAAGCTGTAAAAAGAGGTGCTGGCGAGATTTTGCTGACTAGCATGGATCAGGACGGAGAAAAATCCGGCTTTGACATTGACTTAACCAAAAAAGTAAGCGAGGCAGTTCCCGTCCCAGTCATTGCATCCGGCGGCGCCGGTAATGCTGAGCATTTTCTTGAAGTTTTTCGCGATGCCCGAGCGGATGCAGCGCTGGCAGCTTCCATTTTCCATTACAAAGAAACATCAGTCAAAGAAGTAAAAAGATTTTTGCAAAAAGAAGGGGTGAATATACGGTGAACATAGCAGAACTCAAATTCGATGAAAATGGACTTATTCCAGCGGTTGTTCAAGATGCTGTTAGCAAAGAAGTGTTAACAGTAGCTTATATGAACGAAGAGTCGCTAAAAAAAACGTTGGAAACGAAAGAAACATGGTTTTACAGCCGTTCGCGCCAAAAACTTTGGCATAAAGGAGAAACGTCCGGCAATACACAAACTGTTCAAGAGATACGCTATGACTGTGACAAGGACGCGCTTGTCGTGCTGGTAATCCCGAATGGTCCGGCCTGCCATACAGGACAATACAGCTGTTTTTCAAAAGAAAGTGGCGGCCAGGTGGACGGTAGCCGTTTTGATATTATTAACAAGCTGGAGGCCGTCATTGCTGAGCGTGAAGCTGAGCGTCCGGAAGACTCTTATACTACCTATTTGTTTGAAAAAGGCTTGGACAAAATTTTAAAAAAGGTTGGAGAAGAAGCTTCAGAGGTCATTATTGCAGCAAAAAACCGCAGCCATGATGAGCTGAAATGGGAAGCCGCGGATTTATTATTTCATTTGCTTGTTCTGCTGCGCGAGCAAAAGCTTCCGCTCGATGAAGTATTGAAAGTTTTAAAAGAAAGACATGAAAAATAATCGCGAGTAAAAATAGGTTTTTCCTATTTATAAGATATGGTATACTATCCCTCGGCAAATAAAGTGAAATGGAGGGTTTGAGTGGGAAACCGTAAAGTAAAAAAAGACGAAGATTCAAAAATTGTTTCGTTTTTCCAAGACAGTGCAACGTTTTATCGCTGGGGATTAAAGGCTTATCAAAAAGGCGATTTGCAGTCGGCTTCAAAATTCGTCAAGCGGGCAGTAGATCTGGATCCGTATAACGAAGAAATGATTTGCAGGCTGGCCAGCATTTATACCGAATTAGGAAAGTTTCAAAAATCAAACGAACTATTAACATATATTATTGAACATATTCACCCTCATTCGGTAGAATGCTATTATTTTCTTGCAAATAATTATGCTCATCTCGGCTTGTTTCACGAAGCTTATAAACATGCAATGATATATAAGGAAAAGGCGCCGCAAGGCATATTTTCCGTAGAAAACAGCGATCTTCTTGAAATGATCGAAATGGAAGAAGAGGCTGAGCATTCGGATGATCTAATCGTGAAGCAAGAAAAAGCGCGCTCTTTGCTTGAAAATGGACAGTTTCAAGAATCTATTTCCATTTTAAAAGAGATTATAACTGATTACCCAGAGTTTTGGTCCGCTTATAACAATTTGGCGCTTGCCTATTTTTACCTTGGGGAAGTGGAAAAAGCGAAGGACATGATTTCCCTCGTGCTCCGGAAAAATCCAGGGAATTTGCATGCTTTATGCAATTTGCTTGTATTTTTTTATTATGAAGGTGATGAAACGAGCATAAGCATGCTAGTTGAAAAACTAAAAAGAGTTTATCCGCTTGTTTCAGAGCACCAATATAAACTGGGGGCGACGTTTGCACTCATCGGCTTTTATCCTCATGCATTCAAGAGACTCCATGCCTTGTATCGAAAGGGATTTGAGGGGGATGACACGTTTTATTATTGGCTCGCATACTCTTCTTATTTTATAGGACACTATGACTTTGCTAAAAAAATATGGAAGAAGGTTCTGTATTTAAATCCGCGGAAGGAAGGCTCTGAACCGTGGAATATGAAAGGGCTAAACGAAATGGAAAATCAAGTCCCGGAGCGACTGCTTTCTATCTATTTCGCAATGAAAATGGATGAACGAGCGTATTTAGTAAATGAACAGGAGTTTGAAACTCGTCTTGAAAGAGAAGCTGTTCAATATGCTTTAAGCGTTTTAAATGGCAAAAGGCCGACAGGTTTTCATGCTGTTCATTTCGCTTTCCATGTGGCCGATAGTTTAATGGACAAAACGTCAGAAGGAAAAGAATTGGTTTTATTTTGGTTTCGGCTTTTCAAAAATGCCTTCAAGTTCGACATAAAATTTCGCAATGTCAACGCATGGTCAGCAGCTGTCTATTATTTATGGATGAAACAGATAGGAAAAAACATCACACAAGATGGTGCGGCAAATCACTTTAACATCAGCAAAGCTACGCTGTCTAAATACGTGCGCGTCGCAAAAAAATTGAAAATGTGAGCAAATAAATAGCACGAGACATTTATTTTATATAGGATATGTTGTAGGGAATAATAATTTTGTATTATTTATTGGATCATATGATGAGGAGTGAGTCTCGTGTCTGAAGAAAAAATTTATGATTGTATCATTGCCGGAGCAGGACCTGCAGGATTGACAGCTGCTGTTTACACATCCCGCGCCAACCTTTCTACTTTAATGATAGAAAGAGGCGTGCCTGGAGGACAAATGGCCAATACGGAAGATGTTGAAAACTATCCTGGATTTGATCATATTTTAGGGCCAGAGCTATCAAATAAAATGTTTGAACATGCTAAAAAATTTGGTGCTGAATACGAATATGGAGATGTGAAGGAAATTGTCGATGAAGGCGAATATAAAATCGTCAAAACAGGCAACAAAGAATATAAAGCGAGAGCAGTGATTATCGCTACAGGGGCCGAATATAAAAAGCTCGGCGTGCCTGGAGAGAAAGAACTGGGCGGACGAGGCGTCTCTTATTGTGCTGTATGCGACGGAGCATTCTTTAAAGGAAAAGATTTGATTGTTGTCGGCGGCGGAGACTCTGCTGTCGAGGAAGGAGTTTATTTAACCCGCTTTGCGAACAGTGTGACAATCGTTCATCGCCGCGATCAATTGCGCGCCCAAAAAATATTGCAGCAGCGCGCCTTTGATAATGAAAAGATTGATTTTATTTGGAATCATACAGTAAAAGAAATTCATGAAGTCGACGGGAAGGTTGGCAAAGTCACGCTTGTAAATACGATAACAAATGAAGAAACAGAAAAAGAGATAGACGGTGTATTTGTATACATTGGCATGGTGCCGCTGTCCAAACCTTTTGAAAATCTCGGAATTACGAATGAAGCAGGATATATTGAAACAAATGAAAACATGGAAACGAAAATTCCCGGCATCTTTGCGGCAGGAGATATTCGGGAAAAATCTTTGCGGCAAATTGTAACTGCAACTGGCGACGGAAGCATTGCTGCCCAAAGTGCTCAACATTATATTGAAGAATTAAAAGAGAAATTAAAAAATGCCTAAAATTGTTAACAAAATCGTAACTATGATTTAATTGTGCTGTAACATCAATGAAATAAAATTCAGTTACTATAAAAGTAGTAATTGACCCCCTTTTATAATATATACTTTTGAGCATGGGCAACCCTTCCCATGCTCCTTTTTTTGTTGCACCTTTTCTTTTGAAACCTTTAAAAGAGAAAAAACGTATGATAAAGTAGGAAAGCATGCGCATTGAGACACTATAGCATTTAATTGTATAATAAAAGGAATAAATATTTTTTATGTACCGCAACCTAGGGGTGAACTTGCTTTGCAAAGGGTTACAAATTGTGTTCTTGTTCATGAAGGTCAGCTGCTCTTGCTTCAAAAACCGCGCCGGAATTGGTGGGTAGCCCCTGGAGGGAAAATGGAGCAAGGGGAATCGATAAAAGAATCTGTTGTAAGAGAATTTAGAGAAGAAACTGGAATTTATTTAATAAATCCAAAAATTAAAGGGATTTTCACGATCATTGTCAAAGATGGAGATAAGGTTGTTCAAGAATGGATGATGTTTACATTTTTCGCAACACAATTTAACGGGGAAAATGTTTTGGAAACTGAGGAAGGAAAGCTGAAATGGCACTCGATTGATGAAATTAAACAGTTGCCGATGGCTGCGGGCGACTACCACATTATTGAATATATGATTAAAGGGTCAGGAATCATGTATGGAACATTCATCTATACACCTGATTATGAGCTTTTGTCTTATCGGCTCGATCCACAATAAAGAAAACTTCAGCTGCAAGAAAATCGAAGCCAAGGTTCAGAGAAGAGGATATACATGCCAGTTTCAAAATTTCCGCTAAATAAATTTATGATTTGACTCTTCTCATCCTTGATCAAAAAGCTATCAGATCAAAAAAATAAATCCCGATATTTCCTATTCAACATCTGTTACTGAATATTTTTCTTTTGAAAAAACGGGGGGCTTTGAATGATGAGTGAAACTTCAAATATTAAGATGGTTATTATTACGGGGATGTCCGGGGCAGGTAAGACGGTTGCGATTCAAAGCTTTGAAGATCTTGGATATTTTTGCGTCGATAATCTTCCACCTACTCTTTTGTCCAAGTTTTTAGAGCTTATGAAAGAATCGAGAACGAAAATGAACAAAGTAGCTGTAGTTATGGATTTGAGGGGAAGGGAATTTTTTGAATCTTTCCATCAGGCAATTGAAGAAATCAATGATATCCCGTGGATCGCACCGCAAATTTTGTTTCTTGATGCACATGATCAAGTATTAGTTAACCGGTATAAAGAGACGAGAAGAACCCATCCATTAGCTCCAAAAGGTCTTCCGCTTGAGGGGATCCGCCTTGAACGGGAAATGCTGGAGGAATTAAAGGGACGTGCGCAAATTGTATATGATACATCCAACTTAAAGCCAAGAGAATTAAGAGAAAAAATTTTAAAACAGTTCGCAGAAAATGGCGATCAAACCTTTACGTTGAACGTTTTATCATTTGGATTTAAATATGGTTTGCCGATCGACGCGGACTTAGTGTTTGACGTGAGATTTTTGCCCAACCCGTATTATATTGATCATATGCGCCCTAAGACGGGGCTTGACGAAGAAGTTTCATCATATGTTTTAAAATGGACAGAGACATCTAAATTTTTAGAGAAGCTGACAGATTTACTCTCATTTATGATCCCTCATTTTCAAAGAGAAGGAAAAAGTCAAGTGGTCATTGCAATCGGTTGCACTGGCGGACAGCATCGCTCGGTGACTCTGGCTGAATATTTAGGGGATTTTTTCCGCAAAAACTACAAAGTGCATGTATCCCATCGTGATATTGAAAGGAGAAACTATCGATAACTATGGATAAAAAGAAAATCGTCATTATTGGAGGAGGAACCGGATTATCTGTTCTGCTTCGAGGCTTAAAGCTGCTCCCTTTTGATATCACGGCCATTGTAACAGTTGCAGATGATGGCGGCAGCTCCGGTAGACTTCGTGATGAACTGAACATTCCCCCGCCGGGCGACATTCGCAACGTGTTAGCTGCTCTTTCCGATGTGGAACCGCTAATCGAGGAACTTTTCCAGCATCGTTTTAAAAAAGGGAACGATTTGATTGGCCATTCTCTCGGCAATTTAATACTTGCAGCGATGACCAATATCACCGGTGACTTTATGCACGCCATTCGGGAAATGAGTAAAGTATTAAATGTTCGCGGTACTGTTTTGCCTGCAGCGAACCAGAGCGTTGTATTAAATGCGGAGATGGAAGATGGATCTGTTGTGAAAGGGGAATCGAAAATCCCTTTTTCAGGAAAAAAAATTAAAAAGGTGTTTTTAACCCCGAAAAATGTAAAACCTCTTCAAGAAACGATCGATGTCATCAGACAGGCACATATGATCATTTTAGGGCCTGGAAGTCTTTATACAAGCATTTTACCGAATTTGCTCGTTCCGAAAATTGGCGAGGAGGTTTGCAAGTCCTCGGCCAAAAAAATATATATATGCAATGTCATGACTCAGCCAGGGGAGACGCTAAACTATACAGCGAGCGATCATGTGAAGGCTCTTTACGATCATTTAAACTGTCCGTTTATTGATGTGATCCTCGTGAACAACGGATCTATTCCCGAATACATACAAAAACGCTACGCGAAAGAATCAGCTTTTCCTGTCCAAGTCGATGCAGAGGCGCTAAAAGATATGGGACTTCGAGTAGTGCAGGACAACATGGTCTCCTTCGATCAACATGTTATTCGACATGATACGAATAAAGTGGCAAACATCTTAAAAAATTTGCTTCTGGAAGAAACGTAATCGGAAAGGGCGGTAATGGAAACATGTCGTTTGCTTCAGAGACGAAAAAAGAATTGACAACACTGGAAGTAAAACAATGTTGTTTAAAAGCAGAGTTGTCCGCGCTCATCCGAATGAACGGAACTGTGTCATTTTCCAACCGGGAATTGCTTTTGGATGTGCAGACTGAAAACGCAGCGATTGCAAGACGCATTTACATGCTGATCAAAAAAAAATATGACGTTCCGATCAAGCTGCTTGTACGAAAAAAGATGCGATTAAAAAAGAATAACGTCTATATTGTTAGAATGAATGAACAAGTAAAAGAGATTTTGGAGGATTTGCGAATTTTAGGCAAGGATTTTATGTATAACCATCAAATCTCTTTAGACCTTGTGAAAAAAAAGTGCTGCAAGCGGTCGTATATGCGCGGTGCGTTTTTAGCGGGCGGATCTGTCAACAACCCGGAAACTTCTTCATACCATTTGGAAATCTCGTCGTTATATAAGGAACATAACGATTCGCTATGCAGCTTGATGAATACGTTTTATTTAAATGCAAAAACACTGGAACGGAAAAAAGGATATATTACATACTTAAAGGAAGCTGAAAAAATTGGGGAATTTTTGACATTGATCGGTGCCCATCAAGCTCTACTGCGTTTTGAAGATGTCCGAATCGTTCGTGATATGAGAAATTCAGTGAACCGCCTTGTCAATTGCGAAACAGCAAATTTAAATAAAACCATTGGAGCTGCTTTACGGCAGGTAGAAAATATAAAATTCATTGATGAAAAGATCGGATTAAGCGCCTTACCTGAAAAGCTGAGGGAAATTGCAGAATTACGGGTTATGTATCAAGATGTGACATTGAAGGAACTAGGTGAAATGGTGTCCAGCGGGAAAATCAGCAAATCGGGAATCAACCACCGATTAAGAAAAATCGATGAAATCGCTGAAAAATTGCGGGCTGGCAAAACGATTTCATTTAAATAAATTTTTAAGAAGAGAGGGATTATAATATGGTTGAGAAAAAAGTGGAAGTTCGGTTAAAAACCGGTTTGCAGGCACGACCGGCTGCATTGTTTGTTCAGGAAGCCAACAGGTTTTCATCTGACATTTTTATCGAAAAAGACGGGAAGAAAGTAAACGCCAAAAGCATCATGGGGTTGATGAGCTTAGCTATTAACAGCGGCTCTGAGATCACATTGATCGCAGAAGGAAACGATGAGGAAGAAGCATTAGAAGCGCTTATCAACTACATTCAAAATGAAAATTAATGTGAACAAACAAAAAAATTGCCACAAAATTCATCAATGGATGGATATTGCCTCTCTTGTGGGAGAAAGCAGGAAACAACCGCTGTCAGCCACAAGAGGGCTTTATTTTTGCTAAAACTGATATGAAGACGAAATGGCTTCGGGTGCGTTAATAGAAAAGTTGTGATAAATCTTATGTTGGGAGAGAGCTTCGTGAAGGTTCTTAACTGGAACTTTTGGATTCAAAGCATTGCGAAAGAGCGGGGCGAATCCGAGCAATATATTTGGTGTAAGTACTATTTTTTCATAAATCTGCGATCAACATTCAAGAAAAAACAAACGTGCTTTGATATGGTTCGAATGACTTACAGCTGAATGGATAAAGAGAGATTCTAGCCCTTTATAACATGAAAAAATCGAGTATAACACTTGTTTTTGCCAGCAGGTGTCCAGAAAAAACTTCAGCAAAATACGGTTTACACAGGCTCTCCGAAAGCATATTTAATCCTTCATCCGGCTCGATCCGCATTTTGGGCTTAGATTAAAGCAATATCGGCAGTTAACGGCCTGACGATTCCGGTCAAAAAGTTAAATGAGGAGCTGCTGTCAAGATCATTCTTGACATTTGCTCCTCATTCAAATGCGTGAAGGTATGAAGCAGCGGTTTATTTTTATACTGTCTGCTTGATATGTTTAAATTTTTTTGTCTTCCTATTTGAGGCAGCTTTTATTTTGTTAAAACTTTGTCAATCAACCCATATTCTTTTGCACGTTCAGCTGACATAAAATTGTCGCGGTCCGTATCACGTTCAATTACTTCAAGAGGCTGGCCAGTGTTTTCAGATAAAATTCTGTTCAATTTATCTCTTAAAGAGAGAATTCGTCTAGCTGCAATATCAATGTCAGTTGCCTGACCTTGCGCGCCTCCTAACGGTTGATGGATCATTACTTCACTATTCGGAAGGGCAAAACGTTTTCCTTTTGCACCTGCCGCCAATAAGAATGCTCCCATGGAAGCAGCCATTCCTATACACATCGTGGATACATCAGGTTTAATAAATTGCATCGTATCATAAATCGCCATGCCAGCAGTAATTGATCCGCCCGGGCTGTTAATGTAAAGGGAAATATCTTTTTCAGGATCCTCCGCTGCCAAGAAAAGAAGCTGAGCAACGATGGAGTTTGCAACATGATCATCAATTGGCGTACCAAGGATAATAATGCGGTCTTTTAACAATCTTGAATAAATATCGTAAGCACGTTCACCACGGTTTGTCTGTTCAATAACAGTCGGTATTAAATTCATTATGTTTCCTCCCTCGCATCAAAGTTAAAGTCATTTCTATTCCATCATACATAAAAGGTCAATAAAGGTCAAACAAAAAACTTTTATATATAATTATTTATAAGATCAATACATGTACCATCATACCCTCATTTTTTATTTTTCAAACAACGATGAAAAATGAATTTTTCAAAACAATTTTGACACGATGGATAATAAGCAAAATTTATTCTTGCATATACTGTTCGGTTCGATTATAATATAATTCGTGACATTTGAAAAATGCGCTCGTAGCTCAGTTGGATAGAGCGGTGGTTTCCGGTACCACGTCCGTCGGGGGTTCGAGTCCCTCCGAGCGCGTAAGCCTAGAGCAACAAGGGTTTAGAAGTCGTTCAACGGACGGGAACTACCGAAAAACGGACAACGTATTTTCGTAAGGTTTCCGTCCTACTGAATCAAAGAGACAAAGAGACCGCGTGCCTCCAAAATGAAAAATTTTGGAGGTTTTTATTATGCGAAAAAGGCTAGAAGGGTAGTTTCAAGACATCTGATTGTAGATGTAATCTCGATTCTATGACGGTTGCAGAAGGATTAAAACACGCTAAGATCATTTACAAAACGGAAGCTATCCAGGACGAACGAGTACCGATTATTGAAGTTCTTGAAAAAATTTTATAGATGTTGTCGGTTTTAGAGATCTTACTACTGACCAAATTAGACGGTACATTAATACGTCATCTGTAACCGTGGATATTCTTTTCGGTGCTATTAAATCGATTTATAGAAAGCTACATAAATACGGTATTATTTGAAGAAAGTCTCGTCAAAAATGCCAAAATTAATAAGGATAAACAACGAATCTTTGTGCTTACAGACACGCAAGTAAAGAGGCTATGAAACGTCAAAGATATAAGTATTTACGTGATTTCGTGACTATGGTGCTATTAAACTAATGGTAGAGTGAGAACAAAGGGCAAACTAAGTTGAATAATCAGAAATTTCAGGTATTTTTAGATAACGGTATTATTATGTTACTGGGACCAAAAACAATAGCCGTAAAAGCCGGATTGTTCCAATGACTAAAGAAGTATGTAAACTACTTGATAGAAGAAATTCGAGGATACTTCGGTAACATTTCATATGTTTTCGTTAATCAATATAGTGAAAAGTTAAAAAGAAGGAAACATCAGAAAAATATTCAAACTAAAAGACGAATGTTGCGTAAGTCTTACACTGTTTAAGACATACATTTATCGTAACCTATTTGAAAAAGGTGACGATATTCATCGCACTCGATAAGAACTATGCCAAAAAGGGTGAAAAAAATGTAAAATATTAATATCTTGAAGATTTATAGATCACGAAGGGTGTTGAAGAATGGAACGTATTTCAGTAGTTTCCATTTTAGATGTTATTGGTGAATTGTTTTCTGATGAAGTTTCGATTGCTGTTTCCAATACAAAGGAATATATCTATTACCGGCCGAGCAAACGGATTGATTTGAAAATCAGACCGGGAGACTTGGTGAGAAAAGGAACGATTGCGTATAAAGCTTTGCACACCAAACAAAAGGTTTCTGAGTTTATTAACCGCGATGTGTTTGGCGTTCCTTATCACGGGATGGCTGTGCCGTTTTTTTGGGAAGGAAAGCTTGAGGGATGCGTCACTGCGATTTTTCCTGCTTTGACGGATGGAAAATCTGTTGTGACCGTCAAAACTGATGATGGATGGGTTCCTATTCCTTTTTCGAAAGTTGCGTATTTAGAAGCAAAAGATAAAAAGACCTATGTGTACACTGAAGGATGCTCAGGAACGCATAAATACTCTCTCCAGGAATTTGAATACTTGCTTCCAAAGGACTATTTTATTCGCTGTCATCGGGCTTTTATTGTGAATGTCAACCATATTAAGGAAATCTACCCTGATGCACATTCAACTTTTTTGCTGTTGATGAATAACGGTGATAAAATTCCTGTCAGTCAGTCCTACTCCAGTTATTTTCGAAAATTGCTTGGATTTTAACGGATTTCCGAAAGAAGTCTCCCATCCTCAAGGAATGTGCAGGGCGTAGCCCAATGAGTAGGTGGGAGATGAATTTCGGTTGGCTTTAGCCAAAGGTTTTGATATAATCAGTCTTATATATAAAAAAGGATTGATATATCAATGAAATTGGATAGTAATAATCATTCAGTGTTCCTATTACATTATCATCTTGTATTAGTTGTAAAGTATCGCAGAGAAGTGTTCACCGATGAAATATCTGATTTTGCAAAAGATATGTTCATTGAGATCGGAAAAAAATACAACATTACTTTGACAGAGTGGAATCATGATAAGGATCATATCCACATCCTATTCAAAGCACATCCTAATTCTGAATTATCGAAGTTCATCAATACTTATAAGAGTGCAAGTTCTCGACTGATAAAGAAAAACTTTCCTCATATCCGAAAAAGACTATGGAAAGAGATGTTTTGGTCAAGAAGCTTTTGCCTGCTTACAACAGGCGGTGCACCAATAGAAGTCATAAAAAAATACATTGAAAATCAAGGTCAGAAGTGAGGTGATTTGATATGGCCAAACAAAACAAAGCCTTCAAATTTCGTTTGTATCCGAATAAAGAACAGAAAATCCAATTAGCCAAAACATTTGGTTGTGTTCGCTTTGTCTACAATAAGATGCTGGAAGAACGTAAGGAAACGTATGAGAAATTCAAAAACGATAAAGAAACGCTTAAACAACAAGCATTCCCGACACCAGCGAAATACAAAGATGAATTTCCATTCCTAAAAGAAGTGGATTCTTTAGCTTTAGCAAACGCACAGATCAATTTGCAAAATGCTTATAAGAACTTTTTTGAAGGTCGTGCGGAGTTTCCTAAATTCAAAAGCAAGAAAAATAAACAATCTTACACAACCAATATGGTCAACGGCAATATTAAGCTAGAAAATGGTCATATCAAACTACCAAAAATCAAAAAGCCAATGAAAATGAACCGACATAGAGAAATACCTGCTGATTATAAAATCAAATCTTGTACTATTTCTAAAACAAAGACAGGTAAATATTATATTTCGATTTTGACAGAATACGAGAAAGATATTCAGTCAGTAAAGATTCAAAAAGTAGTTGGCTTAGATTTTGCTATGGACGGTCTATATGTCGAGAGTGAACAGGGTGAGAAAGCCAATTACCCACGGTACTATCGACAAGCATTAGACAAACTGGCAAAAGCACAACGAATTCTTTCTCGCAGAAAAAAAGGTTCTGCACGTTGGGAAAAACAACGTTTGAAAGTAGCAAAGTTACAAGAGAAAATTGCCAATCAACGCAAGAATTTTCTTCACCATAAATCAAAAGAATTAGCATCAACCTATGACGCAGTTATCATTGAGGACTTAGACATGAAAGGAATGTCTCAAGCCCTCAATTTTGGAAAAAGTGTTCATGATAATGGCTGGGGTATGTTCACTACTTTCTTAGAATACAAGCTAAAAGAACAAGGGAAACAACTTGTAAAAATCGATAAGTGGTTCCCTTCTACTAAGAAATGTTCTTGTTGTGGCAAGGAAAAAGAAATGCCATTATCTAAACGTGTATATGAATGTTCTTGCGGTTTTGTATTAGATCGTGATCACAATTCAGCAATCAATATCAAAAATGAAGGATTACGCATATTAGCATAAAGAATAATAACTTTCGGAACGAGAGGGTTAGCTCGGTCAATTTCCCGTCAATAGATAGGATTACCCGAGAAGCCCCCACTTCAAGCGACCCGCAAGGGTGGTAAGTGGAGGGTAGTTCACAAAATCGTTCTGTTTTAGTATAGAAATTAAGTTGTTTATCTGAATTTTCGGTCACTTATCCCCAAAACCTTGCCCCATTAACTTTTATCGGTAAAATAAATTTTAAATTCATTAAAGGGGAGATGATGGGGAAATGGACAATAAATTGGAAAGGATTGAAGATTTGCGTTTGCGCGATCGAATAGTCACAGCTGATGAAGCCGCATCATGGATCAAAGACGGGATGACTTTAGGGTTAAGCGGATTTACACGCGCGGGTGATGCGAAAGCGGTTCCATATGCGTTGGTAAAACGTGCAGAGCGAGAATCGTTTAAAGTAAATGTGTATACAGGAGCCTCTTTAGGTTCTGATATCGATAAAATGTTCACTGAAGCTGGCATTTTAGGCAAGAGGCTTCCTTTTCAGGCAGATCCTACGATGAGAAAAGGAATCAATCGGGGAGAATTTTTATTTGTCGATCAGCATTTGTCCCATACTGCTGAATTAGTGCGCTCAAATGTTATGTATCCAATCGATTTTGCAATTTTGGAAGCGGTTTCTATTACAAGAGATGGAATGGTTATTCCGACAACCTCCATTGGAAACTCGTTGACATTTGCCCAGCACGCAAAATCGATCATTATAGAGATTAATATGGCACAGCCTGCAGACTTAGTAGGAGTGCATGATTTGTATGAACCGGAGAAACAAGGGGAAAGAAAACCAATTCCGCTGACAAAATCGAATGATCGAATCGGTACGATCGGAATACCGATTGATATCGAGAAAGTAAAAGGAATTGTATTTACCAATCAGCTGGATTCACCGTCGACAATTGTGCCTCCGGATGAAGAAACAGTCATTATGGCGCAGCATTTGATAGAGTTTTTGCGTAAAGAAATTAAAGCCGGCCGGTTAACGGAACGTTTGGCCCCGCTGCAGTCAGGCATCGGTTCCGTCGCCAATGCAGTTCTTCATGGCTTGCTGGATTCAGAATTTGAGGATTTAGAGGTGTATTCTGAAGTATTGCAGGATGCAGTCTTTGATTTGATAGATGCGGGCAAAGTCCGTTTTGCCTCTTGTTGTTCGATTACCCTTTCAGAGCCGAAAATGAAGGACGTTTTCTCGAATTTTAAGAAATACCGCGACCGTTTAGTGCTGAGACCGCAGGAAATTTCCAACCATCCTGAAATTATTCGCCGGCTCGGTTTGATTTCCATTAACACAGCATTGGAAGTGGACATCTACGGCAACGTCAATTCAACCCACGTACTTGGAACGAAAATGATGAACGGCATTGGCGGATCCGGTGATTTTGCAAGAAATGCCCGCCTGGCGATTTTTGTGACAAAATCAATAGCGAAAGACGGAAACATATCAAGTATTGTTCCTTTTGTCTCCCATGTTGACCATACGGAGCATGACGTCGATGTCATCGTCACCGAGCAAGGGTATGCGGATCTCCGGGGCTTGGCGCCAAGAGAGCGTGTGGAACTGATTATCGAACGCTGCACCCATCCGATGTATCGCGACCAGCTTCGTGAATATTATCAGGAAGCTCTTGCAAGAGGAGGGCATACACCACATGTTTTAGAAAAAGCTCTTTCATGGCATATAAATTTTGCTAAAAACGGAACGATGCGTGAAGAGATTGCACATAGCGTTTAATCGGATGACAATTTATTCGTGCATTTTCTAGACATGCGAAGAGATCGGCATAGCTTGATCAAAGAAGGAATTTATCAACTAGAGATCAATTTTGTGGATATCACACAACAAATGTTTTCACCCCCTTAGCGTTAAAAGCACTAAACGAATGGACTTATTAATTGATACTGTACTGAAAAATTTAATAAAACATAAATTCGAGTTGAAGGCAGAAAACGATTGTTTTTGCGAAAATCATCATACAGAACGGATAGTGAGCGCTTTGATCAACTGTTTTCTGAGAATAAGGACGGATTTGCAATGGTTATTGATTACAGCGTCAACTGGTATCTAATGTTAATCGATCATTTTTCTGACGCAAATTGCTGTATCAGCCGATAAACTCGATACTGAAGTCGATATTCCGGAAGTCGTCAATCTCGTGTTTTTTCAAGAAAGGACGTTCGACATCAAATTTTTGGCAAATAATTGGGTTCAGAACACGCTTATATAAAGACTTACTAGGATTGGAGAAGTTAATACGCATTCACCTTTTTGGCAATTTTGAGTTTTTCTGCGAAAATCCAAAAGGAATGGAAGGAAATAGTTTAACGGAACGGTTGTTTAACATCGAAGTCGAAATCATTAAAGAACTTTAGCATTTGCAGCACCAAGAAGAAAAGTATATGGGTTAAAAACGGAGTTATGGAATAAAAGTTGAAAGAACCGTTTAAACGTGCAGGAAGCATTATAGACTTGTTTAAAGACAACATGGATGATCGTGAGGAAAATGATCTGTATTCGATAATTTAACACAAAATTGTGAAGATATTGTCGGTGCTTAATGGAATACATCTATTATTCTTTTACCTTCATTACAAAAGAGGCATCTTAGATGTTGAACAAGATCTTAGATGCCTCTCTAATGTGGAAATTTGGAGATTTGCCGGTCAACCTTCTAGATAAAATTGAGATGGAATAAGGGGAAAGTTATTTTTGCAGTATTCAACATAAAAATCCGAAAAAAAATTTCCCCATCTGGATTATAAAAGCGAAAACCTGGATCCGATTATATCTTCAAAGAGTGAATAAGATGCATCACTTGCTTCGTCTGATTGTACAATAGCTGTTTTGCCTGATCCATACATTCCTCAATCGTCAATGGTTTAGTAATAATCGAAAAGACTCCGTGAAATTTGCTGCGGAGCACATCCAAATTGCCTGCAAGCGAGCCGGATATTAATATCGTTGGAACTCCGTATATTTGAGCGAGATCAGCGATATAGCCGGGCGCTTTTCCGTATAATGTTTGTTCATCGCTTTGTCCTTCTCCTGTAATGACAAGATCCGCCTGCTCTATTGCTTCCTTCAAGTTCGAAGCTTCTGCTACAAGCTCAGCACCGGATATAAGCTTTGCGCCTAGTACAAGGAATGCAAATCCCAAGCCTCCTGCTGCCCCTGCACCTTTCACGTTATTGAAGACTTTTCCTTGCTGCTTCTCAATAAGAGCAGCAAATCGGGCCAATGCTTCGTCGTAAATCGGTATTTGTTTGCTGCTGGCACCTTTTTGCGGTCCGTAAACTGCGCTGGCACCTTTTTCACCACATAGCGGATTGTCCACATCACAAGCAACCTTTATTGTAATATGTTCCAATCTCGGATCCAAACGGTCGAAACTTACTTGATTGACCTCCAATAAATCTTTTCCGAAAATCCCCGCTTCTTTTCCTTCTTTATCCCAAGCTTTCATGCCAAGCGCCTGTAAAAAGCCAAGGCCCCCATCATTTGTAGCACTGCCGCCAAGCCCGATAATAAACGATTTACAGCCTTTATCCAATGCATCTTTCATCACTTCGCCAAGTCCGAAAGTAGTGGTCACATCCGGGTTTCGTTGTGAAGGAGGCACTTGGACAAGCCCAGCGATATTGGCAACTTCAATAGCAGCCGTATTATTTTCGAGGATGGCATAATATGTTTTTATTTTTTTGCCCAAGGGGCCTGTACAGGTTACCTCAATGCGATCCCCGGCTGAAGAGGCTAACAATGCATCGACTGTTCCTTCTCCACCGTCAGCCATTGGCTTTGTTCTTACTGTATCACCATAATGAAGGTCAAGTATTGCTTGTTTCATAATATTTGCTGCTTGAGAAGAGGTCAGACTCCCTTTAAAAGAATCAGGTGCTACGACAATATTCATTTTAGCTGCCTCCTTTGTTTGTCTGATATCCTTCCGAATTTTTAAAAACGATAGAGTAAACGAGATAAATGGAATTAATTACACTCAGCATATTGATTTCTTCCAAAATAGGTGATTTAAAGGATTCTAGTTTGCAGCTGCTCACTTTGATGATTTGTTTCGCATTCTGTGCTAAATAGCCTTTTTCATTGCCTGTAATCGCAACGATAGGAATGCCTCTCTTCTTTAATACCTTTACTAGCTGAACGATAAATCTTGTTTCTCCGGAAAAAGAAATGACAACGGCTAAATCTCTGGGCGTAAGTGATTCTGCTTCGGAAATTTGATTTTCATGGTTGCTGTACGCAGTAGCATATTTGCCCAGACGAATAAATTTGAATTGTGCATTTCTTGCAATGAGATGCGAAAATGTTACCCCAAAAAAAGCAACTTTTTTTGAGTGATGGATTTCGTGAACAACTTGAATGATTTCCTTTGAGCGGAGAAATTGCTCTGTTTGCTTCAGAGAAGCATGTAATTCGTCATAATATTCGTTTATTTGTTTTAGATTAAATTTCGTTTTAAGGTTTTGATAGTCTACTTCGGTATCATTAAATTCAATAAATGATCTGGCATATTCTTTAAGCTCTTTAAACGTAATATTTTCAAAGCGCTGACAAAATCGGGTGATCGTTGCAGGTGATGTATGGCACGCTTCAGCTAATTCATAAATGGACATTTTCGGGATTTTTTCCACATTCCTCAAAATATATTCGGCAATAATGATTTCTGATTTTGTTTGGTCTGTTGAAGATTCAATGAAGTTTAATAATTTAGCCATAAAGTTGTACATCGAATCACTCCGGATTTCATATTTATTGTACGCTCTATTATAAATGACCATGAAAAAAGTTTCATAAAATGAAATTTTTCCTGTCTTTGTTTTTTCGTTCGTTAAGATATCGGTAGAAGCAGTTACATGAAAAATTACTACCAGGAGCTGAAACACAATGAAAAAATTCAATGTACTTATTGTTGGCGGGGGGAGTACTTGGACGCCAGGGCTTTTAAAAGCAATTTGCTCGCGTCAAGATACTTTCCCGATCAACCGATTGGTCATGTATGATATCAATTACGAACGCCAAAAAATAATTGGCGAATTTGCGAAAGTGCTCTTTAAAGAAGAGTACCCTGACATTCATTTTAGCTATACAACAGATAAAGAGGAAGCATTCACGGAAGATATCGATTTTGTTTTTGTGCAAATGCGTACTGGCGGCTATGAAATGCGTGAAAAAGACGAAAAGATCCCGTTGAAACTAGGGGTTATCGGTCAGGAAACATGTGGGCCGGGCGGTTTTGCTTACGGTATGAGATCGATCCGCGATATGATTCAATTGGTCAAGGATGTCAGAAGCAAAACGAAAGACGCATGGATTTTAAACTACACAAATCCTGCTGCTATCGTTGCGATTGCGTTACAGCAAATGTTTCCTGATGATAAAAGAATCCTCAATATTTGCGACCAGCCTGAAAACTTGCTTCGTTCGTACGGCCGTTTATTAAATATGAATGAACGTGATTTTGATCCTGTATACTTCGGATTAAATCACTTTGGCTGGTTTACTCATTTATATGATCCGCAAGGCAATGACAAATTGCCTGAGTTAAGGGAAATGATTTTGAAAAACGGCTTCCGTCCGGCTGACTACGAGCAAAGGGATAAATCATGGCTCGAAACGTATGCCATGGTGCAGCAAATGGTGCGAGATTTTCCGGACTATTTGCCGAATACGTATTTACAGTATTATTTATATCCAGATAAAGTGCTGAAAAAATTGAATCCGGATTTTACGCGTGCAAATGAAGTACAAGCCGGAAGAGAGAAACGCGTATTTGAAGATTGTGTGCGCGTTGCTGAAACAGGAACCGCAAAAGATTCCAACGTAGTAGCAAATGATGCGCATGGCGAGTTTATCTTAATTGTTGCAGAATCCATTGCATACAACAAAGGCGACAATTTTATTGTCATTTTGAAAAATGATGGAATCATCAGCAATTTGCCGGATGATGCGATGGTTGAAGTGGCTGCAAGTATAACCTCAAACGGGCCTAGACCATACGCAGTTGGAGAAATTCCAACATTCTATAAAGGATTGATTGAAGGGCAATATGCGTATGAAAAACTTACTGTGGAAGCATATATGGAAGGCTCATACGCCAAAGCGCTGCAAGCTTTAACTTTAAATCGTACAGTGGTATCTGCAGCAAAAGCAAGAGAGGTATTGGATGCCTTAATCGAAGCCAATAAAGAATACTGGCCGGAATTGCGATAATAACTTGTCCGTGCAGGGAGCCGTTATGACTCCCTGCTTGAAAAATAGCTGGAATGTATCCGCTTTCTATATCTTATCTAGGAGGGGAGCTATGAAATGAAGAAGGTATTTAACTTTGATTTCTTTCAGAGAATTGGCAAAACTTTTATGGTTATAATTTCTTTGCTTCCTGCAGCCGGTTTATTGTTGGGAATCGGTACAACGTTACAATCTCCATATTTAATCGAATATTTGCCTTTTTTAGATTTAGGATTTTGGAAAACGATTTCTGATTTAATGAAGGGTGCAGGAAAAGCGATATTTGGGAACTTAGGTGTTTTGTTCGCTATCGGTATAGCGGGGAGCTGGACCGGTGGAAAAGCGGCAGCCTCCTTATCAGCTCTTGTTGGTTATTTAGTTATGCATACCGTTATCGGGATTGTCCTTGGAATCACGCCGGAAAACGTATCGGAACCAGGGCGTGTACTTGAGTTAGGGATCCCGACACTTCAAATCGGTGTTTTTGGCGGTATCATCATCGGGTTTGTAGCAGCAGTTCTTTATGAAAAATATCATGATTTCAAAATGCCGGAAATGCTATCCTTTTTCGGCGGTTCACGATTTGTTCCTATTATAACAGCAGGTTATTCAATCATTATTGCACTGATTTTGGCCTTTGTTTGGCCGCATGTACAAGACGGCATTTATGCACTTGGAACTGCCTTATCTGGAGAAAATACGCCGCCACTTTACATGTTCATTTATGGACTAGTAGAACGTGCCCTTATTCCGTTTGGATTGCATCATATTTTCTATATCCCAATTCGTTTTTCGGAAGTTGGCGGAACGTATACAACACTTGCTGGATCTGTCGTTTCCGGGGATACGGCAATGTATATGGCTCAGCTTGCGGATAAACAAGTAAATGATGCCGTTGAAATAACAGCAGGAAGATTTATGGCAGGGAAATTCCCGTTTGTTCTGTTTGGTCTGCCAGCGGTAGCGTTAGCAATGTATCACATGGCAAAACCGAAAAACAAAAAAGCTGTAGCAGGCTTATTATTGACTGCTGCGGGAACAGCATTTTTTACAGGAATTACAGAGCCGCTTGAATTCACGTTCTTGTTCGTAGCGCCATTATTATACGTTTTCCACACATTAATGGCAGGGCTGTCATTTATGCTGATGTATGTTTTAGATGTGAATGTTGGATATGCCGGCGGATCCGGAATCATTGATTTTATCTTATTTGGTATATTACCTAGTGTTGGAGAGCCATGGTGGTATGTCATTATCGTTGGTCTGGCAATGGCTGTTGTTTACTACGTTGTATTCAGATGGGCTATTAAAAAGTGGGATCTTCTTACACCAGGACGCGGAGATGAAGATTCGAACAGACTTTATACTAGAAAAGATTACGAAGAAAAAACAAATAGAAAAAGTGATGAATCTGTTGTCAATCAAAAAGCGTATGAAGTCTTAGCAGCACTTGGCGGAAAAGAAAATATCAATAATCTTGATGCATGTATTACACGTTTAAGAGTAGGTGTAAAAAACAAAGGCGCTGTTAATAAAGAAAAACTGAAAGCTCTTGGTGCTTCAGGCGTATTGGAGGTAGGAAATGGAGTTCAAGCAATATTTGGACCTACTTCAGACACGTTAAAAAATCAAATTTTAGATATCATGAATCAGGAAACAAACGAATATAAAGAAGAATCAACTATTAGTTTCGTAGCGCCATTATCAGGAAAGGTTGTTTCATTGGAAGAAGTGCCTGATGAAGTTTTCTCTCAAAAAATGATGGGCGACGGCATTGCTGTTCAACCAACAAGCGGAGATGTCTATTCCCCGGTTGACGGTGAAATCGTCGATGTATTCCCAACCAAGCACGCCATTACACTTCGTTCAGATGAAGGAGCAGAGCTGTTGATTCATTTAGGACTAGAAACAGTGAACTTAAAAGGAGAAGGCTTTGAAATAAAAGTTTCACCTAAAGACAAAATCAAAAAAGGAGATCTTATCGCACAATTCGCCATTGATCAAATTGGCGAAAAAGGGTACAACACCATTACTCCTATTATTTTACTGAACGGAGATCAGTTTAAAATCGACCATAGTAGTTATCCATCCAGCGTAGTTGGAGGAAAAGACGTATTAATCAAGGCTCAGAAAGGATAAGATCGATCATCCATGGGATAACAGTACGATACTATACAGAATTGCTTCCGAGTTCATAAAGAATAGTATCGATTATCCATGAATTCGCAAGGAACCCAAGTCCATATAGCTTAGATCAATCATCATTCAAAAGGCTATCGAGTGCATTCGATAGCCTTTTTTGCATAGTGATTGAAAAATGTGAAAAGGCACAGTACATCTGCTGCTGTAGCGTCATAGGCTTCGGAAGAGCCGACAGCTAAATTGTAGTACGCCGCTTTGACGGGCAAGAATTTCAGAAAGAATCATTAAAGAGAGAAAAAAAGATTTTAAATTGGACGAGTAACAAAGTAAGCGTAAAATAATCCCCACCTTTTAATGATAGGGATTAAATACTATTATTGTGATAAGTTATTAAAAACCCGACAATTCAAAGGAATTGTTTTGGACCAAGGAAGTAGTTGATCAAGCTCATCCATATTGCTTATATCCATATTGGGAAGCCTTTCAAATAAGTAGCGAAGATAATAAAATGGATTTAATTTATTCTCTTTTGCTGTCTCCACAATACTGTAAATGATTGAGCTGGCCTTAGCTCCTTTCGGAGTATTGCTAAAAATCCAGTTCTTCCTTCCGATCACAAATGGTTTAATGGATCGTTCACTTCGATTATTATCGATTTCTAAACGTCCATCCTCTAAAAATGCCACGAGTTTTTCCCATTGGTTGAGGCAGTATGTAATGGCTTGACCTAATAGACTCTTTGGTAAAACATTGCTTTTCTCTGTTTTTAGCCATGCTGAAAAAGCCTCCAACAATGGTTGGCTGTGTTTAAGTCGTTTTTTATATCGTTCTTCTGGTGTACATTCTTTCAAATCACGCTCGATGGCAAATAGCTGATTACAGAAATTGAGTCCTTCCCGAGCTGTGACTGCTGAATGACGTTTGGATTCAGGAAGTACGTTTAAAGCCTCATCGAACTTTCTGCGGGCATGAGCCCAACATCCAACTAATGTTACGCCGGATACCTTATGGTATCCTGCATATCCATCGACATGCAGGTATCCTTTAAACCCTTTTAGGAATTCTTTGGCATGTTCTCCTGCTCTAGTTTCCTGATAGTCATAAAGGACAAGTGGTGGATCCTCTCTTCCAGTCCGATAAAGCCACATGTAAGATTTCGATGTGCTTGACCTTCCAGGTTCATGTAAAACCTGAACAGTTGTTTCATCCGCATGTAGAATGTCTTTAGAGAGGAGATGCTCTTTCATTCGTTGATAAATTGGCGCAAGCCATTTTTCGGCACCATAAAGCATCCAATTGGCCATGGTTTGCCTGGATAAGATCACACCTAATCGTTTGAACTGTTGTTCTTGGCGATATAGAGGTAGCCCCTCTACATATTTTTGATTCATAATATATGCCATGCTTGACGGTGAAGCTAAACTTTTTGGATACACAGATTTTGGGGCAGGTGCTGTAACGATTGGTGTCTCTATTTCATTACGCTCACAATGACGGCATCCATAGACATATCGAACGTGTTTTAAAACTTTGACTTGAGCCGGAATAATCACTAATTCTTGTCGTACTTCTGTGCTCATTTCGTGTGTTTTTTCACCGCAACACGAACAGACCTGCTCTTCTTCGGGTAAACGATATTCAATCGTTTCCATAGGCAGGTTTTCAAACGTAGCTTGACGTTGACCACGTTTCTTTTTACGACGATATGTAATTGTTTCAACAGTTGGCTCTTCGGCTTTTACATTAGACTCTACCTCTGCTTCATTGAATAAAGGTAGTTCTAATTGATTAGGATTTGTTTTTTCGCTTGAAGAGCCAAATTTTCGTTTTTGACTAAGACGATACTGTTCTTCATACCATTGTAATTTCGCCGTCAATTCAACGATTTGCTGTTGAAGTTTTTCAATTAATTCAAATGGGTTTTGGTTAGGATTCTTTAAATTTTTCATCATGTAGTAATAATTCGACGGTTTTAGCTATTTTCCTCCAAGGTTTTTGTTAAAAGTAAAAAATTCATATAACTGTTCTAGCCTTTACTTCTGGGTGTGCTTTCTTTTGCTCCATTGCAAGACCATCCAATAACCAGCGTAATTGCCGATAACTAATTTGTATCGTTCCAGTGTCATTTTCATTTGGCCATTGAAATTTTCCTTTTTCCAATCGACGATAATAAAGCCAAAAACCATTATAGTCCCAGTGAAGAATTTTTAATTTATCTCGCTTTCGATTACAGAACACAAAATAGCTTGATGAAAAGGGATCTAAATCAAATCCCTCTTTCACCAAAGCAGCTAATCCATCAATGGATTTTCTCAAATCAGTACTTCCTTTTGCCAAGTAAACTCGTTCAGCTCTTGTACCAACTAACATGTTGATTTCAACGTCCTAACCACTTCTGAAAGAAAGGCCGGATCGAAACCAGGTTTTACTTCAATTGAAATCCCACTAATTTCAATCCGTAATGAATTTTCAACTGTTTGTGAATGATCTTCTAGGGTAACGGATGCCCATTTTGTAGACTTTCCTTGATTTTTTATTGGATTTTCAATTTTTCTTAACCAGTATTTAAACTGGTGAATACTCCATTGATTTTCCTTGCACCAGTTTACTTGAGTTTGACCGCTTTTACGATAGTCAGCGATTCGTTGTTCCCAAACCTTTCGTAATTCAGGATTCTTAGGCATAAAAAAACCTCCTTCAATTTCATCTTGAGGAGATTATCTCATGAAATTAGCACACCAAGAAGGTGTGCAAGATTTGACGCTTACGTAACAAAGCGGAAGGGTACAGGACCATCAGGTTGCGGTACTTTCTCTTTTTTAGTATAGGCAATTGCGGAACTATTAATGAATGCCGATTCGGCTTCTACTGTATTCATTTGAAGTTTCAACCGGATCATATATAGATAAAAAATTTGCGGCAGCGTTCTTGGAGTTTTCATTTACATTTCAATACCATTTTAGATACTCACGAAACTCTCCAGTTTATAAATAGCATTTACTCGCAACAATCCCCATAAAGTTCCATTCAACTGTATTTCACTTCTTTTTGTAAAGAAAACCACTTTTCAAAAGGAAATTGGATTAATATGTGGAAGTAAGCTGTTGGCAATTAAATTGTAGAAGTGGCCGTTTCGTGGAATTTGTAATAGGAGGGCTTACTTATGGATCATTTAAAAAGCATTTTACAGGAAAATAGATTTCCATTTGACATCCTTTATCACGTAAATCCAATTCGCACAGCGCAGGAAGGCGCGGACTTTTTTGGAATCGAAATAGGTCAGACTGCTCCTACATTGATACTTAAGTCTGACAAAGGCTATTTTGCAATCATCGTTTCAGGAGGACGCGGTCGTGTGAATTTGGAAAAAGTGTCAGAAATCTTGGGATGCAATCAATTAAAAATGGCAACCCCAAAAGAAGTTCAAAAGATCACGGGATACACTGTCGGCAGCGTTCCTTTAGTTGGTCTTTCTTTGCCTTGTATAATCGATAAAGAACTTTTTCGCTATCCGTTCATTTACGGAGGAACGGGAGAACCAACCTCAACACTGAAAATACCTCCTCATGCTTTGGAACAACTGAATCAAGTTGTTGCTTTATTAGGTTAAAGTGTTGCTGTTGTAAGTAAATTTCCCGCCTCGTACGATAAATTCGATATTCTCTGCAATTTGAAGAATAAAATAAGATTTAAAAAGAATTAGATATGTCTATTTCTTTTGTGTTAAGAAATGTTGAAGTGGTAGAAAGCATAAAAAACTTGATAACACCGATCAATAAACGAAATAGAACGAGGAGAGATTCATAAAGTCGTGCCTTATCTGCGTTTATAGAAACTACTTTTAGTACATGGCTGTTTCAAATAAGAAAATAAAAGGTTAGAGAATACATGAATGTTCGGTAATAACAGGTACCATTTTTTATATCCCAATCCTACTTCTTATTTGCATCATATTGTATTTTTAATAATTTGCAACTGGCTTGTTTAAATATTTCATTTAATATATAATACAAATTATAGTTATCATTTTCCATATCTTAGCTTATTAAAGCATTGAAACATTAATAATATCATTATTATCTTACCTACTAAGGATTAAGTATACTTTCATAACAAAGATTTTATAATCTGTTTTTACTATTATTTAAGCAACTATTACTTAAATTGCGGTGATTTAATTTTTTGATTAAGTAACTGTAGTTGAGCAATTTTCATTACAATAATTACCATGTAAAAAGAGACAAACGGAGTACCCCTTATGCCACATGAAGCTGTTTTTTAACGACATCAATGGGAATATCTTGTTTCGCTGCATCGTAAATAAACTCCACGAGGCTATGTCCTTTCTTCTTTCGAAGGAAGTCAAGCCCGGTAGAGAAATCGCTGTTGGATTCGACCATACTGTACACATAAGCGAGTTGCACCAAGATCCAATACCGTTTCACCGCCCGACGTTGACGAACGCGGTACCCATCGAGCTTCAGCTGGTCTTTCGCTTGTCGAAAAAAGCATTCGATCGACCAACGCTGGGCATAGTAGCGCAAGATCTCTTCATCGCTTAGCTCCCGGTCGGTGCTCAAGACGCAGTGAAGATGTTCAGGTGTCATCGGCTGATCGGCTTTCCAAGCCAACAACACAACGGCATCATCGAGACCTTTCAGCGCTCCCTCGTAGCGATACACGCGATAACGCTCTTCTCCCACCGTGACGAGATGGGTGTCGTTCGGTTCGATATAGCGGGCAAACTGTTTGGCTTGGATGGCGATGCCTTTTGGATAAAGAACCCGATTCGTCTTGAGCATCGCAATGACGTGGAATCCTTTTTTCAGGCAGGCTTCCACGAGTGTTTTCGATGGGTACCAAGAATCCATCAGCACATAAACAGAACCGTGCACATCCAAAGAAGAAAGCATCTCGATGGCCCATTGACCCTTGCTTTTCCCATCCGCCTTGTCGTAGAGGCGAAACGCAAAGGGAAAGGCTTGCGTCATCGTATGAACCATGAGCCAGACGAGAGAGTGTCCCCAAATCGACTTTTTGTCCGCGTGAGAATAATGCCAATTACACCCTTCAATAGCGTGTTTCGCCTGTGACGAAGGCTTCGTTTTTCGGCAGATCGTATCATCGATCGAAACAAAAATGGGGTGATTCTTTCGCTTGGCCGTTCGTTCCACATGACGAAGCATCCACTGCTGGAGTTTGCGAAGCAAGATTTCTTCATCCCAAGGGCTTTTCGTGAAAAAATGGCTCAGTGTCGTTCGATGGTTGGGATGAAAGCTCTCATGATGCAGATCGGTCAAGGTTCCCACAAATCCTTTCGTTGTCAGCGCATCGATAATATGAACGAGATGCTTCATGACCGGCTTAGAGAAATAAAGGGCCAGCCCCAACATTGCGAAAAACTTGTCGATTCCTTGGTGATGTGGTAGTCTATTCATGAGACATGAACCTCCTTGAGAATGGTTTGGTGACACATCTATTCTAATCAAGGAATCGGGTTCATGTCTCCTTTTTTGTTCGGATGTAAATTTATGTTAGTGAATTTGCTCATCTACAGTAAGTAATTCTCATTTTAGATCCAATAAAATTCTATCATTTTTATTCCGAATAAAAAAATTAATTAACAATATAATTATAGATACTACTAAGGAGGCATAAAAAATGTTTGAAAGAAAGATTGTTAGAATATCGATAACATTAATAATAGAAGAGGAAAATGGTGTAAGAAAAATATCGAAAAAAATATATTTACGTGAAGAGATAATAAAGGATAATTGGTTATTTAGAAGGGATTAAGCCAGCTAGTACATTTTTTTGTGTTTTTGAACAAAAAATTCAATTACACAAAAGGCGTTGAAATACAAGATTGTGTTGGTAAAATTTAAATGAAAGTTGAAAAGTTTCAATAATTATTTAAAGGAGCATTCCTGTATTGAAGAAAAATGAGGCAAAATAGCGGTTTTTCGGGTTGTACAAAAATAGAGCCCTCTTGGTATAGTACGGAGTGTCAACGGATGTTGACCTCTAATTTAGGAAACCAAGGAGGACTCATACATGAATTATAACCAAAATCGCAAAATCTCTCAAATCACAGAGAACACATTGATCGTCGGTGTTGATATTGCTAAGCACAAACATGTCGCTCGGGCGCAAGATTTTAGAGGCATTGACCTAGCTAATCGCCTAGTGTTTACGAGCGATCTCAAAGGCTTTCAAACCCTGACACAATGGATAGACCATTTGAAGGGTCGTCATCAAAAGAATACGGTCATTGTCGGAATGGAGCCAACTGGTCATTATTGGATGACTCTGGCTTATTACCTAAAAACACATGATATTAAATGCGTTGTAGTCAACCCGTTACATGTGAAAAGAAGTAAAGAGCTGGACGACAATTCGCCGACAAAGAATGATGCGAAGGACGCGAAGGTGATTGCCCAACTTGTGAAAGACGGGCGCTATTCCGAACCCACGCTGCCCGAAAGCATCTATGCTGATCTCAGACAAGGCATGAAGCTTTATGATCAAATGGTTCAGGATCGCAATGCGATTAAAGCCAAAGTCCATAATGTGCTGGATCGCTATTTTCCCGAGTTTCTTACGGTCTTTAAGAATTGGGAAGGCAACGCCGCTCTTCAAATCTTACGCGCGGGCCTTTTCCCCCAAGACATTGTGAAAATGCCTGAAGAAACCATTCTTTTTGAGATCAAGAAGGCAGCTCGACGCGCGGTCGGCATGAAGCGTGTTCAAAAGCTTAAGGAAGCCGCTGCAAAATCAGTGGGCTTATCGGTAGGTGTACGATTCGCTAAAAAGGAATTGCGGTATTTAATGGAGCAATATGACGATTTAACGGCCCGTATTGACGAGTTAGCTAAGGAATTAAGCGAGATGGTTCTGACCATACCCGGGGCTAAGGAAATCAGCGCAATAAAGGGTATCGGGGTGATGACCGTCGTCGGCTTTTTTGCCGAGGTCGGCGATCTTTCGCAATATCATCATCCACGCCAAATCCTAAAATTAGCGGGATTGAACTTGCGAAAGAACGAATCCGGCGAGCATAAGGGCCGGACAACGATAACCAAAAGAGGCCGCAAACGTTTAAGAGCCCTTTTGTTCCGGGTCGCCATGCCCTTAGCCGCCACCAATCCGGCCTTTAAGCGTCTGCATGAATACTATCGTCACCGTCCGGAAAATCCGCTCACAGGAAAACAAGCGTTGATTGCCTTATGTGGTAAGCTTATTCGCGTTATGTTTGTGATAGGCCGTCGTCAATGTGCGTTTAGTGAAGAGAGAATGATTCAAGATATGCCTCATCTTCAGAATCAGAAACAGGTTGCTTAAAACGCATCAATCAAAGGAAATCGCCCAACTGTGACTTGTGACCTTGACAATTGAAGCACGGAGAAGCCGGAGTGATTTGTACCATTCGGGCATGACCCAGTAAAGGAGCTTTTCCGGCCTCCACCTCATGGATAGGTAGAACGAAGGAATGTAAGAGCTTTGACTCTGTGAGACATGGGAGGGTAAACCGCCATGAGCGTTGTGGAGATCCCTATGTGCGATCATATCTTTGTTACCAGATAAAGGTAAATAGAACCTTTGTCTTACACGAAGTCAACTCAAACATCCATTTATTAGGTAAAATACCTATAATATCCATGAATTGATTGACAAGTAAAAACAATTGGTGCAGATTTCCGGAGAAAATGCGAGTAATTCTAAGAAAAACTTTATTTTATAGAGGGAGGTGCAGACGGTGATAAAAACGATTTACACCCTTGGAAATAAGTATTTAATCGAAGAAAAACCAGCTGTTATTCAAGCAATAACGCTGCCTATTGCAAGATCATATGATTCAACTAAATATGTAATCATTGTCGACTTTTCTATTAAAGATAAAAAAGTCAAAATAACGCCAAAAGAAATAAGCGAATCTACCTCATTAGAGTTGCTATGGATTGGTACAGCGGATGGAGCAGCGAGCCCACAATGGTTTGGAACGGTGAGCAATGTCGAATATTTGCTTAGTCAAACAATTACAAATCTTCTCGAACGTTGGAATCAAGAGGATTCCTATTATTCTCTTTTAAAGAGAGCACAAGATGTTTTTTTCTTGGATCTTGGCGCGGCCAAAAAATCAGATGAACGATACCGCTATGTTTTTAATCCAGCATATGTTGGCGGCGAATTGACGGAAAAAGAGGCGAAAAAAGCGGTTAAGGAAGCAGCGAAGCAGTTTCAAGCTTTTATTGAAAAAGAAGCCAATGTTAGCATCAAAGATGTCCTCTTGTATTCCCTTGCCATTAACGGACAGCTCGCAGTTTCGCAGCCAGAATATGAACGGCTTGTTATTGCAGAGAAACTAAGTGTATTTGAAGAGTCGAAAAAGGGAGTATGCGCCCTTACAAACAAAGAAGACTTTGTGACAGGAGAAACGACAAAACTGAAATTTAACTACTACATAAACGATAAAATCAGCTTTGCGAGCGACCTTGAGAAAAAATCATTCGTTAAAAACTTATCCATCAGCAAAGATGCCTATCAAGCGATTATGGCAGGAGAAGCGTACATTCTCCGCAACTTCAATACTCGTTTCAGCGGCCTTCCTTGTTATATCATCCCAGACTTTTTATATGATGTGCCGTTTGAAGATGCTCCGCTTCAAGATATTAGCAAACGCATTAACCAGTTTGTTCGAACTGTAAAAACAGTCGAAACGGCAGAAGCATTGCATCGAGACGTAGAAGACTACAAAGAATTTGAAGATCAAATGGACAACCATATTTCGCTACATTTTCTTTTTTACACAAAAGCGCAGTCAGCTTTAAAGGTGAATAAACTGTTATCCGATGTTCCTCTCACTCATTTGCGCCGACTAGGTTACGAGATGCGAAAAGCAGGGGAAATAGGACAACACTTTTTTGGCAATGAAAAATTCAATCTCGGCTTGGAATCGATCTATTACTTAATTCCGATGCGGGTTCAACGTGGGGAAAACTTTGAAAAACGTAAAATTTTGCAAGTATATGAGTCGCTATTAATAAATAAAACGCTTTCATACCAATGGTTGATCACGCAATTTGTGCAGCTTGCCAAAGTGCATATGTATGCTAACTATAACCTTTATCAATATAGTAACGACAAGGAAGAATCCAATGATTTTCGATTAGTGAATGCGATGGTGCGAGCGCAATTGTTCTTAAAAATGCTGCAAAACCTTAACTTAATTAAGGAGGAAAGGGAGATGACAAAGATTACATATGATTTGCCTGATGCCGATATGGTCGAGTATATGGAAACCATGAATTATAATGTCGCGCAAAGTTCTTTATTTTTGCTTGGCTATTTAATCGCGAGAATTGGTTCTGCGCAAGTCGGCAAAGCAAATGAACGAGCAGAAGCGCTCGGACAAGCCCGGGGTGGCAGAACAGCAAACAAGCCGATTTTATCGAAGATTAATTATCATGGCATGAACAAGCAAAAACTGATGATGCTTTCAAGCGAAGTATTTGAAAAGCTGAGACAACTTAAAATCGCTTCCTTACAAAATGAAGCTGTTTATGCGGAACATAAACGTCTCTTTGATTCAGCATTGCAGGGAAAATGGAATTTATCCGATCGTGAAAGCGTTTTTTATTTGTTATCTGGCTACGCATATGGCACAAAGCGGATTTTAAACAGCATCAAAAAGGATAATTCCGACCCTGATTTTGAAAATGAAAAATAAAGTATTACGAATGGAAAGGAAGAAGAGATTCCCCAAATACTGCGAAAAGTCCAATCCTGTATAAGATAAGATGGGGGGAGCTCTTCCTTCCAAATAGTAAACAATTGGTCAAGGCATTTGGATAAACTGCAAAATCTCTTAAAAAATCATTTCTAACATTAATTATATACGAGGAGGAATGAAAATGAATAATAGCGATATTTTATTCCTTTACGATGCGAAGTTAACAAATCCAAACGGCGATATTGACGAAGAAAATCGTCCGCGTATGGATTATGAACGTTCATTAAACTTAGTGAGTGATGTGCGTTTAAAACGATATATTCGCGATTATTTGGAACAGCTCGGAAACGAAATTTTTGTAGGTAAAGTCGATGGAGAAACGGTCAATGCGACAGAACGTATTAAGCGTTTATTTGAGAAAAAGTATGATGGAAAAGTGAACCTTAATAAACTATCAAAAGAGGAACAAAACTGGATGCTTGAGCAATTTACTGATGTCCGCATGTTCGGTGCGACAATGCCGATTAAATCGGAGGATAAAGGAAGCTCCATGACGTTTACTGGTCCGATTCAGTTTAACTGGGGCTACTCGTTAAATAAAGTCACGCTTGTCGAATCGGCAAGTATTACCTCGCATTTCGGTTCCGATGATAAAAATGACGGCGGTAATATCGGCAAAGACTATCGTGTCTATTATTCATTTTTGGCGTTTCATGGCATCATAAGCGGTCATCGCGCGGTGCATACGAGATTGACCAAAGAAGATGTCCGTTTATTTGATCAAGCGGTTGTTAAAGCGATTCCATTGAGCGCAACACGTAGCAAAGTCGGACAATACCCTCGTCTTTACTTACGTGTAGAATATCATTCTCCTGAATTTATTACCGGCGATTTGCGAGATTTGGTGAGTTTAGAGGAAACAGAAGGGCTGCGCAGCATTTCCGAAGTTAATTTGCATGTTGATGCACTTGTGAATAAACTTTTGGAAGTAAATGGTGAAATTGCCCGCATCCATTACTGGCAAGATTCTAATTTATTGTTGAATTATGAAGGACAAAAAGGGATGCTAACAGCTCTTGTTCCATCCGAGTTGGCGGATAAACTCGTTCCTGTATTGTGAAAAAGGGTGACGTTTATGAAGATACTTATTTTTGACCTTATCGGGAAGATGGGACATTTCCGAAAAATCGATACGAACTCATCTTCGCTTTCGTACTCTTTTCCGCCGCGAACAACGATTGTTGGCATACTCGCTGGTATTTTAGGAATGGAGCGCGACAGTTATTATGAAGTGTTTTCACCGAATCAATGCCAAATTGCGCTATCTGTTCGCACGCCGATTCGCAAAGTGATGCAAACAGTCAATTATATGTTTGTGAAGTCAAAAGCCCATTTAAACAATAGTGGAGGACATACGCAAATTCCCCTTGAGTTAGTACTTCCCGGGGGAGAAGAAGCCAATGTGCGGTACCGCATTTATTTTTCCCACTCTGACCGATCTATCTATGAAAGCGTGAGGGGAAGAATCCAATCAAGCCGATATGTTTATCCGCCGTATTTAGGGCTTTCTGAATTACTTGGGCAGTTAAACTGGGTTGCCGAAGCAGAGGGAACGGTAATGGAAAGTCGTGATGCGGTGCCGATCCATTCTGTTGTGCGAATTCCTAATTTGCGTGAGCGATCGATCCAATTTTCAAAGGAAACTCGCTTTTTAAAAGAATTTATGACACGCCAGTTTACAAATGAGCGGATGATTCAAGAAACAGACTATTACTTATTTGAACGAGCGCGGCAATTAGTGGCTATTCCGGCTGTACCGTATGTATCCGTTGCTTATGGGGGAGAAAAAGAAAACATTTTATGGATGTAAGGCAGCGGTGACCTCATCGCTGCTTTATTTCTAGGGGTGAAGCATATGTATTTGTCTCATAATAATCCAGAGAAAAAATTGACTGTACATTTAAAGGAAGTATACGAATATTTGCAAGATATGCTTAAGCATGTGCCGTTGTCTAAGGGAGATCGGGCGACGCTTGAATATATAGGAAAAATTGTTGCGGTGTCACACGATTTCGGTAAATATTTATCATACTTTCAGGATTATTTGCAAACAGGTGAAGCAAGGGGAGATTTACATCATCATTCCTTTATTTCTGCCGTGTTTACCGCTCATCTTTTGCGCCATCCGGTGAACTTAAATGCTTCTTGGTTTGAATTTGCCCCGCTATTAGGCTACTTCGTCGTTATGCACCATCATGGGAATTTGCGCGATATTTCTTTAGATGTAACAAAATCGCGCCATATTGCAGAAAATACCGTGCAAGATTCATTATATTACCGAGTCATTACATTAAAACAGCAAATCGATGATATAAAGAACCATGCTTCTGCGATTGTGGAAGATTTATCTCCTTTATGGGATGAACTGTCCATTCCATTGTCTCTTTCAGAAGAACTGCACAGCTTCCTTCAAAATTATGAAAAAGCGTTCGACGAGGTATACCGCCAATATTATTTGATCGATAAACGAAGAAAACAAGAATTGACGAGGAAACTTTATTATTATGTGCTATTGCTATATTCTGTGCTTATTGATGCGGATAAATTATCGGCGGCTAACATCGAACGGAAACCGCGTGTTCACATTCCAGCTCATCTTGTCGACCAGTACCGCGAAGCGAATTTTGATGTGAACGTGACAGAGGGGACGAACGGGTGGCGCAATCGGATGTACAACGTAGTGATGGAACGAATAGAGGGGCTTTTTAAAACAAAACCAGAACAGCGATTGTTCACATTAACGGCGCCGACTGGAGCGGGAAAAACGCTGCTGTCGCTTTCGGTTGCTTTAAAATGGCGCGAGCAAGCAGAAAGGCAGTATGGCTATACCCCAAAAATTATTTACGCTCTGCCGTTTACAAGCGTTATCGATCAAAATGAAAAAGTAGTCCGTGATTTGTTAAGCCAGTTGGATGATTTTCATGCAAATGAGCAGCGGTATTTAGTTAAGCATCACCACTTATCTGCGTTTCAATACAAAACTGAAAACGAGGAACTGCCTCTCCGCAAAGCATTGTTGCTGACGGAAAGCTGGGAGGCAGAGCTGATTGTCACGACATTTGTGCAATTGTTTTATACACTGATTGGCTATGAAAACCGCGCGTTAAAAAAATTCCATCAAATTGCCGGAAGCATTATCATTCTCGACGAAATTCAAAACGTGCCGATGGAATATTGGCCTTTGTTGCGTTCCGTGTTGTACAAAATGGCAGAATTGTTTTCCTGCAAAATTTTGTTGTTAACAGCAACGCAGCCGCTTATTTTCCCCGAAGGTGAAACGGTTGAACTTTTGGAATCGGAAATGGTAAAGCCAATTGACTTTTTTAAAGAAATGGAACGGGTCGAGCTTCATTGGCTAGGAGGGGATAAAGGCGCATACAGTCCCGCAGAATGGATGGAACTGTTTCAAAACCGTTTTGAAGATGGAAAAACTTATTTGGCGATTTTTAACACAATTAAAACATCGATTGAAATTTATGAAGGGATAAAAGAATGGCTAAAAGAACGCAGTTATGACGTAATCTACCTTTCTACAAATATTGTGCCTTGTGAGCGGAAATGCTGCATTGAACAAATAAGACAGCTTTTAAAAGAGAAGAAGAAAGTTGTTGTTATTTCAACGCAAGTTGTCGAAGCAGGAGTCGATGTTGATTTTGACGTGGTGTATCGCGACTTAGGACCTATTGATTCCATTGTCCAAGCGGCGGGACGCTGCAATCGTAACGGAAAGTTACATGGACTTGGTAAGGTGTATATAACGCCAATTGAGCGAGATGGAAAGTTAGAATCACAATATGTGTATAAGGGTGTTCATACAAATATAGCGAAGGAAGTGCTACCGAAAACACCGGTATCTGAGCATCAATTTTTTGATATCATTATGCAATATTTTACTGAAATGCGCGGCAAAAAATCGTTCGATGCTTCCGATGGGATTATAAGTGCGATGGAAGAACTAAAATTTGATGCAAAAGATAAGTCGGGAAGCAAAAATAAGCCCAAATATGTATCGGAATTTCAATTGATTGAAAACGCGCATCAAGCAGTGGATGTGTTTGTCGAAGTAGATGATCAAGCGATGGACATTTGGCAGCAATATATTCAGCAGGTGATTGAGGAGAAAGACTTAGAAACTCGGTTTGAAAACTATTTGCGTTTGAAAAAAGACGTGCGCCAATATGTCATTTCCGCTCCGATTAAACTTGTAAAGAATCTGGATCGGGATTTATACGAAAAAACGAAAATGATTCATTTATCCAACGATATACTAAACCAATATTACAACAGCGAATATGGACTGATTCGCTCAAGCGAGATGGTGAATGCATGGACTATGTAATGGATGTAAATGGAACACATATTTGGTACTACTTCATCTGCAAGCGCGAGGTTTGGCTGATTACACATCAGATCGCCGCCGACCAAGAGGATGATAACCTCGAAATTGGCCGTTTTATCTCGGAAACAAGCTATCAGCGTCAGAAGAAAGAAATGCTGATCGGCAATATTAAAGTGGACCGCATTCGCCGCGAAGGGGATACGCTTGTTGTCGGTGAAGTAAAAAAATCATCCACATACGAAAAAAGTGCCTATTACCAATTATTGTTTTATCTTGACACATTGCGAAAAATGGGAATTGAGGCAAAAGGGGAGCTTTTATTTCCAAAAGAAAAGAAAGTAACGAAAGTGGAATGGACAGAAGAAGGAAAACGGGTATTGGAAGAGGCGATAGCTGAAATTCGCCGCATCGCCCGTTTGCCTGTACCGCCAGAGCCAAAGAAAATAGGATTTTGCCGAAGCTGTGCCTATCGTGAATATTGTTTTGCGGAGGAATCATGATGAAAAAGACGCTCTATATTTTTCAAAGCGGCGAACTAAGTCGCGAAGACAACAGTATTTGTTTTGAGACAACTGAGCGTAAACGGAAGCTTCCTGTTGAAGATATCAATGATATTTATATTTTTGGAGAAGTGAATGCAACGAAGAAGTTTTTAGAACTGATGGCACAAAAAAATATCTGCATTCACTATTTTAATCATTACGGCTATTACACGGGAACGTTTTATCCGCGCGAGCATTTAAATGCGGGTCACGTCATTTTAAAACAGGCCGAAGCGTATTTGAATCCAGAAAAACGTCTTGCTTTAGCGCGAAAATTCATTGAAGGTTCGATCGGGCAAATGATACAAGTGCTGAAATATTATCAAAACCGTGTTAAAACCAATAACGAGAAGTTTAAGGAGATGATTTTGGATTTCCAATCAAGCCGGGCGAAACTGGAACAATGGACAAGCGTCGAGGAAATGATGTCAACAGAAGGGCATGTACGCGAGAAATATTACAGCATGTTTGATGATATTTTAAATCATAACCGAGACTTTTTGTTTGAAAAGCGCTCGAAGCGGCCGCCGCTCAATCGTTTAAACGCAATGATTAGTTTCGGGAATCAGATTTGCTATACAACGGTGCTAAGTGAAATCTACAAAACGTATTTAGACCCGCGTATCGGGTTTTTGCACGCGACTAATTTTAGAAGATTTTCTTTAAACCTAGATGTTGCGGAAATTTTTAAACCGATTATGGTCGATCGCCTCATTTTTACTCTTGTAAATAAAAAGATGATTACGAAAAAAGATTTTGACAAACATATGGAAGGAATTTTGTTATCGGAGGAGGGGCGGAGAAAATTTATCGAGGAATTGGACAAGCGCATGAAAACAACAGTCAATCACAGGCATCTTGGTAAGTCTGTCTCATACCGTCGTCTCATTCGTCTCGAGCTTTATAAAATTCAAAAGCATCTTCTCGGCGAAAAAGAATATGAGCCGTATCGCTCGTTATGGTAGGTGTTGCTATGTTTGTGATACTAGTCTATGATTTTGATAAAAAACGTGTCGCGAAAGCGTTAAAGATCGCAAGGAAATATTTATATTGGGTGCAAAACTCGGTGTTGGAAGGGGAAATTTCCGAAGCAAACTATGTAAAGTTAAAAATGGAGCTGGCGAACATCATGGATCCCGATACAGATTCTGTAGTGTTTTATACGTTTCGCACGTAAAAATATTCGAAGCGGGAAGAGATGGGATTACGCAAAGGTGGAGAAGACAACATTTTATAGGAGGAACAGATGAGGCTTACGATTCGATTTAGACCAAAAAATGGAACCCTTATATTACCTATCAACTATGAAGAAGTGTTGCAAGGATTTTTATACCGCTCCATTCAAGATTTTGACCTTGCGGATTTTTTGCATAACGTTGGATATAAGAAGGAAAAGCGGCGGTTTAAAATGTTTACATTTAGCCGTTTGTATGGAACATACCGCATTCATCGTCATGAGAAAAAAATCGAGTTTTTTGACCAAGTAACATGGTATGTTTCTTCTATGTTAGATTCGCTTATTGTGGATTTAGCGAGAAACTATTTATTGAAAGAACAATTCATGTTAAACGGACAGCCGATTCATATCGAGGAGACAGTGGTAAAACCATTAAAGATCGCGGAAAAACATACTTATCAAATTCGTATGCTATCGCCACTTACGGTTTATAGCACTTATGAAAACCGATACGGTGAAAAGCGAACGCATTTTTTCTCGCCGTTTGATCTTGTTTTTTCAGATATGGTAGAGAAAAATTTTTGCAATAAGTTTCAAGCCTATTTTCAAGAACAGCCAACAGAGAGAGTAACTATTAAGCCGATAAAAGTAACGGAAAAAGATAAAGTTGTTACAGTGTTTAAAGAGTTTCGTATCAATGCATGGAATGGAACTTACGAAATTCAAGCTCCGCCTTCTTATTTGAAATTTATGTATGACGTCGGCATCGGGGCCAAAAATTCACAAGGATTCGGTATGTTTGAAATCATAGAATAGTTTTCTTTCTTTGTCGTCGATCCTCAATAGCGCACTAATCCCAGGGGATCGACGACACTTCATTTTTCAGAGTAACGATATAAAAAATACAGAAAATACAAGGAAAACAAAGAATTGATAAAATTGACTGTTTACGCTAAAATGAAAATAACAAAATTTCCATTATTATCAAAACCTTGCACCATCAATGATTTTTGGGGTTTTTATCTTAACTATGAGGGATTGAAACCAAAAAAACGCCGAGATCTCTCCCGGCAATGTGGGCGTTTTTATCTTAACTATGAGGGATTGAAACTACTGACTGTCCATAAAATAAACAGGAATTTGATCCGTTTTTATCTTAACTATGAGGGATTGAAACTATAGAAAAGAAAACATGGTAGATTCGTTCAAAACGGTTTTTATCTTAACTATGAGGGATTGAAACCACCAAAAAAGTAGCAGAACAAGGCGCAATACATCGTTTTTATCTTAACTATGAGGGATTGAAACTGAAATTCTTGTCAAATGATTAAAATAAGTTCTGTTTTGTTTTTATCTTAACTATGAGGGATTGAAACTTGAGGAAATGAATTTCTTTGTTTCGTTTAATTCCTTCGTTTTTATCTTAACTATGAGGGATTGAAACTTGGTCCGGAGCGTGAGGATGGAACACGCCTAGAGGGTTTTTATCTTAACTATGAGGGATTGAAACACGATTTCCGTTTCGGCTCCTCCTAGAAGGCCACCTGTTTTTATCTTAACTATGAGGGATTGAAACGAAATGGTTTCTAACAGCTTGTCAATTTTTGTTGGGTTTTTATCTTAACTATGAGGGATTGAAACACCCAAGCATATTGCCACTTTTTGCGGCGCTCTTCTAGTTTTTATCTTAACTATGAGGGATTGAAACAATCAAAAATAGGAGCATTTTTTCGATTTCTCACTTGTTTTTATCTTAACTATGAGGGATTGAAACTTGGTGCTTCTGTTATATCTTCTGTTTGTTCAGTAGTTTTTATCTTAACTATGAGGGATTGAAACTGGAAATGGGTAGATGATTTCAACGGAAATAAAAAAGTTTTTATCTTAACTATGAGGGATTGAAACAAAAGTAAATGTTCAACACGATGTAACCCTAATAAGTTTTTATCTTAACTATGAGGGATTGAAACTTTTTCTGTTTCTTTCCAAATGATCATTGATGCACCTGTTTTTATCTTAACTATGAGGGATTGAAACAACTCTGTATCTTTAACGCGAACCGTATCCCCTAAACGGTTTTTATCTTAACTATGAGGGATTGAAACACGGTTTGCCTACGATATATACGTCGAATTTACCGAGTTTTTATCTTAACTATGAGGGATTGAAACTTTCAGATATTGAAGGTCAACAATTCATCATTCAAGGCGTTTTTATCTTAACTATGAGGGATTGAAACAAGCCGATATATGCCAATTGTTTCACCCCGCTTTTTGGGTTTTTATCTTAACTATGAGGGATTGAAACCTATTCGAATAGGGCGTGGTGGAGGTGGTTCTAACGTTTTTATCTTAACTATGAGGGATTGAAACCACAGATGCGCAAAAGGCGTCGGCACTTGCTGCAATTGTTTTTATCTTAACTATGAGGGATTGAAACTGGTGGGATGAAAATGAATATGAATTCGATATTTCAGTTTTTATCTTAACTATGAGGGATTGAAACTGGGTAACGTCATAATGACGTACCACATCATTAATGTTTTTATCTTAACTATGAGGGATTGAAACACAGACCATGAATACAAAATGCTTTTGGAAGTGTATGCGTTTTTATCTTAACTATGAGGGTTTGAAACAGGTTGAACGGTTTGTATAAGTGGTGTGCGATGTATAGTTTTTATCTTAACTATGAGGGATTGAAACATAATTCTTTGAATTCCTTTTGGTACTCTTGAAACGTTTTTATCTTAACTATGAGGGATTGAAACGAGCCTACATGACCACTCATTTGACTCAAATCTTCGTTTTTATCTTAACTATGAGGAATTGAAACATTCGCTCCGATATATACATGTGTTCCAACTCACCTAAAGTTTTTATCTTAACTATGAGGAGTAGTAACATTGTGATATAATGTTACTGAAAACCTTGATATATCAGGGGTTTAAAAAGGTAGTTGCCGTCCCTTTTTCGAAGTTGGGGACGAATTGGGGACGGTTTCTATATATTTGATTTCGGGCGGCGTTGGAACCGGTCAAACTCCTGTGCTGCCCGTTCTTCCATGCTCTTGGTCACGTGGCTGTACGTGGACAAGAGCGTTTTTTCGTTTGCATGTCCAAGTCGTTCTGCTACTGCACGCGCAGTCAGACCTTGCTCGAGCAAAAAAGTAGCGGAGGTATGGCGCAGGGCATGTAATTTGATGTGCCGAAATCCATTTTTCTTTAAAAATTCTCTCCACCAGCGTGTAACATAGTTGGGGTGATAGGGTAGACCGTCTCCTTTATGGAAAAGAAATTGTCTTCCTTCCGGAGCTTTCCACTTTGATCCTGCTGCCCAACGTTGGCGTTTCCACTCTTTTGTAGCGTACTCTTTCAATTCTTCCATATACCAGGCAGGCATTTTGACTTTTCGGACGGATGAACGGGTTTTGGGAGCCTTGATGAGGTATTCCCGATCAATTTTCATTGGGATGTTTTCATCAATCAATATACTGTTGTCCCCAAAATCGCAGTCGGAAATCTCAACTGCGACAATCTCTCCGCGTCGGAATCCGCCCAAAAACGTCCCCAAGATCAGGAGCCACCAGACGGTAGGTTGCTGGTATAGCGCATCGATGATCTCCATGATTTCGGGTTCATCGTACACCTCGATCTTCGTTTCCGGCTTCTTCGGCCAGCGTACTCCGTCACATGGATTCTGGGCAATGAATTTCCACTCTACCGCAATGTTCAAAACATTGCGCAAAACTTTCAAAATGTCTCGCTGTGTACCATTTCCTAGTGTACCTGGCTTTCCGTCTTTCCTCGCCTCAGGTGTTTTCAGGTACGCTAGAAAATCAACAACGTGCATGGTCTGTATGTCGTCTAATCGCATATGACCGAAACTCGGTATAATGTGTGTGGCAAGGTGCTGGTCATACACGACGAGTGTGGAAGGGGCCAGGTTGTCCGGATCGGATGCGAATTTCGGCCGCCAATGCTTGTCTACAAATTCTTTGAAAGTTGTTTTTTCCGGTTTGATGTAGGTGCTGGACAACACCTCCCGCTTGAAAATGGCCAGTTGATCTTCCAGGTAATCCCTAAGTTTCTTCTTTGTTCGTAACAGTGCCGGATCTTCCACGGTAATCGTCTTGCTTGGGCGATTGCGTGTGCCGTCCGGATTGTATCCAAGATCGATCCGCAGCCGCCACGAATTTTTACCTCTTTTTTCGATGCTTCCTTTCATGTCAACTCTCCTTCCATGAGAATGTATGTTCGGTTTTATATATGTGAACAGCCTTGCGGCTGGAATTTGCCGAAAATCAATCGAACAATTCCATTACACCTAAAGGTTCAAAACAAATAGTGTAATTTTCAATTGAAAAGTATAAACCGTACTTTTCTTTATAACGTTTTATGGCAGCGACAAGAAAGTCCTCTGTAATGCCTAAATATTCAGCTAATTCATATCGGTTACGGACTCCACTTTTGTGGGCTTGTACAATTTTTTGTAATGGAACAAGACGTTCATATGCCCAAGTGCGAGCCCGAAGCTCTTGTTTGCGATTCGATATTTTAGACTGATCCAAAATGTTGCCAGAGGATGTGTGGTAGTGTCCTAATTCTTCAGCCAGGATGCAGGCTTTTTCGTCATTAGTAGGGATATTCTTGTTTATCCAAATCACTTTATCGGAATACAACCCCTTGATAGTCGGTGTCATCGGCTTTTCGTAAGTGTCTATACCATGCTGTTGTGCCTCCCGCAGCAAATTTTCGTACGTCATATATGTTCATCACTCCTGGCGTTTTCTTTTGGACCTTATAAATTCTTTAAAGCGTTCAATTTCCTCTAATTCTTCTTCGGTCCAATCCTCATCACCGTCGTGGTGAGCAGCTATTGTGGTTATATTATTGTTTTCATCCTTAATCCCTACTAAATAATCTGCAGATACATTGAAATAGTCGGCAAGAATTCTTATGTTTTCCATTTTCGGATCAGCAGTATCATTTTCATATCGAGAAATCATACTCTTGCTAATGTTTGTTTTGTAAATTTTATTTAATTCTGTCACTAATTCTCCAATGCTTAAATTTTTACTCTTTCTTAGCTTTTTAATTTTCTCTCCGAAAGTGCTCATCTTCTATTCACATCCTAAAAAAATATTCCTTCTACGGGAATATTTTATAATACATGTTCCATAAACGCAACATTTTTAATAAAAATAATACCGAAAAAGGAACAAATTTTATTGACACAGAAAATAAAAAGGAGTATATTTAAATTGTTCCTAAAACGGAACGATAAAGGAGGTGATATTGAATGACGAGGAAAAGGCAACCTTACAATAAGATAAAAGCATTTCTAGTAGAGAATGGAATAAAACATAAAGATGTAGCTGAATTACTTGATATGACACCAAACACAATTAGTAAGAAATTAAATGGATTCGGTGGCGATTTCACTTTAAGTGAAGTCAAACGACTTCATAATGGGTTTAGAGTTCCAATCGAATATTTTTTTGAACCAAACGTTCCTAAAAAGGAACAAAAAACTTCATGGAAGGAGGTGCGGACATGACATCTTTAAAAACCGAAATCTGGAACGGTCGCCAAATTCGGTTTGTAGAAAAGGACCCTGGCGATTGGTGGGCGGTCGCTAAAGATGTCGCTGGTGCTTTGGGTTACCGAATGGCTTCTGACATGACACGGCTTATGGATAATGAGGAAAAGGATACGCACATTGTGCGTACCCCTGGAGGAAATCAAGAAATGATCGTTATTTCTGAAACAGGAATCTATGAAGCAATATTCAACAGCCGGCGTCAGGAAGCAAAGGCGTTCAAAAAGTGGGTCAAACAGGTAATCAAACAACTCCGCCAGTCTACCGGCCTTGAAGGCTTCCAAATATTCCGCATGCTCGACAAAGAGCACCAAAAAGAAGCTATGCGCAAGCTCAAAGAATCTTTGGAGAAACCGGTCAGAGTGGATTTCATCAAAGCCAACACCATTGCTAATAAAGCCGTGTCCTCCATGTATGGATACCCGAAGATAATTAAGAAAAATGACATGACGCCAGACATGCTTGTTAAGCGGCAGCAAGTACTTGAAGACACAGTAAAACTGATGGCTTTGGTGAAAAAGTTCGGCCTTGAGCTGTCTGTTAGTAAAACAATCTATAACAAATACATGATCAGCTGATAAGGAGGATAAATCATGACCGCTGAAAAAGCGTTCGCTGCCATCATTGCTGACCTGAAAGAACAGCTCAAAACTGAGCTGCTCCAAGAGTTGCGAGCGGAGATGAATCTTTCACCCGATCGCACACTCACATTTTCAGAAGCATGCGAGTACCTGCACATGTCTGAATACACCTTGCGCCGTTTGTGCCGAGAAAAACGCATCCCACATCGGGTACACGGTGCGGACGGCAGCAAGAACCCCCGGTATTTTTTCAGCAGCAGCAGGCTCGATCAGTGGATCCGTGAACAGGAAGAAAAGAATTATGTGGAAGGGAGGTAACCGAAAATGCTCAACGATCACATCAAGCGTACAACTCGTGAAATCGATGCATTTCTTGAAAACTATACGATCGGCATACTCATTGTCGACGGCGACAGCGTATCACTCGAAGCGAAAAGCGGCGAAATCCTGCTAGATGAAACATATGTCATTGAAGTGTTTGCGGGTGGAAAATATCACCCGATCACATATGACCAAGCGCGCAATACCATGTCTCGAGACGGCTGGCCACTTTATGCTGGACTGGAAGCAAGGGTGAAAAAAGGGGGAGGAGGTGAACAAATGAAAAACATGCCTAGCGCGTATGATTTTGAAAAATTGACAGAAGCGATCGCATTTTACACACGTAAAGTTGCTGAAGTTACAAAAAATCGCGACCGCGACATGCACAATGAGGTAATGCGATTCAAAAAAGAACTGCATGAACGCATTGATCGGGAGTATGATCCAGCTGCCCTTTAGGGCTTCTTTTGGAAGAAAAGCGGACAAGTGGGAGGTGGAGTGAATGACAAAACAAAAAGAAGCCGTCGCAACAACGACAGCTTCTCTAGTGCATCAGAATAAGTTTTACATCGTCTCTTTAAAATACAAACACCTTAACTATTATCTAACAGACCCTAAAATGACCATTTCATTGGACAAAGGAAGTGCAATGCTTTTTGTTGATAAAGAATTGGCTACGGACTACGCATCGAAAGTGGAATATGCCTATACAAAATTCATGAACAGTAAGGCTTTAGGATATGTGGAATGTCATGAGCATTTATTTTCGATTCAATAATTTGTTCTAACAGATTCATCTAACTTGCGATGAACATAAGACACCATTGTTAAAATGTCTAAAGCATCTTTTTCTTCAATTGTCCATTTTAATTTTGCTTCGTGAGCATGTGGATTTCTAACCATTTTAACTAATCCAATGATAAGTGATCTAAAACCCATTAACTCATTTTGTTCGCTGGATGTTTGAAATTTATTGAAACTCAGCATCGGCCTTTTTTCGTCGAAAACCTTTATCACAAGTGGAACACCGTCTTCTTCGAGACCAGTCATTTCTCGAAGACGATCAAGAATACTTTTGACCGCTTCGAAAACTGCGTGGAAATAGTTTTTCTGAAAATATTCTGCTTCACAAAACTTTAATACGTTTGAGTGTATAGTGCGTTGAATAAGCTTTTGTCTCAGTTCACTTGCACGTCGATGTGCTTCATCTAAAGTTTCGGCTTTTCTAGTTCTGACCACTTTTCCAGAAGGATTTATCTCCAAACCGTTAAGCAAGAGGACGGCATTTAACCTAGTTCTCATGTCGTTGAACAGATTAGGATCGTCAATAAATCTCGCTGGGTCCATCGAAATTTGAATAAATTGAATGACGGGATATGGACTATCTTGTTTGCGTTGGATATGACTTAACCAATAATCAATCCGTTTCCATTTCGTCCAGGTTTGATACGGATCTTGAATACCTATTTGAGCTAATAATCTTGTTATTTCAGAGCCGGTAAAACCTTTTGAAGTGTCACCAATAATTTTGGCTATTGCTTCAATTTGGCTATCTGTAAATTTTGGAATGCTCATAAGTAATAACACTCCTTTCCATCGTCTTTATTCGACAGGAAAGAGGAAAATCCTACAAAAAGAGAGGGGAAACGATGAGTAATATTCAGGTTTTCAACCATCAGATTTTCGGTGAGCTACCAGTAATGATTGTTGATGGTGTTGAGTGGTTTGGAGCAACTGAAGCTGCTTCCGCATTATCATTTTCTAGACCGCATGATGCAATTAAAAATCACGTAGAAGAAGAGGACTCCGCGGTCCACGTAGTCCTTACAAACGGAGGTAAACAAAACAAAAAATTCATAAATGAATCTGGACTCTATAGCTTAATTTTTGGTGCAGCTAAACAAGGTAACAATCCGGAAATAAAAGAAAAGGCAAAACGCTTTAAACGCTGGGTAACCGCAGAAGTGTTACCAACAATCCGCAGAACCGGCGGCTATGTATCCAATGAAGATCTGTTTATTCGAACATACTTACCTTTTGCAGACGACCAAACAAAGATGATGTTCCGTGGTGTTCTGGAAACGGTACGCCGACAAAATGAACAAATCGCGGCGATGAAACCGAAAGTAGATTACTTTGATGCCTTGATTGATCGGAATCTTTTGACTAATTTCCGAGACACGGCGAAAGAACTGAAAGTCAAGGAACGGTTCTTTATCAACTGGCTACTCCAAAACAAATTTGTTTATCGGGATCAGAAAGGGAAACTCAAACCTTATGCGCCATACGTGCCAGAATTATTTGAATTGAAGGAGTTTGCTAGAAACGGAAAAGCGGACGTTCAAACGTTGATTACACCGAAAGGGAGAGAGACATTCCGGCTACTGTTGCAAAAGGAGGGAGCTGCATCGTGAACGTCCTTCCTGAAGACATGAAGCTAGCCACTAAATTGTATGAATGTTGTTATTCGTGTTTGGAACGAGCTCGGATGGAATTAAAACGAGACAACCTTGAAGAAGCTGAACGGCTGGGTAGATGAATTCAAACGCTGCAAACGTGACTTGGACGAGCTCATCAAACTGAAAAAGGATCATGATCAACTTGTACAGATTGCTCAGATGATGTGGGATCTTGGAATTGATGTTGATCTAACTATTGTTGAGAGGAGGAGTTACAAATGATTGTCTGTTTCACTGCCAGCCGTCTGATGAAAGTTTCTGAGATTCGTAGACTTTGTCAAGAAATGAGAGAGAATCCAACTCTCCTTATGGCAACTGAGTTGAAAGCAAAAGAGGAAGTGTACAAGCTGTTGCGACAACAAGAAAAAACGGCCAGTGCCTAGCACTAGCCATCTAAATACCCATCATACCACAACCAATTCTACCATATTTCCTCTCCCTTTCACAAGACGGGCCTAGTGCCTGTCGTTAAAGGTGAGAGCGTTGCGCTAGTTTTCTCCCCCTGACTATCAACGTTCTTGCCTTTAGCGATGTGCACTAGCACATCAGTATGTGAGGAAAGGGGTAACAAGTATGGCACAAATTTGCGGAAAGAAGGATGATCTCTCCGTTGAGTACGATAATTTTGGTCGAATGAAATATCATCCAAGCTTTCATGAAAATCATGGGGAACCATTCACAGAATCGGATCTTGAATATATTTGTAAATTTTACGAATTTGATGGTCCGGAACTAATCTCACTGGCTTTGGGGAGAACAGAAAAAACAATTATGACGAAGGTCTATGAGCTTAGAAAGCAAGGACTCTACGATTATTACAAAAACTTGAACAAGTATTGGATTTAAATAAAAAGCCTCGCTGCCGGGAACAGTGAGACAGCTAAAAAGATGAATCTTTAAAAAATGCAGCTGCAATCACCATTATAGCATCATGTACATGTAGATGTTATGGAGTAAATATGGAAGGTAAATCACCATCGGACATTTTATCCATTTTTGAAACAGCTTCTTTCCATAATTCCGATTAGTTGAATTAAATAAGGGAGTGAACAAATGGGAGTCATCCGCGTTCACAAAAACAGCAACTATGTCGTGATGAGTAAAGTTGGTTTACACGATGATCGGTTGAGCTGGAAAGCAAAAGGGTTGCTTGCCTACATGCTTTCCATGCCGGATGATTGGACGTTTTACAACGAAGAACTGATCAAACACTCTCCAGACGGCAGTTCAACATTCAAAGCAGCTATGAAGGAACTTCGAGAGTATGGATATGTGGTAAGGGAAAAATTACAAGACGAAAAAGGAAGGTTTGTTGGTTGGGAAACGATTGTCTATGAGCATCCAGTCGTAATTGACGAAGATAACCGACGGGTTGAAAACCGACCGTCGGTAAACCGTCAGTCGGTGAACCGACAGTCGGAAAATGACCAACTACTAAATAATAAAGAACTAAATAATAACTTACTAAATAATAAAGAAATAATGGATGATGATATGGAAAAGCCTAACCCTGTTACTGAATATGAAAAAGCTTTTGGTCATTTTCCACCTCACACATTAATTAGCGAGTTTAATGAATGGATTGAAAAAAGTCAATTTGTGGAGCCAGAAGAAATTATTTGTGAAGTTATAAAAAGAGCTAGAGAGCAAATACCTAGAAATCCAGCAAAATACGTTTCTAAAATCCTTAAAGATTTGCATTATCTCGGTTTATTTACTTTGGATTCGGTTAGGGAATATAACGAGAAGTTCGATCAGCAAACAAAACACAAAATTGGAAAAGCAAAAGTATCTGAAATCGATTGGGAGGCGTTATAGATGACACGGGAGCAGCTGAAAACAGTGTTTAAAATCCTCGCAAACGTCTATCCAAATTTTGAAGTGTCATCAGAAAAACTCGACATCTGGCATGAGTTTTTACTGGACCAAGATTATGAAGCTGTCATGGAACGTGTGAAGGTTCATGTGAAAGAGAAGAAATTTGTCCCAACCATTGCAGACTTACGGGAGCAAAAAGAACAAACCCCGCCTTACTACGGCGAGTTTGTGTATGACATCAACGCTGGGGAAGATTGGACATGATTGCAGAAAAAGCGCTGCTAGGGACGTTTCTAAGGCACAACTACTTGCTAAAGGACACAACACTAAAACCGGAACAATTTGAAGAGACTCGTCATCAAAAGCTTTTCAAAACCATGCTGCAGCTCACAAGGAAAGGTAAGCCCGTGGATGTTGTCACCTTATCGACGGCTCCCGAACTAGATCAACTTGGCGGCATTTCATATATCAATGAACTTGCTTCCTTTGCCGATGCCGAAAAAATCGAGGAATACGAGGAACTTGTATTAGAAGCTTGGAAAGAACGGGAGAAAAACAATATCCTAACGCGGGCCATTCAGGAAGGATGGGAAATCGGCAAAGTCATCACATCGTTGGATGCTATCAATGAATCAAAGATGGACGATCATGCATCTATCACCGATATCCTTGCAGATATGTATGAAGCCCCTTGGCGACCGGAAGAAAAGAAACGAGGGGTGCCGACAGGACTTGCTCAACTCGATAGAATGACGTTCGGATTTCAGGACGGAGAAGTGACCGTGATCGCGGCTCGGCCTTCAATGGGAAAAACGGATGTCATGATTCACCTAGCAAAACAAGCTGGCTGGCAAGGGTATTTGCCGATTGTGTTTTCGCTTGAAATGCCAAGCCGTAGCATTACAGACAGATTGATCGCTTCAACCGGCAGATTCAATCGAATGAAAATGCGGAACCTTTACAAAGGGCTAACGGATGAACAGAAAAAACTATGGCCGACCATCATTGGCAGAGTGGCGGACACCAACATTCAGATTTTTGACGGTGCTGGCCAAACCATCATGGAAATGAGAGCGAAAACGAGGAAAATGATTCATAGGTTTCCAGAAAAGAAGCCTGTGATATTCATAGACTATTTGACTTTGATACGGCCAACGAACTTTTACGGAGGCAGCGCACATTTGCAGGTAACTGAAATATCAAAAAGTCTCAAAGCGATGGCGAAAGAATTTAACTGCCCGGTTATCACACTGGCGCAGCTGAACCGTTCGGTTGAGCAACGATCGGACAAGCGTCCGGTGATGTCCGATATTCGCGAATCGGGAAGCGTGGAACAAGACGCAGACCTCATCTTTTTCCTGTACCGTGAAAAGTATTACAACAAAGAGACGGACGACGACACGCTAGAGCTTATCATCGCTAAAAACCGAAACGGCCCGGTTGGAACCGTTCGTGTCAAATACAACGAACACACAGGAGAGATTATCGATGACTACGGTCAGAGAGCTGTATGAGGAGAGCATCAGATATGAAGAAAAGACACTAGCCCACTACATACTGCACTTGCTTCAGGAAGGGAAAGTGTCACTCGAGGATGATGCCGACAAGATCGACTTTTTGCAAGCCGATCATGAAAAAGTTGCACAGATGATCCAGCAAAACCAACTGGGATTAAGCGATATAAAGTTTTTTTCTCTCAAGTATGATGAAAAGATTTTCGCTTTCGTATTTGCCGCAAGTCAGGAAGAAGCGATTGAGTTTTTCCAGAAGAAATTTAAGCGAAAACCGAAAAACTGTCACGAATACCCGTTAGATTTTCCGATGGCACGAGGACAAGAATTTCTAACGTTTCGAGATATGAGGAAAGAGCATAAAAACTTTCCGGCAATAGCAGGGATTTATGAAAGGAGTGAACTTTATGGCAGTTCTCAAAGAAGCCGTTGAGAAACAAAAATTAGTTCAAGAGCGCAAGGAATATCTTATCAATTTTCTCATCGACCATGAGGTTTACGAGGCAAAAGATGGCCGGCAGTTATATGAGCTTTCATATGTCGAACTAGAGCAGATGTATATCGAAGTGAGATGCCGAATCGGAAGGGAGATGTCCAAAAATGAATAAAAGATGGAGGGATAACCACATGAAAAAGATTTTTGCATTACTTGCTTTGTTTAGTGTTGCAGCATTAGCAGGTTGTGAGGAGACAAAAATTTATTATGAAGGCGAACTTCGTCCAGTTAGTGAGGTTGAAGAAATCATTGCTGACCAGCTTGAAGTTGAGAATCCAGATTTGGATTTAGAAGTAGGCATTTTTGAAGAGAGTGATGATTGATGATTAAATTCACAGTTTACGGCGAACCTGTTGCCCAGGGACGACCTCGAGCAACCGCAATTAATGGCCATATCCGAATGTATGACCCGAAAAAATCGAGCGATTTCAAGGATTACGTTAGATTAGTAGCTTCTGAACATCGTCCAGAAAAATTACTCGAGGGGCCTATATCCCTTGTGGTTAGGGTGTACAAGCCTACTTTAAAGAGTTTCAGCAAAAAGAAGAAAGCCGCAGCAGAAGCTGGCCAACTGCGACCAACAAGCAAGCCGGACGTGGATAACTACGTCAAAGGCGTAAAAGATGCTTTAAAAAACGTCATTTGGAAAGACGACAGCCAAGTGGTAGACTTGCATGTTTCAAAGTTTTATAGCCAAAAGCCTAGGGTTGAAATCACTGTTAAACCTTTAGAGGAAAAACAAGACCAATTATCCATTAATTAATCGGGAGGGATTAATCATGGGATATGTTAACTACAAAGCAGAAGTTAAAAAGGCAAATCTAAAAAAAGACGGGGTGATCGAAATTGGTCTAGAGGCACCTGTAAGTCTTTTAAAAGGCCAAATGGAAGCATTGTCACAAATGGTTGGATCCAAAGTGGAAATTTCGATGGAGGATTTAATCGTTAATTTCACTATAAAAGTGAATGCAAAAACGAATGAACTTCTTACCACCTACAAAGTTGACGAACGTGGAGTTGTTTCAGAAGTTAAACCAGCAGCTGAGCAACTTGAAGCTGACTTGGGACTTCCACCAGAAGAAGTGCCAACGAAGGAGCAAAATGAAGAAATAAAACGTGAAATTATTGATCAGTTTATCTCAGAGGGAATGTCACCAAATTATGAAGACTTACCTTACGATTTTGCTTACATCGTAAAGCGGTACTTGGATGGTGAAAAATATGAAAAGTTAGCAAAGGAGCTTAATACAACCTCTGCTGAATTAATTAGGATGGTTGATAGTTATCGGAAACGAGTAGCACCATTAGCTCAAAAATGGTGGGAATGGAAACAAAGTAATGAAAAACAGCAAGATGATAATGATGGAAATGAAGAACAATCTGCAGATGATACTGAAAAGGGCAATGAGAACGATGCAGCATAATATTGTGATCGGTGATCATTGTCCAAAATGGATGTAGTGAGATTCCGAAAATAAGAGGGTGAAACAATTGGGTGTACCTAGAATACTTCATTATCCTGGTTCAAAGTGGTCAATGGCAGATTGGATTATAAGTCACATGCCGAACCATCAAACGTATCTCGAACCATTCTTTGGATCTGGAGCTGTTTTCTTCAACAAAACTCCGTCACCAATTGAAACGATTAACGATATTGACAGCAACGTCGTGAATTTGTTCCGTGTTATCAGAGATCGGTCGAAAGAGTTGGCGGAGAAGATTTATTTTACCCCTCTATCAAGAGAAGAGTATTACGCCTGCTATGACGACAATACGGAAGATGAGGTAGAACGAGCAAGACGTTTTCTTGTTCGTTGCTGGCAAGCCATCGGAGCAAAGACAAGTGACAGAACCGGTTGGCGCAGCTTAATTAGCCCAAATGGTCCGAGGGTAATTCAAGAATGGTCGAAACTTCCGGAAAAAATCTTGTTAGTTGCTGACCGGTTGAAAGAAGCACAAATTGAAAATCAACCGGCCACAAAGTTAATCCAACGATACAAAAGAAAAGAAGTTTTAATTTATGCCGATCCTCCATATATCATCGAAACTCGAACAAAGCGACATTATAAGCACGAAATGACGATTGAAGATCACATAGAATTACTGGAAGTTTTGGATAAGCATCCGGGACCTGTGCTGTTATCGGGATATTCTCATCCTATTTATGAAGAGAGGCTAAAACATTGGTACAGAGATGAACTTCCGGTTCTTGCAGAAGCAGGGGCAAAACGTACAGAGGTGCTTTGGATTAATCCGGTTTCGGCTGAGCAAGGATTCTTTCAGCAAACTTTGTTTAACATTTGAGTAACAAGATGAAATTAATTAATTTATTTATTTACGTAAATATGCTTTGAAATTTGGATTTGTTAATTAAAGACAAAGAAAAAAATACTGATATCTTTTACGAAATAAAGAAAATACCAGCATTTTTTACACCTAATTCTGCTATATAAATTTATTTTAGTTCTGCCAGCAACAATCCAAGAAAGTTTTGGATTGTGCGGGCAGACCCCTTATAAGAATTACTTTTTATTGTTAAGCCAATACTCAAACAAAGCTACAATAATTCCGATTACAACGCCAACTAAAATTTTGGTGATTGTACACATAAAACATTCCCCATTTCTCAAATCAACTAATGGGGGTCTGCTTAATAAATCATATTCAATAAAGAACAACTTGTTGACAGAGATTTAGGAAATCAATATGTTGACGAGGTAGAGGGGAATTACGAATAAAATAATTAAATATTTAGGAGAAAAGGTGAAAAAACAATAAAGAATTTTGTCAAAGTGGCTACAATAAAATCACTGAACATTGCATTAAGAAATATAAAAAGCCAGGATCGCTCCCGGCACAGAAATATGGGCTAACTTTATTATAGCACGGGAGGGGTCTTTGTGAGATTAAAAGAACTTAAAATTAATCCTAGTACTATGAGACTAGAAATTGATATAATGGAACAAAAAGGAAGCTTTGCCATTGTGGTGTGTGATGGTAAGGCAAAGTTAACGGAGCTACCAGCATTCGGTGAGACAAAGATTATCACACATCAAGGCAAGGTGAAACGGGTTAAGTTTGATGAGGGGGAAGAGTTTTGAGTTCATATATAATAAGTTTTCTGAAATCCTTTTTACCTGTAAAAACAATTAAAATATTGAAACAGCAACACCTTTATAATAACTTAAATATGTATCGCTTAGAATGCATAATTGATAGTACGTTGGAAGAATTAAAACTAAAAAACTATTTGTCAGGTAAGAAAATATCAGAACTTAATGAAATAGATTTAGATTATTTTTTAGCTCATATAAACTCATTAGTTGAAAAAACTAAGGCAATCCAGTTAACAGTAGTCTTTTTAAGTCTTTTCTTTACTTTTTTAGTTAATTTTATGGTTACATTGTTGGAACCACCAGTAGACAAGGCAGAGATATTTTTAATTTTTTCAATTGCAATATTCATTACAGCTCCTTATCTTGAAAAAAATTATAAATCTACAATTGCAAACTTCACCTTTTTAAAAGAGATATTAACAATTTATAAAAATAATAAATTTAAATAGTTTGTTCTACCAGCCCTCTGGAGGACACTGAATGAGCTTAATGCTCGTTTGGTGTCTTTTTTTAATTATTTTTAAGGAGGTAGCAAGATGAAACAAATATCATTTCAATTACCCGAAATTGACCGTGATGCAACAAAAAAACGAGTAGAAGCTGCCCTGGAGAAATATCGGTTTTATCTCCTTACCGTTCCAGAGGAGAGACTACCAAAGGTGACAGCGACATATACACTTGTTCCTCCTGCTAACACCAATGCATTTCATTCATCTACAGAAACAGCAGTGATTGACAAGGTGGATTTTGAACGTGAACGTGACGAATATATTGAATGGATTAGACGTGGAGTGAATAGGCTCAGTCCAAGGGAACGGGAGCTGATCATAAAGCGTTATTTGAGTGATGAGGAGATGTACGACTACGAACTTTACAATGAAATGGGGATGTGCGAGAGTAAGTACTATCGATTGAGAGCAAGGGCTTTTTATAAGCTTGCATTCATTTTAAGAATTGAAGTATACAAAGAAGAGACACCATAATAGGTGTCTTTTTTGCTATGTTTTTACTAAATCAACAGTTATTAGCACTGAATTTGTAGAAAAACAGAATAATAGTTGCTAAAATTATCTATCAGAAATACTTTATCCCACGAGTGTTCGCAGCCTCTTTATATTTGAGGAAGGGCATGTGATTTTAATGGGTATATATAAAGATATTGAACTAAAAGAAAATCTGGAGCTTATTAAACCATATTGTTATTATGAAAATATAAAAAATCTTATATTAGAAATTTGTAAATTACATAACAACTTTTCGAAGAAATTGGCCTATGATCGTAAATTTGAACCGATTAATCTAAAAAAGAAATTAATTACAGATGTTTCATTTGTGATTGATGACAGAGGAGTTTTTATAATCGATAATTTTTTTTATACACTCATAAAGAATTATGTGTATAAGCTCGAAGAGTTAGTGATTGATATTGACTTCGAATATACTTATAGTGATCTAGATTTTCGGTTACGTGTTAAACAAAATGAGTCAATTGTAAATAAATTGAAATATTATAGAGTAGGTAAGGAGGAAAAAGGTCTCTATCCGTTGAATAAATGCTTAAATGATCTTTTAGGTTTTAGGATAATTATTGATGATTTCGATCATGACTGTGTATATTTTGATGCGTTATGTGAAAGCATAAAAACTGAATACAAAATTCGGAAAATAAATTCATCAAAAAATAATTATAAAGCTACGCACATATATTTTTATGGCGAAAGTAATACATATTTTCCTTGGGAATTGCAAATATGGAATTCAAATGACGAAACTCAAAATGAGCATTCTCATCGTATACATAAACAAGAGTATACAAAATGGGCGAATATTTATAAAAATTCGACCGAAATTGAAGGAGGTGCTTAGCTATGGCATTTCATTTTATAGCAATTGTTAGTCATTACGCTGGTGGTAAAAGGATTGGGTGGCATTATTCAAATGAGACGAGACTCGATAGGGAAGTCATTCATGAATTTTTAATGAAAGTGAAAAAGAAGTGTGGAGATGTACAATTAGGGATTCATAAATTATCTACTGATTCCGTGTCATGGGAATCCGTAGTAAATAGAGATGCTTTTTTTGCAGATGTATTTGTTACTCGCGACATTGAAACATTTATTAAACTGGTTTCCGAAGATCAGGCGTTAAGTGCATACGATGTAGCGAAATTTATATTATCAGTCATGCCATCATCACATTTAAAGTTGCAAAAATTATTATACTTCGTTTATGCAGAGTTCCTATTACGTACTGGCGAGAAATTATTTAAAGAACCGATATTAGCGTTTAGATACGGTCCTGTAGTTGAAAGTGTCTTCCGGAAGTTCAAGGTTCATGGTTCTTCTGTAATTGATTATAAAGAAGATGAAACAATTTGTATGTATACGGATGATCTGGCTGTTACTCCTTCTTTCATGAAAATTGTTTCATCTGAACACGGTTTGATAGCAATAGATTGTATATTAAAGGTCTTTGAAAAATATGGCCATTTAAGTGCAGGGGAATTAGTGGATAAAACTCATAAAAAAGGCGGGCCTTGGGATAGAGTATATGAACCAGGGAAAAATGCTGTAATAACAGATGACTTAATCATTCAATATCATCAAGTGATTGAGTATTGATTTCAATACAATGCAAAGCAATTGTATTAAGTTTTAGTAACAAAAAATGAAAGAAAAATGAAGGAAAAATGACAGGAAGATGACAGAATATTTCTGTTTAGACGTGTTATGATGATATCGTGGGATATGTTAGAGCAGCGCGTCACCCGGTCGGGTGGCGTTTTATTATGTAGAAAGGAAAAGCCCTTTTGATGAAAAAATGCGCATATTTCACCAAAAGGGATGTGACAGTATTGTACTAACATAATTTCGTTTGACATGATTAAGGCAATTTATTATGTTTTTTAGACCGGCCTTGTTTCCCACCTAAAATTATTCATAAAAGTTGCAGCATATTTAATTAAATCTGGTGGTATGACTTCAATTTGATTTAAATAAGAACTTAATAAAAGAAAAAATAACAGAAGTGAATCTTGTTCTGTTTTGATCGAAACCATGGTGGTATTAGCCTCTGGTAACAAGATAACTCTGTTTTCTGCAACATTCATGTTAAGTAAAATACCTTTGTCTAAAATACACACAAGAGATATTCGTTCAGTAGGTGGTAAGTCCTTATTTAAAATGTTTAAATTATCTCTGAGAGTATCAAGAGAAACAGATGAACTATAAGCGAATACACTTCCTAAAGTAAGTGGATTTGAGCCTCCTACCGAAATGCCGGAGGCAAGGGGTCTACTTCCTCCTAGTTTCGGTAATTTCCTTACAGAACGAATATTCTCAACGCACATTTCCAGTACTGATTTGTCAAGAGTCGATTTTATTTCAGTTACTGCACAAACACTTTCAGCCGGAAAAATTTGAGTTGATTCATTATACCACAGTGGGCATGTTGCTTTAGCGTAGATTACACAATCTAACTGCTTGCTTATCTGTCCATCGGCAGATATAGCTTGTCCGCTTCCAATATCATACTTTCCAGGTAAATGTTTCTTTAGAAAGGTTTTTATTACTTCTTCTCTGTTACTTCCTCTGTCACCCATATGTGGAATTTGGCTGGTGATATATTGGAAGTCAGAGAGCATTTTACGGGAAATTCCACGAAATAATTGTGTGAAATCCATAGCATCAACTCCTTTTATTTTATATATTATACGAATATACACTAAGGAGGGAATCTAATCTTGAAAGCATCTAGTGAACATACATGTTCAGGTTTTGAAATAAATAATAAGACTTATACAGTTGATTTTGAGAAGGTTAATAGCTTGGATGATGTCATTAGAATATTAAAGTCTCTTAATATTACCTTTATGGAGATGAGTTTATTAAGGGAATAGAGGATCTTGTTAAATCAAAGTAAAGCACCCATAGTGATGCTTTTTATTTTACCCTGGAGTGATGAACATGAAAAAACGGAAGAAAAAACGGAAAGAGAAGTTGAGTCACTGCGAATTGATCGACTTGATGGAAGTGAATTTGCCCGACGTACAAGCGAGTACGTGGTGCGATTAGGAGGAAATAGTTTGTCGAGATTTGACGAGAAATAGATGTAGGAAAATCGTCTCCTTTTGTCGAATTTATTTTAAAAATAAAAATAAAGGAGATTGAAAAGATGAGTAGTTTTTCTGCAAAAGAAGTAAAAAGATCGATAAGAAGTTTCGAATCAGCAGCTCAAGACGTCATTAATTCCAAATATCAGACTTATAAAGCACGGATTGCAAGGTTTATTGAAATCGCCCAAAAAGATAACGTTATTAACTCAATCGTAAGCCCTTTATTAAAATTGGAGCTTGATTTCGATAAGATTCACATTTCAAAAAACGGTTTCTGGATTGATGAATTAAAACTTCCAACTGACCAAGATCTGCAGATAGCGTACGTGTTGCAGATGTTTAAGCGAGTTGCTGAAGGAGAGCAATCTTTAGAAGGCATAACGCATTCTATTTATAAACATAAACGTTTTGAGGATAATATAGTTATGTGGTTGAATGATGTAGCTATAATGCTCCCATAAGGTGAGACACATGAGCGTGATAAATAAGTTATAATGATACCATGAAAAAAAGAAACCGATATACCGCAGAATTTAAAGCTAAGGTGGTTCTTGAGGTGTTGCGTGAAGAGCAAACCGTCAATGAAATAGCCGCCAAATATGAATTAAGCCCAGTCATGGTCAGTCGTTGGAAAGCAGAATTTCTAGAACGATCCTCGATGGTCTTTGAAAAAGGCTCAAGCGAAGTGGATAAAATCCGTAAAGAATATGAGGCCAAACAAGAAAATTTAGAGAAATTGGTAGGTCAGTTAACGGTTGAAGTTGACTGGCTGAAAAAAAATCTGGACTCAAATAAGTCTGTTGACGAACGAAAGGCTATGGTCGAATTCAATCACCCATCGATCAGCATCAAGCGTCAGGCACAGTTATTAGGTATTCATCGTACTAGCGTGTATCGCCAATCAAAGGGGCAAACAGAAAGCTCAGAAAACATCATGCTCATGCACGAAATGGATATGCTTTATACAGCTCATCCCTACTTTGGCTACAGGCGCATGACTGCGAAACTTCGTGAGAAAGGATTTGATGTGAATCGTAAACGCGTACGCCGTCTCATGCGCCTTATGGGTATACAAGCTATTTACCCAAAACCCAACCTTAGTAAGAGGCTACATGCCAAGTACTGCCGACCTTACCTGCTCCGTGGATTGGAGATCACCCATCCGAACCATGTGTGGGGAGTGGATATCACCTACCTTCGTATGGGACGGGGCTTTATGTACCTGTTTACCATCATCGACTGGTTCAGCCGCAAAGTGATCGATTACGAGTTATCTAGTACGCTGGAGAAAGGATTTGTCATCGACTGTCTGAAGCGGGCATTGCGTCATGGTAAGCCGGCCATCATCAATAGTGACCAGGGCAGCCATTTTACAAACGCTGACTATCTCGGGCTGTTGAAAGAGTATGGCATCCAGGTATCAATGGATGGCAAAGGACGAGCAACAGACAATAGTCGTACGGAACGATTCTTTAGAGCTTTAAAGTATGAATGTATCTATCTCAATGAATTCGAGAATCCTAAAGAGTTGCGAAAAGGCATTCGACGCTATGTTACGTTCTATAATACAGACCGACCTCACCAATCCTTGGACTATTTGACGCCAGCAACAGTGTACAAGCAACCTAAGATGGTTCAAGCATCCTAACCATCGAACGTGATGAGAGGCTTTATATGGAGAGACGGGCATGATAGGCTGTTTTAGCCATGCGATGTTATCTGTCCGTCGCTCCAGCGCAAAAAATCGTGCCCGTAGAGGCTCCATGTCAAGCCTTTATCGTACACGCACCACATTCATAGCGAAAGGAGAGAATGGATAACTTAAATATTATCAATTTGTGTCTTGACAAAGGGGTGCATTACAAGCTGCCCCTTGTTTGAGAGAACTTTCTTATCGACTCAACGATTTAATAGAAGATGAAGTTACAGGAAAGGAAGAAGTTTCAACTGCAGCGCTCCAAATATTTAACTTTGGATCGATAACAGCATCACAAGGAAGCAACGTTGCAATAGGAAAGGATATACAACAATCTGTTTCTTATGAAAATATTGTAAATAAAATTATGGATAAGGTGAGGACAGAACGAATTGTTTCTGAAGATAAATTGCCTGAAATTGAGGAAGTTGCAAATGAAATTGAAGAAGAAATCAATAAAACAGAGCCATCACCTAGTAAACTAAAGCAACTAGCTGGGAAGTTATACAATATAGGAGAAACTGCGTTACTAAAAGTTGTCTCTACAGTGGTAACGGATCCTAGATGGGGACAGGCTGTTGCTGAGACATTAATGAACATGTAATAATTTTAGAGCATCCTTCGGGGGGTGCTTTTTTATTTGGAGTTGATATTTGTGAAAGAGTGGGCTAAGCACTTCTACAAATCGAAAGCGTGGCAACAATGTCGTGACGCTTATTTTGTTTATCGGCATGGGATATGTGAACGTTGTCCAAGACCAGGAAAGATTGTGCATCACAAGATATGGTTGACACCGGAAAATATCAATGACCCGAACATTAGCTTGAATTGGGAGTATCTCGAATTGCTTTGCCAAGATTGTCACAACAAAGAACATCATGAGAAGTACAGTGCAACGAGGCATGACGTGATGTTTGATAAGAACGGGGATTTGGTGAAGGCATAGCCCCCCCTATTTCACGGTTTAGGAAGGTCGGATAGGGACCGGTGGGGGCACCTTCGCGTAACACGCAGGTCTCGCGCGTGACCCCCCTCCCAAAAATAGGCAGGAAAGGAAGGTGATTTTATGGCGAGAAAAAAGGAATTGACGAAAGAAGAACGGATTTCACGGGAAGAAAAGCGATTAAGAAAAAGTTACAAGGATTTACCGAAAGATAAAATGCAGGTTGCCGATGGACTGATTCGGCGCGCTGCTTATATGCGTGTAACACTTGAGGACATGGAAAAAGACCTGGACGAAAACGGCTTTGTCGAGATGTTCACGCAGTCTGAAAAGACAGAACCATATGAACGGGAACGGCCGGTGGCGCGCTTGTATAATACGATGAACAAAAACTACCAGAGTATCATTAAGCAGTTGTCTGATTTACTGCCGAAAGAAGAACCGAAGGAAGAGAATGACGGCTTTGAGTCATTCGTGAATGAACGTGATTAGATACCCGTTAGATTACAATCCGATTTTAGAGTATTGGGAGAAAATCCAAAGCGGCGAGGAAGTCGTATCAGATAAAGTACGGCGCGTCTACAAAAAGTTAGTGCAAGACATATTCGATAAGGATAGCGAGTGGGAATACAATCCAAAACGAGCGAATCATGCAATCGAGTTTATCGAAAACTTTTGTAAACACTCAAAAGGGAAAATGGGTGGCCAGCCGTTCAAATTGGAGTTATGGCAAAAGGCATTGGTTGCGGCAACATTCGGATTCGTTCATAAAATTGATGGCACAAGAAAGTATCGTGAACTGATACTGATCGTCGCGCGGAAAAACGGGAAATCAGCATTAGGTTCGGCGATTGCGTTGTATATGCTTGTTGCCGATGGTGAAGCAGGTCCGGAAGTTGTAAGTGCAGCGACCAAAAAAGACCAAGCGAAAATCATATGGTCAGAAGCGAAACGAATGGTCAAAAAATCACCGGCATTGCTGAAACGAGTGAAAACGCTGGTCGCTGAATTGGTTAGCGAATTCAATGACGGTTCATTCAAACCTTTATCCAGTGATTCGAACACGCTAGACGGTCTAAACGTGCATTGTGCATTAATCGATGAACTTCACGCCATTGAAGATAAAAACCTTTATGATGTTATCGTCGATGGTATGTCAGCGCGTGAACAACCGTTAACTGTTATTACTACAACTGCTGGTACTGTCCGCGAAGGGATTTTCGATATTAAATACGACGAAGCAGAACGTATCATAAACGGTTATGATGACCCGGATGGATACAAAGACGAGCGAGTTCTTCCTATTATTTATGAATTAGATAGTCGTGAAGAATGGACTGACGAGAAATGTTGGAAGAAAGCCAATCCAGGACTAGGGACAATCAAAAAATACGACGAGTTAAAACGGAAAGTGGAAAAAGCAAAAGCGAATCCTTTGTTGGTAAAAAACTTACTAACAAAGGATTTTAATATTCGCGAAACAACAAGTGAAGCGTGGTTGACATTCGAGCAATTGAATAATACTGAAACATTCGATATATCCGTACTTCAACCGAGATATGGAATTGGTGGCGTTGACTTATCCAGCACGACCGACTTAACTGCAGCGTGCGTTTTATTTATGGTTCCGGGCGATGACAAGATATATTTTGAGCACATGTATTGGTTACCGGAAGACTTATTGGAACAACGCGCCAAAGAAGATAAAATTCCATATGACATTTGGCATGAACAAGGATTGCTTCGAACCTGTCCGGGCAACAGTGTTCATCCAAAATTCGTTACGGAATGGTTTTTAGAAGTGATGAACGAGAAGGGAATCTATTTGCCGTGGATTGGTTATGACAGTTGGAGCGCAAAATACTGGGTTGAGGAAATGGAAGGATACTTTGGGAAAGAAGCGATGATTCCAGTTATCCAGGGCAAAAAGACATTGTCGGCGCCGATGAAGAAGCTTGGAGCAGATTTGGAAGCAAAAAAAGTGGTGTACAACAATAACCCAATCACGAAATGGTGTCTATCGAACACAAGTATTGAGATTGACAAGAACGGAAACATCCAACCTTCAAAAGGCAAGAATCAACATAGACGTGTAGACGGTCTAGCGGCAATGCTAAACGCTTATGTCGTGTTGCAACAAAAACTGAATGACTACTTAAACATGATTTAAAGGAGGTGAGCGCGTGGCATTTTGGAGTAGATGGTTCGGAAACAAAACGCCGGAATCGACCGGCGTAAAGTTTGAATTAATCACCGAACGAGGGAACGGTTTTTATTCCTGGCATGGTGAGCTTTACAAATCCGATATTGTCCGTTCAGCGATAAGACCTACTGCAAGGGCCATCGGTAAGCTGGTTGCTAAACATGTCAGAGAAGGTCCTGACGGCATAAAAATCAATCCGGAACCTTACATGAGGTTCTTGCTTGAGGAACCTAACCCGTTCATGAGCGGTCAGATGCTACAAGAGAAGTTAGTCACGCAGTTGTTGCTTAATAACAATGCTTTTGCACTGATAATTCGTGACCAATTCGGCTATCCAGCACAAATTTACCCGATTCCTTGTGTTTCGGTAGAGGCTGTTTATGATAAATCAGGTGAGTTATATTTAAAATTTACGTTACGAAACGGAAAAATGATGCAATTTCCTTATCGAGATGTTATTCACTTGCGTCAAGACTTCCATCAGAACGATATTTTTGGAGACAGTCCAGCCGAGGCGATTACATCGCTAATGGAGATTATTAATACAACCGACCAAGGAATCGTGAAAGCGATCAGAAACAGCAACGTCATCAAGTGGTTGTTAAAATTCAAACAAGTGTTGCGACCTGAAGACATCAAAAAGAATGTCGACGAGTTTATCCGCAACTATCTGTCGATTGACAGTGAAGCAGGAGGAGCGGCGGCAGCAGATGCAAAATACGACATCGAACAAGTGAAGCCACAAAGCTATGTGCCCGATGAAAAGCAGATGAGCAAAACGTTGCAACGGGTATATAGCTTTTTTAATACGAATGAAAATATTGTGCAATCGAAGTTTACGGAAGATGAATGGGTGTCCTATTATGAGGCGACAATCGAACCGATTGCTATACAGATGAGTTATGAGTTTACCAGAAAGTTGTTCAATCGGAAGGAGCGTAGCTTTGGGAATAAAATTATTTTTGAGGCGTCTAACCTGCAATATGCAAGCATGCAAACGAAGCTTTCACTTGTTCAGATGGTGGATCGCGGAGCCATGACACCTAACGAATGGAGACAAATCCTTAATATGGGACCAATCGAAGGCGGGGATGTGCCGATTCGTCGTTTGGATACTGCAACCGTATCGACAACGGAAGGAGGTGATGGGATAGATGAAGGGCAAGGCGAAGGATAATCTAACGAACTTGTTACAGATTAAAAACTTCACAGAAACAAGCGCCGATTTGTATTTTTACGGCGATATTGTTTCTAGTTGGTGGGGTGCATGGGATGACACCGATCAGTTTCCTAGTGCCGTGCGTGATTTTTTGAATGAAGCGAAAGGGAAGGACTTAAATATCTATATCAACAGTGGTGGCGGTGCCGTCTTTGCTGGCATGGCAATTTATAACATGTTAAAACGCCACGAAGGTTTTAAAACTGTATATGTCGATGGTCTGGCGGCTTCTATCGCATCAGTGATTGCATTAGCTGGCGATAAAATTATCATTCCTGCCAATGCTTATTTCATGATTCATAAACCTTGGATGATGGCTATTGGCAACGCTAATGAATTGCGAGATATGGCCGACACATTAGACACAGTAGAAGAAGGTATCCTCAATGTCTATAAGGAACACCTTGTCGATGGCATTGATATTGAAACTATCAAGGAAATGATGGAGCAGGAAACATGGATGACAGGCGAAGAAGCGGCACAATACTTCAATGTGGAAGTCGGCCAAGCTATTGAAGCGGTAGCGTATAGCGGTGAAATGCTGGATAAATTCCAGAACGCACCGCAACAATTGAAACAACAACTAAAAAATAAAAAAGCACAAAGTCTTGCCGAGTATCGGGCAAGGCTTAATTTTTTAAGATTAAAAGGAGGAATGAATGATGAATAAAAAAGAGTATCTAGCAAAGCGCAAAGCGTTATTAGAAACAGCAGAAAAAGCGTTAAACGAGGGGAATGTTGAAGAATTCAAAGCGAAGGAAAAAGAAATTAAAGATTTAGACGAACAATTTGAAGCATTCGCGAAAGCACAAGCTAATATGAACGCATTAAAAGATAAAGAAATTGTAGAGGTTGCTATGGATATGACTGCTCAAGACAATGGTGTTGTTGCTTCTACAAAGCCCGTTGAAGTGAAAGATGAGAAACAAGTTTATCTTGACGCATGGGCAAAAGAAATGATGGGTCAACCTTTAGCGGAACAAGAAAAAGTGGTATTTGATAAAGTGAATGCTGACATCCGTAATGTGACACAAACCGCTGCAACACACGCAATCCTTATTCCAGAAACGGTTCGCGAAGGAATTTGGAAAGAAGCGGGTGAATTATTCCCGATTCTTGGTGACGTTCGCATGACATTTGTTCCAGGTGATTTGACAATCATCAAGGAAACGAACGCCGGCGATGACGCGCAATGGTACGACGAAGAAACAGAAGTTGCAGACAGCGATTTTGGATTCGGCGAATTGAACTTAACAGGGTGCGAACTTGCGAAATCTATTCCAATCAGCTGGAAACTTCGCAAAATGTCTATCGACGCATTTATTCCTTACATTCAGACATTACTTGCTGAAAAAATGGGTGCTGCATTAGCGAAAGCGATCGTTAGTGGTCTAGGAAAACCGGGAACAGGTGATACATTTAAGCCACAACCGAAAGGAATTGTGACTGCACTTGTGGCAGAACAAGGCGTTCCTCAAATCATTGAATATGATGACGCTGATATATTAAGTTATGACAAACTTGCACAAGCAATGGGTAAAATCAAATCTGCATATAAATCCGGCGCCGCAATTTACGCGAAAAACGCGACTATTTGGGGTAAACTTGCGCTGTTAAAAGACAACGATGGTCGTCCGTTATTTGTTCCGGACGTGACAACTGACGGCGGTGTTGGTCGTATCTTCGGCTTGCCGGTCAAAGAAGAAGATAGCGTGCCGGATGAAGCTATCCTAATCGGTAACGTTGCACGTGGCTATGTGATGAATGTCAACGAAAACATGACTATCTATACAGAGGATCATGTGAAACAACGGTATACAGACTATATGTCTTATGCAATCGTTGACGGTGATGTGCTAACAACAAAAGCATTTGCTTACATTCGCAAGAAAGTCCAAGTTTAATAAGACGGGAAAGGCTCCCGTCTTTTCTTTTGGAGGTGAGTAGGATTGGCGACAAAGAAAAAGACCATTGATGAAGTGGAAGTGGTGAAGGAAACCACAGAAAAAACCATCATATACCAAGTGACACGCCCAATGACATTCGAGGAGCATATTGAGCTTTCAAAACGATTGCGTCATGAACAAGAGCAGAGTGGTGTGAAAGTGGTATTGCTGCCTTACAGCGGCAAAGTAGGTGAATAACTATGTTGGAATCCGTAAAGCGGGCTTTACGTGTCACTGTTAGTGATTTTGACGAAGAAATACAAGACTTAATCGATGCTGCAAAACGTGATCTTGAGATTGCAGGTGTAGATAAAGACAAAATTGTGGATACAGACAAGTTAATCAGGCGTGCAATCATCACCTATTGCAAAGCTAACTTCGGCTACGACAATCCAGAGGCAGAGCGATTCCAACAGTCATACGACATGCTGAAACAGCATTTGAGTTTGTCATATGACTATCGGGTGGTGGATGAAACTGCGACATCATGAAGTTATCTATCTTATTTCTACTCAAATAATTGAAGATGAAATCGGGAATCAAATTGAACAAGACACCGAACGAAAGGTATATGCCAATGAGTTTTCTGTTTCATCTAATGAATATTACAACGCGGCCATGACAGGATTACGTCCGTCAAAATCGTTTGAAGTCTATTCATTTGAATATAACAACGAGGAAAAATTGAAACACAACGGGATTATCTACCGAATTATCCGTTCGGAAACACGCGGAGAAAAAACGCGAATCATATGCGAAAGGGTGGCAGTGGATGGCTAACACCTCAATCGACCAGTTGACAAATGAGATAGTCAAGGCAGTCCAAGAATATACAGCAGAAGTAGAAGAAAAAGTACAGCAGGCCAGTGATGATGTAACAAAAGAAGGGGTTAAACTTCTTAAACAAAAAAGTCCAAAATTAACCGGTAATTATGCTAAAGGTTGGGCTCGGAAAAAACAAGAAAAGGGGTATATCATCCATAATAAAACTGATTACCAATTAACTCATTTGTTGGAATATGGACATGTTAAACGTGGTGGCGGACGTGTGCAGGCTAAAGTACACATTCGACCCGTAGAAGAACAGATTGTACGTGAATTTAAGAATAGAGTAGAGAAGGTGATTAAAGGATGACTTTACAAGAGTTATATACTATTCTCAAGGCTACTGGTTTCCCAATAGGTTATTCGCATTTTAAAGGTTCGCAAAAACCACCGTTTATTTGCTATTTTGTTAGTTATTCTAGCAATTTTGATGCTGATAATAAGGTTTATCAAAAAATCGAAAACGTGCAGATAGAACTTTATACCGACAAAAAGGACTTGGAAGCAGAGAAAATTTTGGAAGATTTACTGGATGAAAATGAAATACCTTATGAAACTACTGAAACATTTATAACATCTGAAAAACTTTACCAAAAAATCTATGAAGTGAGGTTGATATAGTATGACTGCTCCGACTTCCAATAAAATCAAGTACGGACTTCGGAATGTTCATTACGCTCCGATTATAGAAGATCCGACTACTGGTGCTATTACTTACGAGACGCCGAAACGTATCCCGGGAGGCGTGTCGTTGACACTTGAACCAGCTGGAGAAAACGTCGATTTTTATGCGGACGATTCTACTTATTACAGTGAAGCTACCAACAACGGTTATGACGGAGAATTAGAGTTGGCCAACCTGATAGACGAATTCCGCATCGACATCCTTGGCGACACATACGAAAACGGAGTAATGTATGAAAACGCGGACCAAGTGACAAAGCCTTTTGCTCTTCTCTTTGAATTTCAAGGGGACAAAAAGGCAAAGCGTCACGTCTTGTATTACTGCAAGGCAAGCCGCCCGACAGTTGCAGGACAGACAAAAGGAGAAACGACTGAACCGCAAACATCTACACTGAACTTTACCGCTCGGCCACGGCCGGATACGAAAGACGTGAAAGCTGATACGACGCCGGAGATTGACCAAGCCTTGTACGACAGCTGGTATCAGCAAGTGCACGTAAAAGCGCCGCAGGGGGTATAATCCATGGAAAAAACACTGGTGATTGACGGCAAACAAGTTCGCTTCAAATCGAACGCAGCTACACCGCTGCGTTATAAAGCCCAATTCGGAAAAGATTTTTTCAAAGAAATCTATAAACTCAATGTGATCGGGGAATTGACGGATAAAGACGGCAATTTTAATTACGAGGTATTAGAAAAATTAGATTTTGATTTCTTTTACAACATTATTTGGACGTTGGCCAAAACAGCCGATAAGTCAATTCCCGATCCGATTACGTGGCTAGATCAGTTCGATGAGTTTCCGCTCATGGATATCATTCCAGAGCTCCAGGACCTTATCATTGCGAGTATCCAGTCTAAAAAAAAGTAGAGAATCAAGATGCGTCCAGTGGTGATGAACTCACTGCTGAGACGTTTCTTTTTTTGTGCAGAAGATGCGGACTACAAAAAGATGACCTGGAAGAAATGACGATCGGTATGTGCATAGACTACATTGACGAATATATCCGGGAAATGACTGAGCCGAAAGAGCACGTGCGTGAGGCCACGCAAGCCGATTTTGATGCCTTTTAGGAGGTGAGAGTGTGGCAGATAAAAAAATCAAAGGGATTACTATAGAAATAGGCGGAGAAACAGTTGGGCTCCAGAAAGCTCTTCAGGATGTTAACAAGAAAAGCCGGGAACTGTCTTCAGAGCTGAGATCTGTTGAAAGACTTCTGAAATTCGACCCGGGAAACGTCGAAGCGGTAGCCCAAAAGCAAAAGATACTGACCGATCAGATTGAAAACACGACGAAGAAATTGAATCAACTGAAAGACGCTCAGTCTCAAGTTGAGCAGCAGTTTCAAAGCGGGGAGATCGGTGAAGAACAGTATCGGAAGTTTCGTCGAGAAATCGAATTCACCGAAGTGCAGCTGAAAAAATACCGACAAGAACTCCAAAACATGCAGGCGGAGCAGCAAAAGACGGAAGAATCGACGAGGCAGCTGGAAAACTTATTCAAAGTAACGGGAAAAAGTGTTGATGATTTTGCAGACGTCTTGGGGAATCAATTGACGAACGCGATCAAAAGCGGGAGAGCCAATTCTGCCCAGCTGGAAAAGGCGATTGACGAAATCGGCAAATCTGCGCTCGGCGCCAACGCCGACCTAGATAAGATGCGACAGGCTTTGAAACATCTGGATAGCGGCAGCAGTTTGAAGCAAGTAAAGAAGGAATTTGATCAGATTGCCCAGGCTGCAAATGACGCTAAGGATGACGTGAAGGGTTTTGGTGACGAGCTCAAGGGCATGGTTGGCGGAATTGTGGCCGGCGGCGGACTAGCCGGCGCTATAAATCAAGCGCTGGACACGTCAAGGGTAAACACACAGATCGATATTTCGTTCAACGTCCCGGAAAAATCAAAGAAAGCAGTAAAAGATGCGGTAAATACTATCAAGGCCTATGGCGTCGATGCGGCAGCGGCCCTTGAGGGTGTTCGCCGTCAATGGGCATTGAACAAAAATGCAAGTGATGAAGCGAACCGAAAAATTGTTGAAGGTGCGGGGATGATCGCATCTTCTTACGATGGCATTGATTTTACCGAACTCATTCAAGAGATTAATGAGATTTCAAGCGAATTGAACATTTCAAATGAAGAAGCGCTTGGGTTGACCAATGCGCTTTTAAAAATCGGTTTTCCGCCCGAACAGTTGGACATCATAGCTGAATATGGTCAACAGTTAACGCGGGCTGGCTTTTCAGCACAAGAAGTGCAAGCGATTATGGCGGCGGGCGTCGAGACCGGGACATGGAATATTGACAACCTTTTGGATGGCCTGAAAGAAGGACGGATTCGGTTGGCCGAATTTGGGCAAGGAGTGGATAAAGCAACCGCTGAATTGTTGCAAGGGACCGGAATATCTGCTCAGCAATTGGAATCATGGGGCCAAGCTGTTGCTGCAGGAGGAGATAAAGGAAGACAAGCGATGGTTGAAGTGACAAAAGCGCTTGCCGGCATTGATGATGAAACAAAAAAGAATGCACTTGGTGTAGCAATATTTGGGACAATGTGGGAGGATCAAGGGACTAATATATCCGAGACGATCCTCAACATGAACAAGCATTTAGGAGATGCGAAAAACAACCAAGATCAACTGAATGATGCGATTTCTAAAATCAATGCCGATCCGGCTGTAAAATTCCAAAAAGCGATGAATGATTTGAAAACGGCGCTTGAACCGTTGCTGTCTGTTATCGCATCGGTTGTCGGAGCAATCGCCAGCTGGATGTCAGCAAATCCTCAATTAGCGGCAACGATTACAGCGATTGTGGGAGCAATCGGCATTTTTTCTGGTGTACTCATGGCATTGGCGCCCATTTTGTATTCGATACAGACTGCTCTTCCGATCATCACAAAGATGCTCCCGCTGCTCGGAAATGCGTTTAAGGCGATGACTGGGCCGATTGGGCTTGCAATTACGGCGCTCACACTACTTGTTCCGGTAATTATTGAGAATTGGGAGCCGATCAAAGACTTTTTCGCAAAGTTATGGGACGGGATTAAGAGCATTTTTGAAACGACCGTCAATGCTATTGGCTCATTTCTGAGCGGCGCGTGGGAGGCAATTAAGACCGTAACTGTTGCGGTGTGGGAAGGTATTAAAACGGTGGTAGTCGCGATTTGGGACGGGCTGAAGACCGCGGCAACTACAACTTTCGAGACGTTGAAAAGCGCTATTTCCACCGTTTGGAACACGGTTAAACAGCTCACCTCTACCGTTTGGAATGCAATTAAAGCGGCCCTAACAACGGTGTGGAACGCGATCAAATCAACCAGCGAGACAGTATTCAACGCGATTAAAACAACAATCAGTACCGTTTGGAATACGATTAAGACAGTGACATCGACGATTTGGAACGGCATTAAGGGGCTAATCTCGTCTATTTCGGAGAGTATCAAGCAAGGAGTGAATGCAGCTTTTACCTTTATCAAAAATATCATTTCCGGGGTATGGAACACGATAAAATCCCTAACATCCAGCGTATGGAACAGTATTAGAAGTTTTGTGATGAATCCGGTGAATGCGATTCGTGATGCTGTCCCGTCCGCTTTCGAAGCTATGAAAAACAAGATTTCTAGCGTGTGGAAAGGAATAAAAGACGCGATCAAATCACCGCTCAACTCAATCATTTCAACGATCAACAGCTTTATCAGCCGTTTGAACGGTCTGAAAATCCCGGATTGGGTCCCTGGAGTGGGCGGCAAGGGAATCAACATCCCGAAAATTCCGATGTTGGCAAAAGGGACAAACTTTTTCCAGGGCGGGTATGCAATCGTTGGTGAACAAGGACCGGAGCTCGTACAGCTTCCGCGTGGTTCGAAAGTCTATCCGAACCGGGAAACGGAAGAGCTGCTGAGAAATCCAATTTTGATCACGGGGAATACTTTCGTTGTGCGTGAAGAAAACGATATTAAGAAAATTGCTAGAGAACTATACGTCCTGCAGATTCAAAATACAAGAGGCGGTGGTATAGCTTGACAAACGGAATTACCTTTAATGGTGTACATTCGAGAACATTTAATCTTGTTATGCTCACTTCTAAACGACCTTTATTGCCCGAAAACAAAGACACGTATATCGATATACCACACCGGGATGGTTCTATACTTATCCCGGACAAGTCGGCAAAAGACATCATTATAGAAGTTGAGTTTTTAATTAAACGACCGGCAAACTTATATGAAGCAGCTCGTAATATATCTCGATGGCTGATAACAGACGACCGAGTTCCACTTATCTTTGACGATGATCCAGACTACTACTATAATGCGAAGGTTTACGGAAACATTGAACTTGAAAAAGTTGTTAAGAGTGGTCGGTTTACAGTGAATTTCAGGTGTGAACCATATCCTTTTAGGAGGAAATAACGAATGTCCATGACAGATTATTTAGAGAGCAAAATTATGAACGCAATATTTAAACGTACATCTTACACGGGACCAAGTGCTCTTTATTTAGCACTGTTTACAGGTGAAGGAACAGAGGTAAGTGACAGTGCGTATGCAAGGCAAGAAATCATATTTAGCGAAATCACTGACGGTACCGTAAGTAATACAAACTTAATCGAGTTTGCACCGGCAGCGGTTAACTATGGTGTCATAACGCATGTTGGCATTTATGACAGTCAAACAGGTGGTAATTTATTGTTTTATAGCGAGTTAGCAACATCGATAGTTGCCGGTCAGGGTGTGGGTGTGAGTATACAACCGGGTGATTTAAGTGTGTCATTGGATTAGTGGGGTGATTAGATGACAGCAAGTGAGTATCTATCGGAGTTTACTGGAGTTAATATCATTACAAAATCATCCCTGTCAGTAAAAGCCGAAATCACTTGGAATGTCCTTAACGGTGACGTTATTTATATCGTAGATCCGTCAACCTTAGCTCGTAGACTACCAATCAAAAATGTTATCAACCCTTTAATCAGTGAACAAATAAACGCTCACTATACATTCTCTTTTGACACGGTTTTTGACGATAAAACAAAGTACATTAACAACGCAAATATTATTGAGGTTGACGATGATTATTTTCAAGTTGGTCGAATCGTAAAAAAGCGAGAAACATCGGTGACCATGTCTGTGTCGTGTGAACATGTGTCGTATAAGTTACTCGATAAGAAAAAATATCCATTACCATTCACGGAAGCGGAAGACAGTCCTAGAAATTTAATGTCTGTTTTATTGTCAGGTACACCATTTTCAGTCGGAACTGTAGAAATCGGCGGAAGCTACTATATTAAACCTAAATCTGATAATATCCGTGGTGCTCTTATTGAGTTGGCTAACCTTGTTGGCGGTGAGTTAATCTGGGAAAAATTCACTGTACATTTAGTAAAACGCAGGGGCGCTGATAACGGCTTAGAATTTAAACTTGGCGAGAATCTTATCGGAGTAACAGAAGAAATAGATACTACTGGGGAAGAACCGAAAGTGTCTTTAGGAGTCGATGTACTTGATTTGGCACAATCGGGAATTGAGGGTTATGAGAATTTAGCTAAAGTCGAAATCGGTGACACTGTTCGCTCATATGACCCATTGCTAGAGATTGATAGAAGATTAAGGATCATTGCACGTGACTATAACCCTTTTCAACGAATAAATCCGTTCGTGCAGATTGGAAATGTTGTTCGTGATATCACAACCTATATCCGCGATAAGTTGAAAGGAGAAAAAGAGACTGATCCAGAAACTCCAAATGCAAATTATTGGTTAAGTGAATTTAGATTTGGTGATATAAACTGCTTGAATTTAGATGGTGTACTGTTAAAGAATAATGCGACTAAAGATGATATTGTCGCAGAAATTGAATACGTAAAACCTGACAGTTATTTGGGACTATTTTTAAACCTAAAAGAAGAATATGCCGATTACACTATAACCGTGACATTATATCATCCTGATTTTTTTCCGGATGGTTATAGTTTTAATTGGGATGAGATAAAGGATATAATAGCAGAACAATGGTTTCCAAGTGGAATGGAAGCAATATTAATAACCATTTCTAATCAAAATAATGAAAAACAAGTTTATGGAATCAAGTTTGTTCAAAATATTCCTCAGATTTTTAAAGCAAAATTTCTTAGCAGTGAATCTGAAGGCGGTTTTAGAGTCGAGATACTTGATGAGAACTTAGACAGAACGGATATACTTGTTAATGTTCCACATATATTAGAATTACCGTATAAAATTGAATATGGGAATACAGTGTTGGTAGTCGATAATGTAATTGTGGGTAGATTCCCGATAACCAAGACATAGTCAATGGATACTATAGAGGTTTATTGAACAGCTTCTAAATCAGCATGCCGTTTTAGGTGCTGATTTTTATTTTGTTGAAACCATTTTTGTGAGGAGATGAAAACATGGATCATATTTTTAAAACGGTTGTTTCTATCGGAGGCGCTCTAGCCTCCTATTTATTTGGAGGGTGGAGCGCTTTACTTACAGTATTGCTTACATTTGTTGTGTTTGATTATATGTCTGGTGTTGTGGCTGCATATTTAGAGAAAAAACTCAATTCAGGAGTTGGTGTCAAAGGAATCGCCAAAAAAGTGGCGATTTTTTTGGTTGTCGCCATCGCCAATATGGTCGATATTGCTCTCGGTGGGGAAGTCCATATGTTTCGGGATGCCACAATCTGGTTTTATCTAGCCAATGAACTCTTAAGTATTATTGAAAATCTCGGCAAAATCGGTGTTCCCATCCCAGAAAAACTGCGCAATGCGGTGCAAGTATTGCAGGGAAAAGGAGAGGAGAAATAATGGTGAAAATCTTCATTGATCCAGGACATGGAGGCAACGATCCAGGAGCAGTCGCAAACGGATTGAAGGAAAAAGAATTGACTTTAAAAATTGCTAAGAAAATTCAATCCCTTTTGGGAGAATATCAAAACATTTCAGTCAAATTGTCTCGAACGACAGATGTATATTTATCCCTTTCTGAGCGTGCCAATCTGGCCAACGCTTGGGGAGCAGACTATTTTATTTCTGTTCACATCAATGCCGGCGGTGGTACAGGGTTTGAAAGCTACATTTACAACGGTAACGTCAGCTCAGCGACAATCGCATATCAAAACGTTATGCATCAGGAAATTATGAAGGCTATTAGTGGCGTAAAAGACCGTGGTAAAAAACGAGCCAACTATGCGGTGCTTAGGAAAACGAAAATGCCGGCAATTTTGACAGAGAACTTGTTTATTGATCATTCAACAGATGCCTCGAAATTGAAATCTGACAGCTTTCTCAGTCAAATTGCGTTCGGACACGTGCAGGGGCTTGAAAAAGCTTTCGGCCTAAAGAAAAAAGCTGCAGCTAAACCATCATCCGCTAAACCTGCAGCATCTAACCAAAAAGTCTACCGTGTACAAGTCGGAGCTTTTGCCGATAGAAAAAATGCGGAAAAATTGGCTGCAGAGCTCAAGAAAAAAGGCTATCCGGCCTTTATTACGAAATAGCAAAAAAAAGCACGGCCTTTCGGTCGTGCTTAATACTCTAATCTAAAATCATTTATATAATTGTATAGTCAATGATTATTTTAAGATTTTTTTCAATTCGTCCAGATCTTCTTTCCAAAAAAGCTGGACCTTTCCCTTCCCGGATCCAGATTCTTTGCAAGGCACAATATGTCCTTCTCTGATATGATGCTGGAAAGCTACGTTGGATAGACCAACGTAGCTTTCAGCTTCACGTCTTGTCAAAATTCGTTGCAGAAATTCTTCTTTAGTCATTTTCTCCATTGGTGATATCCTCCCGAATTGGCTTGAAATATTTTTCCTCGGCTGCTTTTCTTGCTTTTATTGCATCTTCTTTGTCATCAAAATATCCAAGTGATCCTCATTGCTTCTGCAATATAGTCAGAAGCTCTGCCACCAAAACGTTTAACACCATTTCGAGCAATTTTCCAAGCGTTGTTCATAACCGATCTCTTGGTTAATTTCATTTCCATTACCTCCCCTTGTTTGCACTTTAATTATATAATTATACAATTGTATAATAAACACCTTTTTTGAAATTTTTTGCATAAAAAAATCCACTCACTCGAGCGGAATTGACCATATCTGCCCATTCGTTTCACCCTACTTTTCGTTTCTTTATTGGACCAATTGAAAGGATGTTCGATCGTTTAAACGTTCGGAAAGTTTTTCGAAAATGACAGTAAGCACGAATGTATTTATCGTTAAAGTCTTTTACCGTAATGAATCTTTCTGTTATTACCCCTTGATCGTTCATGTAGATCATCTTTAAAGCAAAACCATGATTTTTAGCATTCAGCAGCAATCCTTTCATCTGATCACCTTCTAAGAACATTTGTTCTTATTATAACCGAATATATGTTCTGTTTAAAGGTGAAAATTTTTGGTAAATAAAAAATACAAATATGGTAATATGTAGGTAAAAAGGAATAGGAGAGAATGTATTAAATGAGGAAGTTATTTTCAATTTTAGCGGTTGTCTTTATGTTGTTTTTGGTGGGTTGCAATTCTGAAAAAACAGAATCAAAGACAGAAGTGGATCCGAAAGAAATTGAAAGCAGAATTTCAGAAGCATTAAAACAAATGGGGGAAAAGACAAATTTGAAAATCATCTCCAGTGAAGAAAATGAGGATGGTCAGCATGTTATTGCGTTATCTGAAAACATTCATGTATTTATCAAAGATAACAAGATAACCCTTGCAGCAATGCCAGACACTCTTTTCGCTGAAAAAGAGGATTTAAATTTTGCTTTTGTTCTACTGGTCGGTATAGCCGATGATTCTTTAAGCTATGGAGAACGTAATAAGGTAGTTTCTGAACTAGGACTTACCGATAGTAAAAACAATCTAATGGACTATACGAAAGTAAATAATCATAATAATGTGCAGTATACATATAAAGGCGATAAAGAATCAATTTTGTTACAAGCGGAAATAAAATAAAAGAAGGCGGAGAAAAGTCCGCCTTAAATTTTTATGGGGACAAATTGGGGACAAAAGCTACTTGTTGCCTCAGAAATTCACTCGGATTTACGCTAAGATGAAAAAGAAAAACCCTTGATTTTCAAGGGTTTTAAAAATTAGCAACAATTCACAAGATAAATGTTATAATTTATGAGGAATTGAAACCCGGAGAAACGACAAAATTGAAGTTCAATTATTATTGTTTTTATCTTAACTACGAGGAATTAAAACATTTTACATTGACAGTGTTCTGACTCCAGCGCAACATGTTGATTCTTCTGGATTTTAATGACCAGGATGATGATGGAATTTTGCTTGACATCCTGTAGGAAAGTACTAATAGTCGAAAAATGGGAGTACAATATCACTTGGCTTTAGACGCATCAAGACCATATTTTTTATTGTACGGATTAGAAACTTACGGTATACGGGGTCTTCCCTCATTACATTCACGTAGTGGGGGACAGGCCCCATAATCATTTCATCATAAATAAGTCTCAAGACTTAGTTGAATATACATTTGAGGTCCATTTTGGAAAATCACTTTTCTCTGTATTCTAAGGAAGAAAAAAGTAATTGAATTTGTTTTTCCTTTAAATTCATTTAATCAATCCAGCTTGAAGTTTTTGGATAATAGCTGTTTATGAGGCTAAAAATCTTCTCTAAAATAAGAATGCGAAAAGGTTGTGGATTTGGAGAGTCATTGCTTTTTTTGTATTTGTTTAGGCGAACTTCTTGCACTAGGGATTTGTTAATGAAGCTAGTACGTTTCATTGACATTTTAAATGAAAATTGTAAATATATGGAATAAAACTATGTAAAATTCTAGTCAAAATATTTTGTATACAAGGGGAGGATCGGTGCTACTTTGTTGCCCCTTGCTGAGCGGAGTGCTAAAGGATAAACAAATCAAGTGATAAAGCTGCGAAAAATTTTTGGGAAGGAAGGGAAAACATTGAAAAGATTTTTTGCGATTCTGTTGGGTATCATCGGATTCATTGGTTTATATATTATCTTTTTGAATCCAATCAATTTTAGTTGGTGGCCTTTAGGAAATCAAAGAACCCAGTCCGTTACATCAGAGGGAATTGAAATGATTGAAATTGATGCCTCAGGTGTTAGCACAACGATTATTCCGGAAAATCGAGAAGATTTAAAAGCTGATTTAGATGGAAAGGGAAAGCTGATTGTTAAACAGCATGGAGACAAAGTAAAAGTAAGTGCGAAACAGAAATGGAAATGGTTTGGGTGGTTGTTTCATAACAAGGCAAGATTGAATATTTACATCTCTGAAGATTATGATCGAAACATGGCTATAAATCTTGGCTCCGGGAATTTGAATTTCTCTGGCCTTTCAAAAAATGAACCGATGAAACTAGATGAATTAATATTAGATATAGGCTCGGGAAACGTCAACCTGAAGAATGTATCGGTTAAACATTTTGAGCATGATAGTTCATCGGGGAATGTCGATATAGACTCATTAACGACAGAAACAGGATCATTTGATATTAGTTCTGGAAACCTCAAAGTAAAGCATTATATCGGAGCTATTGAGGCTGAGCTATCATCTGGAAATTTAAATATACAAATGGATGAATTAACAGATTCAGTTGATATTGAAGTAGGTTCAGGAGTGGTGGATCTTAATCTTCCGACTGATGCTGACTTTACTTTAAACGGAAAGACAAACAGCGGCAATATAACATGTGATTTTCCGCTAACTAGCAAAAAAATAGATAATAAAAACATCAAAGGTACCCATGGGTCCGGTGAACATCCTATCGACGTAAGCGTATCAAGCGGCAACATTAAAATTTATTAAAATGATGTGAAAAAGCGTTCATTGATTAACTAGGGAAGCAAGAATGATGTCTATCTCTTTAATAAAATACTTAACAAGTGCCGCACTCTTAAAATATTAAAAGTCAATAGAAAAAGGAAGCAGCCTAAACCTTCTATATTCGTGTTTTAGGCTGCTTTTTAAATAAAATTCCTCGTCTTATCATTTGTATAGCTGAGCACCAATTATTTTATTTTTTGTATCCATACAATCCTTCAAAGAACGTATTAGTATTTTGGTAAGAAAACAGAAACGTTAAACAGAGAGAAAAGCTCTAATTTTATGCATTGACTTTTTTGAGTGAAAAACAATTTCATTTTCAATAGTAAAACATCAATGGTCGGAATGACTTCGTTTAGAAGTTCCGTTTCAACTGATTGTTAAATACGTTCTGTTCCATTTTTCATCTTATTACATAAATTTCATTAATAATAAATCACACAGATAGTGAACGTAACTTTAGGACATATGCTCTAAGGTTACGTTTTTATTATTTGTGACAAATTAATTAACAAATGTAAAAAAATGTGTAATTGTTAGTTTTTTCAAAAGGAATTGTAAGATTTTTGTCGTATATAGTAGAATAGTACGATTTTTTGTAGAAGGAGGTTGGGGAATGGATAAGCATCAGATGGAGAATCATATTTGGCTGGCTTCTTTATTTCATTATCTTTATCCCATGTTTATCGAAAAAAAATTGATAGACGATTCGGATACTGAAACTTTGTATATGCAAACGATCCATTCTTTAAGTAATAAAAACCGCTTTTTTCAAAAATATTATCAAAACTTATCCTCCGATCAAAGTAACATTAGCATCATTAACTTTTTTGTTAGAAGGGCTTCTCAATTAAGTACATTGGAATATGGGATACATGATGGGACGAAAGTGAATAATTTTGTTCCTCTTCAGTCTATATTTTCCAATTTATTTGATCAACAGCAGAAAAAAAGTTTTATGTACCCGTTGAAGCCGCTTGAATTGTCAAATATTTTGCCAACCGAAAATGTTCATAGCGATTCGATCGGACAATTGTTTTCTTCCTTTTTGAAAGAACTTGAGAAAATACATAAGAAAGAGCAGCTGCTATTTTTGCTAGAAAAATATTTTTGGAGTGTTGCTGACGCCAATACTGTTGATATCTCTTTATACGACTTAATGAAAACGAATGCTGCTATTGCTTGCTCTCTTTATAAGCAATATGAAAAAGGATATTTGGATATTAAAGAGTTTAATGAATCGTCTGATCGTTCAACTAAACAGTTTATGTTAATCCATGGGGATGTATCAGGGATTCAAAACTTTATTTTTAATATCCCTTCAAAAGGAGCTGCTAAAAGTTTAAAAGGACGTTCCGTGTACATAAGTTTGCTTTCAGACGTTATTGTACGTTATATACTTGATGAATTGGAACTGCATTCAACGAGCCTTTTATATAATGGCGGAGGAAATTTCTTCATTCTGGCACCTTATTGCCAACAAGAAAAATTTGTGAGCATCCGGGAAAAAATTTTGCAACATTTGCTTGAAGGGCATGATGGTGAGATTTACTTTGCGATAGATTTTGTTCCTGTTTCCATGGCCGATTTTCAAAATTTCTCAAGTGTATGGGAATCATCGAAAACAAAAACAAGTCGGTTGAAAAAAAGAAAATGGAGTGAACTTGGACTTGAGTCTAAGTTTAAGGAGATTTTTGGACCGCTGGATAAAGGTAATGATGAATCTCATGTGTGCAAAGTTTGCGGTTCATTTGGCAGCAAACGGCCTATAAATGAAGAATTTTTTGATGATGATGATTCTATGGCTGTCTGTACAATGTGCAAAAGTTTTATTAATTTAACGAATGAATTACGTGATGCTGCATATTTAGTCTTTCGAAAAGCTACCTCTAATGACCTTGACTATAACACATATCAAGATATGTTTCGGCAATTCGGTTATGATATTTCATTTTATTCCAACATGAACCAATATTCACCTAATAAGCAGGAACAATGGTACAAAATCAATGATACGAATTTTGTTGAGGATCATTGTGATGGGTTTCAATTTGGAGCTTATTTTTTACCTCAAGGAAAGGATGGACAAGTTACGTTTGAAGAATTATCACAAAGAGCTATCGTCAATGGGAGAGGGGATGCGAAACTTGCTCATTTAAAACTGGATGTTGATAATTTGGGGATGATTTTTGGTCAAGGATTAGGGGAGCGCAGCTCCATTTCGAGAGTGTCCGTGTTAAGTAGAATGCTAGGCTTATACTTTGGAGGCTATATTAACCAACTCATAGAAGAACATCGCTGGCAAGAAACGTTATACGTTGTTTTTTCTGGTGGAGATGACACATATGTGGTTGGAACTTGGAAAGATGTGTTTGCTTTTGCAGAGAAATTTTATCAGTATTTCCGATTATTTACTTGCCAAAATCGTTATATAACCTTTTCAGCAGGAATGAATGTATTTTCCTATCAATTTCCAGTTACTCGTGCGGCGGATATAACGGAAAACTCTTTAGAAGCGGCAAAAAAAGCAAGTGGTATTTCAAACGGTAATTTTCCGCCTATAAAAAACAAAGTTTCATTAATGGGGGAAGTGTTTAACTGGGAAGAGTTTAAGCAAGTAAAGGAAATTGAATCTATTTTAGAAAAAATGGTCATTGAATACGATAATCGTAGCGTGTTGTATAAAGTGAATAAAAGTACACTTGGATTTAAGCATATTTTAAAAGATTCTACACAGGGTAAGTTTCAGCACGTAAAATTTTGGAGGCTCTATTATTATTTACGGGATATTAAGAAAAATTATAACTACCGTTGCAAAAAGTTTGGCAAAGAAGCTGCAGGCGAGGATTACGTAGAACAATTAGTCCATCAATACCGTCAAATCGTTGTTCATAATCTTTTTCATTCCAAAGAAAGGGATCAAATCCGTAAAATTATGATCATTCCTGTTGCGGTGAAATGGGCGGAATTAGCGACAAGAAAAGCGGAGGAGGAGAATGAATGACTGCTAAATTAAAAGGAAGAATTAAGTTTTTTAACGTTAGGGACAACTTTGGATATATGATTACGGCTGACAAAAAAGAAATTAAGATTACGAGAGAAAATTTCGCGGGACCGCCGCTCAGTGAAAAAAATGAAGAAGTTTATTATTTATTGACGAGAAATGGTTCCAGGGAACAAATCTCAGAAATTGAAAGCCCTTATGCCTATTATTTTAAAAATAATGTATTACGTTTGGACAACTGTGATTATGATGAGTTTTGCGATAAAGCTTTAGAATACGCAACAAAATTAAGAGGTCCCAAGAATCAAGCGGAAGTTACTACCTCGATGGTAAGAAAAATTTATGACCAAATCATGAGAGCTAAAAGCATTAGCGAATTGAAACGACTTCGCCCCCAGTTTGCCTATTTGGCCGGTCGGAATTCAGATAAGCCGAGAGTAGGAGAATTAATGCATATATTGGATTACTTGGTGAAACATGCAAGGCCGACTGGAGAAAATGATACTCTCCATTTACAATACATACAACAGTTTATGGAAGCTATTCTTGCCTATTTGAAATATGCTGAAGAATTAAAATAAACGGAGGTAATGGATCGTGAAACTGTTAGGAAAATTGTTAATTACAGGCCATATTGAAGTGCTCACGGGACTGGCAATAGGAGGATCCAAAAGTGATGTGGCCATTGGGGGAATTGACAATAACGTCATTAAAAATTCTGAAGGTGTTCCTTATATACCAGGCTCATCATTGAAGGGAAAGCTTCGCAGTTTGATCGAAAAACGTGAGGGCCGTACAGAAGTTTGCTCATGTGGAACGGATAAATGCTTTATCTGCACAGTGTTTGGAACAGGCCTGCCTACTAAAAATAAAAACATAACGGCGGGACCGACCCGTTTATACGTAAGGGATGCAAAATTAAATGAGAATACAAAAAAACAAATGGAAAAAAAAGAAGGGATTTTTTCCAATTTAGAACTTACCTATACAGAAGGAAAATGGGAAAATCAAATTAATCGATTAACTTCAAAGGCAGCTCATCCTCGTCAGCAGGAACGGGTTCCAGCTGGGAGCATATTCGATTTTAATATGATTTATAATATTTTGACGAAAAAAGATATCGAATATTTTCATCAAGTAATAACCGCATTGAGATTGCTTGAAGATGACTATTTGGGCGGAAACGGTTCACGGGGCTACGGAAGAATCCAATTTCAAAATGTATCCATTTTATTGAAAACTGTCTCAGATTATGAAAGCGGAGGCACAGGCAAAGAGATTTTTTCGGGTTTGTTATCGGATTTTGAGGACGAAGAGGCAAAAAATAAATTAAAAAGTTTGGTAGAAGAGGAAGAGAAAGCATGAAAATAGCCAAACTATTGCTTAATGATCATGCAAAATTTCATTTTGGCGACTCCAGCGGTGACTTAAAGGATCATTTTTCTTCAGATCAACTTGTTTCTGCGTTAATGAATAATGTCGTCCTTTTATATGGGGATAAACAGTTAAGTGAATTTACATCGTTGTTACGTGAAGATCATATTCATTTTTCCTCCATCTTTTATGGGTTGGATTTTTTGCCGAAACAACAACATAAAAATGGTGCGACGATCTATTTTTTTCCGCGGCCAAAAGTGGATTTTATGAGCACTGAACAACATTCCGTTTCCTATAAGGAAATAAAAAAAATAAATTATGTTTCAATAAAACTATTGGAAAAGCTGTCAAAAAGTTGGAATGAAGAAGAGGAGGCTTGCAAATTTGATTTTCGCTCAATCGTTTTAATCGGGAAAAAATTTGCTGTTTTACGGGAAGAAATAGCTGATTTAGAATGTACAGAACAAGAATTACAGTCTTTGCGCTTTTTACATTTTGACAGTAAACCTGGAGTGGAAGTAAGCAGAGATTTGAAGAAGCCGGGCAAATTTTACTTTCAAGAGCATTTGGAAGTGACCTTTGACGAAACAAAATATTATCGTGTCCAACCCTTTATGTATTTTATAATTGACGGAAAGCTGCCTGTCTTTTTAAACGCGGCCATTCAATTATTGGCAGATGAAGGAATTGGAGGAAAAAGAAGTTTAGGAAAAGGATTTTTTCATAAAATTGAATGGAAAGAAACTTCCTATACATTGCCGCAAAAGGGGCGATATTTTATGAATCTTTCCACTTATTTTCCGAAAAAAGAAGAAGCAGGAAAATTGTATTTTTATGAATTGGAAAAAAGAAGTGGCTTTGTATATTCGTTAGGTGGAAAAACAGTTCGGAAAAAAAGCGCCATGGTCATTAATGAGGGGAGTTTGTTTAGGGAAAAAGTAAAAGGTGATATGATCAATGTAGAGCCTGAAAATTTTGATCATTCCGTTTATTTATATGGGAAAAGCATATTTGTTGGTTTTGGAGGGAAAACATGATGGGAAATGGCTTAACCCTCCGTTTAGAAACAGTTACTCCTCTCCATATTGGCAATGGTGACATCCTTTCTCCGTATAGTGATTATATTTTTGATGATGAAACCGGAATGGTCTATATTATTGATCCTCATAAGGTCGAAAAGGCATTATATGAAATGGAAAATAACGAAAAAGTTATTGATGAATTTGTTCAAAGGATTTCTGCAAAGAAATATACAAACGATGTTTATACCTTAAAACACTTTTTTAAAGAGTATGGTTTGAATTATAAGCAATTGGCAAGATCAGCCGTTCAAACGAATGCCGATGTAAAAAATGAAGAAATTCAAGAGTGTATTAAAAGCAGTGCAAGACCTTTTATTCCGGGAAGCAGCATTAAAGGTGCTGTTCGTACAGGTTTATTATTTGTACATCGTCAAGAAGACGGTTTTTCCCTTGATGATGTTCCCAAAAATATGAAACAATCTAATGGTGAGGATTTATTTGGTAAATTCGAAAATGATTTATTAAAACATTTACATATATCCGATTCAACGATGTTAAAACCTGACGAAATCATGATTGTGAAAACTTTGCGGTTTGATTTCAAAAAGAAAACCGGAACTATACCCGTTACAAAAGAAGCCATCCCGGAAAATACACAATTGACATTTCGGCTTCAATGTAAAGCAAAGCGGAACTATCACTCTTTAGATAAACGATTTTCTTATTTATATAGTGAAGAAGGAGAAAACGGCGAACGGAAGATTTTACATATGGTCAATTCCTTTTATAAACAACTAATTGAGAAAGAATGGAATTTACTGAAGGAATTGAAAATTCCGGAACTTAGTCTGGTAACAGACTTATATGAAAAATTGCTGAAGAGTGCACAGCAGTTTGAGAAGGAACAAAACGGTGCTGTTATGAGGCTGGGAAGCGCTAAAACGTTTTATGATAATACAATTGCCGGTTTATTTTCACCACAAGATCTTAAAAAGATTAGAAATAAAACAAATTTGGGAAGTTATCTTCCTTTTCCTAGAACAAGATCTGTTATTCAAAACGGTCAGGTTTATGAATCGGTATTAGGATGGGTATATATTATGATTTAGAGAAACTTATTTTAGGAGTTTTAAGATGAAGTTGTTTGTCATTTTGTCTCATAAATTGTCAGAAATACAAATACAAGAAATTAACCAACGTTTTAAAATTGATGATATTGTGTATCTGCCGGATTCCCTGCAAAAAATATGGTCCAATATTCCCCCATCAGGGGAATGGCAAGAAGATTTTTTAAGAGAAATAAAAAATTGGCTTTCAAAACAGTTGAAAAAAGGGGACAAACTGATTGTTCAAGGGGAATTTGGCGCAACATTTTGCCTCGTTCAATGGTTAAAGAAAAGAGGATACGCTGTTTATTATGCTACAACTGAAAGGAAAGTGATAGAAGAACAACTAAAGGACGGAACCATTCGAACGAATCGCATCTTTCAGCATGTCAATTTTAGAGAGTATCCACAATAAATAGATTTGTTGTTGCTATTTTTAAAAGTGGATTGATAAAAAATTGTTGTGCTGGTGCTGATTGCATAATTCTAAAGGAAAAACATTTATTGAAAACCAAGAACGGAGAATACTTACTTTCAAGTGAAATGAACTTTTTACTATTTCCTCAGTCTTCGCTGGTGAATTGTTTAATGAATGTGTTCCTATGAATAGAAGCGGGGGTGATACTATGTACCATACAGTAGTTATGACATGCGGTGTTTCCATTTTTGGTTCTGACAACATATTTAGCCAAAAAAGCAATGACACACCTGATATAAATGTTTCGTTGCAAGAAAAAGCCGAAAAGGAACAAATTGACTCAATAAAAGAAAAATATCTCCAGTTTGCCAGAACTGTTGATAGTGAGATTTTAGAAAAACCAACAGAAGTTTCTGCAGAGTATTCCATGTTATATGCATTAAGGGAGAAAGGGAAGCTTGGAAAACATCCAAAGGTTATCCTTCTTTTAACCAATACAGTTGGCGGGGAAATCTCGAAAGAATTGCTTTGTTATTTGTTTGAAAAATATTTTCAAGCTCATGTGGAAGCTTTATTTGTGGATATTGATGTGTCAAATCCAGCAAAATTAAATGCTACCATTGGTGATTATTTGTTAAAACTTAGTATTGCACTTGAACAGGGTGAACCGAATTCTACATGTTTTGCGCCAATTGGAGGATATAAAGTGATGACCTCCTTTGGATCAATTGTAGGTTCCTTTTTAAATTATCCCACAGCATATTTACATGAAACGAATCAAGTGTTGCATGAAATACCGCCTATTCCGCTGGATATAAAGGATGAATTTGTGCATCAAAATGTGGAGCTACTACGCAAATGCCAAAGAAATTATCAACCTTTAAGCGAATTAACGAAAGCAGAACGAAGATTTATTAAACAATTTCCTTCTTTATTTCATTTGGAAGATGAATTTGTTGGTCTGACCGCATTTGGTCTGTATTTGTTTGAACGCAGCAAATATGAGCATTTATTTGGAACAAAATATGTTGCATCAAAACAAGTCCGGGATTTTACAAAACAAAATCATCACCAGTCTATTTTTATTTATCAGCAAATGCGGGAACTTGTCAAAAAATTAAAACACGGTGAAGCACGGCAAGAAGAAATCAGGCATGAACTGCAATTTCAATTGAATCCGAAAAAAATAAATTTTCATCTTTATAAAGGAGCAAGAAATGGAAAAAACCCATTCCGCTTGGCTTATCGTTACGAGGAAGAGGAAGATGTTCTATACGCCAACTATTTATGGCTCGATCACAACCTGTATGAGCGGGAGGCTGCAAAAGGAAAGGGAATCTACCAGCAAGAGTCCGGTTTTGAAGATATAACGGAATATTTGATCAAAAATTAAAAATAGTGGTGGTTAAGATGGCAAGAAATGTATTGCTTTCTTTTTTAGGACTTAGTGATTACAAACCTTGCTTTTATACATATCAGGGGGAAACTTCCTCCTATACCCGTTTTGTTCAAACGGCCATTTATGAACTTTTTAAAAAAGATGGTGAAATGGATGTTGTAATTTTTTCAACGAAGGAGGCGGAAAAAAATAATTGGATCGATCGGGTCAATGAAGAAAATCAATTAGTGGAAGGTTTAAAAACAACTTTTCATCGCATTGATCCTAAAGCAAACATAAAATTAGTTGTAATTGATAGTTCACAAGATGAAAGAGCGAATTGGCAATTATTTGATGCTATCTTGAATGAGATTCAAGAAGGTGATTGCATTTATTTCGATATCACCCATAGCTTTCGCACTATTCCGTTCGTTTCTTTAATAGTATTAAATTATGCAAGATTAGTAAAAAAAGCATCAATTGGTAAGATTATGTATGGATTTTTTGAAAAGTTAGGAAATCCTAGAAAAGTGGATAACATACCAGTTGAAAAACGATTGGTGCCTATAATTGATGTAACCAATATGGCAGCGCTACTTGATTGGACAAATGGAGTGGATCAATTTATTCGGACAGGGGATGCAACAGTCATTCAACAATTTACATCCAATGAAGTGAAAAAAATATATACAGATCCAGATCCTACTATAGAAGAGAGGAAACAAGTTTCAGAATTAAGAGAATTAGCGAATCAACTTGATATGGTCGGAAAATTGATGCAAACAGCCCGCAGTTTGCAAATTGCAGAAGAAATAAAAAAATTCCGCGAGCAATTAAATAAGGTTCGCAATATTGAAACGGACACGGTTAAACCGTTAATTCCGTTGTTGGATGAAATGGAAAAGAAATATGAAAATTTTACGGAAGATCCCTTTCAGAATCTTTTTGCAATGGCCGATTGGTGTGAAAAAAATCAATTAATACAACCCGGACTCACTTTGTTGCAGGAAAATGTGGTGACAGCTATTTGCAGATTGTTCCGTTTGGACGAAACAAACAAAGATATTCGTACCGATTTGCATTCAGCGATTCGTATTTTATTGGAGCGAATTCCTGAGGAAGATTGGCAGGTAAAAAATCCTTCATTTGTTGCGGATATAGTTGAAAAACTTAAACCTTATCGAGATTTACTTAAACCTTTCAACCCGATCACAGAATATCGGAATGATATTAACCACGCAGGCACAAGAACGGATGCACGCCCTCCACAAAAATTTTATCAACAATTATCTGAAAGCATCCAAAAATTTAAGCCATTTTTTGAAGAAGTATCAAATTCTTCGAAAAATTACAATTTAAAATAATGAAAAATAGAATTTATGGTTGTTGACAAAATGGTAGTTTCTTGTTTCTACATAAAAGATTTTTCGTCGAAATACTCTTTTTCCTCTGGTTTCTAACTGCAAGGGTTTCTCTTGAGATAAAACAATTGGAAAATAAAAAGAGATTTTTATCAAATTAAACCATCAACAAGATTTAAAAGAAAATTAGCATTTAAAAATAACAAGTGTCCAAACGAAAAAATAAAATTCAAAGTTTGTTATGAAAATATAAGTAACTTTCATTATCCAATATAAAATGAAATCTCATTTCTAAAAAATTGTCGTCGACCTCCAATCGTGCAAAAATCCCGGGGGATCGACGACACTTTATTTTTTTGATTAACGACACAAAAATTGCAGAAAATAAACGAAAAACAGAGAATTGATAAAAATTCCTGTTTACGTTAAAATGAAAATAACAAAATTTTTTCCAGTATTATCAAAACTTTGTCATATCAACAACTTTTGGGTTTTTATCTTAACTATGAGGAATTGAAACGAAAAGGAGATGAGTAATAATGGGTAAAATGCAAGCCGAGTTTTTATCTTAACTATGAGGAATTGAAACGCAACATTTTCACCAACAACCCAAGTGGGCTTGAGGTTTTTATCTTAACTATGAGGAATTAAAACTGTATCAGACCGCAAGAAAAGCTGAAGCAACCATTCGTTTTTATCTAACCCATAAGATTTGAAACAATAATCTCGATATCACACGATAAAAGAGTAAGAAAAGCTCATAGACAAATAGATGGAAAGTTTTTTTGTACAGTAAATAATCCACCTGCAGGAGGGCTTCCTGGTAATACGTATGGTTGTAGGTACGTTACGATACCCAGCATTTGATGATGAAGAATTAAGCGAAAAGGTTGAATATAAACCGTTTAATAGCATTGTTGAAGTGAAAGAATTTTTCCAAATCAGTTTATTAGGGCGAAGAAGAAATATTTTTGGATAAGAAGCGACTTTTAAAATAAAGCAGATTATAGTGATCACAATTTTTTATGTGAGATGGTCAAGAAAATGAAAGAGGATAGTAAAGAACCTATTGTTATTAATAAAAATAAACCTGTTGATGATCAAAAAGAAAAACAAAATGAAGATACAAGATCTGATCGTTTTTCATGGAAGATAGATGATGTTGAATTCCATTAATTTTTCAAAAATTGGCGCTCCTTTTAGGAGTGCTTTTTATTTTACCTGAGAGAGGGTGTAATGTATAAGAGAAAAACGCATACAAGATTACGACGAAGCCACAAGGGTATCTGACTATTACGGCACCGATCATTCGTCCTAGCGTATTCCCTTATATGTGATCGGATAAAACGGTTCTGATGGAAGCCGAGTTTGCAGGAGGAAATCTTTTCGGACAAAACAATTCAGGCAAAGCCGGTTCCTGATGACGGCCATCCGAATGAACCAGTCACATTGCAAAATTTCAACCGGCATGCAAAAGGGATTTCACTACGGATGTAGAGTACAAGATTTAAATCTGGTCATCTCTTTTACTGTCACATTCGGATTCATTCAACATTGCCTGTTCGTTTGGAAGTCCCTATATATAACGGTTGCCGAAAAATATTTATTTAGCTCAGTTGAAAAACTGGACTTTTTATTTCCTAAATATGGAAACAAATCCACTCCCCCATATACCGCTCCCCTTAAAAAATGCCATTTATGTCATAATATATAACACAAATACGCAAATTTTTAGTTAAAATACACAAAATCACATTAAAAATTGTGAATATTCGCTAATGTTATACAGCTGAAAAGAATATATAATAAATACACATTACGTATTGTGTTATAAAAATTAACATAAAGGGGATTGATCGTATTATAAAGGGGTGAATGAATGAAGACGTTGTTCATAAAAAATGCCAAAAATATTATTACGATGGATGAAAATCGAACGGAATACCCAGGCGGCAGCATGTATGTTGTCGGTCAAGAGATTAAAGCGATCGGCTATGATTTACCTTGTGAGTCAGCGGATATTGTCATTGATGCGCGCGGAAAAATTGTTTATCCGGGGTTAATCAATACGCATCATCATTTGTATCAGACTTTCACCCGCAATATCCCTTGGGTGCAAAATGTTGAGCTGTTTGATTGGCTAATCGCTTTGTACGATATTTGGCGCCATCTAAGGCCGGAAGATGTGTATTTAAGTGCTGTTGTCGGATTAGGTGAGTTGCTTAAAAGCGGTTGTACGACATCAGCTGACCATTTTTACGTTTTTCCGAATGGGGTCAGCGGCGAATTAATTGATGAAGAAATACGGGCAGCGCGTGAGATCGGAATTCGTTTTTACCCAACTAGAGGTTCTATGAGTTTAGGCCGATCAAAAGGGGGATTGCCGCCAGATGAAATCGTTCAGCCGGAGGATGTTATTCTTCGAGATACCATGAGAGTTATTGAAACCTATCATGATCCTAGTAAATTTTCGATGCTGCGGGTAGGTGTTGCACCTTGTTCACCATTTTCGGTTAGCAAAGACTTGCTGCGTGAATCAGCGGATTTAGCACGCAGTTATGGCGTTCGGATGCATACCCATTTGGCGGAAACGATCGATGAAGAGGATTTTTGCAGAGAAAAGTTTGGCATGCGTCCTTTCGAACTAATGGAAGAAACAGGTTGGGTCGGCGAAGACGTGTGGTATGCGCATGGAATCTGGTTTGATGACAAAGAAATTGCCAAGCTGGGTGCTTGTGGCTGCGGAGTTGCTCATTGTCCGAGCAGCAATATGAAAATGGCTTCCGGAACGATGCGAATTATGGACATGCTGCAGGCAGGGGTAAAAGTGGGATTTGGTGTTGATGGTTCAGCTTCTAATGATTCCTCCAATCTATTATTAGATTTAAAAATTATGAACCTGCTCCATAATCTTCAGCATGGAACGACAGCGCTAAGTGCTGAAGATTGTTTGTCGATTGCGACGAGAGGTTCAGCTAAAGTGCTTGGCTGGGAAGATGCCATTGGTTCATTGGAAGTCGGCAAGGCTGCTGATATGTTTATGATTGATACGAATCGATTAGAATTTGCTGGTGCGCTTTTCAACGATACGGCACTTCCGATTCTAGCGGGCACACCGACAGTCGATATGACTATCGTTGGCGGACAGATTGTTGTAGATAAAGGGCGTCTTGTCAATATCGATGAAGAATCATTTGCCATGCGGGCGCAAAAAGCTGCTGAAAGAATGCTGGAAACGGCTCTTGAGCATACAAAAGTCAATTATAAAAAACCAAGAATAAGAAACTCAGCTATTCTAACTTAGATAAGGGGGGATAAGCAGTGGAAGCAATTCGAAACGAGATTGTCGCATTTCATCATGTTAGTAAGATTTACAATACCGGCACAGTCGCTTTAAGCCAATTCCATTTTTCCATCACAGAAGGGGAATTTATAAGCTTCCTCGGCCCGTCTGGCTGCGGGAAATCAACGGCATTAAGAATGGTGGCAGGTTTAGGCGAAGCTACTGAGGGCAAGGTAGAAGTATTTGGGCAAAACCCGAAAGAAGTTATAAAAAATACAAATGATGTTGCGTTTGTATTCCAAGATGCCAACTTGCTTCCATGGAGAACGGTGCTGGAAAATGTGATGCTGCCTTTAGAATTAAGGGGTTCGGATAAAAAAAGCCGCAAAGAGGATGCGATCAAAGTATTGGAGATGGTTGGACTAAAGGATCATATAAAGTCGTATCCTAGGCAGTTGTCAGGCGGAATGAGAATGAGGGTGTCTATAGCTCGAGCGTTGGCTGCAAAACCTAAATTGCTGTTAATGGATGAACCGTTTGCTGCATTAGACGAGATTACAAGACAGACCTTGCAGACGGAGCTGCTTGAAATATGGAAAAGGGAGAAAATGACAATTTTGTTCGTTACTCATAATGTATTTGAAGCTGTCTATCTTTCTACTAGAATTGCAGTGTTGTCAGCTCGGCCCGGACGATTATCATCTATCATCGATGTCGATCTTCCTTATCCGAGGGAGCGGACAGATGAACGGTTTACAGAATATGTCGATATTTCCTCGCAAAGTCTTGAGAATAGTTCAACCCGAAGGGAGTTGGTATAAATGTCTGTACAAACAGCAACCACTCAAACGAAGGAAATTGTCGCTCAATCAAATAATACTGGCAAACTGAAAATATGGAGCAAATCAAAATGGAAGATTATTGGTCCGATTGCTGCGCTTGTTGTTTTTCTTTCTTTATGGCAGTTTGTACCGATTATGGTTGGCGTGCAGCCGTTTATACTTCCAAAACCGACGGACGTCCTTCAAGCGGCGGTTGAAGATTGGGAGTTATTATGGCCAGCCATACAAATAACGGTGGCTGAATCTGTGATCGGATTTGTAATAAGCGCCATCATTGGAATTGGCTTTGCGGTTTTATTAGCAAGCTCAAAAATTTTAGAAATAAGCATTTACCCGTATGCGGTTATTTTACAAACGATACCGGTTGTAGCTGTTGCACCGATCGTTGTTATCTGGTTCGGCTCGGGCTTCAATTCGATTGTGATGATTTCATTTTTAATCGGATTTTTTCCGATTATTTCAAATACGTTAATGGGATTGAATTCAGTCGATAAAAATATGAGCGAATTATTTACTTTATATAATGCGTCAAAATGGCAAAAAATGTGGAAGCTCCGAATTCCGGCTGCTATGCCTTACATGATGACCGGCTTAAAAATATCCAGCACGCTATCGATCGTTGGAGCTATTACGGGTGAATATATAGCTGGAATTGGCGGAGGAAAAGGCGGTTTAGGGTATGCCATTACGGTAGCAGCCGTTCAATTAAAAACACCATATTTATTTGCTTGTGGAATTGCCGCTGCTATTTTTGGGATTGTCTTTTACTTACTCGTAAGTTTGTTTTCTCATTTCATGCTGAGATCATGGCACGAATCCGCGATGAAGGGAGAAAAATAAAAAATTTGATCAAAAATTAAGTTGACATAATCACTATTGCTTACAAGAGCTGAATTTATTTGCTAATTTTTTTTGCATAAAAATGGTTTGCTGCGTTAGGGAACGAGCTTTATTGAGTTTCAAAAAAAGTGCAAAAAGGGGGAAAAAGAATTGAAAGCATGGCGCAAAGCGAGTTTTCTATTAATCGGGATTATATTCATGTTCTTCCTCACCGCCTGCGGCGGACAAGAGTCGAGCAGCTCAACAAACGAGGGAGACAGCGCTTCGAATGAAGAGAAAAAAGACTTAAAAGATGTAAAAATTGTATTAAATTGGTTTCCGAAGGCGCAGCATGGCGGTTTGTATGCAGCACAAGAAAACGGATTGTTTGAAAAAAACGGTTTAAAAGTCACGATCGAACCGGGTGGGCCGCAAGTCTCGTCTATTCAAATGGTTGCATCTGGAAGTGCTGACTTTGGGCTTGCACATGCTGACCAAATGGTTATTGCTAGAAATCAAGGAATTGAATTAGTCGCTGTAGCTGCTGCCATGCAAGGAAGCCCGCAGGCATTAATGTTCCATAAAGGAAAGGGAATTGACGATTTTGATGAATTAAATGGAAGAAAAGTATATATACAGCCTGGTATTACGTATTGGGACTTTTTGAAATCTAAATATAATTTAAGTAATGTACAAGAATTGGCTTATACAGGACAGCATTCGAATTTTATTAGCGATCCCAATTCTGTAAGCCAAGCCTTTGTGACTTCAGAGCCGTTTTTCTTAAAAAAAGATGGAGTAGATGTAGAAACGAAGCTCATATCTGATGCAGGTTATAATCCTTATAACGTTGTGTTATATGTTACAAAAGACTATTTAGAAAAAAATAAAGAAACTGTCAAAGCATTTGTGGATGCTTTTGTCGAAGGATGGTATTTATACAAAGATTCTTACGAAGAGATTAATAAAGTGATTCAGAAAGACAACGCTGATATGGAATTAGAATCATTAAAATTTGAAGCCGAAACACAAGTGGATTTTGTATATGGAGGAGATGCAGCAGAGCATGGAGTCGGATATATGACGGAAGAACGCTGGGCAACATTAATTAAACAATTGCACGATCTCGGTTTATTAGAAAAAACATTTGATGCAAAGGAAATTTTTACGACAGAATATTTGCCAAAACATGAATCGAAATAAAAACGAAAACGAAAGCTGGGCAGCTTATATTTGCTCAGTTTTTTGTTTTAACCAAAAGCTTTACTGTAAAAAAAAGAAATCGGCTTATATGCCGACTTCAAAAACTGATCTCATACATTAAAATTTAAAAGTCCTTTTACTCCTCGTTTTTCACTTGATTATATGCTTGATCAAGATTTTGCAGTCTTTTCAATATTTCAGCATTTTTGGTTAGCTGGTCGTAAATTAAAGTTGAGACGACAGATCGGTAGTAGCTGTTCATGGCATCAATCTTTGAAGATTTTTCTTTATTCATTTCAATGTACTGTTTAAAGTTTTCTTTAAAATAGGAAACAGAAAAAAGCTGTGTCATGTTCGTTCCTCCAAAATTTTAGATTCTTTTTTTAAATTCTTCATGTAAAATAGAACTAAAGGGGGGGAGTTCTGATGCATATAAAAATGGACTTAGTCCAAAACCAATCCTTGAGATTGGCGATGACGAAAGAGCTGAAGCAAGCCATTGGGCTTTTGCAATATTCTACAATCGATTTAGTATCTTACTTGAGGGAAATTACGCTTGAAAACCCCTTTGTGGAATTGGAAGAATCCCATCCACCGATATTTTATCATAATCAAAGAAAGCAGCAGAGGGCTAGCAAGGAGGATGGCCGCTGGATCGAAAATATGCCGAAAAAAGGGATGGGGCTAAAAGATCATTTGCGAAATCAGCTCGTAGAATTTCGTTTTACCGAAAACGAACGGCGTGCTATTCATATTTTAATCGATGCAGTGGACTCAAATGGTTATATGTCAGAAGACTTATCCCGCCTATCGGAAAAGTTCCAAATTTCGATCGATCTTTTGGAAAAACAGCTGTCTGTACTGCAATCATTAGATCCAATTGGCGTCGGGGCACGTTCGCTTCAAGAATGCTTGCTTTTGCAGGCTAAAGAAATTGAGGAAAAACCTGAAGGCTCCGAGTTCGTGTTAAAAGAGCATTTTCATCTGTTTGCCACAAAAGCTTGGAAGGATCTTTCCAAAAAGACAGGTCTGTCGCTGAATGCTCTTCAGCAAATTTTCGATTTTGTTCAAACATTGAATCCAAGACCTGGTCTGCAATTTGATGAGGAAACCCCGAATTATATCATCCCTGATTTAATGATTGAAGAGCGAAATGGAGATTGGATTGTATATTATAATGAAGATCTTTTGCCGCAAATTAAAATCAATCGGGACTACGAACCGATTGTACAAACAGAAAAAGAAGTAAAATCTTACGTACAGACTAAACTCCATCAAGGACGCTGGCTGTTAAAATCGCTTGAGCAGCGGAAGGAAACGCTTGTCAAAGTTATGCAGGAAATTATACGATTTCAGAAAGACTTTTTCTATTTGAAAAACAACATTTTGAAACCGTTAACATTAAAAGATATCGCTGATTCTCTTAACATTCACGAGTCGACTGTAAGCAGAGCGGTCAATGATAAATTTGTTCAAACTCCTTTCGGTTTATATGAGTTGAAATATTTTTTCACTAACAAAGTGGGAGAAGAAGATACATCAAGTGCGAATGTTAAACAGGTCATTCAGCAATTAATTGATCAAGAAAATAAGCAAAGACCGCTTTCAGATCAAAAAATTGCCAACCTGTTGAAAGAGAATTATAATATGAATGTTTCGAGAAGAACAGTGGCCAAATACCGCGATCAGCTCAATATCCCTTCGTCCAATTTGCGAAAAAGATATAATTAGAAAGGAATTGGATTCGTGAATCAAGTGGTTCTTTATACGAAGCAAACATGTCCATTATGTGATGAAGCAAAGGAATTGCTGTATAAGCTGCAAGCTGAAATACCCTTTGATCTGAAAGAAAAAGATATTTATCAAGATGACCGGCTGCTGGAAAAATATCAACTAATGATTCCAGTGATTGAAGTGAATGGAAAGATTGTTATTTTTGGGAAAATTGAAGAAAATTCTTTAAGAAAACGTTTGCTGGAACTTGTTTCTGTTGATTAACATTTGCGCTCCTGCTAAAATAATATATGTAGCAAGGGGTGAATTTTTTTGCTATAATTGGGACATAATTTGTCTTATAGGGACAAAAAAAGTCCCGGAAAGAAAGAGCTGAAGGGTCTTGAAAATGCAATCATTAATTGAAGCTCAAAAAAAATTATTGCCTGATCTTCTCCAAACTATGCAAAAGCGCTATCAAATTTTGCAGTCCATTCGACTGATGCAGCCTGTAGGAAGACGAAGCTTGTCAAACAATTTAGGCATCAGTGAAAGAATTCTGCGTGGAGAAGTGCAATTTTTAAAAGAACAAAATTTAATTCATATTCACCCCTCGGGAATGACCTTAACGAAAGAAGGGGATGATCTTCTTTCATCATTGGAAGAAATGATGAAAGATGTTTTAGGTTTAACTTTTTTGGAAACTACATTAAAAGAGAAGCTTCATTTAGATGAAGTGATTGTTGTTTCAGGTGACAGCGACCATTCGCCCCTCGTGAAAAAAGAAATGGGAAGAGCTTGTGCACAATGCATCATGAATCATTTGCAGGATGACGAGGTTGTTGCTGTGGCAGGCGGCACAACGCTGGCAGCTGTTGCTGAAATGATGATTCCGTTAGGTCATCGCCGAAATGTTTTATTTGTCCCTGCAAGAGGCGGACTAGGGGAAAATGTTGAAAACCAGGCGAATACGATTTGCGCCAAAATAGCTGAACGTGCACATGGGAAATACAGGCTGCTCCATGTTCCTGACCAGCTAAGCAAGGAAGCATATGAATCCATTATCGAAGAACCGGAAATAAAAGACCTTTTAAAAATTATACGTTCAGCGAAAATGCTTGTTCATGGCATCGGGGATGCTCAAACAATGGCGGAGCGAAGAAAGACTCCGAAGGAAGATTTCGAAAAAATTAAAAAAGGAAATGCAGTAGGCGAAGCTTTCGGTTATTACTTCAACCAAAAAGGTGAAGTCGTCCATAAAGTTCAAACGGTTGGAATGCAGCTGGAGGACTTAAAAAACATACGAAATGTGATCGCGGTTGCTGGAGGAGCCTCTAAAGCAAAAGCGATCAAAGCGTATATGAATCAATCATTAGCCACGATTTTAGTAACTGACGAAGTGGCAGCTAAAGAGTTATTAAGGGAACTGTAAAGCTCCCTCAATATAAACATCATTCCTAAAATTGAAGGAGGACTTAAAGATGGCAGTGAAAATTGGTATTAATGGTTTTGGTCGTATTGGACGCAATGTATTCCGCGCAGCATTAAAAAATCCTGAAGTAGAAGTAGTAGCAGTAAACGATTTAACAGATGCAAACATGCTTGCACATCTTTTACAATACGATTCTGTTCATGGAAAACTCGATGTGGAAGTCGGGGTAAATGGAAATAACTTGGTCGTGGATGGAAAAGAAATTCAAGTATTATCCGAGCGCGATCCAGCTCAATTAGGCTGGGGAGACCTTGGCGTTGACATTGTAGTAGAATCTACTGGTCGCTTCACAAACCGTCAAGATGCAGCAAAACACCTTGAAGCAGGTGCGAAAAAAGTAATCATTTCTGCGCCGGCTAAAGAAGAAGATATCACAATTGTTATGGGCGTAAACGAAGACAAATATGATCCAAGCAATCATCATGTCATTTCCAACGCTTCATGTACAACAAACTGCTTAGCTCCGTTTGCAAAAGTTTTGCATGAAAAATTTGGCATTGTTCGAGGCATGATGACAACTGTGCACGCTTATACAAATGACCAACAAATTTTAGACTTGCCTCACAAAGATTACCGCCGCGCTCGCGCTGCAGCAGAATCTATCATACCGACAACAACTGGTGCGGCTAAAGCAGTTGCGCTCGTATTGCCTGAATTAAAAGGAAAACTTAACGGTATGGCAATGCGTGTTCCGACACCAAATGTGTCCATCGTTGACTTAGTGGCTGAGCTTGAAAAAGACGTAACAGTGGAAGAAGTAAATGCGGCGCTTAAAGAAGCAGCTGAAGGAGAATTGAAAGGTATTTTAGCGTACAGCGAGGAGCCGCTTGTATCCAGAGACTATAATGGTGATACTCATTCTTCTACGATTGATGCGCTTTCTACTATGGTGCTTGAAAACCGCATGGTGAAAGTTGTTTCTTGGTACGATAACGAAACAGGATACTCAAACCGCGTGGTAGATTTGGCGGCTTACATTGCAAAACAAGGTTTATAATCTTTAAATACGGACTTGTAGCTTGCCTGTTTAAAAAGCTATAATGAAAAGCGGGAAGGGGAAGGGGACGTTTACATTCCCCTTTCCCTTTCAACATGTAGGAAGAATTTTTTCCTGATCGTTATTGTGAAGGAGGAGCTTGAGCCATGAACAAAAAAACGATAAAAGATGTCGATGTGAAAGGGAAAACGGTATTTTGCCGAGTTGACTTTAATGTACCGATGCAGGATGGCAAAATAACCGATGATACACGCATTCGAGCTGCACTCCCAACGATCCAATACTTGGCGGATCAAGGAGCGAAAGTATTGCTTGCCAGCCACCTTGGCAGACCAAAAGGACAGGTTGTGGAAGAGCTTCGATTGACGCCTGTAGCGAAGCGTTTAGAAGAACTGTTAGGCAAAAAGGTGGTCAAAGTAGATGAAGCTTATGGTGCGGCTGTAAAAGCGGAAGTAGACAAGTTAAACAATGGCGACATTCTCGTTCTGGAAAATGTACGCTTTTATCCTGGCGAAGAAAAAAATGATCCTGAGCTAGCTAAAGCTTTTGCTGAATTGGCTGATCTATATGTTAACGATGCCTTTGGCGCCGCTCACCGCGCACATGCATCCACCGCAGGCATTGCGGAATATTTACCATCTGTTGCAGGATTTTTAATGGAAAAAGAAATCAATGTTTTATCTAAAGCGCTTGATAATCCTGACCGCCCATTTACAGCGATTATCGGGGGTGCAAAAGTAAAAGATAAAATCGGAGTTATCGAAAATTTATTGGAACGTGTAGATAATTTGATTATCGGCGGAGGACTTGCTTATACGTTTGTAAAAGCGCTGGGTCACGAAATCGGCAAGTCTTTGCTTGAAGAAGATAAAATAGAACTGGCAAAATCGTTTATGGAACGTGCCAAAGAAAAGGGCGTTCGCTTTTATATGCCTGTAGATGTTGTGGTAGCAGATGATTTTTCAAATGATGCCAATACAAAAGTAGTGGATATTGACAGCATTCCGGCTGATTGGGAAGCACTTGACATTGGACCTAAAACGGCTGAAATTTATGCGGATGTCATTCAACAATCAAAGCTTGTTGTTTGGAACGGACCGATGGGCGTTTTTGAAATGGATGCTTTTGCAAAGGGAACAAAAGCTGTAGCGGAAAGCTTGGCGAAAGCAGAACATACTTATACGGTCATCGGCGGCGGTGATTCAGCAGCAGCAGTAGAAAAATTCGGCCTTGCGGATAAAATGAACCACATCTCAACCGGAGGCGGAGCATCTTTAGAGTTCATGGAAGGAAAGAAACTTCCGGGAGTTCAAATATTGGAAGACAAATAACCACAACCATTTCCGTAAAAAGGAAGGTGTAAAGATGAGAAAGCCGATTATTGCAGGGAATTGGAAAATGCATAAGACGTTGGAAGAAGCAAAAAGCTTTGTAAAGGAAGTTAAATCACTCGTTCCCCCACAGGATAAAGTTGATTCCGTTATATGTGCACCTGCCTTATTTTTAGGTCAGCTTGTGGAATTGGCTGAAGGCTCTGAACTAAAAATTGGCGCTCAAAATATGCATTTTGAAGAAAGCGGAGCTTATACAGGGGAAATCAGCCCTGTTGCATTGGCGGATATCGGTGTTGATTATGTGATCATTGGACACTCCGAACGCCGGGAAATGTTTGCCGAAACAGACGAAACCGTGAACAAAAAAGTATTGGCTGCTTTCAAACACGAATTAACTCCGATCGTATGTGTAGGCGAATCATTAGCTGAGCGTGAAGCTGGAAAAACGAATGAAATTGTTGGCGATCAAGTCAAAAAAGCGTTGGCTGGAGTCGATGCGTCGGCTGTGAAAAACATCGTGATTGCTTATGAGCCGATTTGGGCGATTGGCACAGGAAAATCGTCTTCTCCGGAGGATGCCAATGAAGTATGTGCCCATATTCGGGGTGTAATTGCCGATATTTATTCCGATGATGTTGCAAACGAAGTTCGCATTCAATATGGCGGCAGTGTTAAACCGGAAAATATTAAAGATTTTCTAAACCAGCCGGAAGTTGACGGAGCATTAGTCGGAGGCGCAAGCCTGGAACCACGCTCTTTCTTGCAGCTATTGGAGGCAGGCCAAAATGAGTAAAAAGCCAGTAGCGTTAATTATATTAGACGGTTTTGCTCTGCGTGACGAAGTGAAAGGAAATGCTGTGGCTCAAGCGAACAAGCCGAATTTTGATCGATTTTGGAATACATACCCGCATGCAACGTTAAAAGCATGTGGAGAAGCTGTCGGCTTGCCGGAAGGTCAAATGGGAAATTCTGAAGTTGGACATTTAAACATCGGTGCAGGCAGAATTGTATACCAAAGTTTGACACGCGTTAACATAGCGATTCGTGAAGGCGAATTTTTTGAAAATGAAACATTTCTTTCAGCTATGAACCACGTGAAAGAAAAAGGAACGAACCTTCACATTTTCGGCTTATTATCGGATGGCGGTGTTCACAGCCACATTAACCACTTATTCGCCTTGTTAAAATTGGCGAAAGATCAGCAAGTGAAAAATGTGTTTATTCATGGATTTTTGGACGGACGCGATGTTGGTCCGCAAACGGCGAAGCAATATATTGATGAGCTGAATGAAAAAATCAATGAATACGGAGTAGGACAGATCGCAACGATTTCAGGCCGCTATTACTCGATGGACAGAGATAAAAGATGGGATCGAGTAGAAAAAGCATACAGAGCGATGGTGTATGGCGAAGGACCAGCTTATAAAAACGCATACGAATGTATTGAAGATTCTTATGCACACGGGATTTATGATGAGTTTGTCATCCCTTCTGTTATGACAAAAGAAGACGGCAGTCCTGTTGCAACCATTCAAGATGATGACGCGGTCATTTTCTATAATTTCCGTCCGGATCGCGCTATTCAAATTTCGAATACATTCACAAATGAAGATTTCCGTTCCTTTGATAGGGGACCGAAACATCCAAAACGTTTATTCTTCGTTTGTTTGACGCATTTTAGCGAAACGGTGAAAGGATATGTTGCCTTCAAGCCGGTTAACTTGGACAACACAATTGGCGAAGTCATTTCCCAAGCCGGATTGAGGCAGCTGCGCATAGCAGAAACAGAAAAATATCCGCATGTTACGTTCTTTATGAGCGGAGGCCGGGAAGAGAAGTTTCCTGGCGAAGAACGGATTTTAATTAATTCACCGAAGGTAGCCACGTATGATTTAAAACCGGAAATGAGCGCATATGAAGTAACTGATGCGCTTTTAAAAGAAATTGAGGCTGACAAGCATGATGCGATCATATTGAATTTTGCCAATCCGGACATGGTCGGCCACTCCGGCAAACTTGAGCCAACGATAAAGGCAGTCGAAGCGGTTGATGAATGTCTCGGAAAAGTGGTGGATTTGATTCTCGAAAAAGGCGGAACAGCTATTATAACTGCTGACCACGGAAATGCGGACGAAGTCGTCACACTTGACGGAAAACCGCAAACCGCACATACGACAAATCCAGTGCCGGTTATTATAACGAAAAAAGGAATCGAATTAAGAGAAGACGGAATTTTAGGCGATTTAGCACCAACGATGCTCGAGCTGCTCGGGCTGGAAAAACCGAAAGAAATGACAGGGAAAAGTCTTATTAAATCATAAATAAAGGAGATGAAGCAACATGCCAGCTATTACTGATGTTTATGCACGTGAAGTGCTTGATTCAAGAGGAAATCCGACAGTTGAAGTAGAGGTGTATACAGAATCAGGTGCATTTGGACGGGCGCTTGTACCTAGCGGTGCATCCACAGGTGAGTACGAGGCTGTTGAATTGCGTGACGGTGATAAAGAACGCTACCTTGGAAAAGGGGTTTTAACAGCAGTTAAAAACGTGAACGAAATTATTGCCCCAGAACTGTTAGGCTTTGATGTGACGGAACAAAATGCCATCGATCAATTATTAATTGAACTTGACGGAACAGAAAATAAAGGAAAGCTGGGAGCAAACGCAATTTTAGGTGTTTCTATGGCCGTTGCTCGTGCTGCAGCTGATTATTTAGGTGTTCCGCTGTATCAATATCTCGGCGGCTTCAATGCGAAAACTCTTCCTGTGCCGATGATGAACATTTTAAACGGCGGCGCTCATGCAGACAACAATGTTGATATTCAAGAATTCATGATTATGCCGGTCGGCGCGGAAAGCTTCCGGGAAGCACTGCGGATGGGAGCGGAAATTTTCCATTCATTAAAATCTGTATTAAAAGGAAAAGGATATAATACAGCTGTTGGTGATGAAGGTGGATTCGCTCCAAATTTACAATCAAATGAAGAAGCTTTGCAAACTATTATCGAAGCAATTGAAAAAGCCGGCTACAAACCTGGCGAACAAGTTAAGCTTGCGATGGATGTTGCTTCTTCTGAACTGTTTAATAAAGAAGACGGCAAGTACCACCTAGAAGGAGAAGGCGTTGTAAAAACGTCGGAAGAAATGGTGAAATGGTATGAAGAGCTTGTCTCCAAATATCCGATCATTTCGATTGAAGACGGACTTGATGAGAACGACTGGGAAGGCCATAAACTGTTAACAGAACGTTTAGGCGGAAAAGTTCAGCTTGTCGGAGACGATTTATTTGTAACAAATACAAAAAAATTAGCGGAAGGCATTGAAAAAGGAGTCGGCAACTCTATTCTGATTAAAGTTAACCAAATCGGAACGTTAACAGAAACGTTTGATGCGATCGAAATGGCAAAACGCGCCGGCTATACAGCGGTCATCTCCCACCGCTCAGGCGAGACGGAAGACAGCACCATTGCAGACATTGCTGTGGCAACAAACGCAGGCCAAATTAAAACAGGCGCACCTTCCCGCACGGACCGCGTTGCGAAATACAATCAATTGCTTCGCATCGAAGATCAACTTGGCGATACTGCAATTTACCAAGGAATTAAATCTTTCTATAACTTGAAAAAATAACACTATCTATGAAAAGGTCTAACCGAGTTATTTGGTTAGACCTTTTTTAATTAAAGCTCAAAGAACACAAAATCATAGCCTAGACGATGTGTAAATATTTTCTTTTTGCCAATAAACAACATATAATAAAAACATAGACAGCATAAAAACACAGTCCCGGTTGGTAGTCCGGGCGCACTCCGAAAGAGTGTCAGTATCCTTCCCCTCCTTGGGATGTCCATCGCTGTCGTTACGTTTTACAAGGAGGGACCTTTCATGAAGTTGACGGTTTTTTACGATGGACAATTCTGGATCGGTGTGGTTGAGCAAAAGGAAGGTGAAGCTTTAAAAGCGGTTCGCTACGTATTTCGTCCAGAGCCAAAAGATGATGAAGTTTTGGCATTTGTGAATGGTCCGATGCTATCGTTACTGCACAAGTGCCGCACAACAACCGCCGTGCCGCTTGAAATGAAAAAGCGCAAAAATCCGAAGCGACTGCAACGTGAAGCTGCAAAGGAAATGAAAACAAGGCCGCTTTCCACATATGCACAAACAGCCCTTCAGCTAGAATTTGAAGCATCGTAAAAAAGAGAGAAAAGTTTTGCGCAAGGAGCTTTCGCGAAGCTCTCATCAAGCGAAAAAGAGAGTTAAAGCGTTTAAAAGCGAAGGCAAAACATCGTGGAAGGTAATACAGAGTTGGATGACTTGGTTCAATACATCCGCTTTCGTATTTTCTGAATGGATACGCTATTGTGTAATGAGCCAATTTATGATACATTAAAACTATTGTAATGTGCGTTTTTTTAGGAGGTGGAGTGGACATGCATACTCTGCTTGTCATACTATTAGCAATTGTATCTATTGCGCTGATCGCTGTGGTGATACTGCAGTCTGGAAAAAGTGCTGGATTATCTGGAGCCATTTCCGGCGGTGCTGAACAGCTTTTTGGGAAGCAAAAAGCGCGTGGAATAGATTTAATCTTACATCGTATTACAATCGTTCTTTCTGTGTTATTTTTTGTTTTAGCAATTGCTGTTTCATGGTTTGGATTATAATAGCTAGAAAGGTCTGTCAAACAGGCCTTTTTTCTATGGGAAATTAAAGCAGTTGAATGAATAATGTTTTTGGTATATAATGGAATTTAAACTTTTTTCATACTACAGTTCGTTGTAAAAAATAAAGAATTTAAAAAGAGAAGGAGATTTTAAAATGAAAGTTTTACCGCCGAAACCTTTTACGTTTGAAGGTGGGAATCGTGCTGTACTGCTGCTTCACGGCTTTACTGGAAATTCAGCAGATGTGCGGATGCTTGGGCGTTTTTTGCAAGATAAAGGGTATACTTGTCATGCCCCTCAATATAAAGGCCATGGGGTTCCTCCGGAAGAATTGGTTCATACCGGTCCCGATGACTGGTGGCAAGATGTGATGGGTGGCTACGAACATCTGAAAGACTTAGGTTTTAAAGAAATTGCAGTTGCCGGTTTGTCTCTTGGAGGAGTTTTTTCCTTAAAACTGGGATACACTGTACCTGTAAAAGGAATTATTCCAATGTGCGCCCCGATGTATATTAAAAGCGAAGAAACGATGTATAAAGGAATTTTAAAATATGCCCGCAAATATAAACAATTTGAAGGAAAGCCGGAAGAACAGATTGAGGCGGAAATGGAAGAGTTTCAAAAAACACCAATGAAAACGTTGAAAGCTCTGCAGCGTTTGATTTCTGATGTGAGAGAAAATGTCGATATGATTTATGCCCCGACATTTGTGGTTCAGGCGCGCCACGATGAAATGATCAATCCGGATAGTGCAAATATTATTTATAACGAAGTAAGCTCAAATATAAAAAAAATCAAATGGTATGAAGAATCGTCGCATGTTATTACGCTTGACAAGCAGCGAGATGAACTGCATCAGGACGTCTATGAATTTTTAGAGAGCCTTGATTGGCAGGAGTAAAAGGAGGTTATCGTATTGGCAGAACCCGATATGCAATTAGCTGAAAGGCTTCTTTCTTTTATGAAGGAAGAGGCTTATAAACCTTTGACTGTGGAGGAATTAGAAGAAGCTTTTCAGCTAGAGGACGCAGACGAATTTAAAAAGCTGATTATTACTTTAAATAAGATGGAAGAAAAAGGCCTCATTGTGCGGACGAGAGCAAATCGATACGGTGTTCCAGAAAAAATGAATTTGATCCGCGGAACACTGGTCGGACATGCCCGCGGATTTGCTTTCGTTGAACCGGATGAACCAGGTTTTGATGACGTGTTCATTCCGCCCGGCGAGCTGAATCATGCGATGCATGGAGACAAAGTTCTTGTGCGGCTAAGCCCGAAAACAAGCGGGGCGAGACAGGAAGGCACGGTCATACGCATTTTGGAAAGAGGAATAACGGAAATTGTCGGAACATATACGGAAAGCAAAAACTTCGGATTTGTCATACCTGACGACAAAAAGATTGTCAACGACATTTTTATTCCGAAAAATGCATCAAATGGGGCAGTTGAAGGTCATAAAGTAATTGTCCGACTCACGTCATATCCTGAAGGACGAATGAGTGCAGAAGGAGAAGTCGTACAAATTTTAGGCCATAAAAATGATCCTGGCGTCGATATTTTATCAATCATTCATAAGCATCAGCTGCCATTGAGCTTTCCAGATGATGTATTAAAGCAAGCAAACGAAACACCTGATGAGATTAAGAGCGAGGAAATCAAGAACAGACGAGACCTTCGCAACGAATTAATCATTACCATTGATGGTGAAGATGCAAAAGATTTGGATGATGCCGTAACAGTAACAAAGTTAAATAACGGCTGCTATAAGCTTGGCGTGCATATCGCAGATGTCAGTTATTATGTAAAAGAAGGAACTCCGATTGACAGAGAGGCATTTGCACGCGGGACAAGCGTATATTTAGTTGATCGCGTCATTCCGATGATACCGCATCGTTTATCAAACGGAATTTGTTCGCTGAATCCGAAGGTGGATCGTCTGACATTATCGTGCGAAATGATTGTGGATGAATATGGGAACGTAGTTCAGCATGATATTTTTCAAAGTATTATTCGCTCCGCTGAGCGGATGACTTATTCAAATGTCAATAAAATTTTGATTGAAAAGGATGAACAGCTTCGGGAAAAATATCAAGAAATTGTCCCCATGCTGGAGGATATGGCTGAGCTTGCGTCGATTTTACGGAAAAAAAGAATGCTGCGCGGAGCTATCGATTTTGATTTTAAGGAAGCGAAAGTTTTGGTGGATGAGAAAGGCAAACCGTATGATGTCATTATTCGGGAACGATCTGTAGCGGAACGGTTAATTGAAGAATTTATGCTGCTTGCAAATGAAACAGTAGCAGAACATTTTCACTGGTTAAATGTACCGTTTATATATCGAATTCACGAAAAACCGAATGAGGAAAAACTAAGACGTTTCTTGGAGTTTATTACAAATTTTGGTTATGTCGTGAAGGGGACAGGAAACAATATTCATCCGCGCGCTTTGCAGCAAATTTTAGATGAAGTACGGGGAAAACCTGAAGAAATGGTGATTTCAACTGTCATGCTTCGGTCTATGAAGCAAGCGAAATATCATCCGGAAAGCGTCGGGCATTTCGGATTGTCGACCGAATTTTACACCCATTTTACTTCCCCGATTCGCCGTTATCCTGATTTGATAGTTCATCGACTCATTCGCAAATATTTGCTTGAAGGGAAAATAGACGAAAAGACACAGATGAAATGGGCATCAATTTTGCCGGAAATTGCAGAACATTCTTCCAATATGGAACGGCGAGCTGTTGATGCGGAGCGTGAAACGGATGATTTGAAAAAAGCAGAATTTATGCTGGATAAGATTGGGGAAGAATTTGATGGAATCATCAGTTCTGTCACAAACTTCGGCATGTTTGTCGAGCTCCCGAATACTGTTGAAGGTCTCGTTCATGTAAGCTATATGACGGATGATTACTACCATTATGATGAACGTCATTATGCGATGATCGGCGAAAGAACGGGAAATGTTTACCGCATCGGCGATGAAATTACCGTCCGCGTTGTGAATGTTGATAAAGAGGAACGATCCATCGATTTTGAAATTGTCGGTATGAGAAAAAAACGAAAAAAATCAACACGGCCTGAAACGGTGAAGGTGATTAAGAGCAAACATCAGGAAGAAGAGGAAGAATGGTCAACGAGACCGCCGAAATCAAAAAAGAAAAAGTTTTATAAAAACGTATCGAAAAAGAAGCGGAAGAAGAAAAAGCGTTAAAGCGAGGCCAGATGTCTAAAAAAACAAACTTATTGAAACAGCAAAATTTCACTTAGAAAGAATCTTGATTGAGGCGAAAATGTTCATTTGCTATAATTATCTTTACCCCTAATTTTCACGAAAGGGTGACAGAGAATGTCAAAGGGAGAAGGGAAACTGATTGCCCAAAATAAAAAGGCGCACCACGACTATTTTATTGAAGAAACGTATGAAGCTGGGATCGTCCTCCAGGGAACAGAAATTAAATCGATTCGCGCCGGCCGCGCCAATTTAAAAGATGCGTTCGCAAGAGTGGAAAAAGGGGAAGTTTTTCTTCATAACATGCATATCAGCCCGTATGAGCAGGGAAATCGATACAACCATGAGCCGTTAAGAACGAGAAAGCTTCTTTTGCATCGAAGAGAAATCAATAAGCTGATCGGGGCCACAAAAGAACAGGGCTATTCATTAGTTCCGCTGAAGCTTTACATTAAAAATGGATTTGCGAAAGTGCTTATCGGGCTAGGAAAAGGGAAAAAGAAATACGATAAGCGGGAGGATTTAAAACGAAAAGAAGCGAAAAGAGAAATTGAACGGGCATTTCAACAAAAACAAAAAGGGATCTATTAATGATAACAATAAATGACAATTGAAAAATATATTGTTTTTGTTATAATAATATATGTCGTTGCCAGTTGAATATATTTCTCAAGCACTAGCTCGAATAAAACGGGGACGTTTTGGATTCGACAGGGATAGATCGAGCTTAAGCTGCGAGCCGGAGGGATCGTCTCCGTCATCAACGTCGCCTAAAGATAACTGGCAAACAAAACAACTACGCTTTAGCTGCTTAATGCTAAAGGCTCCTTTCTTCCATCGCCCATGTGGAGGAAAAGGGGTTCAACTTAAGTGGGCTACGCCCGATTCCGCCGTCTGAGGAAGAGGGAAGAGACGAATCAGACTAGCTGTCCGGATGCCTGCCGACAGGCTAAGGAACAGTGAAATGTTAAATATGTCGGATACGCTCGTAGATGCTTAAGTGGCGATATCTCTGGACGTGGGTTCGATTAGGAAATAGTCGCCTTGTGTGGCAACACACAAGTGAAAATCCGGCTTAATCGGTGAAACCTAAGTCGTTTCTGCGATATGGCAACACCGAGCGGTATGTGGAGCAATCCAACAGCCGTGTATCGACTCATAGGCTGCCTTCAAGGTAGTACTAGGATGCGAAATTCTGCCGTACGGCAAATCTAAATTTCGCATAACACGCCGGAGGACCTGTTTAGGTTCAAGATATAGTCAGTGCCATTGCGAAAGCATGGATCAGCACGTCCCACCGTCTCCATTATAGAAAGACGTTTCCCGTGATTTTTATAAAATTAACAATGAAATAAAAGAAATCGGCAAACATGCCGGTTTCTTTTATTTACATGCTTTGCTAAAGGAAAGGGTTTCAGTTCAAAGCTGAGGTCCTTTTTTCTTATTATTGTGCAGCTTTCAATACTTTTTGAGCGAGAAAATAGGCTGTTGTAGCAATAAGCAATGATATAAGCAATGGTATGGAAGAAGGCTCGCCGAACACTACCTCTTGACTAAGACTGACCGTTTTGGCAGAAAAATCTGGCGTGTAAAAAGCAGTTAAAACAGTACCCGATAGTATTTGAAATACCGTATAGAGCAATAGAAAACGAATGATAAAAACAAAATATTTTTTCAAAAATGATCCCGCATTTTTTGTATTTAAGTATACCATCATTTTCTTTTTTGCCACATCCTTGTTAATTGAATTTATCAATAGAGCTCTTATTGAAAAAAAGCGCACATGCTGTGAAAAGCAAGTGCGCTTTTTGATTAAAAGACAATCGTTTTGTTTCCGTGAACAATGATGCGGTCTTCCAAATGTAATTGTACAGCGCGGGCGAGAACGTCGCGTTCAATCGTTCTTCCGACCCTTTTTAAATCTTCAACATTGTACCGATGGCTGACCTCTTTAACCCCTTGTTCAATAATTGGTCCTTCGTCCAAATCTTCCGTCACATAATGGGAAGTGGCTCCAATAATTTTGACTCCGCGTTCATATGCGCGCTCATACGGTCTTGCACCGACAAATGCAGGCAAGAACGAATGATGAATATTAATAATTCGATGCCGGTAATGCTTGATGAAATCTGGAGATAAAATTTGCATATAACGGGCGAGAACGACGAAATCAATATTATATTTCTTCAACAGTTCAAGCTGCTGCTTTTCCGCTTCCGGCTTATTGTCTTTATTGACCGGTATGTAATAATACGGAATTCCAAGCGATTCAACTGGTTCACGCAAATCTGGATGGTTGCTGATTACCAAAGGTATTTCGCAAAAAAAATCACCTGATTGATAACGCCAAAGAAGATCGAGAAGGCAATGATCTTGTTTCGATACGAAAATCGCCATTCGCTTTAATTGGTTCATATATGAAAATTGCCATTTCATTTGCAATTCTTTTCCGATCGGCTCAAAGTCTTTTTCAAGCTCGCCTTTTTTACGTTCTATATCCGGTAATTCAAATTCAACGCGCATAAAAAAAGTGCCGCCTGAAGGATCTGTTGAATATTGATCTGATTGGACGATATTGGCGCCGTGTTCATATAAAACTTTAGAAATTTTTGCAACAATTCCTGGCTGGTCGTTGCATGTAATAAGAAGACGTGCGCGATCTTTATATTGATGTAAAAAAGATTCAAGATTCGTTTGTTTCGTATGTAACATAAACCTTTCCTCCAACCCAAATGTGATCTGTACAAAGGATACTAATAGTTTGCTTTCTTGTCAATTTGAACAAGGAAAAAAATATTTATAAGTATTCAATGTAAGAAAATCTTACAACAAAAATTAAAAAATACGAAAAAAAATTGTATAATAAAGTTAATGGCTGAAAATGTTATAAATTTTAACGTAATAACGTTATAAAAGGAGGTATAACAATGTCAGAATCATATAAGGATAAAAAAGTCATTACGATCGGTATCGTTAGTGAACTAACAGGACTATCACCAAGAAAAATACGATATTATGAAGAACGAAAATTAATTTTTCCCGAAAGAACGAAACAAGGAACGAGAAAATATTCCTTTTCAGATATTGAAACATTAATGGAAATTGCAGATAAAATCGAAGACGGCGTTCAAACGTTTGAAATTAGAAAAGAAATGCTGAAAAAAGAAAGAGATAAAATGCTCGAAGATAAGAAAAAAATGATTCAAGGCCAGCTGAATGCACACTTCAAAATAAGAAAACAATAGTTCAGGGCGGTTAAAACCGCTTTTTTTTTATGATTTAAAAAAGTTCTTCATTTTTATAAAAAATTATCAGAGTTTTTTTGCTTTTAACAAAATATTAGAGGTATATTTAAAATAGATGATTATTTAAAAAGGAGGAAGAAGAAAATGGACTATCGTATAGAAAGAGATACGCTGGGAGAAGTAAAAGTTCCCAAAGACCGCTACTGGGGTGCACAGACGGAACGGAGCAGAAACAATTTTAAAATCGGTACTGAAACGATGCCGATTGAAGTCATTCGTGCATTTGCCATTTTAAAAAGAGGTGCAGCGATCGTTAATGAAAAATTAGGAAAGCTGCCAAAAGAGAAAAAAGATGCGATCGTTCATGTTTGCGATGAAATTATAGAAGGGAAGCTTGATGAGCATTTCCCGCTCGTAGTATGGCAAACCGGAAGCGGAACGCAGTCGAACATGAATGTCAATGAAGTGATTTCGTTTAAAGGAAATGAATACTTGAAAGAAAATGGGTTTGAATCATTAAAAATTCATCCAAATGATGATGTGAATATGGGACAAAGCTCAAACGACACATTCCCTACAGCAATGCATATTGCTGGTGTCATAGCGATAAAAAACAAGCTGTTGCCGGCAATTGATTTGTTGACAGAGACGCTCGATAAGAAATCTAAGCAGTTTGAGAATCTTGTGAAAATTGGCCGCACCCACTTGCAGGATGCAACACCGCTCACGCTTGGACAGGAAATCAGCGGATGGGTACATATGCTGAGAAAAAGCAGAAAAATGATTGTCGAAGCAATGGATAACTTGAGAGATTTGGCGATCGGCGGAACAGCAGTCGGAACAGGAATTAATACGGATCCTCAGTTTGGACAGCTTGTTGCAGATGAAATAAGCAAGCAAACGAATGAATCATTCCGTTCCTCTGAAAACAAATTCCATGCGCTAACTAGCCATGATGAAATCGTTCATGCACACGGAGCGCTAAAAGCCTTGGCAGCTGATCTTATGAAAATTGCAAATGATGTTAGATGGCTGGCAAGCGGTCCAAGATGCGGAATTGGCGAGATCACGATACCAGCAAATGAGCCCGGAAGCTCCATTATGCCGGGAAAAGTGAATCCGACGCAAAGCGAAGCATTAACGATGGTAGCAGTCCAAGTCATGGGAAATGATGCAGCGATCGGTTTTGCTGCAAGCCAAGGAAATTTTGAATTAAATGTTTTCAAACCGGTTATTATTTATAACTTTTTACAATCGATCCGGCTTTTATCGGATAGTATAATTTCCTTCAACGACCGCTGTGCTGTGGGAATTGAAGCAAACAAAGAAGTGATTGATAAATATGTACAAGACTCGCTCATGCTCGTAACTGCTTTAAATCCTCATATTGGATACGAAAATGCAGCGAAAATTGCAAAGCTTGCATATGAAAAACGATTGACTTTAAAGGAGGCAGCTGTTCAACTGAACCTTCTGTCAGCCGAAGAATTTGACCGCATTGTCCAGCCGGAGAAAATGGTGTAACAGAAAACATTGAATTTTTGCTGGGAGATGAAAATATATACCGATACTCACTACTTGATACGATCCCTCTTGTCTAGATAGAAAGAAAAAAACCTATACTGTCTATGAACTGCACCCCTTAAAGTAGATGTTGAAAAATCCCTATTTGGTCAACACTGCTTTAAGAGGTGATTTTTTATGGCAAGAAAATAAACTATTCAGTTGAGTTTAAACTCTTAGCAGTTAAAAAATATCTTCGAAGACAGTGCTTCTTTCTTCAGCTTACAGACCTACTGAGTTATATGGGGAGGAATTGTCAGATGATTTCTTTAACAGTGATTCCTTCTACAACTATTCTGTAAGCCGCTGAATAAGGGGGAATTTTTAATACTGTCTATTTGATCTTTGATCGGGATATGTTCAATTTGTGCGTCCGGTTTTCTTATTTATATTCAATGCTGCCAGGTGCAAAAACCATTATCCTCCACATAAAAATTTCATGAATCCTACACAAAATATTCACCTTTGCAATGTTGCAATATGTATGTATTAAATTTATTCTTTATTTAATAGTTCTCAATTAATTTTTATTGAGGAAAGGAGATTTATTGTGAAAAAAATCATTATATTGCTTGCCGCCGTTTTCCTTCTTGCAGCTTGCGGTCAAAATGAAACGAAACAAGAGAACAGCGGAGAAAGTGCCGAAGTTCATCCGCTCGAAGTCAATTTGAAAGTGCCAGACCATGCGAATATTCATGAAAAAGTTTCGTTGACTGCTGAAGTGAGCTACGGAGGAGAAGCGGTTGAAGATGCTGATGAAGTAAAATTTGAAATATGGAAAGAAGGAGAAAAAGAAGAAAGTAAAATGATAGAAGCAAAACATGAAAAAGACGGCCAATATACGATTGAACACACATTTGATGAAAATGGAGTTTTTTTTGTTCAATCACACGTTACGGCGAAAAATCAGCATAATATGCCCAAAAAACAAATTGTGATTGGTGAACTACATAAAGGTGGAGCTTCAACGGGAGAAAACGAAGAAACCGCAAATCATACTCATGAACATTCTCAAGGATCTGTAGACATCCAATTGGAGCTGCCGACAAATGTAAAGGCGAATGCGGAAACATTGATTCAAACAAAAATTCAAGCAGAAAACGCTCCGTTGCTAAACGCAAACGTCCGTTATGAAATTTGGAAGGACGGTTCTGATAAGCATGATTGGGTAGATGCTGCAGGAGACGAGAAAGGTACTTATGAAGCGAAATATACATTTTCTTCCTCAGGAACTTATCAAATCCAAGTTCATGTCAACAATGATGAAGGACTACATGAGCATGTCACGAAGAAGGTAACGGTTCAAAAATAAAGATCGGAATGGATATTGTTTATGGTAGAAAAGAATTGAGAAAGAATCGCTGAAAAAGTGTATATGTATGGACAAAAATAAGAGCGGGGAAAGAAATCAATTAAGTCGTGGCGAACTAATTGAACGGCAGGAACCAGATATGTTCGAAGCACGTAACGTCGATACGTATGAATAGATTAATTAAAAACATGAAAAGCCGCCCTTCCCTTAAAAAGAGAATGTATGGCAAAAGAATTTTAAACGAAATAATTGATTGGCATTGAATACGAAAAAGAATTCCTTTTTATAAATGAATGAAGATTCGTCCAGTATAACTTGTTCGAACATAAGTTAAATAACAAATGCAAAGTAGTCTTATAAACCAAAATAAAGCGAAAATTTAGTTAAACGAAACAAAAGTGCATAAAAGCTGAACAACCTTACTCCAATGAATTTTGAAGTAAGGTTGCTTTGGCTTTATTCATATTGCTTATTTTCAAGGTAAGAAAAAATTATCTTTTCGACCATCTCAATTTTATTGAGTTAACAATTTTTCTAAGTCGTCCAGCATATGGTTTGCAGCAAGCACACCGCCGGCTGTGTTCCAAATAGCGTCGTCAACTTTGTAAGCTTTTCCGTTTTTAACAGCATTTAAGTTTTTCCAAAGTGGATCGTTTGTCCATTCTTTTTCTGCTTGCAAAGCTTCTTTGTCTCCTTGCGGTGCATAGGTGAAATAGAAGATGATGTCACCGTCCATTTCCGGAATTTGTTCTTTTCCGACTTCAACTGCCAAATCTCCTAATTTATTTGCATCTGTAAACAATTTTTCTTGCTGAGCAGGACGTTTAAATCCAATTTGATCGAAAATCACACCAGAAAATGAATCTTTCCAATATATTCTCGTTACACCAGCCATGAAACGAACAACTGAAACTTCTTGATTCACTTGATCTCCTAATTTTTGTTTTACTTCTTCTACATGATTATTAAAATCATCTAATACTTTTTGTCCTTCTTCTTCACGATCGATGGCTTTTGCATATAGCTTAAAGTTTTCCTGCCAGTCGCCTCTTAATGTTTCCGAAAAAACTGTTGGCGCTATTTGATTGAGCTTGTCGTAGATTGCTTCTTGGCGAAGCTTATTGCCTATAATCAAGTCAGGCTGAAGAGCTGCAATTTTTTCAACATTGACTTCACTTTCTGTACCAACGACTTCAACGTCTTTCATTTCATTTTTAATATGATCGTACCAAGGATCGCCAAGCCAAGATTGAACGGCTCCGACTGGTTTTAATCCCATTGCTAAAAGCGCTTCGGTTCCTTCATTCGTTAATACGACGACACGTTCAGGTTTTTTTGGAATTTCAGCTGTTCCCATTGCATGCTCAACTTTGTATGATTGACTTTCAGTTGAGCTTTCTTTCTTTTCTTTTGAAGCTTCTTTACTGTCCCCGTTGCCGCAAGCAGCAATTACTGCCAGCATGAGTATGGCAACGATGGAAAATAATAATTTTGATATTTTTTTCATTATGTAACCCCCTAAAATGTAGTTGAAAATGATTTTCAATTCCTTAATAATAGTAATCAGTGAGAAATAAAAAGTCAATAATTAATTGAAAATGATTTTCACATTCAAAATGATTTGGTACAATTGGTTCAGAAGTTCGACTTGTTAGGAGAGACGTGAAGTTGTCATTATCTAGTAATCGTAAAGCAATCTTACTTTTTCTTTCCTTTTTGCTTCTATTATTCTGCATGTGTGCAAGTATTGTATATGGATATACGGATACAAGCTGGAAGATGGCTTGGGATGCTTTTTTTCATTTTAATGGTTCCAATGAACATATTATTATACAAAATGTTCGACTTCCTCGATCCGTCATAGCGAGTGTAGTCGGCGCTTGTCTTGCTTTATCCGGTGCATTGATGCAAGCTATTACGAAAAATCCTCTTGCATCGCCAAGCGTTTTTGGCATCAATGCCGGTGCAGGATTTTTTATTGTTCTAGCTTTTTCCTTATTTTCTGTAAACAGCTTACAAGCGTTTACTTGGATTGCTTTTGCAGGCGCAGCTTTTGCTGCCATGCTTGTGTACATGATCAGCTCATTGGGTAGTGATGGATTGACGCCTGTAAAGCTTACTTTGGCAGGAGCGGCCGTTGCGGCACTTTTTTCTTCCCTTACGCAAGGTTTGTTAGTTTTAAATGAAGCAGCGTTGGATCAAGTATTATTTTGGCTTGCAGGATCTGTGCAAGGCCGCAAAATGGAGGTAATGACAGCTGTTCTTCCATATATTTTGATTGGATTAGTTATTTGTACATTTATCGCCTCTAAATTAAACGTCTTAGTAATGGGAGAAGAAGTGGCGAAAAGTTTAGGACTAAAAGTAGGAACAGTGAAGTTTTTTGCAGCCTGTGCTGTCATATTTTTTGCGGGCGGTGCAGTTGCGGCGGCTGGTCCTATTGCATTCATCGGCGTAGTCGTGCCCCATATTGCAAAGTATGTGGCCGGAAATGATTACAGATGGATTTTGCCGTTCTGTGCAGTATTTGGTGGGATTTTGCTAGTTGCAGCAGATATTGGCGCCCGTTTCATTGTCATGCCTGAAGAAGTCCCTGTAGGGGTCATGACGGCGATAATTGGAACCCCATTTTTTGTTTATATTGCAAGGAAGGGGGTTCGTGCATCATGAAAAAATATGTTTCGCTTCGGATCGGAAATGTCATTTCATTTTTAATTGATAAAAAAGCCTTTTTCCTTTCGTTCGTTTTCTTTCTTGCGGCGTTTTTCGTAATCCTTGTCAGTGCAAGTGTAGGCGAAGTGATGATCAGCCCTGCCCAAGTTTTTCAAACAATTTTTGGAATAGGGGATGGAACGAACGAGCTTGTTATTAAACAATTTAGGCTTCCGAGAATTCTTATTTCCCTTTTGGTCGGCATGTGTTTGGCTGTTGCGGGCGGAATTTTGCAAAATTTAGTTCGAAACCCTTTAGCATCCCCTGACATTATCGGAATTACCGGCGGTGCTTCGGCAGCGGTTGTACTATTTTTAATGCTGTTTTCCGATAAGAATCATTCTTTAACTGTAAGCATTCATTGGATGCCTTTGGCAGCTTTCATAGGAGCAGCCGTTACAGGCATTTGTGTTTATTTATTGTCGTGGAAAAACGGTGTGACTGCCATCAGGCTTGTGTTGGTCGGCATTGGAATCTCCTTTTTAACTAAAGCATTAACGACTTTGTTAATGATAAAAGGGCCTATTTACCAAGCATCCCAAGCAAATATTTGGATAACCGGCTCAGTTTATGCGGCAAACTGGTCTCAAGTAAAGATTTTGTTTCCAGCAACTATCATTCTTCTCTTGATAACGGTTGTTACTGTAAGAACGATCAATATTCAAAGTTTTGGCGATGAGATCGCAATCGGTATGGGAAACCGGGTACAATTAACCCGCTTTTTCCTCTTATTTCTAGGAACCGCTTTGACTGCTGTTGCTGTCGCTTTTGGAGGAGGGATAGGGTTTGTAGGTCTTATTGCTCCTCACATTGCAAGAAAGCTTGTCGGTTCAAGCTTTGGTTTGATGCTGCCGATTTCAGCCTTTGTCGGGGCACTCATTGTTATGCTTTCTGATTTATTGGGAAAAACAATCTTTTTGCCGCATGAAATTCCAGCTGGTGTGTTTACTTCAGCGATCGGGGCTCCTTATTTTATTTACTTGTTAATGAAGCACAGAAATATTTAGGAGGTGATGGCATGCATAGATTGTATACTCATGAGTTAACTTTTGCTTATGGACAGAATATGATTATTGAAGATCTTAATCTTACTATTCCAACGGGAGAAATTACTGTATTAATTGGAAGCAACGGTTGCGGAAAGTCGACCTTATTAAAATCTTTGGCAAGAATTTTAAAGCCAGCAGGCGGTTCAGTACTCTTGGAAGGAAAGGACATTGCCGAGCTACCGACAAAGGAAGTGGCAAAAAAACTGGCTATACTTCCGCAAGGGCCTGAAGCCCCAGAAGGATTAACTGTTTTGCAGCTTGTTAAACAAGGACGGTATCCTTATCAAAATTGGCTGAACCAATGGTCCAAGGAAGATGAAGAATTAGTTTTTCGAGCGCTTGAAGCAACTAGAATGAGTGAATTGGCAGAACGAACAGTGGACTCTTTATCAGGAGGACAAAAACAGCGTGCATGGATCGCCATGACTTTGGCGCAAAATACAGATATTATTCTTTTCGACGAGCCAACAACTTATTTAGATATAACACATCAAATTGAAATACTCGATTTATTATTTGAATTGAATATGAAAGAGAAAAGAACGATCATCATGGTTCTTCACGATTTAAATTTAGCCTGCCGTTATGCTCATCATATCGTCGTATTAAAGGATAAAAACATTTATAAACAAGGAAAACCGGAAGATGTAATGAATGTACAACTGGTCAAAGATGTTTTTGAAATGGATTGCAAAATTATTCGCGATCCGATTTTTGGAACACCGCTATGTATTCCGTTCGGAAAAGGGAGAAATATTAATAAAGTAGGGATGCAGGCATGGGAAAGTTGACGTTCGATGAAATAAAGGTGCTGTCAAAATTTCGATATTCAGAAGCAAAACGTGCAACCGATTCATCAATTGACATGGAGGAACTGCTAAAACCGGAAAAACTGCAGCTGTTTTTAAAAAATATTCAGCCTAAATTTAATGCACCTCTTTATGTAGCCGGGTCAATGTTTATTAAAAGATATGCTTTTTTAGCCGCTTTAGCTCTTTATACCATGACAATGTTTGATAAAGCTTTAAAAGTGGATATAAAAAATCTTGTCCTGATCACTGATGACGAAGATCCGCTTTGGCTGCCGGGCTTTTATTTCAAATCGAACGAAGTCACAATTGCTCCCCAAGAAAGAAAAAAATGGCGGGATGAAATGTTAACCTTATTATTTAAAGAAAACATCACCCGTCTTTTACAGGTTGTCTCAACAGAGGCAAAAATTTCAAAATGGATTCTTTGGGAAAATGTTGCGATCTATATATTTTGGATGTATGAAACATTGCTCAATGAAAAGCAGCATGAAGATAAACATGAAAAAATAAAAGAAGATTTTATTTATTGCGTGAAGGAAGCAAAAGGTGAATTGTTTGGGGATTTTAATCGGAACCCTTTAAAAAAATTTTTTGGTCCTAAGACATATTCTGATCAATATGATGATTATATTCGAAAAAGAAAAACATGCTGCCTGTTTTATTTGACAGACGATGAAGGGAAAAAGTGCAGAACATGCCCGAATGTTAGTGAATGTACAATAAAAAAGTAATTGGAGAGATTAAAAATGGATAACCAGTTTCAAGCTCAGATTGATGCGCTTGTTGAAAAGTATACCGAACTCTTGCTTGGAAAATCGTCTCCTGAATTAAAAGAAAAAGTGAAAATTTGGGTGTTGTATACGTACATGGCAAAATCGATGCCGCCGCTAGTGAAACATTGGAATGAAAAATTTCCAGAAGCAAAAGAACAAATGAAAGCTATTATTAATGAAATAAAAGAATTAAATGAACAGCATAGAAATAATAAAAAACGTTGATCTAAATTTGAAGTTGTCCTCCTTATAAGCAGCAGGGGGATTTTTTATGCGGACAGAATAGTATCATTCAAAATAACTTTAAGGTTTCATAGCATTGACGTTGGACGAAACAATGGAATGCTGATAAAGGTTAAAAATTTTTTGTGCTAAAGCAAAATGCTTCTTACTTTAAAAACAGCAGATAAATAGTGATCATATAGAACGGAATGAGCATTCGATCGCCTATTCAGTAATCGATTGGGAATAACATTTCAACCCGTAAAGAAATAAAACCTTACTCCGCTTGTTTACCGGAATAAGGCTGCTTTAACTCTTTATTTGCTGTCTGCTCGAATGGGGTCAGACACTTTTAAGTTCATTTTTATTGAATGTTTTGATTGTAAGGAGATTGCTGCTGCAAATAATTAGCATATTGCTGATAGCTTTGTTGTATTTTTTGGTTGTCGCACGCCTCAAGGGAATACCATCCATTTTTAAACATGACATTAAATAACTGCCGCTGGCATTTTTGCGTTTCGTCGCAAATCATTTGAATATTTTCGTATAAAACGGTGTGGCTAAGCTCATTCAAAGCTGTACTATAACCTTGTGTCATATATTTTTCAGTTGCAAGCAAGTCATTTATAAAGTCGCGGTCGTTCATTTGCGGGCTTTTTTGAACTGTTGTTTCCGGATTGCTGATTTTCGTGTTGTTTGATTGCTGGGCTTGCATAATAAATCTCCTTTCTACTGCATTTGTGGATTGCCATTTAATTGATTTAATATCTGCTGATAGTGGCGATGATGCATTTCTCCTACCTTTTCCAACTCAGCTTTAATTTCAGGAATTTGGCATTGTGAAGCAAAAAAATGTGCTTTTTTCATCGCAATTAAATTCCATGACATCATATCTGTTAAATATAGTTGATCTTTTACAGAAATAATTTGCGGCGGTTCGTTATAAACTTGATTTTGCTGCATATTTTGCATATTGGTTGGCATTTGATTCATCATAAAAGCCCCCTTTTTCAAAAATGTACAAATTTAATATCCCACAATTTTTAAAGAGTTATGCAAAAATTTTTTAACAGGAATATTGAACAAAAATTTTAAATATTTTATACTTTAGTAAAACAGAAAAAAATGAATGAATGTTCATTCAAATGAAAGGGGATTTGAAATTGTGCGTCAAATAAAAAAAGCTGCAGTACTCGGATCAGGAGTGATGGGATCCCAAATTGCAGCACATTTAGCGAATGTCGGGATTCATGTATTACTCCTGGATATTGTACCGACAGAACTAACGGCAGAAGAAAAACAGCAAGGATTGACGCTGAAAGATCCAATCGTTCGAAACCGTTATGCTCAAAAGGCCGTGCAAAGACTGCAGAAGCAGACTCCTGCTCCATTGACTGCAAAAGAAAATATAGAGCGAATTGAGATCGGGAATTTTGATGATGACATTGAGAAAATTGCTGAAGCTGATTGGGTGATTGAAGCAGTTGTGGAAAGGCTCGATATTAAACAGAAAGTTTTTGAAAAAGTGGACAAATGGCGGCGGCCAGGCAGCATTATCAGCACAAACACATCTGGAGTTTCCGTTCATTCGATGTCAGAAAACCGCTCAGAAGATTTCCGCAAACATTTTTTAGGCACTCACTTTTTTAACCCGCCACGCTATTTGAAGCTGCTCGAAATTATTCCAACAAAAGATACTGACGAACAAGTTGTAGCATTTATGAAGAGATTTGGTGAAGATGTTCTTGGCAAAGGGGTTGTTTGCGCAAAGGATACACCGAATTTCATTGCCAACCGCATTGGAACATATGGTTTTCTTGTAACCGTACGTGAAATGCTGAAAGGGAATTATTCTGTCGGAGAAGTTGATTCCGTGACAGGACCTTTGATCGGCAGACCAAAAAGCGCCACATTCCACACACTTGATGTAGTCGGTTTAGACACGTTTTTTCATGTCGTAAACAACGTATATGAAAGAGTGGATGGCGAAGAAAAAGAAATTTTTCGTGTCCCGGATTTTATGAAGAAAATGCATGAAAACGGCTGGATTGGATCAAAAGCCGGGCAAGGATTCTACAAAAAAACAGGCAAAGAAATTTTAGAATTAAATGTAAATACGATGGAATATGAAAATAGAAAAAAACTTCGTGCCGATTCTATCGAAATAGCGAGACGTGAAAAAGGCACCGGGGAGAAGTTAAAAGCCGTTGTTTATTCGAACGACCGTGCAGGCACTCTTATTTGGAAAATTCTTATTCCAACGCTTCTTTATTCCGCAGAACAGCTGGACAGCATTGCCGAAACGATCGTTGACATTGACCAAGCGATGAAGTGGGGATTTGGCTGGGAGCTTGGACCGTTTGAAATGTGGGATGCAATCGGGATAAAACGATCTGTTGAAACCATTGAACAGCAGGGCGGAACAGTGCCAGCATGGGTCAAGCAAATGCTGAAGGATGGAAATGAAACGTTTTATAAGCAAAGCGAAGGCGCCACTTATTTTTATCATCGGGGCGAGTACAGACTGCTGCAAACAAATATGAAACAAATTCATGTGCAATCGTTGAAAAATGGAAAATCAATCATTAAAGAAAATAACGGGGCAAGCTTAATCGATATCGGCGATGATATCGCACTGCTCGAGTTTCATTCGAAAAACAATGCGATCGGCTATGATATTGTGCAAATGATCGATTTTGCCATCGACGAAGTTGATAAAAATTATAAAGGGCTAGTCATCGGCAATGAAGGAAAACACTTTTGTGTAGGCGCAAACCTTGCGTTTATGTTAATGGAGGCACAGGATGAAAATTATTTTGAAATTGAGCTGATGATAAGAAAGTTCCAGCAAGCGATGATGAAAATTAAATATAGTCCGAAGCCGGTTGTAGCGGCCCCTTTTCATATGACATTGGGAGGCGGCGCGGAAGTATGTTTGCCTGCCTCAAGCATTCAAGCAGCTATGGAAACTTACATTGGCCTAGTTGAAACAGGTGTTGGACTGATCCCGGGCGGGGGAGGAAACAAAGAACTGTATATAAAAATTCTTGACCAAATCGGCAATGATATTGAAATTGATTTGCAAAAGGTCGCAAATAAAACATTTGAAACGATCGCCATGGCTAAGGTGTCCAAATCCGCACAGGAAGCGCAGCAAAACGGGTTTCTTCAACCGACAGACGCCATAACCATCAATAAAGATCACCTGCTGTATGATGCGAAGCAAAAAGCGCTGTTTTTATATGAAAGCGGATACCGTCCTCCTGTCCGCAAAAAAATTCCGGTAGTTGGCGAGACCGGATATGCCGCCATGATATTAGGGGCACAAAATCTTTATTTATCGGGATACGCTTCGGAGCACGATGTAAAGATTGCTAAAAAATTAGCCTATGTGATTGCGGGAGGCAAGCTTCCATACAGGACAAAGGTAGATGAACAATATTTGCTCGATTTGGAACGGGAAGCATTTTTAAGTTTAATAGGTGAACCGAAAACACAAGCCAGGATGCAGCACATGCTGTTAAAAGGAAAACCGCTGCGCAACTGACAGAAAGGAGTTAGAAAAATGAGGGAAGCTGTCATTGTCGCTGGTGCTAGGACACCGGTTGGAAAAGCAAAAAAAGGGGCATTAGCCAACATACGACCGGATGATTTAGGAGCATTAGTAGTAAAGGAAACATTGAAGCGGGCCGGAAGCTATGACGGACATATTGATGATGTCATTATTGGTTGTGCTATGCCTGAGGCAGAACAAGGCTTAAACATTGCAAGAAATATCGCGGCGCTGGCAGGGCTCCCCTATACAGTGCCGGGAATAACCATTAACAGGTTTTGTTCTTCAGGGCTGCAGGCTATTGCTTATGCAGCTGAACGGATCATGCTTGGGCATGCGGAAGTCATTATCGCAGGAGGAACAGAATCAATGAGTCTTGTTCCAATGACTGGAAATGTATTGCGGCCAAATGCAAAGCTTGCCGAGGAAGCGCCTGAATATTACATGAGCATGGGACATACAGCCGAGCAGGTCGCACAAAAATACAATATCAGTCGAGAGGAACAAGATGAATTTGCTGCGCGGAGCCACCAAAAAGCAGCATTAGCAATTCAAAACGAAGCATTTGCTGAAGAAATCGTTCCTGTAGAAATCACGAACCGAACAGTTGATGCTAATAACAAGCTGCAGGAGAAAAAAACAATATTTCGCCAAGATGAAGGGGTTCGACCAGAAACAACAAAAGAGGTTCTTTCATTTTTAAAACCGGTATTTGCAGTAAACGGATCTGTAACGGCGGGAAATTCTTCGCAAATGAGCGACGGAGCGGCTGCCGTTATGGTAATGGATCGAAAAAAAGCGGAAGAGCTTCAGCTAAAGCCGCTGGCCAAATTCCGTTCTTTTGCTGTAGGAGGAGTGCCGCCTGAAGTGATGGGAATAGGCCCTGTCGTTGCGGTGCCAAAAGCGCTTGAATTAGCGGGTCTTGAACTTTCCGATATTGGACTCATTGAATTAAACGAAGCATTTGCTTCACAAGCGATTCAAGTAATTAGAGAACTCAAATTAGACGAAGAGAAAGTAAACGTAAACGGAGGTGCCATAGCTCTTGGACATCCTCTTGGATGTACAGGTGCAAAATTGACATTAACTCTTATCCACGAAATGAGAAGAAGAAATGAACAATTTGGATTGGTGACGATGTGTATCGGCGGAGGAATGGGTGCAGCGGGAGTTTTCGAGCTTCTATAAAAAACCAAAAGGTTAGGTTTTCTACACATGATGGAAAATGACATGGAGTCTTCGAACTTATTTATGAATCCAAAAGGGGGAATATTGGGTGGCAAACAAAACAGAGGCATATATAAAGGGCGGAAGCTTCATCATGGAAGAAATTCCTTTTGATCGGATCTTCACGCCGGAAGACTGTACAGAAGAACATAAAATGATTGCGAAAACAGCTGAAGATTTTGTCCTGAACGAGGTTGTTCCTTTTATTGACCGTCTTGAAAACCATGAATTTGATATTTCGGTGAAATTGCTGAAGCAAGCTGGCGAACTTGGTCTGCTCGCAGCAGATATTCCAGAAGAATATTCCGGACTAGGTCTTGATAAAGTAAGCTCTGCTCTTATTGCAGAACAATTTTCCCGCGCAGGGGGCTTCTCAATTACATTTGGAGCCCATGTAGGCATCGGCTCGCTTCCAATTGTATTGTTTGGAAATGAAGAACAGAAGAAAAAATATTTGCCCAGCCTTGCAGTCGGTGAAAAAATCGCTGCATATGCATTAACGGAACCAGGATCAGGATCAGATGCTCTTGGTGCAAAAACTACAGCGAAGCTAAATGAGGCAGGAACACATTATATTTTAAACGGAGAAAAACAATGGATCACAAATTCAGCTTTTGCAGATGTTTTTATCGTGTATGCAAAGGTGGACGGCAAACATTTCACAGCATTTATTGTTGAAAGAGATTTTCCGGGTGTTTCAACAGGTCCTGAGGAAAAGAAAATGGGGATCAAAAGCTCTTCAACAAGGACATTGATCTTAGACAACGTTTTAGTGCCAAAAGAAAATGTTTTAGGGGAAATCGGCAAAGGGCATAAAATTGCCTTCAATATTTTAAATATCGGACGATACAAATTAGCCGTCGGGGCAATCGGAGCCTGCAAGCGCATCATCGAATTGTCGGTCAAATATGCGGTGCAAAGGAAACAATTTGGACGGCCGATAGCCCAATTTCCGTTAATCCAAGAAAAGTTGGCCAATATGGCGCTGAAGCTTTATGCAATGGAAAGCTCAGTCTATCGAACGGTTGGATTGTTTGATGACCGGATGAGTTATTTAACACCTGAAGAGCAAAAGGATGGAAATGCTGTTGCCCAATCGATTGCTGAATATGCGATCGAATGCTCATTAAACAAAGTATTCGGTTCTGAAACGCTTGATTATATAGCGGATGAAGGAGTTCAAATTCATGGCGGATACGGATACATGGCGGAATATGAAGTGGAAAGGGCCTATCGCGACTCCAGAATTAACCGCATTTTTGAAGGAACGAATGAAATCAACCGCTTGCTTGTTCCGGGAATGTTTTTGAAAAAAGCAATGAAAGGGGAGCTACCTCTTCTTCAAAAAGCACAAAGCCTTCAAAAAGAACTGTTGACATGGATGCCGGAAGAAATCGGCGATGGCGTATTGGAGCAAGAAAAATATTTGTTGAAACAAGCGAAAAGAGTGACGCTTTTGCTGGCAGGTGCTGCAGCTCAAAAATTTGGCCAATCCTTGCAGCAGGAACAAGAGATTCTTGCAAATATCGCGGATGCGGTAAATAACGTTTATGCGATGGAATCCGCTATTTTGCGCACAGAAAAGGCCATTGTGAACTCAGGAGAAGAAAAGAATAAACAGAAGCTTCTTTATACACAAGTGTTTGTGCAAGAAGCGTTTCAGGAATTAGAGGCGAATGCAAAAGAAACGATTGTTGCGATCGAGGAAGGAGACGACTTGCGGATTCTTCTCTCTGCTCTAAAAAAATTGATGCGACAAATCCCTGTAAATGTCATTAAGAAAAAACGCCAAATTGCAGCTAGAGTGATTGAAGAGGAAAAATATATAGTATAGCTGCGGGACTTAGGGGTGTCTAATAAGTCGTTTTTACGGCTAATTGACACCCCCTTTAATGTTTTAGAAACGTTGATATATTGGTGTTTATGATCTTTTGTTTTCAATGGGGATTTGACTTTCTGGACAGCTCCAAAAATTTATTGATCAAGTTATTATGTTTGTCCAATTCGGATATGATAAAATATTATTGGTGTTGTATGAAGGAGGTGAGAAGGAATGGCTTTAACAATGTACTGGTATCCGAAGTGCGGAACTTGCAGAAAAGCGAAAAAATGGCTGGAAGATCACGGAATTGATTTTCGTGAAATACATATCGTGGAAAATCCTCCTTCTAAAGAAGAGTTAAAATCCTTTTATGAAAAGAGCGGATTGGAGTTAAAAAAGTTTTTTAACACGAGCGGTCAAAAATATCGTCAATTAGGTTTAAAAGAAAAAGTAAAAACAGCAACAGATGAGGAGCTCTTTGATTTGCTCGCATCAGACGGTATGCTCATTAAGCGGCCGATTGTTACTGATGGGGAAAAGGTGACCGTTGGCTTTAAAGAAGAGGAATTTGAGAAGATTTGGGGAAATTAAATTTAGAAAAGATTCTATTTAAATAGAATTCTTATATAAAAATGATAATTGGAGGGAATGACATTGAATACACCAAAAGAATTGCGTTATTCTGAAGAGCATGAATGGGTAAAGGTGGAAGGTGACAAAGTAAGAATTGGGATCACTGATTTTGCGCAGTCTGAACTCGGTGACATCGTATTTGTTGAACTTCCAGAAGTTGGAGATGAAATAGTCGCTGACGAACCTTTCGGTAGCGTTGAATCAGTGAAAACAGTTTCTGAGCTTTATGCCCCTATCAGCGGAAAAGTTGTTGAAGTGAATGAGGAATTGGATGACAATCCTGAATATGTAAATGAATCTCCTTATGAAAAGGCTTGGATGATTGTTGTTGAACCAAATGACATTCAAGATGTTGAAAAATTAATGACAGCTGAAGAATATGAAGAAATGGTAAAAGAAGACTAATATGAAACCCCCGTCTCCCTTTGAGAAGGGGGTTTCCTTTTCGTGCGCCCGGCATGTACATGAACTATAGGGTGTAAGTCCCGAACCCCGAAGACAGAAGTAGAGGTTAGCCAAGAGCAAGGGTGTCCGTGGTGACGCGGAATCTGAAGGAAGCTGGAGGCAAAACACCGGTCCGAGGAACACGAACCTCATATAAGGCTAGGTATGATTGAGTGAGTTTGCGAAACAAAACAAAGCTCTTTCTGTCGAAGGTCATATCGAGTAAATGAGGCGGATAGATGGTGTGAAAGTGCATGTACTTACCCGGGGAGATCTGGCTGGCACGCCAAGTAACCTTGGTAACCTATCTAGTGATAGATAACTGAACAGTCAGAAGTCAGCAGAAGTCATAGTACTCTTTTCGAGCTCGAGACGAAAGAGGAAGGACTGAACAATTAAGGAGAACGAATCGCTAGGCGTTCACCTTCTGTGTGGAAGCAGACAATCCGATAGGACTTACTTGAAGGAGGAAGTGGTGAACCCCACGGGGGACTTCAAGAGGGTGGAGCAGAAGATGGCACAAATAGAAGAATTCGTTCACGTGGAGAGGATATCAATGTTGATGGAAATGATTTTGTCACGGGAAAATCTCCTGGCGGCACTGAAACGAGTCGAACAGAATAAAGGAGGTCACGGAGTAGATGGCATGTCCGTAAAAGACCTACGAAGACACCTCTACGAAAATTGGGACTCCATTCGACAGTCGTTGAGAGAAGGAACCTACAAGCCCTTACCCGTCCGTCGAGTCGAAATCCCGAAACCGAACGGTGGAGTAAGACTTCTAGGGATCCCTACCGTGACGGATCGTTTCATCCAACAAGCGATTGCCCAAGTGTTGACGAAAATCTTTGATCCGACCTTCTCGAACCATAGCTATGGTTTCCGACCAGGTAGAAGGGGACATGATGCGGTTAGGGAAGCAAAGGGTTATATCAAAGAAGGATATCGTTGGGTAGTCGATATAGACCTAGAGAAATTCTTTGACAAGGTGAATCACGACAAACTGATGGGGATCTTGGCGAAAACGATCAAAGATCGAATTCTACTGAAGGTAATTCGCCGGTATCTTCAATCAGGCGTGATGATCAATGGAGTGGTAATGGAAACGGACATGGGAACGCCTCAAGGCGGCCCGCTTAGTCCACTTTTATCAAACATCATGCTTCATGAATTGGATAAAGAGCTTGAGAAACGTGGACATAAGTTTGTTCGGTATGCGGATGACTGTAACATCTATGTGAAAACAAAGAAAGCAGGAATTCGTGTCATGAACTCCATTACGAACTTTATAGAGAAGGAGTTAAAGCTCAAGGTAAATAAAGAGAAATCGGCGGTAGACCGTCCTTGGAAACGGAAGTTTCTCGGTTTCAGCTTCACACTCAATAAGACTCCAAAGGTACGGATTGCGAACGAAAGTGTGAAACGTTTGAAGAACAAGATCCGTGAAATTACATCAAGGTCGAAACCGTATCCAATGGAGAAAAGGATTGAGAAACTGAACAAGTATTTAATGGGATGGTGCGGATATTTTGCCTTGGCAGAAACACCAAGTAAGTTCAAAGAATTTGATGAATGGATTAGACGAAGGCTTCGGATGTGTTTGTGGAAAGAATGGAAAACCCCGAAAACAAGAATTCGGAAACTCAGAGGATTAGAAGTTCCAAGCCATAAAGCATTCGAATGGGGCAATACACGCAAGAAATATTGGCGGATTGCCTGCAGTCCCATTCTACACAAAACCCTCGACAACTCCTATTGGAAGCGTCGAGGGTTAAGAAGTCTATTCGAAAGATATCAAGCACTACGTCATACTTAATTGAACCGCCGTATACCGAACGGTACGTACGGTGGTGTGAGAGGTCGGGGGTTAGTCACCCCCTCCTACTCGATTTTATTAATGGAAAAGTGCGGACAATCAAAGTATTTTGTGTGAAGGAATCAACCACTTCATTTAGAATAAGTATATATCAAAAAGCATCTATAAGCAGGTGATAACAATGGCACTGATAGAAATTGAGAAAGTTATCATTGTTGAAGGAAAGTCTGATAAGAAAAAAGTAGAGAAAATTATTAATGAACCTGCTGAGATTATTTGTACAAATGGCACGTTAAGCTTGTCCAAGCTCGATGAATTGGCGGAAAGCTTATTTTTCAAGGATGTTTATATTTTAGTCGATGCGGATGAAGCAGGAGAAAAATTGAGAAAACAAATTAAGCGGGAGCTTCCGGAAGCCAACCATCTATATATAGACAAAATGTACCGTCAAGTTGCATCCGCACCTGAACAGCATATTGCCGCCGTCTTGCTGAGAGCAAATATTGATGTACATGCAAGATATTTATCATAAATGTGGAGTGTGTTCAATGATTGAAATAACAAAAGAGCAATTAGATGCGATTAGCGATGAAGAGAAAACCATTATATTTTTATATACACCTTTTTGCGGGACGTGTAAATTAGCTAAAAGCATGCTGGAAATTGTAGAAAAAATCATTCCTTCCATAAACATATATACGAAAGATTTGAATTATATCCCTGAATTTGCCGAAAAATGGAAAATTGAAAGTGTTCCATGTTTATTGATCTTTGAAAAAGGACAAATTGCCGAAAAAATATATGCGTTTCATTCTATTGACTATTTATATCAAAAGTTAAAAAGTTTTTCTACCATATAATTATATTTCCTGAGAAATATGTCAGTTTTTTCTAGAAAGCGTCGACAACTCCCAGCAGGAAGAAGGAAAGCTAGAAAGAATGAGTAAAATAAAATATTTGCTGGGGGGTTGTCAATGTTTGATTTTTTATTAGAAAAGGCAAATGATCATCATTTTTTAAAGCCTTTATTTCCGGCACATCCTATGTTTATTGCTTTTGAGTATGGCCAAAGCATTTATTGTTATCAATTGGATTTGGAAGGATTAAGACGAGTTGATGGAAATATCGAATCCATTGATGTAAAAATTATAGGAAATGAAGAGCAAATGGAAGAGCTCATTACAGGCCAGCTAAAGCTCCAACAACTAATGAAATTGAAAGCAGTAAAAGTTGAGGGGAGATTTCGGGATATTTTAAGATTAGAATCTGTCTTGTCTTTATTGGCCTAACAGGTTAAAATAGAGTAAAGATATCGGAAAAGAATATATTGACACAATGTTTGTTGAATGGTACAATCTCTCCCAGTTAGTTTGTATTGTTTAAAATAATGTTTTAATAGAAAAATAGCGGGTGCACATGTACAATAAAGCTTTGTCTACAATTGCGTTGAAAAAAAGGAAGGTCAATTGAATGTAATCGTGCCTTTCTGCATCTGTGCAGGAAGGCTTTTAGTATTAAACCGAAGCTGCTGCATGTGTGAAAGAAGGTGTAAACTTGATTTCTCTCAACGGTGTTACAAAAATTTATCATACGAATCATAGCCAAGTAAAAGCTGTCGATCAAGTTGATCTTCAAATCCAGAGCGGAGAAATTTTTGGGATCATCGGATACAGCGGTGCTGGGAAGAGTACATTAATACGCTTGTTAAATGGTCTTGAAAAGCCGACAAATGGGACAGTTGAAGTGGCGGGAAAAAGAATAGACCAAATTAAAGGAAAAGAACTGAGATCCGCCAGAAAAGAGATTAGTATGATCTTTCAGCATTTTAATCTATTGTGGTCAAGAACAGTGCGGGAGAACATCGCTTTTCCATTAGAAATTGCCGGCATGAAGAAAAGCGATCGGCTCAAAAGAGTTGATGAACTTATTAAACTAGTAGGTTTAGAAGGAAAAGAAGATGCATATCCCTCGCAATTGAGCGGAGGACAAAAACAAAGAGTCGGCATAGCAAGAGCTCTTGCGAACAATCCGAAAGTTCTTTTGTGCGATGAGGCGACTTCTGCTTTAGATCCTCAAACGACTGATTCCATCCTAGATTTGCTTGTAGATATTAACAAGCGATTAGGTTTAACGATTGTTTTGATCACCCATGAAATGCATGTAATTCGAAAAATTTGTCATAGAGTGGCTGTGATGGAAAACGGGAAGATTGTTGAACATGGTGATGTGTTGACGGTTTTCCGAAATCCGAAGGCTAACATTACAAAACGATTTGTTAAACAAGTTACAGAACCTGATGAAACAATGGAAACGATTGATTACCTGCTTGAAAAGTACAAGCATGGAAAGGTTGTCAAACTTACCTTTGTAGGAGACAGAGCGGAGCAGCCTATGATTTCAAAAATCATTAAAGAGTTCGATGTAGAGGTTAATATTTTGCAAGGGAAAATTTCACAAACTCAAAGTGGATCCTACGGAACGTTAATCATCCATTTTGATGGAGATGAAACTACAGTTGAACAAGCCATTGAATTTATTCGCAATCAACAAGTGGAGCTGGAGGTGATTGCGAATGTTTGAGACATTGTTGCCAAATGTAAAATGGGACAAAGTCATTGATGCAACTTATGAAACGGTTTATATGACAGCTGTTTCTGTATTTGCTACATTTTTTCTCGGAATTATTTTAGGTCTCTTATTGTTTTTAACGTCAAAGGGGAACATGTGGGAAAATCGGTTTATCCACTCGTTTGTTGCAGCAGTTGTCAATGTATTCCGTTCAATTCCCTTCATTATTTTGATCATTTTGCTGCTTCCTTTTACAAAAGCAATCGTTGGTACCATTTTAGGTGCTAATGCTGCACTTCCTGCACTCATCATTGGTGCTGCACCTTTTTATGGAAGGATGGTGGAAATTGCACTGAGGGAAGTTGACAAGGGGGTGATTGAAGCTGCAAAATCGATGGGAGCTACAATGAGCACAATTATTTTCAAGGTACTGCTTCCAGAATCGATGCCTGCTTTAGTTTCAGGAATAACTGTCACAGCAATTGCGTTGGTAGGTTATACAGCCATGGCAGGCGCCATTGGTGCCGGTGGTCTTGGAAACCTTGCCTATTTAGAAGGATTTCAGCGTAATCATAGTGATGTAACATTTGTTGCAACTGTACTCATATTGATTATTGTATTTATCATCCAATTGATCGGCGATATGATTACAAGAGCAATTGATAAGCGTTAAACGAAGGAGGAGAATAATATGAAAAAATGGCTTTTAGCGACTGTTTTAGGTGCGACGATGATATTTGCTTCTGCTTGCGGAGGTGGAAGTAATCAGGGAGGCAGCTCCGGCGGCTCTGACAATGAGAAAAATGAAGTAATTAAAGTTGGCGCATCTCCTGTTCCACATGCAGAAATTTTAGAGGAAGCAAAACCGCTTCTTGAGAAAAAAGGATATAAATTGGAAATTGAAGAATTCACTGATTATGTATTGCCGAATAAAGCTTTAGCGGAAAAGGATATTGATGCAAACTACTTCCAGCATATCCCTTACCTTGAAGCACAGAAACAAGAACATGGATATGATTTTGTCAATGCCGGCGGAATTCATATTGAGCCAATTGGCGTATATTCAAAAAAATATAAATCTTTAGAGGAGCTTCCGAATGGAGCTACTATTATCATGAGTAACTCAGTTGCTGACCATGGACGCATGCTGTCAATGCTGGAGGAAAAAGGTTTAATTAAGCTGAAAGATGGCGTTGATAAAACGAAAGCGACAGTTGATGACATAGCAGAAAACAAAAAGAATTTGAAATTCAAAACAGACATCGAAGCGCCAATGTTGACGAAAGCTTATGAAAACAATGAAGGCGACGCTGTATTAATTAACGGGAACTTTGCTCTGGATGCAGGACTTGACCCATCAAAAGATGCCATTGCTCTTGAATCGCCAAAAGACAATCCGTATGTAAACGTCATTGCTGTCCGCAGTGAAGATAAAGACTCTGAAAAAATTAAAGCTCTTGTAGAAGTGTTACAATCAGATGAAATTAAAGAATTTATTCAAACAAATTATCAAGGCTCCGTTATTCCTGCTGAATAATCAATTGGGAAGCTGTGCATATTTACGCGCAGCTTCTTTTTTTGGATCAAGCTGAGCTGGTATTGTTTGGACAAAATTTCATTTGAGAAAAAACGTACGAACTTAGGTGAAATTTATGCCGCCAAAAAAGCAAATAGAAAGTGCTGTTCATTTCAATTAAGCGCTTCAGCAGAACATAAGAAAGGGAATGGGGCATTTACTCAACATAATTTTACAATTGCTTGTTTCAAAAAGGTTGAGCTATCAATAGCATGAAAGATCAGTGTCAAATGCAAGATGAATATTGTATTTTTTCTCTCCAGCGGGAATGCAGCCGAAAGGAAATATATGAAGCAGCAGGATTTGCACCAGCTTTCGAAGAAGGACTTGTGATGAGCTTAGCGGCCGCATTTAGAACGGAATGTTTTGCATGAAAAACAAATAAAGATGTAATTTTCAGTATTTTGGAGCATTTGTAAGATTGAACCTTTAATCCTTTCTCATTGGCTTAAAATGGGTTTTAAGCTGTTTTAATCAGCGATACAGCAGGTTGCTTGCAAGCTGTAATCATTGCTAACATTAAATTGTATAAAAAATGAAAGGATTGGTTCATTATTTATTTAAACCAAGAAATGATAGACATTAAATTTACGTCTGAAATGGAAAAAGCAATGCATCAATTTCACGGAATGGGATATAACGAATATAGGAGAACACATAAGAAGCGAATGAAGGTTGAAAGAAAAAGAGAACGAAATTACCGCAGCAGCCAAATTGTAACAGCTAATCTGAAAGGGAAATTGTTTTTGTCTACGCTAAACTAAATCAGCCAGTCGGCAAAGACTGGTTTTTCTTTTTATTGAATACATACAACAAGTTTGTTTGAATGATACTAAGATGACTATATACTTTGTTCCTAAAAATTTGGTAATATGAATAATGTTGTGAGATATTAAAAGGTTGTATTCACTTTTAATTTGTTATAAAATAATAATGAGAATAAATTGAGAATGATATTAATATTTGACCTATAGATTAATGGAGGTATTGGTTATGTCAGGATCTACATTAACGATTAAAGATTTGCATGTTTCCGTAGAAGGGAAAGAAATTTTAAAAGGTGTGAACCTTGAAATAAAAGGCGGAGAAATTCATGCGATCATGGGGCCGAACGGAACAGGAAAATCAACTCTTTCCTCCGCGATCATGGGACATCCAAAATATGAAGTGACACAAGGATCCATAACCCTCGACGGACAAGATGTGCTTGAGATGGAAGTAGATGAGCGTGCGCGTGCAGGACTTTTTCTTGCCATGCAATATCCAAGTGAGATCAGCGGAGTCACAAATGCTGATTTCTTGCGTTCAGCTATCAACGCCCGCCGAGGCGAAGGCAACGAAATTTCTTTAATGAAATTTATTCGCAAAATGGATGAAAAAATGGAATTTCTTGAAATGGATCAAGGGATGGCGCAGCGATATTTAAATGAAGGATTCTCGGGCGGTGAGAAAAAACGGAATGAAATACTTCAATTAATGATGCTTGAGCCTAAGATTGCCATCTTGGACGAAATCGATTCAGGCTTAGATATTGATGCGTTGAAAATTGTTTCCAAAGGTATCAACGAAATGCGGAGCCCTGAGTTTGGCTGCCTGATTATTACACACTATCAACGTCTGTTAAACTATATTACACCAGATTTTGTTCATGTTATGATGCAAGGAAGAATCGTGAAATCCGGCGGAGCAGAACTAGCTCAGCGTCTTGAAGCAGAAGGATATGACTGGATTAAAAAGGAATTAGGCATCGAAGACGAAACAGTAGGGCAAGAAGCGTAAGCGTTAGGAGGATCAAAATGACTGTAGAAACGAAACTACCGTTTGACCAGAAATATATAGAAAATTTCTCCAAACAGTTAGGAGAACCGGACTGGCTGAAAGATCTTCGCTTGCTTGCTCTTGCAAAAGCTGAAGAGCTTCCATTGCCAAAGCCGGATAAAACAAAAATCGACAAATGGAATTTCTCACAGTTTTCTAAACATGTCGTTTCCAGCAGCACTCTATCTTCTCTTGATGAGCTGCCGGAAGAAGTAAAAACGCTTATTGAGGCAGATGAAGAACATAAAAATCTCTATATACAACGTGACAATACGCCTGCTTTTTTGACAGTCTCTGAAGATTTGAAAGAAAAAGGAGTTATTTTTACTGACATTCACACGGCTGCAAAGGAACACGGAGACTTGCTTCAGCAATATTTTATGAAAGATGGAGTAAAAATTGATGAACATCGGCTGACAGCTTTGCACGCAGCCTATTTGAACGGCGGGGTCTTTGTGTATGTGCCGAAAAATGTAGAAGTGGAAAAGCCTCTTCAGGCGGTTTTTATACATGAAAACCCTGAAGCCAATTTGTTTAATCATGTGATCATCGTTGCGGATGATAATAGTTCTGTTACGTATGTCGAAAACTACATCTCGACCACCGAAACAGAGGGTGCTGTGTTTAATTTAATTACCGAAGTTATCGCCAATACTAATGCGAAAGTTTCCTACGGTGCGGTTGACAATCTGACTGAAAACATCACAACATATGTGAACCGCCGCGGGGTTGCTGGACGCGATGCAAAAATTCTTTGGGCATTAGGATTAATGAATGACGGCAATACGATTTCTGAAAACACAACAAATCTTGTCGGAGACGGTTCTATAGGCGATACAAAAACAGTTGTTGTTGGGAGAGGAAGCCAAATTCAAAACTTTACGACGAAGGTCGTTCACTTTGGCAAACATACCGAAGGCAACATTTTAAAACATGGTGTTATGAAAGACAGTGCGACGTCCATTTTTAACGGCATCGGCAAAATTGAGCACGGTGCATCGAAATCAAATGCTGAGCAGGAATCCCGCGTTTTAATGTTAAGTGAAAAGGCAAGAGGAGACGCAAATCCGATTTTGCTTATTGATGAAGATGATGTTGTCGCCGGCCATGCCGCATCTGTGGGACGTGTTGACCCGATTCAGCTCTATTATTTAATGAGCAGAGGAATTTCAAAATCGGAGGCTGAGCGATTAATTATTCATGGATTTTTAGATCCTGTTGTAAGACAAATGCCGATTGAAAGTGTAAAAAACCAATTGACAGAGGTTATTGAAAGGAAAGTTCGGTAATGGATATTAAAGAAATTCGCAAACAGTTCCCGATCCTTAGTCAAAAGGTCAACGGCCGCGATTTAGTTTATTTGGATAATGCTGCAACATCGCAAAAGCCAAATGTCGTCATTGATGCAATCACAAAATACTACCGCGAGTACAATTCAAATGTGCATCGCGGTGTTCATACACTTGGTACAAAAGCTACAGATGCCTATGAAGGTTCACGGGAAAGAGTTCGTCAATTTATTAACGCAAAATCCGTCCAGGAAATTATTTTTACACGGGGAACAACAACAGGACTAAATATGGTGGCACAGAGCTATGGAAAGGCCAATTTAAATGAAGGCGATGAAATTGTCATTACGTACATGGAGCATCATGCCAATTTAATTCCATGGCAGCAAGTTGCAAAAGAAACAGGAGCTACGTTAAAATATATACCACTAAAAGAAGACGGAACTATCTCGTTAAGTGATGTTCGAAATACGATTACAGCCAATACGAAAATTGTTTCGATTGCGCTCGTATCCAATGTTCTTGGCACGATCAATCCAGTAAAAGAAATAGGCGAAATTGCTCATCAAAACGGAGCTGTTCTTGTCGTAGATGCTGCTCAAGGAGCACCACATATGAAAATTGATGTTCAAGATTTAAATTGTGATTTTCTTGCTTTCTCGGGACATAAAATGTGTGCTCCGACAGGAATCGGTGTTCTATACGGAAAAAAAGAGCTGCTCGAAAATATGGAACCGGTTGAAACCGGCGGAGAGATGATTGATTTTGTCGGTTTATATGAATCTACATGGAAGGAGCTCCCATGGAAATTTGAAGCTGGTACACCAATTATTGCCGGAGCAGTTGGATTAGCTGCAGCAATTGACTTTTTAGAAGAAATTGGGCTTGAGAATATTTTCAATCATGAACATAGACTTGCCCAATATGCATTGGAACAATGCTCAAATATTGAAGGCATGACAATTTACGGACCGAAAGAACGGGCTGGGCTCGTTACCTTCAACCTCGAAGGCATTCATCCTCACGATGTGGCAACTGTTCTGGATGCGGAAGGTATTGCGATCCGAGCCGGGCACCATTGCGCCCAGCCATTGATGAAATGCTTAGAAGTATCAGCGACAGCACGGGCGAGCTTTTATCTATATAATACTGAAGAAGAAATTGATTTATTCATTCGCGCAATTCAAAAAACAAAGGAGTATTTCGGCAATGTCATTTGATAATCTTGACACATTGTATCGTCAAGTCATTATGGATCACTATAAAAATCCTAGAAATAAAGGCTCTCTTCAAGACAGCGTTACGGTTGACATGAACAATCCAACCTGCGGTGATAGAATTCATCTGACAATGAAAATTGAGGATGGAAAAGTCATCGATGCGAAGTTTGAAGGGGAAGGCTGCTCCATTTCGATGTCATCGGCATCCATGATGACCGAAGCGATCAAAGGACAAACGATTGAAAATGCTCTTAAGCTTTCTAAAATCTTCTCCGATATGATGCAAGGCAAGGAATACGATGATGATATTGATTTAGGAGATATTGAAGCATTGCAAGGCGTTTCAAAATTTCCAGCTCGAATCAAATGTGCAACGCTTGCCTGGAAAGCGATGGAAAAAGGTGTGCGATCTGAAGTCGAGTGATAAAATTTAAATTAGATTGGAGTGAGAAAGTATGGCGAAAAAAATGCCTGAAATAGGCGATTATAAGTATGGCTTTGTCGATAAAGACGTTTCTATATACCGAGCAGAACGCGGATTGACAAGAGAAATTGTTGAACAAATTTCGAAAATGAAAAATGAGCCTGAGTGGATGCTGCAATTCCGCTTGAAAGCTTTAGACCATTTTTATAAAATGCCAATGCCTCAATGGGGCGGCGATTTGTCTGCTTTAGATTTCGATGAAATTACTTATTACGTAAAACCTTCTGAACACTCAGGACGTTCTTGGGATGAAGTTCCAGAAGAAATTAAACGCACTTTTGATAAGCTCGGAATTCCTGAAGCGGAACAAAAATATTTAGCAGGTGTTTCTGCCCAATACGAATCAGAAGTTGTGTATCACAATATGAAAGAAGACCTTGAAAAAATGGGCATCATTTTTAAAGATACAGACAGCGCCTTAAAAGAAAACGAGGACATCTTTAAAAAATATTGGGCGACGGTCGTTCCGCCGACTGATAACAAATTTGCCGCTTTAAACTCTGCAGTTTGGTCAGGGGGTTCATTTATTTACGTTCCGCCTGGAGTAAAAGTTGATACGCCTTTGCAAGCATATTTCCGAATTAATTCAGAAAACATGGGACAATTTGAACGGACGTTAATTATAGTTGATGAAGGTGCCCACGTTCATTATGTTGAAGGATGTACGGCGCCTGTCTACACAACTAACTCGCTGCACAGTGCTGTTGTAGAAATCATTGTGAAAAAGGGAGCCTATTGCCGCTATACAACAATTCAAAACTGGGCAAACAATGTGTATAACTTAGTAACGAAACGTGCGGTTTGTGAAGAAAATGCAACAATGGAATGGATTGACGGAAACATCGGTTCGAAATTAACTATGAAATATCCTGCAGTCGTTTTGAAAGGTGAAGGTGCACGCGGCATGACATTGTCCATTGCCCTTGCCGGTAAAGGTCAACATCAAGATGCAGGAGCGAAAATGCTTCATTTAGCGCCGAATACTTCATCTACGATTGTTTCGAAATCGATCTCGAAACAAGGTGGAAAAGTAACGTACCGAGGTATAGTCCATTTTGGTCGGAAAGCAGACGGAGCACGTGCAAACATTGAATGCGACACATTAATCATGGATAACCAATCAACTTCCGACACGATTCCATATAATGAAATCCTAAACGATAATATATCTTTGGAACATGAAGCAAAAGTATCGAAAGTATCTGAAGAGCAGCTGTTTTATCTCATGAGCCGCGGCATTTCTGAAGAGGAAGCAACCGAAATGATCGTTATGGGATTCATTGAACCATTCACAAAAGAGCTGCCAATGGAATACGCCGTTGAAATGAACCGCCTCATCAAGTTTGAAATGGAAGGAAGTATTGGATAATCCTTATAATACTAAGGGGGTGTCTAATAAGTCGTTTTTACGGCTTATTGACGCCCCCATTATTTTAGAAAAGTTGATATATCGGTGTTTATAATTTTTTGTTTTCAATGGGGATTTGACTTTTCGGACAGTCCCACAATTCACCCACAAAAATTAGATATTCATGTTTGTATTATACCGTTAATACAACTCCAGTGCCTCGTCCTCAATTTTCTTGGTCACATGGAGATATGTGTCAGCGGTATTTTTATGCTTTAGTATCTTAATCTTTCGCTCCAGCTAAAGGAGAGCATCATGTAAAGAAAAAACAGGGAGTTTGCATGTTTGCACACTTCTGTGGCGGTCACAAGCAGGAAACGTCACTCACCGGACTATTTCTAATAGTTTACATTGCATAACAGCTTTTCTCCAATGCCAATAGTGGCTGTGAGAAAGAAGAATCAGAAGGCTTTAAAATTTCGCTTGCCCCTCTCCTCTAGAACACCATAAATGATGACTTACGTTTTTCTATGAGGCTTGAACATCTTCTCATACCAAAATAAAACCGAGCCGCAAATCATTGCAAGGAGAATAAAAGATAACAAGAAAAATAATGGATTGATAAAACCAAATGCCATATTATTTGCAGTAATTTCATCTCCTAATAAAAATTCATCATATTAGGAGTATAAGATGTTGGCCAAATATAACTGTTCCTAAAATATATAATTATGGAGTACAAGAGAAACAATCACGGCTTCTTTCACGATCTTCAACACAACCACCTCAATACATATGTATTGCGCGTCATTTTCTGAAGCCGCATCCTTTTTAATGAGATCCTTTCATAAAGAAGAAGCAAACTCATTTATACGATCAAAATATATTTAGCCCCTAAGCGATAATTTACCTATTAAAATCCCATGTCCATTCCCAAAACTTACTACCTTGGGCTACTATAAAGTAATCAAACCATTTTTCAAAAGTCAGGTTTAGAAACCCAAACGGATCGTCCAAACTTCCGCCGTTGTCAAGCCAATAAAGATATCCTTTTCTTTCGGGAGCTAAAGCTATAATGAGCCGGCAGCCATCGTAGCCATATCCAATAGGAAACCAATCTGGAGGATAATCAATATATTGATAATCCTCTAGTATCTCTTCGACAGATAATAATTGCAGTCCACCTCCGTTTTCAGGATCATCAAATAATGTAGCACCATTACATATTTTCAGAAAGTCTTCATAGTCACAGGAATATTAAAAGGCAGCTTCTTGATTTCTTCTTCTGTTGCAGGGGGATTGAAACGAAATTGTAGTTTTCCTAAAAATCCTTCTTCATTTTGAACAACCAGCATATTCTTTTCATCTAGTCTTTTATTCAAAGCATCTAAAGTTATTTTGATTCGTACTGACATGTTGTGGCTATCACTCCTTTTATCATTCATCCAACAAGGACTAACAATCTTTCTGTGGAAATCCTTTTACAGTTGTATGAGGTTACTAAAATTGTAGAATACGGTGTATTTTATCATTTGGCCAAACTGTGCTCTTATATGTTTATTATACCATTTTCTGTAATTTTTCTATCTGAAGTAGTCCAATTGGCAGCATCAGCTTTTTCAAGTTGTAAATGATGAATCTGTGAATTATTTCCTGATCATAGATCCTTATAACATCTTTACTTTACCTGTTTTTTCGATCAGCAACTGTACAGGATGAGATATTTGAACTTTTTTGTTGCAAAACTCTTTATTTTTATTGTTGTTATAAATACAATGTCCAAAAATACTGCCAGCCTTTTATAACAAAAAAATGCTTAAATCGTGAATCTTTTTCGATGCTGTATTATGATGAGTATATAAAGACTACATTGATAGGAGTAAGAAATGATTTACATAGGCTTGACAGGTTGGGGAGATCATGATTCTCTCTATCCATCCGGAACATCATCGAATGATAAATTAACGATTTATGCAGGACATTTTCCTGTTGTTGAGGTCGATTCCACTTTTTATTCGATACAGCCTGAGAAAAACGTTCGAAAATGGGTGAACGAGACGCCCAAAAATTTTCAATTCATTGTAAAGGCGTATAAAGGAATGACTGGACACGAAACAGGCTTAGGATCTTTCGAAAGCCGCTCAGAAATGTTCGCTGCTTTTTATAAAATGATTCAGCCCTTTCAAGAAGCGAATAAATTGGCAATGGTTCTTTTTCAATTTCCCCCTTGGTTTCACTGCAAAAGAGAAAATGTTGATTTCTTGCGATGGTGCAAAGAGCAAATGAAGGATGCCCCTTGTGCACTAGAATTTCGCCACCGCTCCTGGTTCCTTCCTACATATTATGAAAAAACGCTTCAATTCATGGAGAAGGAAGGGTGGATTCACACCATTTGTGATGAGCCGCAGGCAGGGGAAAATTCAGTTCCGACCGTATTATATTGCACGAATAGAGAAAAGACCTTGGTAAGATTTCATGGACGAAATGTTCATGGATGGCTGAGGCCAAAAGAAGGGAATTGGCGTGAAGTACGATATTTATATAGATATAATGAACAAGAGCTTGATGAATGGAAAGGACACATAAAAATGCTGAAAAAGCAAACTAAAGATCTCTATCTCATTTTCAACAACAACTCGGGCGGAGACGCGGCGGACAATGGAAAAGAACTGATGAAAAAGTTAGGAATTACATATCATGATTTAGCGCCAAGGCAGCTTGATTTATTTGAGTGTTTTGAAAAGTATCCCACTGAAGGAGAGAGCGACTTTGATTGAGACGGTTCATATATATCATACGAATGATCTGCACAGTCATTTTGAAAATTGGCCGAAAATCGTTCATTATCTAAAAACAAAAAAACATATTCATAAAAGTAAAAACGAAACTGTTTTTTTATTCGATATCGGCGATCACGTCGATCGCTTTCACCCAATTACTGAAGCGACCGGGGGAGTCGCAAATGTTGAGCTGCTGAATCATTTAACTCCAGATGCAATAACGATTGGAAATAATGAAGGAATTACTCTTCCTTTTGAAGCATTGGATCGGCTGTATAATCATGCACAATTCCCGGTCATTGTGTCTAATTTATTTTACTTAGACGGTACTAGACCAAAATGGGCAAAGCCTTATGTGATTAAACATTTACAAAATGGAGTCCGAATCGGTATTTTAGGCGTAACGGTTTGCTTTGAGCAATTTTACCGTCAGTTAGGGTGGATGATAACAGAACCGATGGCAAATATAAAAGAAACATTGGAGGAAATCCGGGGCAAAGCAGATGTTATCATTCTTTTATCACACCTTGGAATATCCGATGATGAATGGATTGCTCAACAATTTCCTGATATCGATGTTATATTAGGAGCCCATACACATCATGTGCTTGATCGTGGAAAGCTTGTAGGCAATACGCTTTTGGCGGGAGCAGGAAAGTTTGGACAGTGGCTTGGACATATTGAACTTAAGATCGACTCTGCTCAAAAGAAGCTGGTAAATAAAAAAGCGGAGATTATTGAAACGAAAACGATTGAAAAAGAAGATGTTTTTACCATAAAGTGGCTTGATCAAAAAAAAGTTGAAAGTGCTCAAAAACTTAACGAAGTTGTTGTGGAATTAAAAGAAGAATTACGGATTGATTGGTTTTCAGATTCACCATTTGCAAAGCTGTTGGCTTCCGCTTTAAAAGAATGGTGCGATGGGGAAGTTTCCATGGTGAATGCCGGAGTATTGCTTGAATCGCTTCCGAAAGGACTCGTCACAAAAGGCGATTTGCACCGGATTTGTCCTCATCCGATTAATCCTTGTAAAATCATGGTTCAAGGCGATCAATTAAAAGAAGTTATTTTACAAGCACGGACAAAAGAAATGGAGCAATTGAAGCTTAAAGGATTAGGCTTCAGAGGCAAAGTAATGGGGCGTATGGTTTTTGACGGCATTGAAACGGTCATGGAAACGTTGGAAGATGGCAAGGAACATGTGAAAAAGATCTTTGTAAATGGAAAACATCTTGATCAAAATCATGTGTATGCAGTGGCAACTATTGATATGTTTACATTAGGTCCATTATATCCGCAATTAAGCCGTGTAAAGAATAAAATATACTTCATGCCTGAATTGCTAAGAGATGTACTTGCTTGGAAATTATCGAAACAGTTCCTGCAAATCCATCAATAAATTTTTGTCAACATCTCCTTTCCTTTCATAAAGTGAAGTAGGGAAGGAGGGTATTTTATGGTATCTGTATCGCCGGTTAAAATTGGTGATCATCAATTTACCGCCATTACCATTCAGCTGCCAAAAACGAATTTCATGGCTGTTACAGCCGAAAAAGGTTATATTATGTGCGGTGCGCTTGATGTAGCCTTATTGAATGAAAAATTAAAAGAGAGAAAAATTATTGCCGGCCGCGCTGTCGGAGTGAGGACAATTGAGCAGCTTCTTGAAGCCCCATTGGAATCAGTCACAACAGAAGCGGAGGCAATTGGCATTAAAGCAGGGATGACAGGCAAAGAAGCACTATTGAAAATGGTAGAAAAATAAAAAACAACCATTATCTTTTTATAAAAGAATGATTATTGCTCATCTATAGTGTACAGATGAAAGAAGTTTCCAAAACGTACCATCTATGAATTTAAATAAGATGTATTCCTTAATGGATTTTTTTTCAACAGACATGAAAAAGTATTTTCTATCATTTGATCAGCGATAAAGTCGCAAGTAATTGCCATTCAGTCGAGTAAAAAACATAAAATTGATTCATAAAGAGCCCGTTCCTGAGTTGGTGCGGGCTCTTTATTTTTTTTCTTTTTGCCATTCAAGCCGTTCCCATAGTTTTAAATGCGGATAAGGGTCAAAAGACCACTCGGTTTTACCGTTGTCTTTATACATCCCGTAATGCAAGTGCGGCGGGAATTTGCCAGATGTTCCTGGAGGGCCGTAGCCGCTGCTTCCGACAGAACCGATGATTTGCCCCGGTTTTACGATTTGTCCAACGTGAATGTCTTTGGCAAAGCCGTTTAAATGTGCAAAATAATGGTACGTATTCTGAATGTCCCGAATACCGATTCTCCAACCCCCATAGCGATTCCAGCCTTTCATTTCGACAATTCCGTAGCAAGTGGAACGAACCGGTACGCCATAATGTGCAAATATATCTGTGCCTTCATGAATTCTCCGGCCGCCCCAGCCGCGCGCATCTCCCCATGTATCACGGTAGCTGTAATCAGTTCTGACGGGAAGAGGAAAAGCATGCTCGTTTAATTGCAGATGCCCGAAATGTTTGAACAATTTCATATGACCTAAAATAATTCCGACCGTTTTATCACGGTGATAATAAGACCATAAACCAATTTTTAAATTTTCTATATCATTACCATATTTTGATAAAAAATGTGCAAAACTATATAAGACATCTTCATCATGATCCATTTGCGCTTTGCCGTCGCCGTTTCCATCCATTCCGATTCCCCCGAATAGCTGAATGCTAACCGGATTTTGGTCGTTCAGATTCGGATTAGCTGTCCCAGCCCATTTATCAGGAGGAATGTAAATGCCAATAACTCCTTTTTGTTTTGGGATATCATTTTTTATTTTTCTGACGTTTCGTTCGTATTGGTCGCACGCAGCCAATACATACCAAGGAATCTGGGTGATGGCTTCCACCTTTTTATACAGGCTCATTCGCAAATGATTTATTTGTTGTTCAGTTAATTGACTGGACGCATTGGCATGGCTGGAAAATAAAGATAAAAGTGCAGCCAATAATAACATTTTTCTGAGAACCACAATTGATAAACTCCTTTCCATCATGTCATGTCTTAGTGTAAGAAAAAAGTAAAGTTTCAATGGCTGGAAATTGAAGGAATATAAAATTCCTTTTTCTTGTCCAATATCTTTCATTATGTTAAATTGACTATAGTGTATCATCTTTATTTTTTTAATGATTACATATTGGAGATGATGAAAAATGGCTCAAAAAGAAGAAAGTTTACGAAAACCTGAATGGCTTAAAATAAAATTAAATACAAACGAGAATTACACAGGGTTAAAAAAATTGATGCGCGAGCAAAAGCTTCATACGGTTTGTGAAGAAGCGAAATGCCCCAATATTCATGAATGCTGGGCAGTGAGAAGAACGGCAACATTTATGATTTTAGGAAGCGTTTGTACACGCGCATGCCGCTTCTGTGCAGTGAAAACAGGACTGCCAACCGAGCTTGATTGGCAAGAGCCGGAGCGTGTAGCGGATTCCGTCCGCATTATGAACTTAAAGCATGTTGTCATCACTGCAGTTGCCCGTGATGATTTGAAAGATGGCGGAGCAGCCGTTTTTGCTGAAACGGTTCGTGCTGTGCGCAAAAAAAATCCATTTACTACAATAGAAGTTCTTCCATCTGACATGGGCGGAGTGTACGAAAATTTAAAAACATTAATGGATGCTAAACCTGATATTTTAAACCATAATATTGAAACTGTTCGGCGCTTAACCCCAAGGGTTCGCGCTCGTGCAACCTATGAACGTTCTTTGGAGTTTTTGCGGAGAGCAAAAGAAATCAATCCGGATATTCCGACAAAATCAAGCATTATGATCGGGCTTGGGGAAACGAAAGAAGAAATTATCGAAGCGATGGACGACCTTCGTGCAAATCATGTTGACATCATCACAATCGGACAATATTTGCAGCCTACGAAAAAACATTTAAAAGTTCAAAAATTTTACCATCCAGATGAATTTGCAGAATTAAAAGAAATTGCTTTGTCAAAAGGATTCAGCCATTGCGAGGCAGGTCCGTTAGTCCGTTCGTCTTATCATGCTGATGAACAAGTAAATGAGGCAGCCAAACAGCGGCAGGCAAAAGCTTAAAGCCACAGAGCCGTCAAGAATTTCTTGACGGCCCGTTTTAATAAAAATAGGTAAATAACCTCTAAAAAATTCACCTATGCATCAACGTTTATTTCATTGATCTTTTATGTCGTGATCAATACTTTCGTTCATTTCTCCGAATCCTTCGCCATTTGCATTTTCACCAGCATTCAATTTTCTTCCTTGGGGAGACTTTAACATGCGCTGAATGGTCTGGTTTAAATTGCGGTTAATATTTGGAGACTCTCCATCAAGAGTGCTGTATGATTCGATTTCTTTAAACAGATTAGGATTATCGGTTACATAAATATGAAAATAACGCGGAACAATGGATGCAGCTGTCTTTTTCACTTGGTCAGCTGTTTCAAATTTGTTGTTTGAATCGGTTTTATACGCTATAAGAACTTCTTCATCTGTTACGAGCGTAGCAGCATCATGAACATTTGGAAGCTGGACGGCAAGCCTTCCGATTACGTCTGCTAATTGTTCCCGATTGATGACAGGAGTTTTTACTGTGGCTTTCTCTATTCCGGCTGTTGGACTTTTTTGATGCCGGACATATCCAAAGCTGTCTGAATCTTTATTGCTGTTATAATTATCATTTCTTTCTGCCACGTTTACCGTATTCCCGTTTTCATTATATAGACCTTTTCCTTCTTGATCATATTGGCACCCGCTGGCTGCAAGCGCAGCTATGATAAAAGGAGTAAAAAGCCTTTTTTTCATTTCAGCACCTCCTTATAATTTTAGGATTGCCGCTTTTAAAAAATTGTTGTCAGGCAATTGATGGAGGGAAATCATTTGTTTATGATAAACATATGGAAGAGGGTGAATTTGTAAATGATCACAATTTTTAATCAAACATACGAGCTTATAAAAGATTTTAAAAATGGTTTTAATGAAGAGGCTTTTAAAGCAAGGTACAGTGAAATTTTAAACAAATATGATTATATTGTCGGCGATTGGGGATATAGCCAATTGCGGCTGAGAGGATTTTTTGATGATCAAAACCAAAAAGCAACACATGATACGAAAATCAGCTCATTAGATGAATATTTGTATGAATATTGCAATTTCGGCTGTGCTTATTTTGTATTAAAGAAAATAAAAAAATAAACGCCAGATGCAAAAACATCTGGGTGTGAAAAAGTAATCAGGACGGCATACAGCCGTCCTGATTACTTTATTTCATACGGGTCTTCTTCATTTTTATCAGGTTCATCATGAGGAGGATGACTGCCCGGAAATTGTCTCGGCAAATTCTGATGCAAGGATTTGAATTCATAGTTAAAACTGCTATATGGACGCTGACCTTCTTCCCAAGGTGTGCTTTTATTCTCCACAGGTTCATCCTTTCCCCGCGGAGCTCCGTAGGCGCCTTCCGGCATATCCTCCGGGATAATATAGTTTCGCATTGTTTCCACTACTGAAAAATCAGTATATTCATTTTGTTTGTCCATTTTGTTCACCTGTCCATGATTTTACCATTATCGTTCCTCATGGAAGGTAATTTATACATTAGACGATCTCATATAAAAACTCCCGAAGCTCTTTTGCGTCTTCATCATTTAATTGATAAACATCTTCTAAATACCCCGGTTCTTTAAGATCATCTTCCCCAATGATCGCAAACCGGTTGCTTTGCAAATTTAGTACAAGATATTTTCCGTAATAGCGGTCCGATTGAATAATGGCTAAATCAAAGCGTTGATTTTCTCCCATAAAGCTAACAAATCTTGTTTTTGTCTCGACGGTTTCATCATACAAAAAAAAGCGTTCGGCCATGGTTCATTACCTCCGTTTCTTATAATTGCATTGTAGCATAAGATGATGCATTCACAACGATTTATCGCAAATTTGTGAGAAAACTTACCTCTGTTTCGATTCGCATAGCGATTTTTCTGTTGAAATAGAAGCAAAATAACACAATTTTTTTATCAGCCCGCACATCTGCTGCCAATCAGCCATGATTTCTGTATCGAATGGGAAGTTAATTGGAGAAACATATCATGAATCGGCACGAAAGTCATATTCAAAATCCTCCTCTGCTTGTCATGAAAAATCGTCATCTGTAAAAGCAATTTTTTGTGCGCGTTTAGGAATTTCTTTACTAAATTGAAAAAATCTAAGCGGATCCTACCCGGCATGCAAGATGTATCAAACCGCGGAAAGCTTGCGCCTGCTCAATCACGAAATCCAAATTTTAGAAACATCAGCTCTGTTTGCCAAAATCGATCCGTCTAACGAGAGGATTTTAGTGCTCTGCTTTAAAAAACTCAAAAGTGTGTAAAGTAGTAGGTAGTTCAAATGGCCGAGTATGGTAAAATAAAAAACGGATACAAAAACCTTAAGAAAGGAAAGAAATCATATGTATTTTGTGGACAGAAAAAAGATTGAAGATACTGTAAAATTTGTAGAAGATCTTGTATCCATGTTTGAAGGACATCAACAGTGGGAGTCTGATGTTGAAAAAAAAGCGTTGGAGCGGATTGCCCAATTGTTGATTGAGGCGATTTTAGATATCGGAAACGGAATTATTGACGGTTTTATTATGCGGGACCCGGGAAGCTATGAAGACATTATTGACATTTTAGAAGATGAATCTGTCGTTGACAGCAGGGATGCGGAAGGATTAAAGAAATTAATTTCCTACAGAAAAATGCTCGTTCAAGATTATTTAAACATACGGCATGAAGAACTGTATGATTCAATATCAACCCATTTACAAGTTTTGAGAAATTTTTGCCATCGTGTTCGAACCTACTTGGAAGATGAACTTGGACCAGTTACAGCTTTTAAGCCGTAATGGATTGATTGAAGGAGTGAAAAAAATTGAAGAAATATAAAGGATATTTCATCGATTTAGACGGCACCATGTATCGGGGTACAGAAAAAATTGAAGAAGCTGAAGAATTTGTTAAAAAACTGAAGGAAAAAGGAATTTCGTACTTATTTATGACAAACAATTCTTCTAAAACCCCGAAGCAAGTAGCTGAAAAACTAATCAGTCTCGGCATTCCGGCGGAAGAGCATCAAATTTTAACTTCAAGCATTGCCACAGCCAACTTTATTTGGGAAAGAAAACAAAATGCTTCTATATATGTAATCGGTGAAGAGGGGCTGCGAAAGGCCTTGGAGGAAAAAGGTTTTCGCTTCGTCGATGAAAATCCGGATTTTGTCGTTGTGGGTATTGACCGAAACATCAATTATGAAAAGCTTGCCAAGGCCTGTTTAGCGGTTCGCGCAGGTGCAACATTTATTTCAACAAACGGGGATACTGCTCTGCCGACTGAGCGAGGACTGCTTCCAGGCAATGGCGCCATTACATCGGTCATTTCAGTATCTACAAATGTTCAGCCGATTTTTATCGGAAAACCTGAAAAAATTATTGTAGAGCAAGGGCTGAAAATGCTGAAAACGAAAAAAGAAGAAACGCTTCTTGTCGGAGATAATTACGAGACGGATATTAAGGCAGGTATCCAATCAGGGATGGACACCCTTCTTGTGCATACAGGCGTAACAACGAAAGAACACTTAAAACACAAAGAAATACAACCGACTTATATAGTGAATAACCTTTCGGAATGGCATGTGCTATGATGAAGCCTTTTTCTTTTCCAGCTGATTTCACAATAGGTGCTCCGCTGCCCCTACTGTGAATCAGTGGATCGATGGGCGAGCCGGCTTGAAGCTGCCGCTGCAATGGCTCCGACAATATCATCTAGAAAAGTATGACACTTACCTGTGCTTTTATCGTTTAAATGAGCAAGTATACCAGGCTTTTGTTTATCGATATAGCCATAGTTCGTAAACCCGATTGATCCGTAAATATTCACAATGGAAAATGCAAGAATTTCATCAATTCCATATAATCCTTCATCCGATTGGATGATCGATTGAAGAGGCTCCTGTAAACCCCCCTTTTCTGCTAGAACATCTAATTGAATTCCAGTTAAAATGGCATTTTGAACCTCTCTTTTCGAAAGAACTCTTTCCACGTTTTGCAAACAGTCTTCCTTTGTTAAGTTCGGATAATATTGCTGCTGTAAAAAATAGACGAGCTCTGCGATGTCATCCGGTGTAACTCCTCTATCTTTCAGCCATTTTCTTGCAGTTTGCTCTATTTTATCCATGTCGTTCACCCTATCTTTTACAAGTATATGAAAGTGCTGAAATCGGCTGTGACGCCGATTTCAATAAATTCTTGCTTAAATTTTCAAAAAGCATCAACATCTTTTTTATATTGTATACACAAAAGCTTTTCTACATGTTATAGTTTATGGCATTTTTTCATTATTTATATTGGGGTGTTTTTTTGAAAAATGGATTTATAGGGGGAATTAGGAATGAAAGAGCTTTTAAAAAAGCATTATGGAATAGATGTACTCGACTTTTTTTCAATTGGGCAATGGCAGGGGTTTAAAACAAAAAGAAATATCGGTTTTATTGCTGCTGTTTCACATATTGACCATAAGGAGCTTTATGAACTGTATGAAATGAGTCGTTATCTCCTTATGACAAACGAGAGAAAAGCTGCTTCGTTTTTATTAACTGTAAATGGGGATCTTACGGCAGAACATAATGGAACGCGCTACGCTGTGTTTCAAATACCTCATCAAACAAAGCGGCTTAATATAACTTCTCTCGGAAAAGAGCTGTCATTTTTTCACGAAGTTGGCAGAAGGCTGCCTTTTACTCCCGTTCATTCGAATCGAATTGGGCAATGGAGAAATTTATGGGCAAGGCGGATCGATCAAATGGAGCAATTTTGGAGTATTCAAATTGCTTCAAAGCCTCATCACGCCTTTGACAAGCTATTTATTGAATCCTTTCCATATTATTTAGGCTTAGGTGAAAATGCCATCCAATATTTAGCGGATACTGAGCTTGATGATCGACCATTGCCGGTTGATTCCGGCACCATATGTCATCAACGTTTTACGAGAGAAACATGGGAAAACGCATTTTCATTGCCTATTGATTTCGTTTTTGATCATGGAGCAAGAGATATTGCTGAATGTTTAAGGTATGATTTTCTGACAGGAAGGCAAACAATTGATGAGCTTTTTTTGGCAGAATACGACCGAGTGTCTCCGTTATCCTCTTTTTTTTGGCGGTTAGTTTTTAGCAGGCTTTTGTTTCCTGTTCATTATTTTGAATGTGTTGAAAACTATTATCTTGCAGAGGAAGAAGAAAGGGATTCTCTGCAATTTCAAATGGAAAAAATTTTGCAAACATCTTCGCAATATGAGCAATTTTTATCTTCGTTTTCATCTATGATATATTTGAGGAAAAAGCAAATTGTCTTGCCGGCTTTGACATGGTTATAAAAGGTTCAGTCGCATTTTGTTGTGGTATCATAAAAAAGAAAGCAGCTAAAATCTTGCAGCTGTTTCGAACAAAGCATTGATTTTGTCATATCAATTCAAAACAATAGCTATTTATTAGAAGAAGGAGAAGATGAATCAGTGACCCAATATATTTTTGTAACAAGAAAACTGCCAGAAAACCTATTGGATCCTCTTCGTTCCATCGGAGTTGTCGACATGTGGGAGCAGGATTCTCCATGTCCGAGGTCTGTATTATTGGAAAAGGCAAAAAAAGCTGATGCTCTGCTTACAATGCTGTCAGACCGGGTGGATGAAGAACTGCTTCAAAAAGCCAAAAAATTAAAAATCGTTGCTAATTTAGCAGTCGGGTATGACAATATCGATCTCGAAGCGTCGAAAAAGTACGGCGTGACTGTAACTAATACACCGGATGTACTAACAGATACGACTGCCGATTTAACCTTTGCTTTGTTAATGGCAGCGGCAAGAAGATTGGTTGAAGCTGCGGAGTATGTAAAAGAAGGAAAATGGACAGGGTGGTCTCCATTTTTGTTGGCAGGAAGCGATATCCATCATAAAACGATTGGGATCGTTGGGATGGGGAAAATTGGAGAAGCTGTTGCGAGACGGGCAAAAGGATTTGATATGGAAATTTTGTATCATAATCGTTCAAAGAAACCGGAAGTGGAAAAAGAGCTTGGAGCGAAATACTGCACATTTGATGAATTGCTAGAGAAAGCCGATTTTGTCGTTAATTTAACACCATTAACAAATGAAACGAAAAACTTGTTTGACGAGGAAGCCTTTAAAAAAATGAAAACAAGTGCAATATTTGTTAATGCTGGCAGAGGAGCATCTGTTGATGAAAACGCTTTGTATAATGCTCTAAAAACTGGTGAAATCGCTGGTTGTGGATTGGATGTGTTTAAAGAAGAACCGATTGATTCCAATCATCCGCTTTTATCATTGAAACAAGTTGTAGCACTTCCGCATATCGGCAGCGCGAGTCGGGAAACCCGCATAAAAATGATCGAACTTTGCGTCGAAAATATTCAACGTGTGTTAACGGGCGAGAAACCGAAAACAGCCGTTGTTTAAACGCCCAAAAAGCGTTTACATATGCGGATGATGAAAATTTCTCTTGTAAAATCAGTCATTGAAATTTATAATGTCTTATAAAACAGTTAATGTCTTTTTACGGCAGACAATTGTCTATTATAAATAAACATAAGGGAGATGAATTGGTTGGAATCAATCTCAGTAGGACTGCTCGGTTTAGGCACCGTTGGTAGCGGAGTAGTAAAAATCATTGAAGACCACCAGGATAAGCTCATTCATTTAATCGGGTGCCCGGTGAAAGTAAAAAAAATTCTTGTTCAAAATACAAATAAAAAAAGAGACGTTCATGTAGAACCTTCCCAATTAACGACAAATGTTCATGAGGTAATAGAAGATCCGGATATTGACGTCATTATTGAGGTCATGGGGGGAATTGAGCAGACACGGGAATATTTGCTTGAAGCATTAAATCGGAAGAAGCATGTTGTGACGGCAAATAAAGATTTGATGGCAGTGTACGGAACTGAGTTGCTCAAAAAAGCGACGGATAACGGCTGCGATCTTTTTTATGAAGCAAGTGTCGCAGGCGGCATCCCGATTCTGCGTACATTGGTAGATGGATTGGCGTCAGACCGGATTACAAAAATGATGGGGATTGTTAACGGAACGACAAACTTTATTTTAACGAAAATGTCAAAATACGGAACCCCTTATGAAGAAGTGCTGAAGGAAGCGCAAAGATTAGGATATGCAGAAGCTGATCCGACTTCTGATGTAGAAGGCTTGGATGCAGCGAGAAAGATGGCGATTTTGGCAAGACTTGGATTTTCTATGGAAGTAGATTTAGAAGATGTGGAAGTAAAAGGGATAACGGATATTACACAAGAAGATATTGATTACAGTAAACGGCTCGGCTATACGATGAAATTAATCGGCATCGCCCATCGAAGCGGTGATAAAATTGAAGTTAGTGTACAGCCTGCACTGCTGCCCGATCATCATCCGTTAGCTTCCGTCCAAGATGAATATAATGCGGTTTATGTGTACGGCGAAGCAGTAGGGGAAACAATGTTTTACGGTCCTGGCGCAGGAAGCTTGCCAACTGCAACCGCTGTTGTTTCGGATTTAGTAGGCGTATTGAAAAACATGCGTCTAGGTGTAAATGGAAGAAGCGCCGTAGCCCCGCAATATCAGAAACAATTGAAGGCACCTGAAGAAATTTTTGCCCAATACTTTTTACGAATTCACGTAGAAGATCAAGTTGGAGCTTTTTCAAAAATTACATCCCTCTTTTCAGACAGAGGTGTAAGCTTTGAGAAAATTCTCCAATTACCTCTGAAAAATAAAGATTTAGCGGAAATTGTCATCGTTACCCATAAAGCATCGAAAAAAGATTTTGAGGAAATTTTAATGGAGCTCCGAGATTTGCAAGTTGTTAAGGAAGTTAAAAGTACGTATCGAGTAGAAGGGAACGGCTTATTATGAAATGGAATGGACTAATTGCAAAATATAAAGAATTTTTGCCAGTAACGGACAAAACACCGATGCTGACATTGAACGAAGGTAATACTCCTCTCATTCATTTAGAAAAATTATCTGAAAAATTAGGCGTTGAGCTGTATGTGAAAACAGAAGGAGCGAATCCTACCGGTTCATTTAAAGACCGCGGTATGGTGATGGCAGTTGCAAAAGCGGTGGAAGAAGGAAGCACAACTATAATGTGCGCTTCAACTGGAAATACGTCTGCAGCTGCTTCCGCATATGCGGCACGTGCAGGATTGCGTTCCATTGTTGTTATACCGAACGGAAAAATCGCTTTTGGAAAGCTTGCCCAAGCAGTTATGTACGGCGCAGAAATTTTTGCAATTGAAGGAAACTTCGATGATGCCTTAAAAATGGTTCGTGAAATTTGTGAAGAGCTGCCAATTACTCTTGTCAATTCTGTAAATCCTTACCGAATTGAAGGGCAAAAAACAGCGGCGTTTGAAATTTGTGAACAGCTGGGAAAAGCTCCGGATTATTTGGCGATTCCGGTTGGAAATGCTGGAAACATTACAGCATATTGGAAAGGATTTAAAGAGTTTAATGAGCGGCACCAAACAGGGCTTCCAAAAATGCACGGTTTTGAAGCGGAAGGCGCCGCAGCCATTGTAAAAAATCAAGTGATTGAAAATCCGGAAACAGTGGCAACTGCCATTCGAATTGGAAACCCAGCAAGCTGGGAATTTGCTGTCAATGCTGCCAATGAATCAGGCGGAAAGATCGATATGGTAACAGATGAAGAAATTTTGGATGCTTATCAATTAATTGCAAGAACGGAAGGCGTTTTTGCTGAACCTGCTTCAAGTGCATCTATTGCAGGAGTGATGAAAGATGTAAATTCGGGGAAAATCCCGAAAGGAAGCACAGTTGTAGCAGTATTGACCGGCAACGGATTAAAAGATCCGAATACTGCGATCGATGTGTCATCCATCCAGCCGATCGTGCTGCCTAATGAAAAGAAAGCTGTGATGGACCATCTCAAGGGAGATGGGCATGTATGAAAGAAGGAGACATGTTAAAAATTCAAGTTCCCGGAAGTACAGCCAATCTTGGCCCCGGTTTTGATTCTGTAGGGCTCGCTTTAAACCGCTATTTAACACTAGCCGTTACATTTGCGGAAAATTGGACATTTAAGCCGGTAAGTGAAGAAGTAGCAAACGTACCGGAAGGGAAAGAGAATTTAATTTATAAAGTCGCTTCCAAGCTAGCAGAAAAACATAGTGTTAATCTTCCTGCATGTTATGTGGAAATTTCAAGTGATATTCCGATGACAAGAGGACTCGGAAGCAGCGCGGCCGCCATTGCAGCAGGGATTGAGCTTTGCGATCGTGTTTGTAAACTGAATTTGAGCGATGAAGAAAAAATTCATTTTGCCAGCAAGTTTGAGGGACATCCGGATAATGCCGGAGCTTCTATAGTAGGCGGTCTAGTGGTCGGCTATTTAACAGATGACCACACATATTTTGTAAAAGTGGATAATCTGGATGTGGATATTATCGCGGTTATTCCGCCATATTATTTATATACGAAGGATTCTAGAGGCGTTTTGCCGAAGACATTTAAATTTCAGCAGTCGGTGAAAGCCAGTGCGATCAGCAATGTGCTTGTTGGGAGCATCATGAATAATAATTGGGAATTGGCAGGCCAAATGATGGAAATGGACATATTCCATCAACCGTATAGGGAAAGTCTAGTTCCTGAACTGTCAGCTGTTCGAAAGATCGGAAAAGAGCACGGTGTGTACGGGACTGTATTGAGCGGTGCAGGTCCAACGATATTGTGTTTTGCTCCAAAAGGCATGAGACACTCATTGCGTCCTAAACTAAAAGAGGCTTTTCCTCATTGTGAAGTAACACAGCTAGAAATTGATTATGAAGGGACAAAGTCTTGGTTTACTCATATTGAAAGCTTGATATAAAGAAACAAACCGGCTTTTCGCCGGTTTGTTTCATTAAAATACTTGTTCTACTTCTACGATGCCTGGAACTTCTTCCAGCAGAGCCCGCTCAATACCTGCTTTCAAAGTAATGGTAGAACTTGGGCAGCTCCCGCACGCACCTAAAAGGCGCAATTTCACAATGCCCTCTTCAACATCAACTAATTCGCAGTCTCCGCCGTCACGAAGCAAAAACGGGCGCAGCTTATCTAAAACTTCTTGTACTTGTTCTTTTATTTGAACATCTGACATACTATCGACTCCTTTCTTATCCATCATTATATTCAAAATGAGCGATAAAATCTATTTGTAAGTTTCAAATTCATTGTATCACATTTTTTTTTAATCTAATATGGATAATCTAGGAGATCATCATTTTATTAAATAGGAGAGAACAAACATGAGAAAACCGGTAGAAATTTGTGTTTATGGTGCAGAAAACTTATGCCCAAGCTGTGTAAATTCGCCTTCAGCAAAAGATACATTTGAATGGCTGGAAGCAGCACTGACTAGAAAATATCCAGATCAGCCATTTGACATCACATACATTGATATATATTGTCCTCCGGAAGATGAAGAGAAAAAGAAAATAGCCGATCAAATCGTGAAGGAAGAATATTTTTATCCCCTTGTTGTCATAAATGGAGTGGTAGTAGGGGAAGGAAATCCAAAGATAAAAAGGATTTTTCAAGAGATGGAAAAACATGGTTACCAACCTGTGTAAGAAAGAGTTTACTCGTCATCCAGAACTGTGAAAGAAAAAGTGCATTGTCGATTTCTTCAAGCCAAAAGAACAGATCCGCTAAAAAAAAAAAACGCTGCTTCGTTTTTTTGCATGCAAAATAATAGACAACTGTATTTCTCTTGATTTATATTTTCCAGTGAAAGAGTTCCGGAAAAAGAGAAGCCGGACGTACAAATGAACGCCCGGTTTTCTCATGCTCCACTATGATATTTATAAATCCAAAGAATTCCTGATTTTAAAAGACGTGGCACACGTCCAGTGAGTGCGCGATCTCCTACCATCCCAAAACCTGATTTTTTTCCGAGAGAACCGAGAACGCCTTTTAATTTGAACGGCGGCAGTTCCTCTGGAAGAGGTTCGTTGTTCCATTTTTTGAGCAATACTTGTACAATTTGTTCAGCCTGCGCTTCGGCAAGTTGAGCACTTGGTGCGTAAGGAAGGCTTGCACAGTCTCCAACAACATACACATGTTCATCTTGAGGAAGATGATGGTATTTTGTTAAAATAACCCGTCCTTGCCGGTCTTTTTCAACATTCAATTTCCTTACGACATAATTCGGTTGAATTCCTGCGGTCCAAACGACAACATCACAAGGAATCGGTTCATCATGGTTATAAACCATATTTGGCTCAACTTTTGTAATATTGGCGCTGTTGATTACTTCAACCCCGTGCTCTTCAAACCATGTTTGGACATATTTGCTTAATCGTTCCGGGAAGTTTGATAAGATCACTTTTCCGCGGTCAAACAGCTTGATTTTTAAATCGGATCTGCTTTCACGCAGTTCGCTTGCCAATTCAACGCCGCTCAATCCGGCTCCAACTATGCAGACTGTTGCACCTGCTCCTAAATTGTTCAGCTTTTGATACGTTTCACGTGATTGATCGATTGTTTGAATGCTGCAAGTATATTTGTCAGCACCCGGAACATTATGATATTTGTCTTCACATCCTAATCCGATGATAAGATCATCATACGTGATTGGAGATTGATCTTTTAAATGTACAAGCTTTTGTTCAAGGTCAATGTCCGTGACTTCACCGTAATGAACGTTCAATTTCGGGTGTTCTGGAAAGGCCACGCGCACATGCTGATCTGAAATCGTTCCCGCAGCCAGCGCATAGTATTCCGTTTTTAAACAATGATAAGGGTTTTTATCCACTAATGTTATTTCGACACCATCCGGCAAGTTATTGGGAAGCAGCTTGTGAAGAATTCTCATGCCGCCATAGCCGCCTCCGAGGAGCAGTAACTTTCTCATCGCGATTCCCCTTTTCCCTGCAAATGTTTACCCCAAAACTGTGACAATCGTAACAAATGCCACTAAAAGTATAACGAATTTATGTATAAATCACAACATACTTAAGGAAAAATAGCACAATTGTTATGGCAAAATGTTAAATGAGCCTTGAAGTTCAATGCTTTGACAATGAAGAAAAAAAGCATTATGATAGGCTACTGAGTATAGAAGGAGGACAATTCACGTGAAACCAATTATAGAGTTTTGTGTCAGCAACTTAGCAAACGGTTCACAAAAAGCATTAGAACAATTAGAAAAAGATCCTAATTTAGATATAGTTGAGTACAGCTGCCTAGGGTATTGCGGCCAATGCTACGAATCGCTTTTTGCCCTTGTAAACGGAGAAGCGGTAGAAGGGGAAACGGCAGAAGAGCTAGTGAAAAATATTTATCAATTTTTAGAAGAAAATCCAATGTTTTAATAGAAAATAAAAGTGAATGATAAAATTAAAAGGGAGACAAGCTTTTGATTCTCCTTATTTTGATCCTGTCTCTAAATATTTCATTCGAGGTATGACAGCATATTATAAAATGTAAGTATGAATCTCAATATTGTTTCTCAGTACGACGCTTGCCTTTGCGGATGAGTCTTTTTTTTACGTATGAGCAAGGTGTTTGAAGCGGCAGGCTGATGATATAAAAAATAAAAGCCCCTCTTATATTTCCCGAGGAGCTTTTATTTATATATGAAAACGGGGGATATTTTTATTGTCAACAAATTTTGAACGTTTTATACTTATAAAAACAAATTTTTTGTTGTTTTGGAGGAAAAGATGGAAACTTTTCAATTTACAAAAATGCATGGATTAGGAAACAGTTATATTTATGTAAATGGATTCGAAGAAACGCTTCCGGAGCATCTCCTGCCAGATATTGCGCGAAAAGTTGCGAACGTTCATACCGGCATCGGTTCAGATGGGCTAATATTAATTCTTCCATCTGAACGTGCGAATGTGAAAATGAGAATTTTCAACAGTGACGGTTCAGAAGGAAAAAACTGCGGAAACGGTTTGCGCTGTGTCGCAAAATATGTTTATGAGCATAACATAGTAAAAGAGAAAAAGTTTTTGATCGAAACACTTTCTGGCTTGGTTGAAGCCGAAGTCCATGAAGAAAATGGACGAGTATCATGCGTCACAATTGATATGGGTCACCCTAAGCTGTTAAAAAAGGAAATACCGATGGCCGGAAACGGAGATGAAACAGCTATTGGTGAAATCATGGAATTTAACGGCTCGAAATATGAAGTCACAGCGGTTTCGATGGGAAATCCACACATCATCTTTTTTGTGGACGATATTGAGAAAGCTCCATTAACAACATTGGGGCCGGTTGTCGAAAAAGATGCAAGATTTCCAGAAGGGGTAAATGTAGAATTTGTCGAAATCGTCAATGACCATGAGCTTCATTTTCGAGTATGGGAAAGAGGTTCAGGTGTCACACAAGCTTGCGGCACCGGAGCATGTGCGGCAGTGGTCGCATCCGTATTAAACGAGCAAACAACAAGAGGCAAAGAAACAGTTGTCCATCTTGCCGGCGGCGATTTATTTATTAAATGGACTGACGAGGGGAAAATTTTGATGAAAGGACCTGCTGAAACGGTTTGCACGGGGACCTATTATTATGAAGCCGGTTCAGAAATTTGAGAGTTTTTTTCTGAAAAGGTATACTAAAAGTGACTCAAAAATTAATGAAAAGGAGGATGGGTCATGTCTGAAATTGTTATGCTTACCGAAGCGGCAGCTTTTCAAATAAAAGATATGATGAGAGAAAATGAGGAAGAAGGCGCCTATTTGCGTATTGGTGTGAAAGGCGGCGGCTGCACTGGACTTTCATATGGCATCGGGTTTGAACAAGAAAAACAAGAAGATGATCACGAATTTGAACAATTCGGCATTCGAATTTTAGTGGATAAAGACAGCGCCCCTATATTAAAGGGAACAAAGATTGATTATAAACAATCGATGCTTGGTGGAGGATTCACAATAGACAACCCTAATGCGATTGCGTCTTGCGGTTGCGGCGCCTCCTTTAGAACTGCAACACACGCTGGAACACCGGAAGAGTGCTAAAAAAGATTCTTTCCTGAAGCCAAGCATAATGATCGCTTTATTCCTTAACTTTTTCTATACTCACAATAAAATATATCCTAATAAAGTGGAATCAAAAAAAAAGTCTGCTTTATTAGGATATTTTTATGGGAAAAACGGCTAAATGCAACTTATTAAAAGTGATAGAGAATTAAATGAGGATATTTACAGATCACAGATTTTCATCATGGAAGACTGTGCGAAAGACTATATGAATTACCGATGAAAGTTGAAAAAAGATAGGGCTGTCCGATGAGTTTCTAAAATGAAGGATTTTGGAGCTACTGTAAAGGACAAAAATAAAGGAATCAAGTTTGTAAATGTCCTTCATAGAGGCAATGAAGTCCAACAAGAAGCAATTGTATGTGCTGAATGTCCGTCATAAAACTTTTGAAGACTAATTCAGAAAGAGAGCATAAGAAAAGTCCTTCATAAAACTTCTGAAGGATGTAAACAAAGGAAAAATAGTCTGTCCGATTGATGCAGTCTGGTTTCTTTAGAAAAGTACTTGACAAAAAGGCTGTCTCAAAAGGTCATAAAAAATGACCTTTTACGAGACAGCCTTTATTCTTTCCAATAAAATTTACTTTTGCTTATTATTCCTGCTGTAAGGGGGCTGTTCAGAAAGGCAGATCCCCATTGAAAAACAAAAAATCATAAGTCCTGATATATCAACGTTTCTAAAACATTAAAGAGGGTGTCAAAAAGCCGAAAAAACGACTTATTAGACACCCACATCTTTTTTCATCAATTAAACATACTTGTGCTGTGCATTGGCTGAACTTTTGCGCTTGGGTCAATATAAGCTTTGGCATTGTTTACAGCTGTTGGACCTTCGCCAAACCCAGTCGCAATTAATTTTATTTTTCCTTCATAAGTACAGATGTCTCCGGCAGCATAAATTCCCGGAATATTTGTTTCCATTTTTGAGTTAACAACAATCGAATTTTTCTCAATTTCCAGCCCCCAGTTTTTGATAGGGCCTAAAGAGGAAACGAAGCCAAAATTGACAATTACTTCATCTACATCAATAATCTCTTTCCGATCTCCTTTTGCTTCTTCGACTACGACTTGTTCAATTCGATCCTTGCCGATAAGCTCAACAGGAACAAAAGGTGTTAATATATTTGCTTTAGAATTTTTTAATTGATTTACGCTATGCTCGTGCGCGCGAAATTTATCTCTTCGATGGACAACCGTTACTTTTTCTGCAATAGGCTCAAGCATTAACGCCCAGTCAACAGCTGAGTCGCCGCCTCCAAACAGGACGACCTTTTTGCCTGCAAAATAGTTTAAATCTTCTACAAAATAGTGCAGGTTTTTCCCTTCAAATTGCTCAGCATTTTCCAGCTGAAGTTTACGTGGTTGAAATGCGCCGTTTCCGGCAGTGATGATAATCGTTTTTGAATAATGAATTTCTGAATTTGTCGTTAACTTAAATGTCCCGTCACTTTGTTTTTCAACTTCCTGAACTTCCTGTTCAAGGCAGACGGTTGGATTGAATAAGGCAATTTGTTCTTTTAAATTATTGACTAATTCTTGAGCTCTAATTTTTGGAAACCCCGCTACATCATATATGTATTTTTCAGGATAAAGCGCTGTCAATTGCCCTCCTAATTGTGGAAGGCTTTCAATAATTTTAACGGAAGCCTGCCTCATTCCTCCGTAAAAAGCTGTGAACATCCCGACAGGTCCCCCGCCAATAATCGTTATATCGTAGACTTTGCTGTCCTCTTTCACAGACGATTCCCCCTCTTGTTAATCTTTATTAATCATATCATAAAAAAAAGATTGTAAAAATACAAAAATTCTGTCATTTAAAGATTTATAAAGTTGATCATTTAGCTTAAAAATAAACTTGAAAAGTTGGACACAAACGGATATCATGACTATAGGTAAAAAGATGTTAAATTTTATTGACAATTTTGCCCTTATAATTTTTTGTCCAATAACGTGAATATTTTCACAAATTATGTGAAAAGTGAGTCTAGAATTGACCGCTTTAAAAATTACGGAAAAGGTTGGTGTGTCTTGTGAGAAATCCTAAAGTTGTTATTTTAGGTGCCGGTTATGGAGGATTAATGACCGTAACACGTCTACAAAAAATGGTGAGTGTGAACGAGGCTGATATTACACTTGTCAATAAGCATGATTATCATTATGAAACAACATGGCTGCATGAAGCATCTGCAGGCACCCTTCATCATGACCGATGCCGCTATCCAATTAAAGATGTAATTGATACAAACAAAGTAAACTTTGTGCAAGATTCTGTAAAATTAATTAAAACAGATGAGAAAAAAGTCATTCTTGAAAATGGCGAGCTTAACTATGATTACTTAGTAGTCGCTCTTGGGGCTCATCCGGAAACGTTTGGAATCCAAGGGTTAAAAGAATACGCTTTCACAATTTCCAACATTAATTCTGCTAGACAAATTAGAGAGCATATTGAATATCAATTTGCTACATACAATACAGAAGAAGAAAAAGATGATACACGTCTAACCATTGTAGTCGGAGGTGCAGGATTCACTGGAATTGAGTTTTTAGGCGAACTTGCCAACCGTGTTCCTGAGCTTTGCCGAGAGTATGATATTGACCCTAAAAAAGTCCGTATTATTTGTGTGGAAGCAGCACCGACAGCACTTCCAGGTTTCGATCCTGAACTTGTGGAGTACGCAGTCAATCAACTGCAGCGCAAAGGTGTTGAGTTTAGAATCGGCACAGCGATAAAAGAATGTACTGAACAAGGAATTATTGTTGGGAAAGACGATCAAACGGAAGAAATAAAAGCAGGCACTGTTATTTGGGCGGCTGGTGTGCGCGGAAACAGTGTAATTGAAGAATCTGGTTTTGAGGCAATGCGGGGCCGCGTAAAAGTAGAGAAAGACTTGCGCGCACCAGGACATGATGATGTGTTTATTATTGGAGACTGTTCATTAATTATTAATGAGGAAATCAATCGTCCATATCCGCCGACAGCGCAAATTGCAATGCAGCAGGGAGAAGTTTGTGCGAGAAATTTAGCTGCATTAATTCGCGGTAAAAAAGAACTCGAACCATTTAAGCCAGATATTAAAGGAACTGTTGCTTCTCTAGGAGAAGATGATGCAGTAGGTATTGCGTTAGGCAAAAAAATGGTCGGTACAAAAGCATCCTTCATGAAGAAAATGATTGATAACCGCGCGCTATATATGGTTGGCGGAGCAGGTCTCGTGTTGAAAAAAGGAAAATTCAAATTTTTTTAAGCTGAAGAAAAGAGCAAAGGCTTAAGGGCTTTTGCTCTTTTAAAATAATGTTTTATAAACATGAACAGCTTTTGTAATTTCTTTTAAAGCAGGAAAGTAAAATGTTTTGGAGAAGGAGCCGCTCTGTATTTATTGAATTTTCGTAGTAATAAGCTTTTAAACAAATTAAATTAAAGAGCTCGCTATGCTGATTGCGATTAGAGGGTTCGATTCAGCATAAAATCGCCATGCTGATCTGCAATTATATAGTAGCCTGATGTATTTGGTCTGTCGGACAGCTATACCCGATATTTCCTTCAAAGTTCTTCGTTTTATTCTCAAGTTCTTGTGCTTCTTTTGTTTGTTTACACCGTCTTTTTTGTGCTTGAAGGAATGAAAGTTCTCTCTTAAATGTTGAAGCCAAATCCCTCCTTTTATGGTACAAGCACAAAAGCATCTCACATGAGTAAAAAACAGACAAAGCACTGTACATTAGGACAATCTTTCTTATAGGTAATTTTTGTCACTTTAAAACATTTGGGGAAACTTCCAGTTTTTTTGTATAAATTTTGAACTGCTCAAAGGTTGGAGAGCCTACTGAGAAGCTTTTTGTGTGCATGTCAAACTTGCTTTGCTGATTTATGCCATTAAATGAAATCTTGTACTTGATATATTGGAATAAATAGGTTAATAATTAAGGTAACAATTTATCGATTTGCTGCTTTAAAGATTTGGCACATGTAAGAAGATCTGGCAAATTAACAAAGGCTGGTCAAGTTTTTTCCTTATTTAAACCACATAAAAACTTTTAATAATAATACGACAGTTTTCTGAGGGTGAGGACACGATGATGAACATACCGGTGCTGTTGATTTCCATGCTGCTGTTCTTAGTTTTATTTTTTGGAATCGGTTTTTTATTAAATATGCTTTTAAGAATGTCATGGATAATGGCGATACTTTATCCGTTAGTATGTATTTTTTTAATTGATGAAGTGAATTTTTTTGATTATTTCAAATCACCTAGCCGCTCATTTTCTCTGTTGGGTGAAAAAATCGCCTCTCTTGCCGTAGCAGACATTCTCATTTTAGGAAGCGGGATGGTAGGTGCGATTCTATCAGGGATTGTCATTCGAATGCTTCGAGCAAGAGGATATCAAATGTTTTAAGCTTTTCCGTATAATCGGAAGGCTTTTTTTTATGTGAGCATTTTGCAAAATTAGATTTTTTGGATAAAAGTATAAAAAATAAAGCACTCGACAAATAGCTACCAGCATGTTATTTTACAAAATATTACAATAATCTTGTTTTCGGGCATACCTACAGAATTTTTCACATTGAATTTTTTTAAGCGGCTTTCTTCCCTTTATTTTCCTTTGCCATCGCTAGCGCTGAAACAAGTAATACAATAGCGTTCAGGTAAATATGGGTCTTTACTTTTTCAATTCCCCATACATGTAGGGAGTTCGCCGTAAGGTAGCTTTTCATTCTTGAATTACAGCGTTCTACACTTGTCCTCTCGTTGTAAAGCTCTTTCCAACGTTTTGTATCACGGTGCGGATTGGAATATCGGCGCACATCCTTTTTGATGTCGACTTTTACCACCATTCCATAGTTGGAAGATGAACAGGCTGCCATTCCTAATGGGCAATCCACTTTGCCGGTTGCGTGAGGACATCTGAACTTGAGCTGGTCCTTATCAGCTCCCCAATAAGTCATTTCATAACCCATGGAACAACGCGGAGTTCCATTGGAAGAAATCCCTTCAGGAGGCTCTTTTTCGTTGCGCAAATTGAGCGGGATAATGGCTTGCGCTCCAATGTTTTTGGCTGATTCATAGTTTTTTAGTTGGTCATATCCGCCATCCATGATCAGAAATTCAATTTTGGATTTGGTACGCTCTGCCACTTGCTCTATTAATTCTGGTGCGACTTCTCCATCGTTCACATGGGCAGGGGTTACTTTTATGGCTATTGGCAGTTCGCTTGCGGTATCGACTGAAAGATGCATCTTATAGCCAAACCAGGTAATTTTATTGCCGAAGGAATCATATTTTGCGCCCCAATTGGCATTACCCGTTTGTTCACTACGCTTTTTGGGCTGTTTCTTTTCATAGGCATCAATGGCGGCACTGTCGATGGCCTGGTGGCTGCCGTCAATTATTCCTTCCTCCTGAGCTAACTGTACCAAGTCAAGGAAGATCTTTTCAGCCAGCTTTTTTTTGGTAAGTGCCGCAAAAACCCGGCTGAGAGTGGAGATAGACGGTGCGGGGCGATCAATCGATAAACCGCATTGATAACGGAAACGAAGGTCTTTATCCAATCGATGATGAAGGGCGGTAAAGGTGTCGATGCCTTCGAGTGGGGCAGCGATGAGAGCCCTTAGAATCCCTTCTCTGGAATGACCGTCAGCCCCTTGGGGTGAAGAACTTCTCAACTGTTTAGCATAAGGGCGTAAATCAAGCGAGCTAAAAAAGATAGGTAATTTCTCTTTTGACTCTAATTTTTGCAGTTCTTCAAAGGAAAATAGGCTTTCTTGTAGAATATACAAAGTGACTTCCTCCTTTTGAATTTTTGTGGTTTCGTCACTTCAAAAATTCTACATTTTAGGGGTGAAGTCCTTTTTTATGTCTTTGAAATCCTTATGGCTCTTGGGTCAAAAAATATGCAAAATGCTCATGTAAAAAAAAAACGCTTTTTTGTTAAAACAATGTTATTTGAGTGCCTACATTTTATTTTTAATTTATCGGAAAATTTATACATGTCGGAATGTATTGAAAAATACACTCCTTTCAAAAGCTCCTCCAACGTATATTTTGTTTGCGATTTGGAAACAAATAGACGGTGAGAGGAGTGAAATTAGAAAAAATGAAGAGTATAAAAATGTGGACTAGAAGAATTATGATGAGTCTGTTGTTTATTGGGGCGTTTTTAACAACTTTTGAAACCATTTCAGGTGTGAAAGCAGATGAACTGACAAAATGGGTGATCAAACAATATAATCAAAGAGAAAATTCTCAACAAGCCGTTGCAAAAAATATTAATCATGCAAATCAAGGACAGACGATGGAAAAATCCATTGATTTATCAAAGTATCCAAAAAAAACAGTTGTGGCTACCGGATATACAGCCGGATATGAGTCGACAGGAAAACATCCTGGCCACCCTGAATATGGAATTACTTATTCAGGTGTTAAAGTAAAAAGGGATCATTTTTCCACTATAGCAGCAGATTTAAACGTTTTTCCGATCGGAACGATACTTTATGTACCCGGATATGGCTACGGAGTTGTTGCAGATAAAGGTGCTGCGATTAAAGGCAATCGGCTTGATTTGTATTATGAAACAGTAGAAGATGTTTACAATCAGTGGGGAAAGAAAAAAGTGGATGTTTATTTAGTTAAAAAAGGAAACGGAACGTTAACAGAAGAGGAATTAAAAAAATTAAACGAAAATAAAACGATGGAAGTTTTTAGACAACGGTAGCTTATCCCACAGGGATGGGCTTTATTTTTTGGTTTGAAAATAAAGCAAAGTTCTATTCGACCTCGTATAATAATTGAAGGAGGTGGAAAAATGTTTAAAGTACTAGACGGTTTAGAAGGGGAAAGTTTAATTGTTGGCCTTTTTAAGCAAAACGGAAATTTATCAAAAGCTTTGCAGGAGCTGGATAAAAAATTGAACAATCAACTCACCAAGCTTATAAAATCAGGTGAAATTTCTTCTGCGAAAAACAGTGTCGCAAAACTATATACATTTGATGCCGAAAACGTAAAACGAATTTATTTTGTCGGGCTTGGGAAAGAAAAAGAATTCACGTTCCAAAAGGCAATGGAAGCTTTTGGGCATGCGTTTCAAGCTGTTCAACAAGATCAGAAGAAAATCGTAAGCGTACAGCTTTCTACCTTTATTGGAGGAGATGTGGAAGAGATAGATGCAGCTCATGCACTAGCGGAAGCGTTTGCCCTTTCTACATACAAAATAAAAAACTATAAACAACGATCAAACAGCAGCGAATCAAGCATTGAAGCTGTTCATGTTTTGACAGATGCAGATAAAGCGAAAATAAACGCAGCCTTAACTGCCGGTTATGTTTATGGAAGAGGAACAAATTCGGCAAGAACTCTTGTGAACATGCCTTCAAATTTATTAACTGCGACAGAACTCGCGAATTATTCCATCGAACTGGCCAAAAAATATTCTTTTGAGATCGAAATCCTTGAAAAAAAGGATATGGAGGAAATGGGTATGGGGGGGATATTGGCGGTAAATAAAGGCTCCAGTGAACCCCCTAAAATGATTGTGTTGAAATACCAAGGAAAAAAGATTTGGGACGATGCGATTGGTTTAGTCGGCAAGGGAATTACTTACGATACTGGGGGCTACTCGTTAAAACCTAGAGATGGGTTAGTAAACATGAAGACTGATATGGCAGGAGCAGCAGCCGTTTTAGGAGCGATGGAAATTATCGGTGAAATAAAACCGAAACAAAATGTTGTAGCCGTTATTCCGGCTACTGACAACATGATTGGCAGCGGAGCGATGAAACCGGATGATGTCATCGTGTCATTAAGCGGGAAAACAATTGAAATTTTAAATACAGATGCTGAAGGGCGTTTAGCCCTTGCAGATGGCATCACTTATGCAAAGCAGCATGGAGCGAAATACATTATCGATGTTGCCACTTTAACCGGTGGAGTTATTGTTGCTCTCGGAAAGCACACAACAGGTGCGATGACGAACAATGAAAAACTGTATGATCAGCTTTGGAAAGCATCTGTTGAATGTAATGAAAGAATATGGAGATTGCCAATTTTTGAAGATGACCGCGAGCGGGTAAAAAACAGTAAAATGGCGGATTTGAATAATTCCCCTGGCCGGGAAGGACATGCGATAATGGGCGGTGCTTTTTTAGCAGAATTTGCTGAAGATACGCCATGGGTTCATTTAGACATTGCCGGGACATCCACTACTTCTAAGAAAGGCCCTCTAGGACCTGAAGGAGCAACTGGTGTGATGACTCGAACATTGGCGGCCTTTGTGGAAAAATTCGTGCCGATTAAATCATGATGGAGTCATCCATCATTAGGTTGAACTATTGCAGATTTGGCTTTATGTCAGAAATGTTATTGCTGTTTCAGTTTTTCGGCAGGAGCCGCAATTCAATATAGGAGAGAGACGGAATCTATTTTGTAAAAAAGATGACCCATTCAGTATGCTTGAAAATCGTGGATTGATTTCTTTCTGACATGTATGTTGTCGGAAGCAACACCAAATTAGGATAATGTGTCGGCACATTCTGACTTAACAAATTGCTGCACATTTATCCTGATTTGGTCTTTATTGTGAACGATTAGCCCAGTACTTAACACGTTTATAAGTGCGCATTTTTTATTGCTTTTCAAAAGAGAGCGAAGGCTTTTTTTGCATTTTTGATAATAGATTCGGCAAGAACTGTTTTCCTTCTTTTAAGGTAAGTCGAAAATATATATGTGTATTATGTGGCAGAATTCATATTTGCGAACTCTTTTTCAAAAACTTTTTCTACAGGAACATAATTGTACCCAAGGTCGCGGGCGACTGCCTCATACGTTATTTCTTTGTTGGCAACGTTGACACCTAATTTGATCGCTTCGTTTTTGGCGATTACTTCTACTAACCCTTTGTTGGCTATTTGCAATGCATATGGAATGGTCGAATTAGTAAGGGCGAACGTAGATGTTCTCGGAACTGCTCCCGGCATATTCGCAACTGCGTAATGAAGGACCCCGTGCTTTACATATGTCGGATTGTCATGAGTGGTGACATGATCGCTCGTTTCAAAAATCCCGCCTTGGTCAATGGCAACATCAACGATGACTGATCCAGGTTTCATCGATTTTACCATTTCTTCAGTCACAAGCTTTGGCGCTTTTGCACCGGGGATTAAGACAGCACCGATGACTAGATCCGCTTCTTTTACTGCTTCGAAAATATTATAGGAGTTAGACATGAGCGTTTGAATGTCGTTGCCAAAAAGATCATCTAATTCCCGAAGACGCTTAGGACTTACGTCAAGGATCGTTACATGAGCTCCTAAACCGATAGCCATTTTTGCAGCATTTGTACCGACTACCCCGCCGCCGATGATGACGACCTTGCCGCGTTCAACGCCTGGAACACCGGATAATAGAATACCTTTTCCGCCGTACGGTTTTTGTAAAAATTGCGTTCCAACCAGTGTTGCCATACGACCGGCCACTTCGCTCATCGGTGTTAACAGGGGTAACGAATGACCGTCAGAAACTGTTTCGTAAGCGACCGCAATCACACCGGATTCCTTCAACTCTTTTGTCAGCTCAGGATTAGCTGCAAGGTGCAGGTAAGTAAACAGAATAAGACCATCACGGAAATATTTATATTCTTCTTGAAGCGGCTCCTTGACCTTCAACACCATATCTGCTTCCCAAACCTTGCTTGTATCATGAAGAATTTCGGCGCCTGCTTGAATATATTCTTCATCATGAATTCCGCTTCCAAGACCTGCACTTTCTTCTACGAGTACACGGTGACCTGCCTTGACTAATGAAACAACTCCAGCTGGTGTAATGGCTACACGATTTTCGTTATTTTTAATTTCCCGCGGTACACCAATTATCATTGCAATCCCTCCTGTATAGTATAATTTCGTTTTAATATTCCATATGTACCAACAATGAGTCGGAATTTTCATGTACCTGTCCATTTTATTGTTTCTTTTCCTGCTGGCAATCATTCATTGAATTTTTTTGTTTTTATATCATATGCAAATCGGTGTATGTTTGTCTGCAGCTTTCAGCGAAACCGCCAGTATATTTGCATAAATTTATAAAATCCACTTCCGTTGCGAAAATTTCGAACATATGGTATCTTATACAGAAATATTTAGGAGGGATGAGCTGTGAAAAGGGTCACTTTAATGGAAGTCTTCACTCATCCAATTACACAAAAATATTTAAAACGATCTGGCATCGCTCACGCGATTAAAACGGCTGATCACGCTTTTCGTCTTGCGATAGCATTCAATGTAAATCCCGATCTTGCGACAAAGGCGGCGCTGTTGCATGATATTGGCCATTATGAATGGTACACGGACGGTAAATGGGATTATGAAAAATATCGAAAAAATGATATTCATGCAATAAAAGGAGCGAACAGGGCGCATAAACTGCTGATAAGGCTTGGGGAAAAGCCTGAAGCAGCCAAGCAAATTGCTTTAGCTATTCTCCTTCATACGGATTCGTATTTGCCTGATGGTAATTTAAAGCAAAATCCTCTTCAGCGTATAGTTCGGCTTGCTGATGAATTGGATGAAGAACCAGGCGGAATGCATCATTACCGTCAAATTGACGAAAAGCTGGCTTTAAAGAAAATTAGGACTCTAGATAAAAAAGTTGAAAAGTACTATTCTCAGTTAAAATCCATTGTATAAGCGAACAATTTAGGCGTTTGATCATACAATACTATAAACAAACAATGGAAGTGGTGGTTTCGTTTGCCTTCTTTTGTAGGTCCAATTGAGATTAATGAAGTCGACTCAGGAATCATAAAAGTGGGTGACAGCTTTTCTATTTCTCCTAAGGCGAGTTTAAAATCTGCGCTTGGTTCAGGAGCTTTAAATGTTGGAGACTATGTAAAAACATTTGACGTTCGTAGCAAAACGAATGAACATTCGAAAAGTTTCTTTGATCAACCGATAATAGGGAATAGGTAAAATATTTTGCAAAACCTGAGATTGATTTTTCTTTCAACTCAGGTATTTTTTTATATAGAGGGAAAAAAGGAGTGAAACAATGAAAGTACGAAAGGCAAATATAATACATAACGATGAAGAGATCAGAAACGTCTATATTTATGAAAACAAAAAAGAGGAGTATATATTAGTTGCTGTACCGCAGCTTGAATGGTCCAAGATCATTAAATATGAAGAAATCAATGACAAAACAAGAGAACATTTACAAAATTCTATTGCAAAAAGATCGAATGAGAACATTGCCATTTCACTTTCTTCGAAAATTACTCAATGGATACAGGAAATGTAAATTTTCAAGAGGATTTGAGAAACATGTAACCTCTGCTGTCAGACGGAGGTTACATTAGATTGCTTTCTTTTCTCTCTACTAATTCTATGACATCATGTATGTCGACTTGTAATACGGAGCAAATTTTTGCAAGCTTATCTAGAGGAAGGCGCTTCGTTTTGTTGTGGCACATTTCCCATACAAGCGTATGGCGAATATCAGCTTGACGGGCAAGTTCTCGTTTGGTCATTCTTTTTTGTTTCAATAAATTGTCCAATTTAATATGTATAACATATTCTTTTTTTTCCACTATGTTCACCCTTATTTGTCATATCTTCTCGGGATTTAGAAAATATTCTATCAATGTTCTTTCGTTCATTCAACCCTCTTTTATCAAAATTTTCCTTCTTTTTTATATGAATTTAACAAATGGGGGAAAGAAGGAGTCCTTCTGTTATAAAAATCATGATCATGCAATCTTTATAACAAGTTTGCCATACATCGCAAAAAGACACATACAATCACATTGCGTGTTTTTCGGTATCACGCATAAAACTTCAAATTAGTTTTTCGGTGAAAAATGATCGAAAATTCTATAAAATAAATATGAAAGATCGAAAAAAGGATCTTTTCAAGGGAGTGTGATACTTTGAATCATCAAGAAATCGAAAAAATCAACAAGATCTTCTTAATGCTTGAAAGGGAGTTAGACGAAACGAAAAAGGCGCTTGATAATATCAATAAGAGCATTGACAAATACGATAAATATCAATATACGAAAATTGTATAATGAGGCGACGACCAAATTTGGTCGCCTTTTTTATGATAATATATATAATTTATAGTATAATAATTGTAAAACATCCATAGATTTCAAGCTGAATATAAATCAGATCAAAAGGAGGGGATGGCATTAAAAAGTGAGTTATTATTAAACAAAGTTCAAGTGGCAATGTTTATGAAGGATGCGGTCGAAAGGTCTGTAGACTGGCTTTATTTGCGGAATCTTTTGCATCGTTTTATCGAATCTAAACAAACATTTCCTTTTGCAGAGCTTTGTTATTTGCATGCGAACGTATTCAACAGCGAAAATGATGAAGAAGAATTGTACAAGCTTATGGCAGCTGTTGAATTACTCGTCCTAGCTTTTGATATGTTTGATGATTTGGAGGATCTGGACAACTTTACAGAACCGTGGATGGATATTGATAGAGGGGAAGCGATTAACAGCTCATCCTTTCTTTATACGTTAAGTTTATCGCATATCCATTCGCTGTCATCACCTTATCGTTCTGAGATCCTTGGTCTGTTTCTTGATTATGCTTTGCAGGCTATGAAAGGCCAGCATATTGATTTGGCAAATGCCGTGAAGACAGAAAAAGAATGTTTGCAAATGATGAGATGGAAATCAGGTTCCCTTACAGCTCTTGCAGCTGAAGCGGGTGTCATGTTTGCATGCGGGAAAAGATACGAGGAAGTTAAGGAATACGGGCACCAAGTAGGGATTGCCGGCCAGATTGAGAATGATTATAAAGGATTGTTTACTCCGCATAAACAGGACAGGAAGTTTTTGAAGCCGTCACTGGCATTACTTTATTTGCAAAGGAAATTTAATCAAACAAGCGTGGATATTTTACAATATGTGCACAGCGGAAAAGACTTCGACGAATACTTTGGAAGCATTGTAGCTTTTAAAGAAAAGCTGTTGGAAGCGGGAGTCACCCAATATTTAAATGTGATGAAACACATCGCGCTTAAGAAGGCTGAAACTTATATAAAAAAACTTCCGCTGCCTGCTGAGAAATTGGATGAACTATTAACAAATTTAATCAAAAAATAAAAAAGGAGAGATCAATATGCAAGAAATCGTAAATTTCTTAATCGAAAACCCTGATGTTTTGGAGAAAGTCGTGAATGGACAAGCTAGTTTGATTGGAGTTGAATTGGAAGAATTATTGGGTATAATTGATGGGTTTGTAGATACGCTTTCTGCAAATTACAGCTATTGGTTATCATAATTTTAAAACGTTAAGCGGTGGGTAGTGTTGATTGAAAAGTTTAAAATAATGGATAGATTTTATAAATTATTAGTCATCATTAGCGTTTTCATTGTTTCTCATTCATTATATCTATTTTTTAAAGCTCCATATATTGGAGCTAATCTTAAATTAAATGAGAAAGGTCAAGTTGAAATCGTTGATTTAGATCCTGCTGCTTGGGCGAGCAAAGCGGGGATGAAAAAGGGGGATATATTATTAGAACTTAATGGAGAAAGAATTCAAGGTATAAATATTCAACTTCAACAAGACAGTATTTTAAAGATTAAATCTCAAGATGGAATTAAAGTATTAAAAGTAGAAAATTTAATTTTTTCTGAACATTCCTTGTACATGCTCATTATTCCATTAATTATTTATTTTCTTTGTTTGTTTTGCAGCTATTTTATATATAAATCAAATGAAAAAATAAATAGTATTTCTCCATATTTTTTAAACATTTTTTTATTGTTTATTTCTTTAGCTTATTTAAGCGGCAGTGCTTCGGCACGTGGTGATCATGTTTCACAATACTTAGTGCTCTTATTTTTTATTAGTGTTCCAGTCATTTATTTACATTTTTTATATTATTATTTTCTTGAATTTGGAAACGTATTGTTCAACAAAAAACTGATATATGCAGGGTATTTTATCGTTTTCCTCAATATAGTTGCGAGAATCATTGAAGATTTTTATAATCATTTAAGTTTATTCACAAAATTCTTTAGTTTATTTTCTTTTTTAGTTGTCTTTTTTATAAGCTTTGTTACCAAAATTGTTGGTTTAAGAAAAGTTAAATTTTCTGAAATTGAATACCCTGTCAAAGTACTAATCGTTACAAACGTTATTGCTTTTTCACCGTTTATTGTTCTATATGTCATCCCTTATTTGTTTTTGGAACAAGCAATTTTTTCGCCTGCCCTTTTAGCGTCATTTTTGTTATTAGTACCTTTTTCCCTTGTGTATCAGTTTCTATCATCAAAGATATATGATATTGAGTTTATTCTAGGCAGAGTCAAATATTATGCTCTCCTTTCCATTTTGCCGACTATCTTTTTAGTGGCTTTTATCATACTGCTAAAAGAACATAATCCCAAAATTTACCCTATTCAACTTTCAATTATTATATATATATTAATGACTCAACTTTCGCACACAGAAATATTTAAGCATTGCTTGATATAATTAGGTATAGTGGCCAACCATTTATTCATTTGATTTTTAAAGATGTCCATGTTCAAAGAAACCTCGGCTTCCGCCAAAGTTTGGAAAAGGTCAATAAGTGATTGAAGGGCAGTAATAAAATCTATGTCTTTTACATCTTCGCAAAGGATGTAAAAAAGGTTGCCAATCGTCTTAGGATCCTCCTCTTTTCGCATTTGCCAAGCAATGAGAATATATCGTGTAAAAACAATGGTTGTATGGCTAATTAACATGTCGTAGGAACGTCCCTGGAATTCTTTCTCTAAATTTAAAAGGGATTTATTGCATTTGAAGAAGACTTCAATGTCCCAACGCATGCCGTAAATACGAATGATCTCTTCATTTTCTAATGTTGTATCTGTGCTGAGAATGGCAAGCCATTCGCTCCGTTTATTACGGTTTCGTACAAATAGAATTTTTACTGGAATTCCATTGTCTAAAGTAGCATAAACGGATCCGAGAATGTCTTTTTTACCCATGTGAGGTTTTGCCAATTTGTAAAGTTGATTCAGTGTGAAACGTTCACCATTGTAAACGTATCGCTGCTTTAATTGCTTCACCAAGCCAATGACAAATAACCCTTTGTTCGTAATCTTCTCAATTAAAGGCGCTTGTGTAAACCAGGAATCCATGAGAACATAGTCAGCTACAATCCCTTTTTCAAGCGCGTGATCAAGTAAAGCTGAAGCCACGTCCGGTTTTGATTTCAGAGCTTCCTGGCGACGCTTATAGCCAGATGTTCGTTTATCAATATTGGTATTGATTTCTTGCAGGCGATTTTCCTTTTTCGGTGAACTTAGAAGAGCAAAATCAACGGGAATAAAAGTAAAACTATCGGTCCAGCCAAGGGTAAGCATTTGAAACCCTTTCAAGTACTGATGGGTAGAGTGATCAAAAACCTTAGCCAACAGTTCAACCGACTTACTACGGTTTCTTGAAAAGACAGAATCATCAATCACAAAAGCTGTGACACGATCTTTTGAAGTTAATGGTTGAAGCAGACGGATCATTTCACTGCTTAATGAAAGCAGAAACTTTCTCCAATGATAGGTTGGTGTATTTAAAAAGCGATAGACTGTATCCTTTCCGGGCAGATCCTGAGATCGTTTACTCATAAAAGCACGAAACCAGTTCTTATATTGGAAGACTAAAAGAAAAATCAGTTTGAAAACAGTAAGACAAGAATACCCGGAAAGTTTCGTAATATTCGCTTTTCTTAAATGATATCCAATATTTAATTCGGAAAATCCTTGTTTAATTTCTTTTGGTAATTGCGCAAAGTAGTCTTTATTCGTTATCATAGTGGTGACACCTTTCTTTTGGATTTGGTTTCGTCACCAATATTTTACCAAAAGAATAGGTGTCTTTCTTTATGTTTTAAAAAATGTCAAATGATAATTTTGTACTTCCCAAAACCATTTACATCAAGCATTTAAACAAGATTTTGGACTGCGAAAGCTGAGTTAATGATATTTGTTTTTTATTTTAAAGAAATTGTTGACTTCCGCTTCCGGTTTAAGCGGTTTTCGGAAAAATATAATTATCAGGACAGCATTTTGAAGTATACGTCAAGGATCCGGAAAGCAGGCAGTTTAAAACAGATGATGGCTGAGTTAAAATCGACCATTTTAGAGGTTTTGAAGGTCAGCCGTGCATACTGCCTTGTTGTTCATGAGGGTGGACGGATCGAAATGGTTGATGATGATGGGGATGGCGGTCTTTTAGAAATTGCCCCATACGAAAAAGATATTTTAAATGCTGTAACAGAAATAGGGAAAATTGTAGAATTTGATAAAGGGTTTGTGTTAACTGTCGGTGAAACGAATAGAAGGAAATATGTTATTATTTGCCTTTCTGTCATTAAAACGCCTAAACTGACTCGTGATGAAATTTCTTGGCTGAATTCCCTTGCTTTTTATACGAATGTAACTGTAGAAAACTTTTTGAAAATAGAAGAATTGATGGAAAGGCTTGAAAAAGCGGAAGAGGGAAACAGCAATCCTGCATGGCTCAAAAAACTGCTGTTTACAATTGAAGAAAAGCAGCGCTCCAATTTGGCGAAAGATTTGCATGATTCTGTGCTGCAAGATTTGATTTCGTTAAAAAGGCAATGCGAATTGGTTCTGGAGGAATCTGGACAATATCCTGCTGCTACGATCGAAAAAATTCAGAGCATGAATCAAAACATTCTTGATATCATTCATATGACGAGGGAAACGTGTCAAGAGCTGCGTCCGCAAATTTTATATGACTTGGGACTCGTCAAGGCGGTATCAAAGCTGGTAGCGCAATACGAAGAACAGTGTAATTTTCAAATCCGCTTTAATACGGGGAATTTTAACAAGCAGCTTGATATAAACATGCAGCTTAATTTGTACCGGATCATTCAGGAGCTTTTATCAAATGCGCGCAAGCATTCGAACGCGAAGCAAATATTAATTATGCTCGTCAATATAAGAGAAAAAATTGTATTGCACTATGAAGATGATGGCGTAGGCATCGATGAAGAACTGTTGTATGCGAAAACAGAAAGCATGGGATTGTCCGGAATTAGAGAGAGGGTAAAAGCTTTGGATGGTGAAATGAAGATTGAGACTTCTCCGGGAAATGGATTTCGGGTCTTAATTGAAATTTAATCACATTCTTGACTTGGCTTTTGCCAAGTCATTTTACTGTAGATTTTGTCTAAAGAGGTGGAAAACATGATTCGTATTTTAGTGATTGACGATCATCCTGCTGTGAGAGAAGGGACAAAAGCGATATTGGAAACGGATTCTGAAGTTGAAGTGGATTGTCTGGAGCCTCCTTATACGGCTGAACTTATGAAGAAAATCGATTTTTTGCAATATGATGCAGTTCTTATGGATATGAATTTAGGTGACGTCAACGGGATTGAACTGGCAAAGCAAATAACATCCCAAGAACACCAATGCAAAGTCCTTCTTTATACTGGATATGATGTCAATGATTATATGGAAGAAGCGATTTCCTTAGGCATTCATGGAGTAATCAGCAAGACGGAGTCAAAAGAGAAAATATTATCTCACATTCGCCATGCGTTGCTTGGTGAGATTATTCTATCATTTGATTACGTAAAAAAATTGATTGAACGACAGACATTAAAGTCGCCATCTATGAAAGAAGCAAATGAGCCTTTAACAGATAGGGAAAAAATGATTTTAATGGAAGTCGAAAGAGGGTTAACAAATCAAGAAATAGCAGATAAGCTGCATTTAAGCAAAAGATCGATTGAATATAGTCTGACTTCCATTTTTAATAAGCTGCACGTCAGCTCTCGGACAGAAGCCGTATTAATTGCGAAGTCAGAAGGCATTCTTTAAATAAGGAGTCCCGTCCAATTTGATTGCTAAAAAAGATAAGGCTCATGAATGAACCTTATCCTTTGCTTTCTTTTTTTCTTTTAACTCATCAATTTTGCTGTTTTCCCATAGTTTCACTTTTGTATGGTAAGCTGCGCGGCTGATTAAATGTCCTGCTACAGGCGATGTTAAAAATATAAACAGGATTCCCAGCAAAACTCTTCCATTCATATGGTCTTCAAGCACCCAAAAATATAAGAACACCCCTAGTAAAATAGAGAGCACACCTAATGTCGCGCTTTTGGAAGCCGCATGGTTTCTCGTATATACATCTGGTAGCCTCAACACACCAATGGCGGAAATTAGGCTGAAAAAGGCTCCTTGGAGAATGAGATATCCGATCACAAACTTACTGATTGTTTCGATCATTTTCGATAATTTCTCCTTTCTCCAAGAATTTAGCAATCGATACCGTGCCGATAAAAGCTAAAATTCCAATTAATAAAATAATGTCCAAAAAAGCGCTTGTATCTAAAACAATCGACATGATCGCTGTGATCCCGACTAAGTTAATGCCGATCGCATCTAATGATATGGCGCGGTCTGGAACGGATGGGCCTTTGATGAGCCGAATCATCAATAAGAGAGAGGAAGCAGCGATAAGAGCCAAAGAAATCCAAATAATAAATTCAAACATTAACGGCTCACCTCCTTAATAGCTTTCTCAAAACTGCTTTTTATATCTTTTCTTGCTTGTTCGACATTCGCTATATCCACAGAATGGATATAAAGCGTTTTATTATCATCGGAAATATCAATAACAAATGTTCCTGGTGTTAAAGTAATGAGATTGGATAGAATCGTAATTTCCCAATCTTTTTCCAATTCTGTTTCAAAGGCAAAAATTCCAGGCTCCATTTTCAATTTTGGCGACAAAACGATTTTTAAAACAGCAATATTTGCAAGGACAAGCTCCTTCAAAAAGATGAATATGAGCTTTATGACAGCGGCAATATTGTACAGATAAAATCGTCTTGGAAAAAAACGGCGCAGCGCGAAAAGAATGATAATACCTAAAAGATATCCGATAAAAAATGTGATGAATGAGTAGTCATCCTGCAAAAGCATCCATGTAATGGCAATTATAAAATTTAACAGTATTTGAAAGGCCATGTGATCTACTCCTTTAATACGGCTTCAATATAAAGATCAGGAGAAAGAAGAACCTGTTCTGCCTGTTTGATGTATGAAGAGATAAATTCTGTGCCAAGCCCGTAAAATAATGAGAGAGCAAGTAAGAAAGCAGCTGGAACGTAAAGACTTTTTACTTGACTGGTTTCCCGAACTTGCGGAATTTTTTCCTCTCCCCAAAAACCGTTAATAAATATTTTCATCACAGAATATAGGACTAAAAGGCTTGAAAGCAAGACTACGAAAGCTAATACAAATTCACCTTGCTCAAATCCCCCTTGGACTATTTTCAGTTTCCCGATAAAACCGCTTAATGGTGGAATGCCGGCTAAAGCTAATGCGGCGATAAAAAACATCCACCCAAGTGTTGGGTATTTTTTTATTAGTCCACTGAATTTTTCAAGGTTTGTTGTTCCAGTGATCGAAAAGACGATTCCGACCAAAAGGAACAGCAACCCTTTAATAATCATATCATGGATCATGTAATAAACAGATCCCTCTAAACCTGATTCGGTCATTGTGGACACTCCAAATAAAATGACACCAACGCCTGTCAAAATGTTGTATATCACGATCTGTTTAATATCCGAGAAGCTAATGGCGCCAATAACGCCAAATATGATCGTAAGCACCGCCAGCCATGCGATAAACGTATGAGTAAATGCAATGTCCTGCAAAAATATAAGCGTAAACACTCTTGTGATCGAATAGACGCCAACTTTTGTCAAAAGAGCACCAAACAGGGCCGTAACAGCTGCTGGCGGAGCCTGATAGGAGCCGGGCATCCAGAAAAAAAGCGGGAAAATGGCTCCTTTCAATCCGAATACAATTAAATACATGATGGAGATGGCCGCGATGATGCCGGATGAGCCTAATTCTGCGACTCGCAGGCTCAAGTCAGCCATGTTTAATGTACCTGTTACAGCATATAGAAATGCAACGGATATGACAAATAAAGCGGATGAAATAACATTTACTAAAATGTATTTAATAGTTTCTCTTAATTGCGGCTTTGAATTTCCGTGAACAATTAAAAAATAAGAAGACATGAGCATAACTTCATAGAACACAAACAGATTGAAAAGATCTCCTGTCAGAAAAGCACCGGACACTCCGGTCAATAAAAACATGACGCCGGAATAGTAGAAAAATTTGCTTCGATTATAATCTACTATTTTGTAGGAAAATAGCAAACAGGCAAAAACAATAATGTTTGCCGTTAAAACAAGCAGAATCGCGTACATATCGGCTACAAGAACAATCCCAAACGGCGCTTTCCAATCCCCGACTTCAAGGGAAATGATTCCGTTTGTATGAACATAGTGAACAAGGAAAACGGAAATGCCGATATTTATAACGGAAGAAACAGCGCTTAAATATTTTTGCACTTTTTCTTGTTTATTGAAAAAAATAAGCAATACTGCAGTTACCATAGGAATAATAATCGGTAAAATAATGATATTGTTATTCATTTCTGATCATTTCCCCTCAATTGATCCATATCGTCTGTTCCAAGTTCTTGATAAGATCTGTAGGCTAACACTAAAAAGAAGGCTGTTACTCCAAAGCTAATGACAATTGCAGTTAATATAAGTGCTTGCGGCAAAGGGTCTACATAAGAAGCTGCGTGTTCATCTAACAGCGGAACAGTTCCTTTTTTCAGTCCCCCCATCGTTAAAATGAGGAGATGAGCTCCGTGACTCAAAAGACCTGTTCCAATAATGATCCGCAATAAACTTTTTGAAAGCATTAAATATGTAGCTGTCATAAACAAAATTCCTGCAACAATGGAAGTTACAATCTCCATTATTCCGTCTCTCCAATCGTTTGAATAATCGTCATTGTCACGCCAACAACAACAAAATATACACCGAGATCAAAAATGACAGCAGTCGCAAGATGCGTATCGCCTAAAACCGGGATGTGAACGTGGCCATGTGTATGAGAAAGGAATGGAACTCCGAAAAGAAAGGAGCCGATCCCCGATAAAATCGCAATCAATAATCCGAACGCCGCCACTTTAACATAATTAATGGGCAAAATCGCTTTCACGGTTTTGACATCAAAAGCGATCAATAATAAAACGATTGCTCCTGATGTGATGAGCCCGCCGATAAACCCGCCTCCAGGGGCATTATGGCCAGCGAAAAATAAATGGAACGAAAAAATGATCACGATAAAAAGCACGATTTTTGTAATTGTTTGCAAAATAAGATCATTCGTTTTTAAACCCGTTTTCTTCAACGTCTTTCCCTCCTGTGCGAAGGCGAATCATACTGTAGACAGCAAGCGCTGCGATTGCCAAAACAGTTATTTCAAACAGCGTGTCAAAGCCGCGGAAATCGACTAGTATAACGTTGACGACATTGTATCCGCCGCCCAAGCTATAGCTCGTTTCCAGAAAGTATTCCGCGATCGTTTTTCCAGTGCGTTCGCTGCTTGCGGAAATGGCCAGCAGCGTTACAATCCCCCCGACGCCTGCTGAAATTATAAAATTCACCAGGCGGAATCCTCGAGTTTTATCTTTTTTCTGCAGCTCAGGTAAGAAATAAAAAGCAAGCAAAAACAAGGCAGTTGATACCGTTTCAATAACTAGCTGCGTTAAAGCTAAATCCGGCGCTCTAAATAAAACGAAAAACAGTGCGAGTGAATACCCGACGGAGCTAAGTGCAATAATGGCTGTCAATCTGGATCTTGCCAAAACAGCTGTGATTGAACCGGCTATCATAACAATCGACAGGATCAATTCATAAATTCCGACAGGTGCAGCATCATCAGCAGCAAAAGAGATTGATTGCTTGATGATCATTGTCGCTCCAACTGCCATGATCATAAATGCAAAAATATAGACAAGATAGTCGCGAATAAATCCAGTCATATAAAAGCTTGTCAGCCGGTTGGAAGTTTTGCCTGCCGTTTTTAAAGAATGATCATATAATTGATTGAGCGTCATCCTTTTCGGCTGCAGATCGTAAACTCTTTTCCATTTTGACGCTGTCAAGTATAGGAATATTCCAAGTATCACTACGCCAACTGTCATCCAAAATTCCGCAGTAAAGCCGTGCCAATGTGAAATATGAATGTGAAAATGTTCTCCATCCTTCAACAAGCTAGGCATGACAGATTTCATTGCCGGTTCGATTAAGCTGTAAGCAAGCAAGTTTGGAAAAAATCCAAAAATAACAACAAGGGATGCCAGCACAATAGGCGGAATCAGCATTCCGATCGGCGCCTCGTGGGGTTTTTTAGGCAGATTTTCCAGCTGCAATTTTCCAGCAAATGTTTTAAAAACAAACATCATGCTGTAAATAAATGTAAAAACACTGCCGATCCATGCGAGCACTGGAAGTAAAAACCCCCATGTTTCTGTTTGAAATACATCCATGTTCAATACTCGAATCATACCGGTAAAAAACATTTCCTTGCTTAAAAATCCATTAAATGGTGGAAGACCTGCCATAGAAAACGCGCCGATTAAACCGATCGTAAAGGTAATGGGCATAAGGGACATGAGTCCGCCAAGCTTTCTAATATCTCGAGTACCTGTCTCATGATCAACAATGCCTGCAACCATAAATAGGCTGCCTTTAAATGTCGCATGGTTAATCAAATGGAAAATCGCTGCTAAAATCGCAACTGAATAAAATTCAAAATGATCAAACAAGAGGGCGGCGGAGCCGACACCTAAAAGGGACATAATCATGCCGAGCTGGCTGACAGTTGAAAAGGCTAACATCGCTTTTAAATCTGTTTGTTTCACCGCATGGAAGGATCCCCAGAATAAGGTGAAAATTCCGAAAAGTGAAACGATCCAAAACCATTCGGCACTTCCTGCAAATACAGGTGTGAATCGAGCAACTAAATAAATGCCTGCTTTCACCATCGTTGCTGAGTGGAGATACGCACTGACTGGCGTTGGCGCTTCCATCGCATCAGGCAGCCAAATGTAAAAAGGAAATTGGGCAGATTTAGTAAATGCTCCCAATAAGAGCAGAATAAGGGCTGGGATAAATAATCCATTGTCGGCGATACTGCTGCTTTGGACAATTGTTTCACGAATGCTGAATGTTCCAGTCATGATGTAGAGCAAGATAAATCCGCCAAGCATGGAAAGTCCGCCAAAAACAGTAATAAGCATCGATTTTAGCGCCCCGTAACGTGATCTTTCCCGATAATGCCAATAGCCAATTAATAGAAAAGAAGAAAAGCTGGTAATTTCCCAAAAAGTATATAAAACAATAGTATTATCAGTTAAGACTACTCCAAGCATTGACCCCATAAACATCAACAAATAAACGTAAAACGCATTCAGCTGTTCTTTTTCCTTCGACAAATAGTAGATCGAATAAAGAACAACGAGAGAGCCGATACCGGTAATGAGCAAAGCAAACAGAAGGCTGAGTCCGTCCACATAAACAGCAAAATCAATTCCTAATGATGGAATCCATTTAACAGTTTGTACGATACCTTCTTTATACTTAACTCCCGGCAAAAATTGAAGAAAAAATATGAATAAACATATAGGAAGGGGAAGCACAAACCATCCAGTATGTATTTTCCGAAATGTCTTATATAGGAATGGTACCATGAAAGCAAATAGAAATGGAAATAATATAGCCCAATGCAGAAATGTCATGTAAACCCTCCTTATCCAATGTTTTGGACTAGCTGTATTTTATTGTTCTCAATATTTTTTGCATATATAGCTTTTTAAATTTCAAGTTCATAAGACCACAAATATCGTATCAAAAAAATCATAAAATGTATATTTTTTTGTGAAATTTCCCACCTTGAAAATGAGGTGGTATGATGACAAAAAAGGTAATGACAGCCATTTTAATTTTTATCTTATTATTCAGCATTTCATGGTATTTGCATGAACAAACGAAACAGACGTATGTACATCCATCATATGAGTGGACGCCAATCAATACTTTTTCCAAAAATATGAAGGGAGAAACGTTTGCACCAAGAGAATACATTCGTGTCATCAATTACTTAGAATGAAATGCCAAAAATATTTAAGAAAATACAAGTAAAATCGAGTTTTTTAAAGGAAATTGGCGATTTCCCAGTTTTTTTCTTTATTTACAGGAAGAACAATTTATGAGATGAACAGGAAGTTTTAAAATTTTCTCGGATTATTGTAAAAAACGTTTTTTTATGTTTTCACTAGGAAGGATGCATTTGTTTTTTTGACCGAACCATTTATATCGGTTTTTAGCAATGATCTGATAAAAAAAATCGCGAATTGGTTTCGGGATGATGATGAATCCGTAAAATATTTTCAAAAGCCCGCTTAAGTGTTTGGCGATATGTAAAGCAGCAGTGGATTTTGTATAATAGCGATTCCCATCCGATAATACGAGCGAATCAAAAGATTCAGTCGAAAGGCCGAATTGCTGTAATAATTCCTTTCCCTTGCTTGATTGCAGCGGTGCGAATATAAAAATTTCATCTGGATCGTGCGAAATGATGAAATTTACGGTCGAATCGCAAAAATTGCACATGCCGTCGAAAAGAATGATTTTTTTTGGCTTCATCGATATTCACTCCTTTCTTCTATTTTATAATAAAAAATTCATAAAAAATTTTTTATTTTCCGAAATGGAAGATATTTATTCTTGTTAAATGATATAATGAAGTAACGGTGTTTTCGGAGCAGTGATTCATAAGGGGGGAGGATAACGTGGAGGCCAAGAAGCAGTTATTTATTGATTTTGAATTTACAATGGCTGAGAACAAAATGAATCCGGAAGGCTTTTTTCCGGAAATTATCGAAGCGGGTGTCGTAAAGGTAGAAAGGGGAAAAATTAAAGAGACGTTTTCCACATTTGTAAAACCTAGATTTTTTCCAAAATTAACAGAACGATGTAAGCGTTTTTTGGAAATTACCCAAGAACAAGTTGATAACGGTCTATCGTTTTCCGAATTGGTTCATCTTCTTCGCAAGCTTTCTTTTGGGGAAGAAACAATGATCGTGACATGGGGCAACATGGACATGAAAGTTCTTCGCCATAATTGCAAAGAGCATGGACTGCCATTTCCAATAGCAGGTACGGAGATCGATTTATCAATGGAATATAAAAAATTTTTTGGCGACCGCAATCAAACAGGATTGTGGAAAGCTGTGGAGGAATACGGCAAAAAAGGAATCGGCAAGCATCATCGTGCACTTGACGATGCGTTAACAACTTTTAATATTTTTAAGCTGATTGAAAAAGATAAGCAATATCTTTTGAAACCAAAGCCGCTGACAATTGGTGAACGAATAGATTTAACAAAATTATGGCAAAAGCAAGCGACATGAAAAGGCCAGCTGCAATTTGTAGTGGCCTTTTCATAATGCTTTAAAATATTCTCTCGGATTAAACCTCGAATTGCTAAAGGAATGGAACCATCTTTTCATAATGCTTTAAAATATTCTCTCTCTAATCGATTCAAGTTTTCAAGAGAACGCAATGCCCAATCGCTTCCATCTTCCTCAAGCTCCTTCTTTAAAGCAGCGGAAGCTTCTTTCAGAGAAGTTTCGTAATCAGGAATTTCCCCGTTATAATGGTGAACCATTTTTTTTGGAATATTTGCTTGTTCATTGAAGGAAAGTGCTTTGCGTTCATGAAAGAACGGAACATCAGCTTGTTTCGGCTGGTGCAAATCCCCTTGCATCGGATGTTTTAAAACCGCTTTTACTCTTACTAAATAATGATTCTCCCGAATTTCGGTAACTTCCCCGATATATTTACCGGTTTTATAAATGCCTGTAACGATATCCCCGACTTTTATGTCCAAAGTTTTCCCCTCCAGCAATTGTAATGTTTTCACCTATTGTACACTTTTATTTTCAGAGCAGATGGCATGATAAAGCAAAATTTTGCTATAGTAAAAGATAGAATGGATTTGAAAGGTCGTGATGATCATGGAATGGCTTCTAAATTTTATTCTATATTTTCCGGAAAATAAAATTGAATATTTATATGGTTTTTTGCAAATGGTTCCGTTTATCATTTTAGCTGTAGTTGCGATCATTTTTTTTAAAAAAATATCCCGCAAGGAAGAAGAAAAAGCGAATGAGCTGCTGAAAAAGCTTTCAGAAAATGAGAAAAAAAGAAGCTGAAACCGGGAGGCGATGCCTCCCAACGAATGTTAAGAAAGAGCCGTTTTTAGTCTCTTTAATCCATCTAGGACCATCTGCCGCGGACAGCCGATATTCATCCGCACAAAACCTTCTCCAGCCTTGCCGTATTTACTGCCCAGTTCCAATGCTAATTTTCCTTTTTCAAGCAGCTGTTTTTTTAATTGTTGTTCAGTCATATTTAATGAACGGCAATCAAGCCAAATTAAATACGTAGAATCAGGATGGATTACGTTTATACTTTTTAAATGCTCCCCAAAATATTGTTCGACAAGTTTTACGTTTTCTTCAAGGTAAAGGAGAAGTGAATCCAGCCATTCATGTCCGTTATTGTAGGCTGCTTCCATTGCCGTAATGCCAAAAATATTTAAAGAAAAATGCCCCTGCTTTCTTTTCACTTGTTTAAATTTACCTAATATTTTCCTATCAGGAATGATCACTGCCGAAGCTTGAAGGCCGGCAAGATTAAATGTTTTGCTTGGCGCAATAGCTGTAATGGAATTTTGAGCAAATGATTCACTGATGGAAGCAAAAGGAGTGTGCTTATTGCCGAACAGCAAAATATCTGAATGAATTTCATCTGAAAAAACAAACACGCCGTTTTCTAAGCACAATTCGCCGATTTTTGCAAGCTCCTCTTTTGTCCATACTCTTCCGCTCGGGTTTTGCGGGTTGCAAAGAATCAGCATTTTGACGGATGGATCTGCCAGCTTTTCCGCCAAATCTTCAAAATCGATAGAATAACGCCCGTCTTTTAAAACTAATTCATTCTCCACAACAATGCGTTTATTATACTTCACCATGTCAAAAAAAGGCTTGTATACCGGGGGCTGAATCACAATCCGATCCCCCTCTTCCGTTAATGCTTGGATGGCTATGCTCATTGCTTCCACTACGCCTGAACAAAAATCAAGTGAATCGGCTGAAATTTCCCATCCATGTCTTGTTTTTAGCCAATTTTGAACCGATTTTTTTGTTTTGGAGGCGACGCCAGTATAGCCGTACACACCGTGTTCGACTCGTTCTTTCAAAGCCGCTATGACCGCATCGGGAGATTTGAAATCCATATCAGCTACCCACATTGGCAAAACATCTTCATGTCCGAACAATTCTTTTGTGAAATCCCATTTGTAAGATTGTGTTCCTTTTCTTTTTATTACTTGATCAAAATCACTCATCTTCTCACCTCAATACCAATGTATATGTGCTAAAATACAATTGCAAACATTTTGTACCAATTTGGGGGAAGCGATATGAAACAAAAAGAGACAAATTTATTTATGATTGAACTGTTAAGTGAATGGGATCCGCTCCAACTGGGCAATGATGCTTACGAACTGGAAATAGTTGATTGCATTCAAGCCGTTCATACAATTGATCACCCTTTACAGTTGGCTAGGAAGATTCAGTCAATTTACGAATTCTCTTTTGAAGAGGTTATACCTTTAAAGGAATGTGAAAAAATCGCCAAAAAACTATTGGCGATTAAAAAAAATGCGTCATGCCAATTATTGTAAAAACACTTACCTATTTAGCCGAAACAAAAATCAAAAATGTGATTACTAACATGATATGGCCGCTCTTCAGGCACTAAATGGCCTGTTTGTTTGAAGGAGACAAAACGAGAGATGGGCAAATCTTTCTGAAGCTGGTATCCGACTTCGATTGGAACGATTTTATCTTCTTCCCCCCATACTAATAAGCATGGAATTTCAATCGTTTTTAAGTCTTGTGAGGAAAGATCTCCTTCACGTTCACGAATCATTCGGGTCAATGCTCTGAAAATTTTATCGTCATAAAACGGTTCGCTATATCCGTATATCATGTCTTCGTTAATGAGCGATTGGTCGTGCACGACACTGCATAAGCTTTTCCATACGCCTTGCCTGATAAATTGTCTTTTAACGTAAAGGTAAAAATACGGGAGATATGAACAAAATATGAGAGAGGAAGGCATCTTTTGCATATAACCAGAGCTGCAAATGAGCACAATTTTTTTAAACAAATCAGGTTTTTGCTTAGCTGCATATAAAGAAATTTGTCCGCCCATGGAATGGCCGACAATTACAGCCTGTTTGATTTGCAAACGTTCTAAAAGCTCTATAACCGCTTTTGCCATGTTGTGATAGGAATAGAAAAACTTCGTTGCTTTTTCGGATTTCCCAAATGGGGGAAGATCAATGGCTATAATGGAAAAGTGCTTTTTTAATAAAGGGATTAATTTTCTGTAGCTGAAGGTGGAGGATAAAAATCCATGAATCAGCACGATCGTATCTGTTTGTTGTGGATGATGATAATATTCGTAATATATATTTGTTCCTAATATTTTCATCTTGTGATGGATTTCCTTTAGCAATGCTTATTTCTCCTTTCAGTAATTTTGTACCGTTAGTTTATCCATCAATTTAAAAAATTTTCTGGCATAGTGATGTAAAAATTCTGGAACGTGATATAATTATCTGAAGATTCCATTTTAGGGGGATTTACAAAAATGAAATTGACTGAAAAGGAAACAGAAATTTTAGAAATTTTGGAGGAAGACAGCCGATTAACACCTGAAACAATTGCGAAAATGATTGGACTTTCTGAGGAAGAGACAAAGAAATTGATTTCAGGTTTAGAAGAGAAAAAAATCATCGTGAATTATGCGACAACCATTGATTGGAAAAAGGTAGACGGACATGAAGGCGTAACAGCCATGATCGATGTAAAGGTGGCTCCAAAAAGAGGCGTAGGGTTTGATGAAATTGCCGAACGCATTTATCGATTTAACGAGGTTAAATCGGTTTATTTAATGTCAGGCGCTTATGATCTTTCTGTCGTGATTGAAGGAAAAACAATGAATGATATAGCCCGTTTTGTATCGGAGAAGCTGTCAACGCTTGAATCCGTTTTATCTACAACAACACATTTTATTTTGAAAAAATATAAACATGACGGAATCATTTTTGATCACGAAGATAAAGATAAAAGAATCGTGGTGTCACCATGAAAATGAAGACGTTAAATTCATATTTGTCAGAAACTGTCATAAATATGAAGCCATCAGGCATCCGCAAGTTTTTTGACCTGGCTGCCAATATGGAAGGCGTTATTTCACTTGGCGTAGGAGAGCCTGATTTTGTCACTCCATGGAATGTACGCGAAGCCTGCATTCTTTCCTTGGAACAAGGATTTACGTCTTATACAGCAAACGCTGGATTGTATGAGCTTCGCGAAAAAATCAGCGAGTATTTGTTCAAACGTTTTGATTTACAGTACGATCCGGCTGAAGAAATTATTGTAACAGTTGGTGCGAGTCAAGCGATCGATATAGCTTTCCGGTCTATTATTAATAGCGGGGATGAAGTATTAATAATAGAACCTTGCTTTGTTTCATATGCGCCTCTGGTCACTCTCGCGGGAGGGAAGCCTGTCAGCGTATCTACCTTTGGAGAAGAAGAATTTAAAGTCAATCCGGAAATTTTGGAAAAATATATTACAAGTAAGACAAAAGCCATTATGATTTGTACGCCAAACAACCCGACAGGAACGGTTTTATCGAAGAAAGAGCTGGAAGCAGTTGCACAAATTGCTAAGCGATATGACTTGCTGGTAGTGGCTGATGAGATTTATGCTGAGCTCTGTTATGAAGATGAATATGTAAGCATGCCGAGTATTGAAGGTATGAAGGAACGGACAATTCTTATTTCCGGCTTTTCTAAAGGCTTTGCCATGACAGGGTGGCGGCTTGGGTATATAGCTGCTGACCGAGTTTTTGCGCGTGCAATGTTGAAGGTTCATCAATATTCGATCATGTGCGCGCCGACAATGGCCCAATACGCTGCATTAGAAGCATTGGAAAATGATGAAGATGTTTTATATATGCGGAAAAGCTATCAAAGAAGAAGAAACTACATTGTTCAGTCGTTAAATGAAGCCGGTTTATTTTGCCATATGCCGGGCGGTGCCTTTTATGCTTTTCCAAGCATTAAAAGCACCGGATTGTCTTCCGAGGAATTTGCGGAGAGATTGCTTTTAGAAGAAAAAGTAGCAGTAGTCCCCGGCAATGTTTTTGGCCAAAGCGGCGAAGGATATATTCGTTGTTCATACGCATCATCTATGGAGCAGCTTCAAGAAGCGATGAAAAGGATCAAACGATTTGTACAATCTTTATAATGCTTTTATTGCCTGGCCTAATATGAGGCCAGGTTTTTTTATTTATTTTTGCTCAAATGAGTACATTGTGTTATAATTGATCACCGCATATTCGTTTTAAGCAGAAATTATGAATTAGGAGTGTTTAAATGGCTAATCAATATCCTATCGGGGCTGTTTTAGTTGGTAAAGTGACAGGAATCCAGCCGTACGGTGCATTTGTAGCATTGGATGAAGAAACGCAAGGTCTAGTGCATATTTCGGAAATTGCCCACGGATATGTAAAAGATGTCCGGGATTACTTAAAGATCGGCGATGAAGTAAATGTAAAAATTCTTTCTGTTGATCATGAATCGGGAAAGATCAGCTTATCCATTAAGGCAGTGGAAGAAAAATCAAAACCAATTGCTAAACAAAAAACAGAAAACGAAGCGTCAAGAGGCTTTAACACATTGCGTGAAAAGCTGCAGGAATGGATTGAACAATCAAAACACGAAAATATTATAAAAAAATAAAGACATACGCATCGCTGTCATGGCGGAATTTTACGGAAACGTTATTGTAGAACACGAATTTGCTTTTTAATACTTATTCGTGTTACAAAGACTGCTATCGAACTTTGCCCGGACATTCTTTTAAAGATTTATCGAATGTCATTTCGGTTATAGAAGTTCGAAAAGCGGCAATCCTTCAAGCTGCGCTAATGAAAAAAACCGGCAATTATGCCGGTTTATTTGAACCCTACTTTTCGGTTCTGTCGATTTTAGAAAAAAATTATAGAAGGTTTTTTTACAGAAAATTATGTCGATTTTTTAAGCTCCGAATTTTGATCTCATTGAAATGCTTGTTGTCTTTATCTTGTTTCCGTCTTAGGCTCATTACGGGCAAATTCTGCATCAGGTTTAAATAAGAGAGCAAGATTAATGAGACCGGCAATACCGACTATACCATAAATGATTCTAGATAAAGCAGCATTTTGGCCGCCAAAAATAGCTGCCACAAGATCAAATTGAAAAAATCCGATAAGACCCCAGTTCAGGGCTCCGATTATTGTAAAAAGCAGTGCAATTCGCTGTAAAGTGCTCATGTTGCTACCTCCTTTAAGTTGAATTTTTCCTTATTAACTTGTATCAAAATGAAAAATTTATACATCTGATAGCAGGAATAATGAGCCTGTTCTGTTTATTGTTTTCTTGATTTCGACAAATATTTTCGATAAAGTGGAAGACATGGCAGATAAATTTTTAGAGATGGAGGAATTGGTTTATGGCACATGTACGTTTTGATTACTCTAAAGCTTTATCTTTTTTTAGTGAGCAAGAATTTACATATTATCAAGATTTTGTAAAGGTTGCCCATCATTCCTTGCATGAAAAATCAGGTCAAGGAAGTGATTTTTTAGGCTGGATCGATTTGCCGCAAGATTATGACAAGGAGGAATTTGCACGGATTCAACAATGTGCCGAAAAAATCCGTTCGGATTCTGATGTATTGCTTGTCATCGGAATCGGAGGTTCTTATTTAGGTGCTCGAGCTGCAATTGAAATGTTGAACCATTCATTTTTTAATGCTCTTTCAAAAAGCCAAAGAAAAGCGCCGCAAATTATTTTTGTCGGAAACAATATAAGTTCTACATATATCCAAGATGTTATTGATTTTATAAAAGAAAAAGATTTTTCCATTAATGTCATTTCTAAATCTGGAACAACGACAGAACCAGCGATAGCGTTCCGAATTTTCCGCAAATTATTAGAGGATAAATATGGAAGAGAAGAAGCGAAAAAACGTATTTATGCTACGACAGATAAAGCGCGCGGAGCCCTCAAAACACTCGCAAATGAAGAAGGATATGAATCATTTATTATCCCGGATGATGTCGGCGGACGATATTCTGTTCTAACTGCTGTCGGGCTTCTTCCGATTGCGGTAAGCGGAGTGGATATTGAAGAGATTATGAAGGGCGCTCAAGATGCAAGAAGAGATTTTTCTTCTTCCGAGCTAATGGAGAATCCAGCTTACCAGTATGCCGTTGCGCGCAATATTCTTTATAATAAAGGGAAAACAATTGAAATGCTCATCAATTATGAGCCGGCTCTTCAATATTTTGCGGAATGGTGGAAGCAGCTTTTCGGGGAAAGTGAAGGAAAAGATTTGAAAGGTATTTTCCCTGCTTCAGCCAACTTTTCGACAGATCTGCATTCGTTAGGACAATATGTGCAAGAAGGGCGCCGGGACATATTTGAAACGATCTTACATGTAGAGAAGGTACGGCATGACATAACGATTGAAGAAGATGAAAGCAACCTGGACGGATTAAATTATTTAGCCGGAAAATCTGTTGATTTTGTCAATAAAAAAGCATTTGAAGGGACTCTCTTAGCTCATACTGACGGGGGCGTACCGAACCTCATTGTTTCCATTCCTGAATTAAACGCTTATACATTCGGATATCTCGTTTATTTCTTTGAAAAAGCTTGTGCAATGAGCGGTTATTTACTTGGCGTTAACCCGTTTGACCAGCCAGGCGTAGAAGCATACAAAATCAACATGTTCGCTCTTTTAGGCAAACCAGGCTTTGAAGAGAAAAAAGCTGAGCTTGAAAAACGCTTGAAATAAAAGGGAATCATGTAAAAAAGAACGGCAATTGCTGAATTTTCCTTTGCCAAGCAGACAGAATTTGATTAAACAGCGGGGCTGTCCAAAAAGTCAGGGTAACTGACTTTTTGGAGCCCCTCATTTTTTCACTTTTTAAAAAAAATGCACAAAAAAATCGTCCTTTCTAGTAAAATGAAGTTACCACACAACATTACAGAAAGGACGATTTTTTATGAGCAATCAAATGATTACTCGTGAAAATTATAACACACAAATGACACTTCCTCTAGATGGAAAAGAAGAAAAAACTCCTGCCAAAAGAAATTTAGCCCCTACTTTCAAACCATATGACAACCGTCAAGTTCAAATGATTTATGATATTGAATCTCTTATACCCGAACATCACGTGGCACGTGTCGTGGACGAAATGGTGGAGGCGATACCAGATAAACAATTGTTTTCTCATTATAAAGGCGGCGGCAGAAGTTCCTATCATCCCAAAATGATGCTGAAAATCATTCTGTATGCTTATTCTCAAAAGGTTTATTCCTGCCGAGGAATCGAAAAACTCGTTAAAGAAAATATTCCTGCCATGTGGCTTTCAGCGATGCAACAACCAGATTTTCGCACCATTAATGAGTTCCGAGGGGAACGGATGAAAGCTTTCATGGATGAGCTCTTTGAAGTCATGATTCTCAAATTGATAAAAGAACATTACATCACGATGGAAAACTACTTTTTGGATGGCACTAAGATCGAAGCCAATGCCAATAAGTATTCTTTTGTGTGGAAAAAATCCACTTTGAAATTAGAAGAGAAATTAAAAGAAAAAATCCAAGAAACACTAAAGCACATTCATGAATTAACCCAATTAGAAGCCGGAACAGGGCAAAAGGAAAGCGATCAACATACAGAGATCACCGAACAAAACATGGAGGAAATCGCAAAAGAAATAGAAGAAAAAGTTGAAACGCTAACGGAAGAAATCGAAAAGGAGACCGATACATCCATTCGGAAAGAGAAGCGAAAAAAACGCAGTCAATTAAAGAAATCGGTGAAACAAATTCGTGAAGATTTCCTGCCCCGAATGGCAAGATACAAGGAACAAAAGGAAATGTTCGGTGACCGTAACAGCTACTCGAAAACAGACAAAGACGCAACCTTCATGCGCATGAAAGAAGACCATATGAAAAACGGTCAGCTCAAGCCCGGATACAACGTGCAAATGGGGACAGAGAATCAGTTTATCTTGTTTTATACCATTCATCAACGACCGACCGATACACGTTGCTTTATCCCACATATGGAGAAGCTAGCCTCCAGTTCATTACCGATGCCCAAAACGGTCATTGCGGATGCAGGCTATGGTAGTGAAGAAAACTATGTATATGCAGTTGGTGATGAGAAAGAGCCCCGTTTTGAGTTTCTAATTCCTTATGGGAGCTATGTAAAAGAACAAACACGTACATACAAAAAAGACATTAAAAATGCCAAAAACTGGACCTATTGTGAAGAGGAAGATTGTTTTATTTGCCCGAATGGAAGGAGAGTAACGTTTAAAAAATACCAAAACAAAAAGAATCCATCTGGCTATGAACAAAGCTTCAAAATATACGAATGTGAAGATTGTACCGATTGCCCATTGAAAGCGAAATGCACAAAAGCGAAGGGAAATCGTCAAGTTCACTGGAATCCCATCTTCGAAGAAATGAAAGCAAAGGCCAAAACAGCCCTTGAATGTGAAGAGAAAGCCGCCATCTACGCTCGACGCAAAGTCGAGGCAGAAAGTGTGTTCGGTCACATCAAGGGCAATCGGTCGTTCCGCAGATTTTCTTTGCGGGGCCTCGACAAGGTACATGTTGAGTTTGGGATTGTGGCATTAGCCCACAACATACTGAAAGTAGCCGGCATCCGCCAGCTACTTTCAGATAAAAATCGAAAAAATATAAAAGCAAGTGGAGAGAAACGAATTGTTTTTCTCCACTTGCTTCATTTTAGGGACTTATCGGACAGCCCCGTTTTATTTTTGTCTATCTGCTGCCCGCTTCCGACAATTGGAATGCAATGTTGCTCTTTTATTCCTTTATTTAGAAAAATAAATACACAATTTGCTCTTCATCGCAATATTTTTGACTGTCACGTTATATCCCTTCCATTAACAGAAGCCCTTTAACTTTTATCTGTCCGCTGTAAGAGCGTGGAGAATATTATTGGGAAGAGGGATCCGCATAGTTAGAGCAAAATTCGAAATAATAAACCAATTTTTTAACTTAAAATAATGACTTTCCATCAAACGAAAAATTCGCTCGAATATTTGCCGAATGCAAAAATCGCCATTTTCCATAAAGCTTGAAGAGCATCTTTCATGACTACTTTTTCACCATTGGGTAAACATAATAAAAAATGAGCAGGAAGGTGTTTAAGTAATGATTGAAATTTCTTCATCTTTGGAAGGAAAACAATATCCTTTATACGATTTAGAACTGGAATTAAAACAGTTAGGATACACAATTGGAGGGAATTGGGATTATGATCACGGTTATTTTGATTATCTGATGGATGATGACGACGGATACCACTTTTTAAGAATACCGTTTCGTGCTGTCGACGGGCAATTGGATGCACATAATGCAACGGTAAGACTCGGCCGGCCTTTTATTTTAACCCACAAATATAAAGAGGGACTTGACGATCATGCGGCAATTGGAAACTTCCAAGCCTCCTTTAATCAGTTTTCCGAACCGGCGGAAAAAGATGCCGATGTTTTAGAGCCTTATGTTCAATTAGGAGAGACACTAATTCAAGAGCTTGAAAGAAGATTAAATTAGTTTTTTAAAGCTATTAAACAATCGTGTTGAACGACTGTAAAATTGTGGGGAGGGTTTAGAAAAATCTCTTCCCCTCTTTTGATGCCAAAAAGAATGATGCCATTGGAAAACAGGTCATTATGTAATTGCTGAAAATTTTTCCCGATGTCCTGGTCTGTTGGAGATTCAATTGTTAAGCGGGCGCCGTATGCTTTCCCGAGCTCTAATATAACATTCGAAAATCCATTCTGAAATAAGAAGCTATTTAAAAAGACTTGACCAACCACCTGGAAAGATTGAATAATCTCATCAGCTCCCGCCCGTTTGGCATTCAATGTTTGTGTTTTTGTCATCATTTCGCAAATGGTGTACACGGACGGATTTGACGCTTTTACCGTAATTAATACTAAAATCGTGAGCATGTCGGCTTCCAATTCGTTTCTATGTTGATCAGCTGTTATGAAGACAGCTTTTGCCTCTTTAATGTTTGCTTTATTTAAAATTTGATCATCGGCAGGATTTCCTTTAATAAAGTGTATGTTTTCATCAATATAAGGTGCCTCAGATAATGTTTGGTCGATAAGAACAATAGGGCAGTAAAATTTTATAATACGCAGTGTTTCAATAATCTCCTTTGTTTTTTCATTCCAGCCAATTAATAAAAAATGGTTTTTCCCTTTGAAAGGAATTTCCCCGTCAATATAGGCATTTTGCCTTTTTACAGCAGCAGCTGATAAATTCGTAAAATAGGATGTAAAAAATGCTACTCCGGTCAAAATTAGTATCATTCCGAATGTACGTCCCAAAAAAGTTTTTGGAACGAAATCGCCATAACCGGTTGTAGACATTGTTACAAGAGCCCACCATATGCCTTCAAAAGGTGTAGGAAACTCCTTCGGTTCTATGTAAGAAATCATCGTGCCAAACAAAATTAAAATCATTAACACAATAACAGACATTCGGATAAAAACCGGCCACCTTAAATATTGAATCCAAAGCTTTGTCGATTTCATGATTTACTTCCTTTCGTTTCGGCAAGAAAAGAGAAAATTTCTGTAATAATTGTATTGATTTTTTTGGAAACGGCCTCTTTTCCGTATGCATCGACCGCGCGTTTAATCGCCTTGATGGTTTGATCTTCAAATTCTATAATGCTTACATCTTCTTCTGATTCATTGTACAGCTCGATAAATACATCTAACGCATCGTTCATGTTATCAATTGCGGTACTCAGTTGTTTTTTCTCTTCATTATTAAGTTTCATCTCAACACCCCTGTATTAGTATGTGCAAATTCTTTTTTGAAAATGAAACTTTTCGTATACAAATGCGTATGAATATGTTGGACAGCTGAATTCATAATTATGGGGTGATTTTACAGTAAAGCTGAATGAAATGGTTCATGTCATCGTAGAATAGTAAAGACATGTGTCAGTTCTTTTACGTTGATACAAAATTCTGTACAAATTCCTTCAAAAATTGTTATATTATTGTTAACTATAAAAAATAGAACGGGAGGTTTTTCAAAATGCTTTTTCATCCGATGGACATTCTGGTGTTCATTGCCTTCGGAATATCTATTTGGGCGCAATTCCGTGTGAAAGGGAATTTTGCTAAGTATTCCGATGTGATCGCTTCGAGTCATTTAACAGGGGCAGAAGTTGCGCGGAGAATTTTGGATCAAAACGGACTTTATGACGTTCCAGTCGAGCCTGTTCACGGGCAGCTGACAGACCACTACGATCCAATTCATCGGGTTGTGCGGTTATCAGAGCCGGTTTATTACGGAAATTCGATTGCGGCCGTCTCCGTCGCGGCGCATGAGTGCGGACACGCAATTCAACATAAAGAACGGTATGGTGCTCTTGTGTTAAGACATAAAATGTTTCCAGTTGTCAATCTTACATCGGGAATTGCTCCGATTTTGCTTATTGCCGGGTTTTTATTACAAAGCTTAAACTTGTTAGGGCTTGGGATTATCTTTTTCTCCGCTGCAGTTGCATTTCAGTTGATCACATTGCCTGTTGAGTTTAATGCGAGCTCTAGAGCAAAAGCTATTTTAGTAAGCGACGGCTTTATCCGAAACGAAGAAGAGCACGGAGTCAATAAAGTATTAAATGCAGCGGCTTTAACGTATGTTGCGGCAGCTTTAATATCTCTATTTGAACTTCTGAAATTCGTGATGATTTTCTTCCAATCTCAAGAAGAATAAAAGTTGGACAAGGGGCTTATTCGTATAATAGGCCCCTTGTCATTTTAGAAAAAGCGCAAGGCTAAGAGGCGGTGTTTATCATGTTAAAAAAATTTATATTACAGACGAGCCGGCGTGATGAAATGATTGACATTACAATGTCAATTCAACAGTTTGTACATGAATCAGCCGTTTCAGAAGGGATAGTTGTGGTATACTGTCCGCACACGACAGCAGGCATTACGATCAATGAAAATGCTGATCCTGACGTAAAGCGGGATATGATTCGCCGTTTCGATGAGCTGTACCCATGGGAGAATCCGCTTGACCGGCATTTTGAAGGGAATACTGCTGCTCATATGAAAGCAAGTACTGTCGGAGCATCCCAGCACGTTATCATCTTGGAAGGAAATTTGCTGCTTGGGACATGGCAAGGCATTTATTTTTGCGAGTTTGACGGACCTAGAAAACGGACATATTATGCAAAAATTTTAAAAGGATAGGTTTTAGTTAAAATGTATAAAAAGTTTGCCCGATTCTAGCCGAAATTCGTTTATTTTTATTTTCACGAATATAGTTTTGATAAGTTGATAGGTACTTGTAATTCGGTCTTGTAACTTGATCTTTTAAATAAGCCGATTCAACCGCTTGTCTTTTTCGATATCGATTTAACGTTTCGATGACGCCTTTTGCATCACGAATTCCGATTCCGTGACCGTAATACAGATTATTGCCGAGATGAATCGCATTTACCCCCCGCCACTGTGGTGTTTCCGGGTTAAAATCCGGGTTGTTGAAATAAACGCAGTCTCCTGGGACAAAATCAGTCGTAACGGTCGTTCGGACTCCGAGGTCTTTGTCGTAATGCCAGTCATATAAAACAAGATCTGCAAATAAATAATTAAAAGCTTTTTCTCCTATTGAATCAAGAGCAGCTTTATAGAACACAATGACTATAGCTGTTGCACATTCAAATGCATATTTATTTCCATTTATAAAAATGTCCTCTATTCCTTTTGCCGGAGTCACATCTTTTTTTAACAAAAACGCCCCTTTACTGCTCAGCTGCCAGAAGCGATCATGACAGTATGAATTTTCAAATGTCGCAAATTGCGCTTTGCTTTTTAAAAGGTCGAGCGAAGCTTCGATCGTTTTTCTCCTGAATAAAATTTCAAACTTTAATTCATTTAAGGATTCATAGCGATAAACTTTGTGGCTGTTTGCCATCCAATCAATAATTTCCCGATCTTTTGCATCTGAAAAAAATTCTTTTAATTCATTAGCTGTAATAGGCCTATTTTGAATTGCAATCATTTATCGTTCCCCCCTCTGTAACCATCGTATGATTTTGATAAGTAATTGGTCCATGTAAATTCTGATATATCTTTGAAAAGAGCGTTACCGCATCAACTTTTTTACAGGAGAAAAACCTCTTATGAAATTTCGTCATTTGTATAAATTTATACTTGTATTGGAAAAATCATCACGCTATAATATTGTCTGTGACAAATGAAAAACGGGGCATTAGCTCAGTTGGGAGAGCGTCGTGCTGGCAGCGCGAAGGTCAGGGGTTCGAGCCCCCTATGCTCCATTTAAAAAACCCTTGTTTACCAAGGGTTTTATTATTTCTTCATAAAAAATGAGTTTTTTGTGATAATATTCGTCTTCAATGAAAAGATGAAGGAAAA